>JACKAT010000075.1 GCA_020634935.1 Anaerolineales bacterium
TTAACCGAGTACGTTGCCAGCCGGCCGCCCGGTGTCAGCACCTCGAATAGCCGGGTGAAAAATGATGGCGTCCATAATTCAGGGTTATTGCCTGGACTAAAAGCATCCTGGTAAATCGCGTGGTAATCTTGTGGAGGAATAGAAACGCTCGTTGCATCGCCCACCACGAGGTCCAACCGGATTGAATCATCGTAGCACCAATGCAACTGCGAGCCGGGTAGCGGATCAGGCAGGCCAGATCTCCAGTCGAGAAAGGCCAGCCGGATGTCTTGGGCGACGGCAGGTAAATGGTCGTGGTTCAGTTGGGTCAAGGTGGCGGCAGGCAGCAAATACTTTTCCAGAGCTACGTACTCAAGCCGCGCACCGGTAGCCAAGCTGTACTGCGCCGTAACCCAAAAGTTCAATCCTGTCCCAAAACCCACCTCTAACACCCGCGCCGATTGTCCCTCGGCGAGTCGCTGCTTGATCCCCGTGCCGCTCAAAAAAACATGCTCGGTCTCGGTCACCGCCCCAAACGTCGAGTGAAACGTCTCCCCGTACTCGGCGCTATAGAGCGTGTCAGAGCCGTCGCCGGTGAGTTGGGGTTGAAAGGAAGTGTAGAAGGATGTGTCCATACGCTCCAGTATACCACAACTTATCGGCAAGTGACGTGACTCACCCTGTGCTATTTGTGAATATATCTAAAGTTTTTAGAATAGAACGCACGCAGTTTGTAGGACAATTTGCTAAATTCAGTCGGTCGCAATTTTACATAAAAGTGGGCAGATAGAACACAGATCGTACCGATAACACGGATAAACACGGATTTTTTTAAGCTCAATCAAGCCTTATCTGTGAAAATCCGTATAATTCGTATCATCCGCGTTCTATCATTTCTCATCAGATCTTGAAATCGAGATCGACTGAAATTGTCCGGTTTCTGGTGTTAAGATGATGGACAAATCAGCAATTTGTCCTACTGTGCAATAGGTGAAACTATGATTGCCATTATCGGCGGCGGAGTCTTCGGTTTATCAATCGGCTGGTATCTGGCTCGATCCGGGCAAGCCGTGACGATTTTTGAACGGGGGCAGGTCGGACGAGGCGCAACCTGGGCTGCGGCCGGGATGCTGATGCCCTGGAAACTGTCCGACTCGTTTAGCGACGATCTGTTCGCGCTTCAACGGGACAGCTACCAACGCTGGCCCCGGTTTGCTCAAGAATTGGGCGAAATCTCCGACATTCCGCTGCATTACCAAACGGATGGCCGCTTCTTCGTGGCGCTGTTCGACAACGCCGTGCAGCGTTTGGAGCGGCAGTACCGATTCCATCGCGATATCGGCTTCCCGGTCGAGTGGCTGTCCGGCGATGAAGCGCGGGAACGAGAGCCGAATTTAGGCCCGAACGTCTTAGCCGCTATTTTTACCCCGATGGCGCATCACGTAGATAATCGTAACCTCATTCTTGCCCTGCGGGAGGCCTTTCTGGCCGTTGGCGGCCGGCTGCGTGAGCAAACCGAAGTACAGGAGTTGCTCATTTCGAATAAGCGGGTTCACGGCCTACAACTGTCCGGCGAGACCTGCTCGGCCGAGACGGTCATTATCGCGGCGGGCGCTTGGAGCGGGCGGGTGCCGGGTTTGCCCCAGCCGTTACAAGATGTCGTCCGCCCCCGTAAAGGGCAGACCTTAATCCTGCAAATGCCGCCGGATGCACCGCTGATCAAGCAGCCGATTCTGGGGCCGGTTTACCTGGTGCCGCGTCCGGATGGTCGCCTTATCATCGGCACCACTGTTGAGCGTGAAGCCGGTTTCGATACCCGGTCAACGGTTGGTGGGGTCTTTCATATCCTTCGCAAAGCCCAGGGGATAATTCCTAACATCGAAGAACTGCCGATTATTGAGCTAGGGGCCGGATTGCGGCCGACCGGACCGGATCGACTGCCGGTGCTAGGGCCTACCGGGGTAGATGGCTTGATCATGGCGACAGGCGGCCACTCTTACGGTATTCTGCTTAGTCCAGTTGTCGCTTTCACAGTTTGTCATTTAGCGTTAACGGGGCATATATTAGAGATAATCAGACCTTTTGCCCCAAATTCCGGCAGCGATAAAATCTGAATTGCTTATTGTCCCATTGTGATATAAAATCCGGCAGATTAGGACATAGAGGTCAAAATACCTATCGTCGCTTTGATTTTAGTTACTTTCCCAACCCTCTCACCGACTCCCGTCTCGAAAATGCGAGAACCTTTTGGTATTCCCTTAAATCTATGTTGCTGGACGGTTCACAGCGACCGCTTTAGCAGTGCTACCAGTTAGATGGTTAAAGCCATTAATACTAGCTAGGGTAATATTTATATTTCAGTGTATTATTCAGATCAGTGACGCCGGGTTTCCAAAAGATTTTAGAGAGACCAAACCTATCCGGCTGGACCAATCATTAGATGAAAGCTATATATGAAAACCATTCAAGTCTTATGTTGACTGAACCAAGCGGAGGGCTATGGCGTCGTAGCTACTAAATTCTATCAATCCAAAAAAATGATCAGCTTACCATGAGGGAGAGACTATGCAACGCAAGCAATTAAAACCATTGCAGACCAACGGTGATATCAATGTTTTCAGAGAGCGTTTTGAAAACAACCTCTATTACCATATCGGCCAGGCGGTGCAAACGGCCAGTCTGACTGACGGCTACATGGCGCTAGCCTACAGCGTGCGCGATTATCTGGTCGACCGCTGGCGCAAGACCGTCAACACCTATTACGAAACAAACCCCAAGTTTATTTACTACCTCTCAGCCGAATATTTGCTGGGCCGGCAGTTGGCTCAGAATATGCTTTACACCGATACCAAAGAGTTGGCCAAAGAAGCTCTGAGCGATTTTAATTCCAACTTTGAGGAGGTGATAGACCAAGATATCGAACCGGGCCTGGGTAACGGTGGTTTGGGGCGGTTGGCCGCCTGTTTCCTCGACTCGATGGCCACTCTCGACATTCCCAGCGTTGGTTACGGCATTCGCTATGAATTTGGCATCTTCCGGCAATCGTTCAAAAATGGCTGGCAGGTGGAAAGCCCGGACGAATGGCTCTACCTGGGCTACCCCTGGGAATTTGCCCAGCCGGATGACATGGTCGAGGTTCAGTTCAACGGCTACACCGAACATTATCAACGTGAAGACGGGGAATGGTGCATCCGTTGGGTTGGCGGGCAAAAGGTCATGGGCGAACCTTATCACACTATGGTGCCCGGCTACAAAACCGGAACCGTCAACATGCTGCGCCTCTGGGGCGCGCGTGCCACCAATGAGTTCGATTTTCAACTGTTCGACAACGGCGACTACGCCCGCGCCGTGGAACAAAAAACCCACTCGGAAAATATCAGCAAAGTGCTGTATCCCAATGACAATATGCCGCAAGGCCAGGAACTCCGGCTCAAACAGCAATATTTCTTTGTAGCTTGCTCACTCAACGATATTATTCGCCGCTTCCACATTCGCAATGACGATTGGAATCTCTTCCCCGAAAAGGTCGTTATCCAACTTAACGATACCCACCCGGTCATCGGTATTCCGGAACTGATGCGCCTGTTGGTGGATGAATATCACTTGCCCTGGGACCAAGCCTGGTCTATTACCAGCCGTACCTTTGCCTATACCTGTCACACCCTTATGCCGGAGGCCTTAGAGCGCTGGCCGGTCAGCTTGGTGGAACGGCTGCTGCCCCGCCATATGGAGATTATTTACGAAATCAACGCCCGCTTCCTGAAAGAAGTCGAGGCGCGTTTCCCGAATGACCACGGCCGTCTTGAACGCATGTCGATCATAGAAGAGGGCTACGATCAACGCGTGCGGATGGCCAATCTGGCCTCTGTCGGTAGCTTTTCGATCAACGGCGTGGCCCAACTGCACTCCGATTTACTGAAAGGGCGCGTGCTGCACGACTTCTACGAGATGTGGCCCGAGAAATTTAACAACAAAACCAACGGCGTCACCCTCGCCGCTTTGTTAAAATGGCTAACCCCGGCCTGTCTGATCTGATCACCTCCAAAATCGGCGACGATTGATCAAACATTTAGAGCAGTTGGAAAATTGGAAGATTACGTGGATGATGCCGATTTTCGGCAAGCGTGGGACCAGGTTAAGCAGGCCAACAAGCAACGTTTAGCCGAACACATTCTGAAGCACGAAAAATCCAGGTTAATCCCAATTCAATGTTTGATATTATGGTCAAGCGGCTGCACGAATATAAGCGCCAACACCTCAAAATGCTGCATATCGTCACGCTTTATAATCGCCTCAAAGCCAATCCCGGCCTCGATATTGTGCCGCGTACCTTCATTTTTGGCGCTAAAGCCGCGCCGGGTTATTTCATGGCAAAACGGATCATCAAAGTCATCAATGCTATCGGCAATGTAATCAACAATGATCCCGATATAAACGACCGGCTTAAAGTGGCCTTTATCAGCAATTTCAACGTCACCGTGGCCCAAAAGATCTATCCGGCCGCCGATTTGTCGGAGCAAATTTCGATGGCCGGTAAAGAGGCGTCCGGCACGGGCAATATGAAGTTTGCCCTCAACGGGCGCTGACCATCGGCACCTTGATGGGGCCAATGTCGAAATTCGGGAGCACGTCGGCGAAGAGAATTTCTTCTTGTTTGGATTAACGACCGAAGAAGTCTTTGCCACCAAAGAACGAGGTTACGATCCTATGTGGTACTACCACAACAATCACGAACTGCGCCAGGCCATCGATCAAATTGCCTCCGGTTACTTTACCAACGGCGATCAGGATGTGGTCAAGCCTGTTGTCAATTCGATGCGTTACCACGATGAGTTTCTTTCTTTTGCCGATTATCAGGCTTATATCGAGGCTCAAGATCGGGTCGATGAAGCCTACCGTGATCGAGAACGATGGACCCGCATGTCAATCCTTAACGTGGCCCGCTGCGGCTTCTTCTCCTCCGACCGGACGATCAAGGAGTACTGCGACGACATCTGGAAGATTACGCCGGTACCGGTTCGGCCACGCGGCGAACGGTAGAGTGTTGGGTGGTTAGTTGGATAGGTGGGTAGCTGTTTCTTACCCAGCCTACACGATCACTAGACTATAGCCCAGATCGGCAGAATGAACGGATTTCCGAACTGAATCCGTAAATTCTGCAAATCTGGGCTATCATTTTTTAAAACATGAAACAAGCTGACATGGTTAAATTTGGAGGAAATTGGGGTAAAATTTGCATGAAATTGCTCCAAATTGCCTTTAGTTGGGTGAGCATTAAATTCTGTTTTTTCTCAGACAGGTAATTTCGGCGCTTTGGGCTTCAGGTCCTCGGCGAAAGCTCACTTGATAATTAGCGGCAAAAACATACGGCGGATAGGCTTGGTACCGATGTCGCCGGTAATAGTGGTTAACGTGGCGACGGCGGATTTAGTGGTGTCATTACGAGACGTGACTGTGATGGCGGCGGTGTCCTTTGCCCCCTCCGCCACGCCAGACGGGATGACCATAAGGAGCTTTACGGTCTGACTTTCACCCGCGGCCAGTGGCCCCACGGTTAGCGTTGTCGATGCTGCGCCCGAGTCCAGCGGCACATAGATCGGCCAGGCGCTGCCACTAGCCGTTAAATCAAAGGTGTCGCTCAGATTGCCGCTGTTGGTAACCTGCACGGTGTAGACCACGGTCTGGCCGGGGTCGCCCCATTGAGTGGCCTCGGTGGGAGCAATGGTGACTTGGTAATAGTTGGCGATGCAGTTGGTGTGAATAGCCACATCGTCAATCAGCCAGCCCAGGTAATCATCGGCGTAGCCGTCAATGCTATCGAAACGGAAGCGGAGCAGCGCATTCTGGCCTTGGTAAGGGGTCAGGTCAAAGGCGTTTGAATACCACGTCCCTTCAATCGCGCCTTCGCCCAGCGTTGTCCAGGTCGAGCCGTTGTCGGTCGAGATCTCGGTGGCGCGCTTATCCCATTCGCAGTTGCCATTGCACTCAGTCCGCTCGTAACTGGAGAAAGTGAGCGCGGCCGGTTTGTCCGCCGGTAGGAAGATTGGGCTTTGCCAGGTCAACGCGCCGGTTGTTGCGCTGCCCGTGGCATAGGTGCAACTGGTGTCGAGACCGTAGTAAGCGGCGTTGTCGGGGCTGGGGAAGGGCGCCGCCTGGGCCCCGCAGTTTTGGGTCTGGTGCTCCCAATTCCACAGCCCGGTCGTCGACCAATTACCCAGCCCCGCTTCAAAATCATCTATAATTAGAAAATCAGCCGGCGCGTAGCCGGGGGCCTGGCAGGTGACAACATCGACGCCCAGTTCAAAATTTTCGGTGCGGCTGCCGGTCAGCGGGCCGACCGTCCGGCTGACCGGTTCGTAGCCGCCCACCCAGGCTTGCACGCTAAACGTATACGCTATCCCGGCAGCGAGCGTGACATCGTAGCTGCCCGTTTCCGGATCGGTCCACACCGGTTCGCCCGGATAGTTGTTGATCTCCAGCCGGGCGTAGAGTGGCTGGCCCGTGGCCTGGTCGGTTACAACGCCGCTGACGAGGTAGGTTTCGGCCGGAGTCAGATTGAAGTTAAGATTGGTGGTAGTGCCTGAAACCACCGAGACATTGTTAAATTGAGTGGCGACATAGCCGTACTTTTCTGCCGTCGCGGAATAGGCGCCGCTTGGGATTTTGATCGAATAGTCACCCTGCTCATTGCTTTTCGTTGTCCAGGTCAAGGTCGGGCTAAGCGTTGCTTTGATGGTGGCCTTGGCGATCGCTGCTTGCGAAATCGCGTCCGTGACGGTTCCAACCAGGGTTCCACTGCTGCCATACGATAAGGCGCGTTGGACCGCAGCCAGAGCATCGATGGTGCCATGCCCCCAATCATTGTTGGGACCAACTGTGTAATCGCCGCCACAGTTTGAGCCGGTCTGGCCGGCCAGAGGCACGCTGGTATCGAGTATGATTTGGACCGTCTGGTCCACCCGGCCCTGTAAGGCCGGATTGGCCGACCAGAGCAGGCCAACCAAACCGGTCACGTGGGGGCCGGCCATACTGGTGCCGCTCCAGCCACCTTCATAGCCGCCACCCGGTACGCTGGAGCGAATATTCTCGCCGGGAGCCATGACGTCTGGGATAAATTTATCGGGATAGAGGCCTGATTTGCCTCGGCTGCTGAAATAGGTCAGGTCGCCAGGAAGCGTTCCACCGGTGTGATTAACCGAGCCGGTCGTTAAGCTTTGCTGATAATCACCGGGCGACCGCAACGTTGAACAATCCGGACCTTCGTTCCCGGCCGAAACTTCTACCACGATCCCGGCTGCTTGCAGCGCAGCAATCTCGTCTTCGAATTGGGGTTGGTTACCGTCCCAATACCCCCACGAATTATTGATGGCATCGGGCGCTAAATCGGGACGCGGATTGGCCCCGCTAAGATTCCACGGCGCCAGGTCCCATTCAAAGCATTTAATGAAGGTGGCATCGGTACCACCCCCATAATCGTCCATATTTTTGCAGTGGATGGTTTTACTGCCGGGGGCGACACCGATCTGATTGCCGGCCCCGTCGCTGCCAACCATGGTGCCGGTAGTGTGGGTGCCGTGACCGTAGCCATCGCCGGGAGCGCTGGGGTAGGTACCGGTCGCGTCCCACCAATTGTAGTTGTGATCAACGGTCGTTCCGTTCCAGCCGCGATACTGGTTGATCAGAGCCGGATGATCCCAATCAAGGCCGGTGTCGTTGCCGGCCAGAACCACGCCACTGCCGTCGTATCCCAAAGCCCAGGCATCGTCAGCCTTGACGAAGCTGATATTGGATTCAACAGCGGCGACTTTTGGTGTTGAGGAGCGGTTAATCCTGGGTTTTTCGAGCCGATAGATATGGTTCGCCGTAATCCGGGCCACGTCAGAACGAGCCGCCAGATTGAGTAGGGTGTTTTGGTTGCCGCCGTGGACCAGAATTTTATTAGCGATGTAAAACGGTTGATACCCCACCCTCTGCCGGTCGAGTTCTTGTCGTAGCCCCTTTTGGCTTCGCTGGGCGGTGTCGCGTAGGGTCTCGAATACGAAGCGGCCCTTTTCCGCCTTTGTCTGCAATGTGTAAGCCGGACTGAGATCGGCTTTCACGGTCAGCCAAACAAAAAAGTCGGTCTGGTTGCTGACCTTTACGTCTGATAGAAGTGATGGCTCAATCTTAGCCAAAGGGTCACTTTGAGCTGCAGGCAGGTATTGCAGCGGATTATTTTGAGGTGCAGTCGGCGTAAGATTGATGGCCTCTACCTGGCCCGGCCAACCCAAACCGACCAGCAGAGTTGTAACTGCCAAACTTAATTGAAGCATGCTCGAAATCTTATGACGTGACATAGGTTAATTCCCCTCAATTTTTTATTTGGTTAACACTGCTGAAATTAAGGTATCAATAAGCCTTTGATAAGTCTCGTCATAAAAGCACCACAATTACGCCAAATTTCCCCAATTCGGGCTGGGCTTCGACCATCTTGAGGCAACAAAAAACATCCGCCTTGTTCAGGACGGATGTCTTGAGAAAATGATGTGCTTCGGTTGTAACGGTCTAGGTTAACCGTTCTGAGGTTAGCCGGTTACCACACTTTGATAACCCTCGCCCCATTGCGTTTCGATGGCGAGGTAGTGGCTCAGTTCTTTCTCGTTCCTCAACCAACTGCGGATGCCGTCGATCTGCCGGCTCAAGGCCTGATCGGTCACTCCTTGCTCAAAATCGGTGGGCCAACCAACGGCAATCAGTTGATCTTTCGGGCACGGTTCGCCCTGATTTTCGATTAAGTAGCAGAGCAATCTCCGTTTTCGTTGCGAGAGGCCGCCCAGGCTGATCGACTGTTCACTGTTGTGGATTGTGACGACCACTTGGGTTTGGAGTTCATCACAGCGAATATCGACCACCCCGGTCGGTTTTTCCTGAAGTTTGACAAAGGTTTCAAACACCGGCGAGAAGAATCGGGCCTGATGGTCGAGCAGTCCATAATTTTGGAGAACGTTAAGCATCGGTTTGTCGTTTGCGGTCGGGCGTCGTCCCCTGGTTAAATCGATGACAAAGTTTTGGTGGGCCGGGGTCAAATCATGCCAGATCGAGTCACACGCAGCGCGGATGCCGGCGTGCTGGACGATGTGAGCCAGGTCTGTCTGCTGATCGACATCACCGCCGGTTGTGAGCAAGGTCAAATACCGGGTTAGTAGGGCATGCCCGCCGGTTAGCTCATAAATCCACACTTTTTGCGCTTGACTGAGGGTGTCGGGTGGTTGGCCGGCCCGGTGCAGTTGCCTGTTAATCGAAAAGAAAGTATCATCACGGTTTAAGAGTGTAAACCAGCAAATTGACCGATCCGGCCCCTTGTCAAACAGTCGTCCCAATTTAAAAAATCCATCAGGCTTAATTTCCAGATTAGCTAGAAAGATATAGCTGATGTTGAGTTTGGGCCGTACATTGCGCAGGGCAAAGAGAAAATTAAAAAAATTTTCACCCAGCGTTTGTTGCAGCGCTTGCCTGAAATTGTCGAAGATAATGACCAGGTCGGTCTCGGTCTCTAATTTCCTGACTTCCGCAATCAACCGATTCTTGAGCAGATCGGGATTGGAGTCGCCGAAGGCGTCGGCCTCGCTGCCCAGAGCGCGCAGCAGTTCGATGAAAATGCCTTGCGATCCGGTAACACCCAGATCACCGTCAGCGGTAATGATGCGTACGCTCTCCGGCAGGTTGTACTTTTCGCGGAGGCCCGGTCGATGGATCAAAAAATCAATCAGGCGACTCTTGCCACAACCGGGCATACCGATGGCTAACAATGAAGCGCTGCTCTGAATGGCTGCCACAAGGTTTAATATATCGGTTTGACAATAATCTAACGGAAAATGTTCGACGTTATACGCGTTTGACATCCGACCCTCTTCTTCCTCCGCCTGTACCATCGCCAGACGGCCTGTGAGTATTGAAGTCGATTATAAAGCTCGCTTCAGAGACTGACAAATGATGGCAATTGCTTGCCGGTTTATTGGCCAATTTTCTCTCGCCTCATGACGCGAGTGGTCGCTCCGCTCCCGATACCCAATACTGTCATCATCATTGCCATCACAATACCGACCGATATGCCGGCCATAACACTCGAAATGATACCCAAAATAATGCCGACCATCGCCGCGATGCCCCCGCCGATGACCACCCCCCCACCCACACTATCAGTTAGCCGGGCGCGGTTAAGAATCCAATTAATAGCTCCACCAATCGTTCCCCATGTCGCCCAAAATACAGCGCCGATAACCACAGAGTCGATCAACTCACCATGGCCGCCATAAATGCCCAACACAAGCCCCAACATAATTGGGCCGCCGGCAGCGCCGAGCAGACCGCCATAGAGCAAACGGCCGGTGAAGGTATTGAGGCTTCCGCCTAACTTGGATCGCAACCTTCGATCCAGACCAAATCGGCTACAGATCAACTCGCCCACCCCGCCTATCAGAATGCCGAGCAGAGCGCCACCGACAACACCGACCAAAGCGCCGATCAGACCGAAGATGGCCACTGCGCCGAGATCGCCCATCTCTTGCCCATACTGGGCGCCAACCGCAGAACCACTGATGGCTCCAAATACGCCGCCGCCACTCATGACATCGATGACACCCCACTTAGTCTCCACAAATGTGTCTTGATGCCACTCGTCGGGCGAGTCAAATAGTTTTCTTAGCTCCGGTTGATCCATCGCCAGCCTCCTTTTCTAGTCATCGAGGCAGTTTTTCAAATCTATAATTTGATAGAACTTACGCAGTTGGCATGTCATTTCGAGGAGGAACGCCGAGAAATCCCTGAGAACGATGTTTGCAAGCCGACTCTATAGGGATTTCTCCGCCTGCGGCTACGAAATGACATGATTGGATGTCAAGTGCGTAACTCCTAATTTGAGTTCATCCGTAAGCCGTCGTGTCGCGCTATATACGTTTGAAGCGGCCTCTCAGTACAAACGGGCGAAGATTATTTTTATTCCCCCAACCAGCAGAATCCCCAACCCGATCAAACTAAATATATCTAACCAAAGCAGCGACAAGACCAGGAATGGGACCGAGGCAATCATCAGCGCCCCGGCCACGACGTATCCCAGGTAACGAGAGCGACGTCGGCGCACCGCCCAGTGAACCGCATCAGCCATGAAACCACTAACCCAGCACGTCCCCACGACCGCCAGAAAAATCGAAATGAAACCGAATTCGAAGAGCACATACCAGAACCCCACCACGATCGCGAAGGCCAATGGGAACGCCACCAGCGCAGCGATGAGATAGTCCCAGACCAGTCCGGTGTAGAACTTATTCTCTTGCTGACGAATACAATCCGGGCAGCGATAACCGACCGGCGTTCGCCTGGCGCATTTAATACAAATGTGCCGGTTGCAGCGGTTGCAGCGCAAGCCGGTTTGCACGGCAGCGTGGCGATAGCAAGTCAAGGGATAGGCGCTTTGGTCTGCTTCAGGGGCAGAGATAAATTGCTCCGGCTCAATCGTTGGGGGTTCAGCCAACAGCGTTTGTTGAAGGTCGCCATTACTCTGAGCAGTTCGTTCAAGCATATCCATCAGTCTCTCCTATTATGGTTTGGGCTTAACCGTTGATAAAAGCAGTGGAACATCGACGGTTGGGTTTATGATACTAAACCATTGTTGGCAATTCTTGGCAGAATTTTGCCAAAATTATCCCAAATAGCTCCAATATCCTCCATAGTTGGGTCTACGTCGCCTCGGTGGGCATCCGCAACTAATCATCAACACATCACTGACATTTCTTGATGGGCAAATTTCAAAACTGCTACAAACTGCCCCGGTTATTTCCTTTCCAACACATTTCGTGTTGAATTCACTTTATATATTTGCCGCCAAACGCCCTCTACGGTGTAGAAATTCCTTTATTCGATCGTCGTGCCATCTCCATGATGCCTCTGGCGGCGAGTTTAGCCATTGCGTAATAATCGTGTGACGAAAGCAGCCCAGCGCCTTGCCAATGAGCCGGGTCCACACACTGACGACGAACAGAATGAGTATCGACTGTCAGATTTAAGCCACAAAAAGGGCAGCTTTGGGGTGATTGGATTAGGGACATAATGACTTTCTCCTTGGCTCGTAGATTGTTCTGAAGCCATGATCTCAGAAAACGGCCGGCATTTCTCGCCGGAAAACGCCCTGAGGTTACTCCAAGATCCTCCAATTTCATTGGTCACCACGCTTGGAAAAATTGAAATCCAGACCGTGTGGTTAAAGTTGGAGAAGATTGGAGCAATTTGGGACGGTGTTTGGGCGAGATAAACCTTAATATCGCCGGTACAATGGTCTCATCGTAAGACAAAGTTTCACGTGACCATCGAGCCGATGGCGACTCAGATGGTACGAAAACGGCAGATGACTATCGAAGCCTTATCAACCTGTTGGATTCAACCCCGTTTTGTGATAAGATAACGTGAGTTAACACTTTTATTGACTTCGCTGCCACCTTCCACCTAAACACAACCCAACCTTGTGTCGCCGATTAAGACGCTCTACCCTAGCGTCGTGTTTGTTGGCCCGACGTACCCTATTTGTTTTCTTAACCTTCATTAGCCTGGTGCTCGTTGGCCCGACGTAACGCGTTTCGTTGCTTAATCTTAATCTTTATGATTTCCGAGCCGTCGTCGGTGCTAGCGCTGGTTTGAAAAATAGCTTCAAACTTTCAATAAGAGATAGCCCGATCGCTCAAAGAGGAGGTACCGATGATATCGAAACCGGTGCAGTTTGAACACAACCCATTTAACCCGCCGCAACTGGTCTACGGCGACGCAGTGAAGCCGCTGTCGCCTGAAGCCGAGGCGCTCTTGCAGCGAGTCTTCAGCGACTATGAGCAAGTAGACATCCCGCAGGAACTGGGCGGCGGTTTCACCCAGAGCCGGGTGCTGGTCGCCCAGCCCGTTCGCCGTGACGGGGGAGCCGACCTGCCGCTGGTGCTCAAGGTGGGTCCAACCTGGCTAATCGAGCAGGAGCAGGCCGGCTACACCCGCTACATCCGCGACAAGCTGGCCGGCCGGATCGAGCTGATCACGGTCGAGTTGAGCGATACCTGGGGCGTGCTGGGCTACCGGCTGGCCGGAGACGGTCACTTCAAGCACGAGAGCTTGGACCGCTACTGCCGCCAGACCGAGAGCGCCGTTCTGGCCGAGATGTTGACCGGCCGACTGTTCAAGCGGCTGGGCACCCTATGGCAGAATGCCGATGTCCGGCCGGAAGCGTACTCGGCGACCAAGTACGATCTGCTGCTGCCGGTTCAGTTGGTAGTTGAGCCACAGGCTCTTCCGTGTGCCGCGCCGGTGTTCGAACTCACCCCGGAGCAGCTCACGCCCGAACATCTGCAGGCCGGCGATGCGGTCAGGCTGGCCAGCTTCGTCATCACCGAAGTCGATCCTGAGGCCCAAGAGGTCACGCTCGATTTGCCGGCCAAGACAGATGGTCCAAGCCGTTCCCATCGTTTACGGCTACAGCCTGTGGATGCGGTAGAGCGCTACCGCGTTGGTGAGCCAATGCCTTTGGTTGAAGGGCGAGTGGTCCAGACCCGGCGCGGGCGGCTGCAAGCCGAGATCGACCGTATCCTGGACCCATCGACCGAGTTGGAGCTAACCGCCGACCGGCTCCGGCTGGCTGACGGCGGCATCTTACCCAACCCTCTAGCGCACCTATCGGCCCTACTGAGCGACTGGCCGGCGGTCAAACTGGCCTACCAGCATGGCGACTTGAACCTGGAAAACGTGCTGGTCGATCCGGCCACGCGGGATGTAACCCTAATCGACTTTGCCAACGCCGGCTTGGAGCACGTGCTGCACGATTTGCTCCATCTGGAGATGAGCGTGGTCACCAGCCTGCTGGCTGAAGCCCTGGTCGAGGTCGGCGAGACGCCGGAATTAATCGGCCCGGTCTTCTACGACCGGCTGCGCCGGGCCACCGTCGATGACCCGGCGCTCTACACCCCCCCCCGCCTCCTCCAGCCCGCGTTGAAAAAGGTTTACACCATCCTGGCCGCCATCCGGCAGATCGCTCAGGCTTATCTAACCAACCCCAATGACTGGGACGAATACTACCGCGGCCTGGCCTTGTATCTCGTCGGCGCTTTGAAGTTCAAGGACCTGGATCAGGTTCCGGCTGCGCCTTATCCCAAGCAACTGGCTCTCGTAGGCGCGGCCCAGGCGGTCGCTTTGTGGCAGCAGCCTGAGGTCCGACCGGTCCCGACGGTTGACCTATCACCCGTCACTGCCGAACTACAAATGGCCCTCGCCGGCACTGGCTTCGATCTGAGCCGGGAGACACTCCTCCTGCCTGATGAAACGAGCCTGCTCAATCCCATAACTCAACTGCCTGACTTGCTCGAGTCGTGGATCGGAACACGCTGGGACCGGGTTCACGGCCGGTTCGATCTGGCGACGCTAGTGAGTGAGTTGGAAAGCGACGCTAACGCGCTCATCGAAGCCGAGGTTGGACCGGACGAGCGGCTGCACCACCTGCTGCGGTTGGAAACCGGCGTGGTCGTGGGCTTGCTGCCCCCCGCCCTAATCGAGGCTGACCAACCGCCGGAGACGATCCGCTTCCTCATCTACGAGCGGCTGCACCGGGCTGTGATGGGTGACCCGGCACAATTCGCCCTGCCCAGGGCCATCCACCCCGCCTTGGCCCAACCGTATGCCTTATTGGCCGCCATCCGCCGGCAAACCGCTCGGTTCCTGACGAGTGAGGCCGCTTGGGCGGAGTATTATCGAGGGTTGGTATTTTATTTGTTGGGCGTGCTCAGGCTTGTAGACTCAGACGACCCCCCCTCAATCCCCCCCAAAGGGGGGGAAGAAAAGCTCCCTCTCCCAGAGGGAGAGGGATGGGGTGAGGGCCAGCCCCACCTCACCTTCCTCACCGCCGCCATCGCCACCGACCTCTGGCACAACGCCACCCCCCGCCCCCACCCCCCGACCCCCTACCTGGGCCTGCACGCCTTCCAGGAAGCCGACGCCCCCTTCTTCTTTGGCCGAGACGCCTTCGTCGACCAACTGGTCGCAACCATTCCTCACCGTCCCCTGCTGGCCGTAACCGGCGCATCCGGCAGCGGCAAATCATCGGTTGTGCTGGCCGGGCTGCTGCCCCGCCTGCGTCAGGCCGGTGACTGGCTGCCCGTCACCGTTCGGCCCGGCAGCGCCCCCTTCGAGGAGCTGGCCCAAGCTCTCGTCCCCCTCATCGAGCGCCGCTTTAGTGACGACCTAGTCCACACCTGGGCTGAGACTCTTCGCCAAGGCCAACAAACCCTGGCCGACCTGCTCAACCAACGGCTGCTTTCAACCCCCAAACTTCAACACCTCCTCCTCATCATCGACCAATTCGAAGAACTCTACACCCTCTGCCCCGACCCCGACACGCGTACTCGCTTCATCGATACCCTGCTTGTCAGTGGCCAGGGGCCGGGAATTAGGAACCAGGGGGTAGATGCGGACGACCAACACAGCCCAACCTCCCAACCTCCTAATCTCCAATCATCAATCACAATTATCCTAACCTTACGGGCCGATTTTATAGGTAAGGCATTAACCCACCGCCCCCTGGCCGACGCGCTGCGGGGCAACATCGAACTCCTGAGCGCTATGAACCGCACCGAACTGGCCCAGGCCATCGAATACCCGGCCGAGAAGTTGGGCATCTCCTTCGAAGCCGGCCTGGTCGAGCGCATCCTCGACGATGTGGGCGATGAGCCAGGCCACCTGCCGTTGCTGGAGTTTGCCCTGACCCAGTTGTGGCAGCGTCAAAGCAACGGCCGCTTGACTTGGAACGCCTACGAGATGATTGGCCGGGTGCCGGGCGCGGTGACTCACTATGCCGAGCAGGTCTATACTGTCCTGACCCCTGACCAGCAGAGCCAGGCCCGTCATATCTTCACCCAACTGGTTCAGCCGGGGGCCGGCACCGAGGATACCCGCCGAGTGGCCCATGCCGCTGAGTTGGAGGCCGACTGGCCGCTGGTCCAACAGTTGGCCGGCAGCCGGCTGGTCATCACCAACCGCGATGCCGGCGGGTCCGAGATAGTCGAGGTCGTCCACGAAGCGTTGATCCAGAATTGGGAGCGGCTGGGCCGGTGGATGGAGGGCGACCGGACCTTCCGGGCCTGGCAGGAGCGGCTGCGAGCCGCGCTCAACCAGTGGCAGGCGACCGACTGGGATGAAGGCGGCTTGATACGGGGCGCGACTCTGGCCGAGGCCGAAGCGTGGCTGGCCCAACGGCCGGACGACCTGAGCCAGCGCGAGCAGGATTTCATTTTGCGCAGCGTGACCCTGCGGGAACAGCAGCAGGCCGCGGCCGAGGTGGAGCGGCAGCGGCAACTGGCCCAGGCCCAGGCTTTGGCCGAGGAGCAGCGCCAGCGGGCTGAGGAGCAGACTGAGGCTGCCGACAAGTTGCGCCGCCGGGCGCTTGGTTTAGGCACTGCGCTGCTGTTGCTGCTGCTGGCCATCTTGGGTGTGATCATCTTTTATCGATTTTGGACTGGCGCCGAGGAATTGCGCACCGTGGCCGAGCGTCAGGCCGCCGAAGCGGATATCCGTCGAGCCACGGCCTTGAGTGCTGCCCAGGCCGCCGAACGCCGGCAGAGTACGGCAGAGTGGTCAGCGCGAGCGGCGCAAACCGCTGAGGCCCAGGCTGTACTGGCCGAGGCCACGGCTGTCTCAGCCCGAGTAAATGCCGACGTTGATCGTCAGAAGGCTCTAAGCCTGGAACAAACCGCCGGGGCGGCCCGCCAGGTGGCCCAGACTCAGCAGGCCCAGGCCGAACAAAATGAAGGGCAAGCCGT
This sequence comes from Anaerolineales bacterium, assembly GCA_020634935.1. Classification (GTDB taxonomy): domain Bacteria; phylum Chloroflexota; class Anaerolineae; order 4572-78; family J111; genus JAGRBY01. Next base: position 16,794 of record JACKAT010000075.1, read on the forward strand.
AGCGGCCCAGCAAACCGCGCTGGCCGAGCGCGCCACGGCAGAGGCGGCCGAGATCGTGGCGCAACAAGCCCAGCAAACGGCCCAGGCCAACCAGGCCACGGCTCAAGCCCAGCAGGCGGAGGCCGAAGCAGCGGCCGAAGCCGCCCAACAGGCCCAAACTCAGGCCGAAACCGCCCGACAGGTAGCTGAGACTCGACAAGCTGCGGCTCAAGCCCAGCAGGCTGAAGCCGAAGCGGCAGCGGCATCAGCTCGGCAGGCCCAAGCCCGAGCTGATGCCGCCCGACAGGCAGCTGAACAAGCCAGAAACACAGCCGAAGCGGCTCGTAAGGAGGCGGAGCAACGGACCGGTGAGGCTCGAAAAGAAGCCGAAAGATTAGAGCGGCTGAATACATCCCGGCAGTTAGCTACTCAGGCATTGCGTTCACTAGATGATGCTGTGTATGATTTGGCATTATTATTAAGTCTCGAAGCAAATCGTATTGGTCCGACTTTGGAGGCGAACCAAGCTTTATTGACTGGGTTGCAGCAGTCACCAACGTATTTGCGCAGCCACAGCCGCGAGGTGGAAAACGTGGCCTTCAGTCCCGAAGGGCCGGTGCTAGCTTCTAGCAGTTGGGATAATACCATCAAGCTGTGGCGAGTAAGCGACGCGGAGCGGCCAGAGTTGCTCAGCACCCTGTTTGGTCATAATGATGTGGTGTATAGCGTGGTATTTGATCCCGATGGGCAGGTGCTGGCCTCTGGCAGTGGGGATAGTACCATCAAGTTATGGGATGTGAGTGACCCTGAGTGGCCGGAGTTGTTTAGTACCATTGATACTACCCAGAGCATAACAAGCGTGGCCTTTAGCCCCGATGGGCAGGTGCTGGTATCGAGTGATGGCAGATTGTGGCGGGTAAGTGACCCCACCCACCCTGAGGAGCTCAGCACCATTGGTGCCGATGGTGTCACATTAGCTTTTAGTCCCGATGGGCAGGTGCTGGCATCGAGTGATGGCAGATTGTGGCGGGTAAGTGACCCCACTCAACCTGAGTTACTCAGCACCATTGATACTAGTGAAGGCATTGTAGCCTTTAGCCCCAATGGACAACTGTTGGTGTTGCGAGATGCTGAGAGGGAAAACGCCATTAACTTGTGGGATGTGCGCGACCCCCAGCAGCCGAAGAAGCTAAGCACTCTTATTGGACACAGGTTTAGCGTTCTTAGTGTATCTTTTAGCCCCGATGGGCAGATGTTGGCGTCAGGTGGTACCGTAGAAAAAACCATCAATCTATGGCGGGTGAGTGATCCAGAGAAACCTGAATTACTTAGTACTTTAACTAGTCATATTATTGATGTGATTAGCATGGCCTTTAGCTCTGATGGGCAGGTACTGGCGTCGGGGAGTTGGGATGGAATCATCACGGTATGGGATGTGAGCGGTCCCAAGCCGCCTGGGGCAATTAGTATCCTGACGGGCCACAGGTTAAGCGCGACAGACGTGGCCTTTAGCCCCAATGGGTTAGTGTTAGCCTCAAGTAGTGATGATAATACGATAAAGCTATGGCAGGTGAGCGACTCTCAGGAACTCAATACGATTGATACTGGTGATGGATCAACAAGCGTGGCCTTCAGCCCCAATGGGCAAGTGTTGGCATCAGGGAGTTGGGATAATACTATCAAGTTGTGGGATGTGAGTGACCCCAAGGAGGTGGAGTTGCTCAGTACGATTGGTGCCAACAATGAACCAACAAGCGTGGCCTTCAGCCCCGATGGGCAAGTGTTGGCATCGGGCAGTTGGGATAGGATCAAGTTGTGGGATGTGACCGACCCCAAAGAGGTGGAGTTGCTCAGTACGATTGGTGCCAGCAATGAAACAACAAGCGTGGCCTTCAGCCCCGATGGGCAAGTGTTGGCATCGGGGAGTTGGGATAATACTATCAAGTTGTGGGATGTGAGCGACCCCAAGGAGGTAAAATTGCTCAGCACCCTGACGGGCCACAGTGGCCTTGTCCAAAGCATAGCCTTTAGTCCCGATGGGCAGATGTTGGCGTCGGGGAGTAGTTATCCGGACTACGCCATCAAACTGTGGGGTTTGGGCATCCCTGAACAGCCAGCGTTACTCAGCACTCTCACTGGCCACGGACTAGATGTTAGTAGTGTGGCTTTTAGCCCCAATGGGCAGGTTCTGGCCTCAGGGAGTTGGGATGACACTATCAAGTTGTGGGATATAAGCGACCCTGAGAAGCCATGGGAATTCAATGGCTTTACTAGCCGTAGTTTTGAGGTGAATAGCGTCGCCTTTAGCCCTAATGGGCAGGTTCTGGCCTCAAGCGGTGGAGACGGCACGATTAAATTATGGGATGTCAATAAGCTATCCTGGCAGCATCGGGCCTGCCGCAAAGCCGGTCGCAATCTGACACAAGATGAAACTGAACAGTATATCCCGGCTCAATTTCGTCTACAATCTGATGAAGCACCTGTTTGTCCTAATTTTCCCTATCCAGCGCCGGAATCAGACCCAACTGATATCGAAACGGTCACCGCTCATCATGCTCCCGTCGTTGACGCTTCCCCCAATATCCCCCTCGCGCTTACTCCTCCCATCACCGTTACGCGTCCCGTCTCCATGATAGTAGGAACAGGAACACCAACAGCTACGGCATCACACCTTATAATGGTCACGGCCACGCCGGTTCAAATCGGCGCCCCCTCACTACCCGTGCAACCGGCGCCGGTCGCCTGTGACTCATCAGATTTTTGGGTTAGTAAGCGATCATCATCAAGCGGGACCACCGGTTCAGCAATCCAGGTTCAGCTTCCGGCGGCGGCCGGTTCGCTGGAAATGTGGTTATTGGTGCAGGGTCACGGCTCGCAACCGCCGGTGGTCGGTAGCACGCCGGCCCAGGCGGTGCTGACCGCGACGCACAGTATCAGCCATTCGCTCTGGTCGGCGGTGGTTGGCCCGGATATCGCCGCCAGCGGGGTGGTGACCATGACCACTGAGCAGCCGGAGGATATAATCGCGCTGTTCTTGATCGACGCGGCGGATAATCGGGTCTATGCCCTGCAGCCGGAGGAATGCCAGGCGAGTACCCAACCGGTGCTGGAATGCGATCCGAGTTCAGCCGGGTGTGTGGAGCAGTGGATCAGGCAGTATTTGCCGTTGATTTCGAAGCAGTGAGGTTAGGTAACCGACGATCGTAACCAATGAAACGGTATGTTGCCGGCCCTAAAACAGTCCGTATTATAGTACGCAACAGAGCGTTCTATCCTATGAAACGCTCCGTTGTAAGGGATAAAACGCTCCGTTCTGGGTAATGCAACGATGCCGGGGAGCCAATACAATGCTCCGTAGGTAGTCATCCTACGGAGCGTTGTTGGACGTAAAACGGAGAGGGATGGGGGCTGAAATGAAAGGGCTGGAGCCGGAGTGGCGTCTACTGCACGTGCAGAGTTTGGTGGTAGCTGCCACTGCGTAGGTCCTCCACGCCAAAGATGGCCCGCAGCTCTAGCATGTAAGCGCCGGGCGGCAAGTCGTTGGGTACGCGGAAAATAAGCTGGCTCTTGGTGGCCAGGCTGTAATGCTCAACCCGGATGGTCTCGGTGGTTAGTGGTCCGTCGCCTTTGACCGGTACAATAAACAACCCCTGGCGGGGATCGTTTTGATCAAAGGCCAGGTGGTGGCCTTTGAGTTTGGCGGTATAGGTGGGCGTCAAGACCGTATTGGGATCGCTGCCGTGCTGGTTAATGTAGTGGCTCAACTGGGGTCTGGGTGTGACCCCTGCTTTCTTGGTGAGCCTTGCTCGGCTTTTGACCGTGCGCTGAAATTTGCGGGTTGGCTTAACACAGACCCGCAGGTGGTGCCGTTTGGGATCAAATTTATCCTTGTCATCAATAAAGTTACCCCGCAGAGATAACGAGAAAATGATCAGCCCGGTATTGATGTTATCCCCCTCCAGCAGTCTCTTTAAAACGGTGTGGTTAAAATCTCTGAACAGACCGACCATATCAGCCGGGGTCAGGCTGGAATGGCGGAACTCCATCTCGGCGATGATATCTTCCAAATTTAAAGTGCGAGCCGGCTCAATCATCGCGCGGTAGTAGCCCTGCTCTTTGCGGACGGGATTGGGGTGCAGTTTATAAGCGATTTTGTGGGTCATCAGGTGGTGGCCTCCGTTAATTTAGAAATCATTAAGAAACTTAATATTCCTAAGATACACGATTTTGGCCTGGAATTAAAGGGACGAAAGTCACTAATCTGTTGCCCGAAAGTACTTCATTGCTTATAAACTGCACCTTTGATATTACTCGCCTGCAGTCTCCACAATTTGCCGCATCTCATCTGCGGCCTGCTCAAACTGCGTAAGCAGTTGCTTCGCCACATCGCGATGTAACTGACTCTCCCGTATATACGAAAAGATGTTGGGTTGTGGATTAGGATTACCGAGTGCGTTCAGCATAAGTTGGTTGATGAGGAACTGCTGATTGGCCAGTACCTCCTCGATCATCGGCGTCGGCGTTGGCTCGAAGTCCAGCTTTGGGCCTGGTTGCGGAACTGGTGGGATGCGCGGGAAATGTCGAGCTAAATACATGCTCTCCAGTAAGTCTCGAAAGAATTTTCGAAATTGAGCACAGGCTGACGTGTCTCCATAATTGCAACGTGCCCATAGTTCGCTAAGGATTGTCATCATTTGC
>JACKAT010000076.1 GCA_020634935.1 Anaerolineales bacterium
GACCACATCTATCCGCGCAGCATGTTTACTCCACGAGAGTTAGGCAAACATGGCATCCCCGAAGATCAATGGGAGCAATATGAGGCCAACGCCAATAGCCTGGCAAACTTACAGTTGTTGCAAGGCTTACCCAATCAGGAAAAATCCGACAAAGAATTTGAAGCTTGGCTGCAATCGACCAATACTACCCGTCCAGAGTTGGATAGTTATTACACGAATCATCTTATTCCCGATGTCGATTTGTCGTTCAGCAACTTCCCCCAATTCATAGCCGAGCGGGAGAAGCTGATTATGCAGCGATTAGCAGCGCTGTTTGAGGTGCAACTTACCGACTCGGTTTAACAAGATAAAATTATCTAATGAACGAAGACGTCTTGTTGTTTTTTTGTATCTTCATAGGTCTTCTCATTTTTGGTGGTGGACTATTTGGTTTTCTTTTTTGGGCAACGTCTAAGGCCCTCAACCCAATTGAGGCGGTGGCCGACAAATTTATGAACGCTCTCAAAGACGAAACCATTGAACAGGCTTACGATACACTACTCACCAAGCGTTTTCGCGATCTAACCAGCCCTGGCGCAATATCGAAGCAACTCCGCTCACATGGACGATGGATTGAGCAATGGCGCTGGGGCCGGGTTGAAACAGTTGGAGTTGATGGTTTTCTGAATGGACAGGTGACATTTACCAATGGTGAATCGAAACAATTACGTCTCGCGCTGTCCCAGATTGATAACAGATGGCTTGTTGATGACATCGACTGGATTGACAAGGGATAGATAAACATATCCGCTGTTTTAATAAAACAACGCAGCTTGGCCCTACTTTTAGGAGTAACAATGTCTAATTATTTAGAATCGGGAGTTTCATCACCTTTCCAAATCCGTGACGAATTGGAATCGATGGTTTTCAAGGACCTGGTTGGTCCAGCCGGTGGGCCGGAAGAGATTGTGGCCGAGCCGACCGTACGGGGTCGCTACATCCTGGGGATTTTAGCGCCCAAAAGTCAGACGGCCCTACTGACTGAAGAGGAAGACCTGGACGATCAAACCGAGCTGCCGACGGCCGGCACGGAGGCGGATACGCAGGACGGTCGTCCTGACCTGGCAACGGCCAAAGCCCCGTCTATGCTGCCCTCTTCCATCGGCCTGACCTTCACCGTGGACGGCGATGCTAGCGAAATCCAAATCACCGCGCGTTGGGGGCGTTACATTCGGGTTGAAAGCGAAACCGAAGTCACTAAGAGCGGCAATCCGCGTCGGGTTTGGCAGCGCATCCCGGTTGAAGCCACCTCCGCGCCTATTCCGCTAGTCGCTGGCAAGTTCGAGACTTGGTCGCCCGATCCCGAAAATGACGAGGTCACAGTACGGGGCCTGATGCGCCACAACGATGGCTATTGGACCATCACCATCTATCTGACCAACGAGCAAACCGAACCTAAGCAGAACAAAGACAGCGGCTGGGTCTTCCAACCGGAACTCGTTATTGAAGCGCCTGACCAGGCCCCCATTTTTCTCAAACGGGCCCAGCAGCGTGACCCGGCCAAAATTTCGCTGGAAGAGCAGGCCATGCAAATGGTCTACCGCCACCAGATCGAATTTGCCGTGGGTCACGGCGTGGCTGTACATGCCGACCTGCCGGCGGGCATTCAAGATCGAGCCGTGCGCCTGTCCACCCGGGTGATGCCGGACTACGAAGTGCCCAAGACCACACCGCCCACTCCGGTCGATATTCCTGAACTGGCTAACGTGGCGCTGGATATGAAGACCCTGTCAGAAACAGCGGATGCCGATTTTACCCCGGCCATCGGCTCACTGGTGACGGCCTACGACCAGTGGATTGAGACCCAGGCCGATCGAGCGGCCAATCTCGCCGACGATCTCACGCCCTACCACCAACCGGCTCAAGATGCCGTCGAAAAGGCTCGAAAGTCGTTAGAGCGCATCAAGTCCGGCTTGGACTTGCTTGGCTCAGATCCACAGGCGGCTGAAGCCTTCCGCTTTGCCAACCGGGCCATGTGGCAGCAGCGTATCCACACCCTCTATGCCCAGCAGCAGCGGCAAGGCCAGTCGGTCACGCTTAACCAGGTTGACTCGCCCCAAAACCGGCGCTGGTATCCCTTTCAGTTAGCCTTTATCTTGCTCAACTTGCCCAGCGTCACCGACATTCATCACCAAGATCGCAGCGACCCTACCCAGGCCATCGCCGACTTACTTTGGTTTCCCACCGGCGGCGGCAAAACCGAAGCCTACCTGGGGTTGACGGCCTATACCCTGGGGCTGCGCCGTCTTCAAGGCGTTGTTGATGGGTATTCCGGTCATGCCGGTGTCGCCGTTCTGATGCGCTACACCCTCCGCCTGCTGACTTTGCAACAGTTCCAGCGGGCCACCGCCCTTATCTGCGCCTGCGAGTCGATCCGGCGGAAAGCGCAGGCTCGGGGTGACGCCCGATGGGGAGCAGAGCCGTTTCGCATAGGTCTATGGGTCGGCGCTCGCAGCACCCCCAACCGCACTGACGATAGTGCCGAAGCGATTAAGCGCGATCGGGGCCAATATCAGGGTGGGTTCGGCGGCGGCGGCACGCCCTATCAGCTTACCTCTTGTCCCTGGTGCGGCAGCGATATCGGTCAGGGCCGTGATTTGGTGGTCGAAACCTACAGCCGAGGTCGCGGCCGAACCCTGATGTACTGCGGCGATCCGCTGGGCCGTTGTCTCTTCAGTCGCAAGAAATCGCCGGATGAAGGGCTGCCCGCCGTGGTGGTCGATGAGGAGATCTATCGCCGATTACCGACTCTGCTCATTGCCACCGTCGATAAATTCGCTCAGATGCCCTGGAAGGGTGAAACACAGATGCTCTTTGGCCGGGTTAACGGCTACTGTGAGCGGCACGGCTACCGCTCTCCGGAAATCGAAGATACCGATAGTCACCGGGCGATCGGTGCCAAGCTCCCCAAAGCGGTTACCAAGCCGGTAGGCCCGCTGCGGCCACCGGATTTAATTATTCAAGACGAGCTTCATCTGATCAGCGGCCCTCTCGGCACCTTGGTCGGCCTGTATGAAAGCGCCATCGATTATCTCTGCTCCTGGGAGGCCCATGGGCAGCGGGTCCGGCCCAAAGTTATTGCCTCCACAGCCACCATTCGCCGGGCCGATTCACAGGTCAATCATCTCTACCTGCGCCAGGTCAATGTTTTCCCGCCGGCCGGCCTGGATATCGAAGACAACTTCTTTTCTCGCCAGCGTCCACCGGGTGAAGAGAACCCTGGTCGGCGCTATGTGGGCATTTGTGCGCCCGGCACCCGGCTTAAGACGGTCTTGATTCGGGTCTACGTGGCCTATATGGCCGCAGCTCAGCAGCTTTATGAAAAATACGGCGGCCGATTAGTTGACCCCTATCTGACCACCGTCGGCTACTTCAATTCCATCCGTGAGTTGGGCGGCATGCGCCGGGCTGTGGACGATGCCGTTCGCACCCGTTTGCGGAAAGCGGACGAGCGAGGGCTAGCCAAACGTTTTATCGAACATTACAATGTCGAGGAATTGACCTCCCGCAAAGGGGCCAGTGATATCCCCCTCATTTTGGATCAACTGGAGATTCCCTTTCCACCCCAGGCCGGGCAAAAGGTGAAAGACAAAAAACACCCGCTTCACGTCCTACTGGCCACTAACATGATTTCTGTCGGCGTTGACGTCAGTCGCCTGGGTTTAATGGTCGTGGCCGGTCAGCCCAAAACGACGGCCGAGTACATCCAGGCCACCAGCCGGGTTGGGCGTCGCTATCCGGGGTTGGTCTGCGTGGTCTACAATTGGACCCGGCCTCGCGACCTGAGTCACTACGAGCGGTTTGAACATTACCACGCTACGTTCTACCAGAATGTCGAGCCGCTGTCGGTCACGCCCTTCTCGCCTCGGGCTCGCAATCGCGGTTTGACCGGCGTGCTGGTCGCCCACATTCGGCTGGCCGGGGAAGAATTCAATGACAATTTGGGCGCCGGCCGTATCACCAACAACCACCCGTTGGTGCAGGCTGCCCTGAACGACATCAGTTGGCGGGCCGGAATGATCGAAGGCCAAGCCGATGTGGAAACCGAGGTCAAAAAGGAGCTGGAAGACCGGCTCGACCAATGGCTGGCTCAGGCCCAACGGCCCGCACCTGCAATCAGTCACTCTGCCCGAAACAGCGAGGACTCCGATGAGTGAGAAAAGAAAAGTAGGCGAAATTCGCGCCAGCCAATTATTGTTTACGTACGGCATCGGAGCCATTGTCGATTTGCCGGAATTGTCGGCCATTGTTATGGGGCTGGAAGATTGGCCCAACCAGCCGGACGTATCACCGGAAATTGTCGAAGAGCGGTTGCTGGCAGCCATTCGGAGTAAAATCGGCCCTCAGGTAGCCAAGTTTCGAGCGCCGCCCGCGGTAGCTGACGGCGGCTCGCCCATGAATCCCTTTGCCGAGGTGAGCCTGACCGGTGTTCCCGTGGCCACATTTCCGCGTTGGATGGTCTGCCCCTCCTGCCGGCTGCTGGCTCCGCTGGAAGCCGGATTGTTTGTTCTGAAGAAAGACCGGTACCGATCCGACCGGGCTTACTACATCCATGAAAATTGTAACAAGGCCACGAAGCCCACTGTCGTTCCGGCCCGTTTTTTAGTAGCCTGTGAAAAAGGTCATCTCGATGATTTCCCCTGGATACAATTTGTTCACCACAACGAAGATGCCTGTACTGCTCCTTTATTACGCTTATTTGAGCAAGGACCATCGGGTGAGGCGCGTGACCTGACCGTGAAGTGTGAAGGTTGCGACAAGCAGCGCCGCCTGGCCGAAGCTTTTGGCCGCAAAAATCGGGAGAAGATGCCTCTCTGCCACGGCCGGCGGCCTCATCTACGTGATTACGAAGATGACGGCTGTGAAAAACACATGCGCCCCTTTGTCCTCGGTGCGTCGAATGCCTGGTTTCCCGTCGTCTATGCCAGCATTGCCATTCCCTCAGCCACGGCCAAGATTGATCAGTTGGTGGAGGGCCACTGGGCCACGCTTCAAGCCGTGACCAGTCCAGATGTGCTAGCCGCCTTTCGTGCTATTGGCCAGTTAGGCCCCCTTGGCACCTATGCCGATGATGAAATCTGGCAGGCTATTGAGCGCAAACGCCAACCTACCGAGGATGAAGAGATCGACAATGTGACCGATCTTAAAGCCCCGGAATGGCAAGTGCTGACCAATATTGATCCGGCTCTAAACTCACGAGACTTTCGTCTGACTCCCGTTTCATCGCCGCCCAGTTATGCTCATATTATTTCCAACGTGGTTCTGGTCGAGCGTATGCGCGAGGTCCGTGTTATCACCGGTTTCACGCGTCTCGACTCGCCCGGCGAACTGACCGAACCGGGGGCCGACGATGAAATTAAGACTATTGCGCCTCTCAGTCGAAAATCTCCCCGCTGGCTGCCTGCGGTCGAGGTTCGGGGCGAAGGCATCTTCATCCGGTTTGATGAGCACAAAATTCGAGAGTGGCTCACTCTGGATGCCGTCAAAAAACGCAATGACGCCTTTTTCGACTCACACATTCGCTGGCGCAAAGCCCGTTTTATCGACAATCCGGAAGACCACTACCCCACAATGCGTTACGTGCTGCTGCATACCTTTTCCCATGCCCTCATGCGTCAATTGGCAATGGAAGCAGGTTACAGTTCGGCCAGCATTCGCGAGCGTATTTATTCTCGCAACCCCGGTGACCCAAATGGACCCATGGCCGGAATTTTGATATACACCGCCGCCCCCGACAGTGAAGGGACGCTGGGTGGTCTGGTCAAACTGGGTGAGCCAAGTGAGTTGGAACGACACATCTCCGCTGCCCTCGATGCGGCCGGCCTCTGCGCCTCCGACCCAACCTGCGCCGAGCATGAGCCTAGCGTGAGTGGCATCTCCCTGCACGCAGCAGCCTGTCACGCTTGCCTCTTTGTCTCGGAAACGTCCTGTGAGCGAGGCAATCGTTATCTTGATCGCTCAGTGTTGGTGCCCACCTTTGCCTATGATGATTTAGCTTTCTTTGATTCGGTGTAATACAGTTTCAACGTAGATACTATAGTGCTCCTAAAATTACTGACAGTAATCCCAAAAACTTAACCAGTATCGATAAGGAGTTAAAATGGATTGGACGACATTAAGAAGTGTAGGAACGATTGGTGTTGAAACGACGCCGTCACAGAAAAGCCTTCAACCTGCTACAGATTTTCTATATGAGGTTGCTCAAACATTTGCCCAAGCGTCGGCTAACTTCTTTGATGAAATTCAAAGGATGCCATTCATTTACCGTGAACGTCAGGTGCAGGCCGAGCTTCTTCCGGCTATTCACCACGTTGCCGATGTGGTTTTTGTAGAGCATCCAATCAATCGAGATCATGACGGGAAATTAGGCGGTGGCCGTTTGGATTATGTGGTTCGCTATCAAAAAAAGTTCGTCTTTTTCATTGAACTGAAATTTGGTTGGGTGGCTGTCAATTCGGATCTGTTGCGGAAAGAAGTAAAGGATGCTTGGGGAGAAGCACACCATCAAGTAGAAGCGATTTCGGTTTCAGATTTGGAAGATTTAAGAGAACCTTTGGGGGCAAGCAAGCGAAGATCTATCAAGATGAAATTGTTGGTAGCACCTTGTTATCAGGCTTCAAAGGATGCCTTGAAATTGCAACCCTACGATCGTACAATTGTGCCAAAGATTAATCAGCGCTTTACCGTTTTAGACCCCAAACCTAATTTAAATGTTGTTTGGGCGTTGCACGAGCGTTTACAAGTATGTCACGAATATGACAAAGACCGAAAAGAGATCTATCCATGTGTGGCATTTGTAGCAGGCACAGAAACATTATAACGGTTCCGATGAGGGTAGACTAGCAAACTGATATGAGCCCCAAAGATTTACTTAACCAAATCAGCGCTATAGCTAATGAAGTACCCCTTCATCTGATCAAGTTGCTTGCTGCCAACGTTGAAGGGATGACGGTGGATAATTGGTTCTATGCCCGCAACCAGGTTGTGCAATCCATGCCGCAGCCCAACTTGAGAGTGCAGGTTGGTCAACTGCTCGACACCTGGCATCGAGAAAATCCTACACTCACGCCCCAAAGCCTAGCGTTGGCGCTTCTAGCCGCAGCCCAGATCGCCGACCAGCGCCGTCGTTCGCAGTCAACGTCGTTGGTTTGGACCGGCCCCACCAGCCAGGGTCCAGCCCTCCGTCGCACCGATCAGGCTCTATTACAAGTCATTAATACGGCCCGGCAGTACCTACTGGTGGTCAGCTTCGCCGTTTACAAAATCGCCAATATTCGAACGGCCCTGGTCAAGGCTGCTGAACGCGGAGTCACCATCAAAATCTGCGTCGAAGCGCCGGAACCAAGCGAAGGCAAAATGACCTACGACACCATCAAAGCTCTGGGCAAGTCGATCTCCAAACACGCTACCGTCTACATCTGGCCAAAAGACAAACGCCCCCAAACAGACGACGGCAAATATGGCTCGTTCCACGTTAAATGTGCCGTGGCCGATGAGGAATTACTCTTCATTTCTAGCGCCAATCTAACTGAATATGCGTTAACCTTGAACATGGAGCTCGGTGTATTAATCAAAGGTGGACCACAACCCAGGAATGTTACAGCCCATTTTAGTCGTTTGATGGAGGATGGAGTGCTGGTGCCGGTTGAGGAGTAATATTGTGTTTGTTGACCTATCTTTTTTTACGTTGCAAAGAAATAAATATAAAAACGAACGTTATTTTCTCACGATAAGATATATAAAAAGGATTGACTTATATAGTGAAAATAGTGTAAAAATAGTAGAAAAGAGACCTTTTTATATAAGTGGGGAATTATGGGGGTTATAGGGTATATTCGAGTTAGTACTGACAAGCAGGATGCGGCTAAACAGCGGCATCTATTATTGGAGTATGCTCAACAGCATCAGTTGATGATCGAGGAATTCATTGAGGTCGAGATCTCGTCCCGCAAAAGTCGGAAAGAGCGACGTATCGACGAGTTGCTGTCCAGATTGGATAAAAACGATCTCCTGCTGGTCGCAGAACTCAGCCGACTGGGGCGGAATATGATGGAAGTCTTAAATATCATTACGGAGTTGAGCGAACGAGATGTCGAGATTGTTTTCGTACGCCAACCCGAGCTGTCGACTACGGGTCCGCACGGAAAATTACTACTGGCCATTTACAGTTACTTTGCCGAAACAGAACGAGATTTCATTTCCATTCGAACCAAGCAAGGCTTAGCCGCCGCCAAAGCCAACGGGGTTCAATTGGGCCGGCCCAGAGGCAGCAAAAATAAAGAGCGAGCCTTGGATCCCTGTAGGGAGCAAATCAAGCATTATTTGCAGATGGGCTTAAATTTGGCGTCGATACAAACCATCATCAATAACCAGCTGGAGCAGCCGATTACCTACACGTCTTATCGCTATTTTGTCAGACATGATCAAGATCTGTGGCCGTTGTGGCAAGACCAAAAAGAAAAAGCATCTACTTAAATTATCACCAGCTAAATCGTAAAACTTGCTGGCTCTACAGGGAAGTTGAAGCCGGTTGAGGGGTGGGGATATTGCACAGCGTATCATAAATGGTCTTTGCCTGCTCAAGATTTTGGTTTTCCGGAGTCTCCACCGGTAGCCAGCGAACCCGCTCATTCCCTGGCATTATTGTCTCAATCTCGGCCAAAGTAATCTGACTTTCCCGGATTTTTTTAGCAAGGTCGGCGCCGACCCGTCCCCAGGTCAGCGTGTTATAGTAGAACGAGAGTCCACCCTGGTTGTCTTCAATCACATAGGCTTGGTTAATCCAGACACCATCTTCATTTAAATATTGTAGACGTCGAACTCTCATGCCCGTGCTCCTTTAAGTTGCTCCAACAGATGCTCTGCCTCAGAAATTTTATCATCCTCTAAAATATACACGCCAATATCGCTTTCTAAAAATAACTGGCTAAATTTGGCTTCTTCCCTTAATTAAAAAGAGTTCTATAATGAATAGTATATGAAATCCGAAACGAATGAGACAACTCGATGGGCAACTCCGCCCGAAGATTTCCGATATCTGCTGTTCGAGCGGGTCAATCCTGAACGCAACGAAGATCGCTTTTATTATCTGGGCTTTATGCCGGCCTTAGAAGGATTAGCTATCGTGCGGATCTATGGCCGAAAGGGGGAGATGCAGCGGGTTTTGCCGCCTCTTCCGTTCGACTCGCTCGACGCGGCCTGGCCGACGCTGCGCCGCTGCATCGAAACCCGGCTGCGCCGGAACTACACCATCGTCCAGCCACGTGAATATCTATCTGGGGAAATTCCCCAGATAGGTTAGCGTTTAACAATTACTCGAACAGAGGTGGGATGATCTCAAGCTGACGCTTCAGTTCGGGCGGATTGAGACCGCGGCGCTACCGGTGACGTTTTGTTTGGATGCTACCCAATTAGGTCCGCCTTAGATTTTTCCTGAATTGGAGCGGAATAGTAAATGCAAAATTTGTATTTACATACAGTGAAAAATTCTCATTAAGAACTAACAAAAATATGGCATACCAGGAGGTATGATTCGGGCTGAACTAGAAAAGCTGACAAAAGAAGAGTTGATTGAATTGGTCTTGGAACAAGCCCAACGCCTGACGGAAATTGAACAGGTAATGGTCAGCATCAGGGCTGAACTAGACCAGTTGCGCCAGGAGCACAACGGGCCCCGGAAACCGCCCCCCACCTCCAAGAACTCCTCCCAACCCCCTTCACGAGACCAGAAAGCCAACAAACCGCAGGGTAGCCCCAAGCGTAAACACGGTCGCGGTTATGGACATGATAAAGCCCAACGGCAGTGGGTGGCTGAACCGGATGAGGTAGTTGAACTCAAGGCCGAGCAGTGTCCCAGGTGCCAGGGCGATTTGAGGCCTGCGGCCGCCAAGGTCGTGGCGGTGAACCAGATCACGGAGTTGCCTGAACCCAAAGCCAAAGTGATTGAGGTTCGGCAGTACGAAGTCCAATGTCCTGACTGTGGTCACAGCCAGCGGGCTGAACCGCCCCAAGGTTTAGAGATGGAGCGGGTCTTTGGAAGCCGGTTGGAAGCCACCACGGTCTACTATCGACACCAGCAACATATGAGTTATGAACGAACCCAAAAAGCCTTACAAGACTTACACGGGGTTGAGTTGAGCCAGGGGGCCATCAACCGCATGATGGGTCGCGTCGGACGGGCCGCTACCCAAGAGCTTGAGGCTATTGCAGCCGTCGTGCGGCAAAGTGCGGTGGTCAACAGTGACGAAACTGGGGCGCGGGTGGCCGGTCGCACCTGGTGGCATTGGGTCTTTTGGACACTCACAGCAGTGTTGCATGTCATTAAACCTTCGCGGGCCGCAGCCGTCATTGACAAGGTGATGGCCGATAGCAACGTTGAAGTCTGGGGCAGTGATTGTTTACCGGCTCAACTCAAGGCTGACCGACTCCACCGCCAACTGTGTCTGGCTCACCAGAACCGTGATCTGCAACGGGTCATTGACCACTATCCGCAAGGCTGGTGGCCCCGCGCCGTGCAAACCTTGTTCCGAGCCGCTATCGCCCTGCATCATCGTCGTGACCAACTCTCGCCTGAACATTTCCAAGCTTATCGACATCGTCTGGAACGTCTAGGTGATTGGTTGTTAACTCGCTCACCTCCTCAGTTCGAAGCTGTTAAGTTACACAAACGTTATCTCAAGCACCGCCAACATCTGTTTGTCTTTCTGTACCGGACTGATGTTGAACCCACCAACAATGTGGCTGAACGGGCTTTGCGACCGGCGGTCATCCATCGCAAAGTCACCGGTGGCTTTCGCTCTCAATGGGGCGCTGAAGCTTATGTTGCTTTGGCTTCTGTCATTGACACAGCCAAGTTGCATGGTCGCTCTCCCTTTGAGGCTATTCAACAACTCTTCCCTCAACCTGCTTTTCCTATCCCTCTTTACCTGTCCTGTATGTAGTTACCAAAATTTAGTCTTGATGTCGATGGCTCTACTTATAATCGACGTACCACCCTTCACTTAACCGAGGAATACGCCCCGCCTCTCGCCTCCGCCAAGACGTGGCTCGATAGTTGGCCGTATCGGTCAACACCCGCAGCCGGCTGACGGCGGTGCTGTTGAGAAACCGGTCGCGAGCCGCATCATTGGCAATGTCCAGCGCCTCGTTCCAGATGGCCCGACCGGCCACAAAACCGCTGGCTCCGGCTTCACAGGCTATCTCAACCTGTCGCTGGAAGGTGGTGAAATCGACCCCGGCGCTCAGAATCACCCACGGCACATCGCCACTAATCTCAGAGAGACGGCGACAATAACCGACCATTTTGGTCTCATCGGTTTCATGGTCGGCGTCGGTGGGGAACTCGGCCTTGAGGATATCGACCCCCAGCAGCACCAGCCGGCGGGCCGACTCCAGCACCAACTCCGGGCGTTGGGCGGCGAAGGTGGGGTCGCTCTTTTTCTGGTTGGGATCGAGCGGGTAGCAGATCGGTTCCAGCATCAACGGGATTTCATAGGTATCACATTCAGCCGCCACCTGGCGAACGACCTCTTCCTGCGCGGCGGCATTCGGCGCGTCGGGGTGATAGTGGAGCAGCAGCTTGACTCCGGCTCCGCCCATGCGCCGGATCGCCTCCACACTCCAGCCCTCCAATAAAGCAGTCGTTTCACGCATCGCCGCGCTGCCGTAGCTGGACTTCTCGCGGGCCACGGCAAAGCCGACGCCCTTCGGCAGCACACCCTCGGCCAACACCGGCCCGGCGCTGTACAGCGGATCGAGCAGCACGGCGCTGGCGTGAGGAGCCAACGCCGTGGCGATACGGATTTTCTCCGCTGCGACCGTCTCCCAGGCGGCCTCGGCCACCCCCAGTGTCTGGCTTAAAGCAGCGACAAAGACATCCCGATGGTCAAAAGCCGCCATCGCGAACACATCAAATTCATTGGTCAACTGTTGCAAACAGTGGATCTTTCCCAAAGAAAGCGGTTTGGTCATAGTAAGTTGCTCCTCTAAATTGGTTGGATTGTTAGTTAGTTGGTTGGTTGGATAATTGGATAGTTAGGTGGAACCCCCATCTAACTACTCAACAAACAAACCATCCAACCAACCGCCTAGCCCCTAAAACTGGCGGCTCCACTCTCTGGGCCAGCGTTCGATGACGACTTTGGTTTGGGTGTAGAACTCGACGCTGTGATGGCCTTGACCGTGCAGGTCGCCGAAGAAGCTCTCATTCCAACCGCTGAAGGGGAAGTAGGCAATCGGCGCGGCCACCCCGATGTTGACCCCGATGTTGCCGGCGTCGGCTTCGTAGCGGAACTTGCGGGCCGCGGCCCCACTGCTGGTGAAGATACAGGCCATATTGCCGAAAGTGCGGTCGTTGACCATCTGGATGGCCTCATCGACATCGCCGGCTCGCATCACGCTCAGGACCGGCCCGAAGATTTCGGTTTTGGCGATTTCACCCTTGGGCGGGACGTGGTCGAGTACGGTGGGGAAGACAAAGTAGCCGTCTTCATAGCCGTTGACCGTTTTGTTCCGACCATCGACTACAAGCTTGGCCCCTTCTTCTGCGCCTTGGCCGATCAAGCCTTCGATGCGAGTCTTGCTGTTGCTATCGATAACCGGCCCCATTTCGATGCCGTCATCCAGGCCGTAGCCGACTTTGCGACTGGCGGCGGCATCGGCGATGCGCTCGATGAACGCGTCTTGGGCCGAGCCAATGGTGATCGCCACCGAGGCGGCCAGACAGCGCTGGCCGGCGCAGCCAAAGGCCGAGTCGGCCATAATCCGGGTGGTCATGTCCATGTCGGCGTCGGGCATGACCACGACCGGGTTCTTGGCCCCGCCCTGGCACTGGGCTCGCTTGCCGTTGGCGGTGGCCCGGCTGTAGATGTATTTGGCCACCGGGGTCGAGCCGACGAAGCTGATGGCTCGCACGGCCGGATGATCGAGCAGGGCATCGACGGTTTCTTTACCGCCGTTGACCAGTTGCAGCACGCCCGGCGGGAAGCCGGCCTGCTCAATCAATTCAAAGGCGCGTTGGCTGGCCATCGGCACTTTTTCGCTGGGTTTGAGGATAAAGCAGTTACCGGTGGCGACGGCATAAGGCAGGAACCAGAAGGGGATCATCGCCGGGAAGTTGAAGGGGGTGATGGCGGCGACCACGCCCAGCGGTTGGCGGATCATATGCTCATCGATGCCGCGGGCGATGTCTTCATTATTGTAGCCCTGCATTAGCATAGGGATGCCACAGGCGACCTCCACGTTTTCGATGCCGCGCTGCAACTCGCCAATGCTCTCATTGTAAGTCTTGCCGCACTCGTTGGTGATAATGCGGGCCAGTTCGTCCCGATGTTCCTCCATCAGCCCCTTAAGTTTGAACAGATATTGAATTCTTTCACCGGCCGGGGTTCTTCGCCACTCGACGAAGGCTTCGGCGGCTTTATTGACCGCGGCGTCGACTTCCGCGCCGGGACTGAGGGGCACGGTGGTCATGGCCTGGGCGGTGGCCGGGTTGATCACATCCAGATAAAGGCTGGTTGAGGAGCGGGTCCACGTCCCGCCGATAAAGTTCAGTAATTGATTTGACATAGAGTACCTCCGAGAGTTAGGGCGTAGGGCGTAGGGCGTAAATTATCCTTACGCCCTACGCCCTACCGGTATGATTTAAGGTTTGTATTTAAGTAGTTTTCAACTCTAAGTTGTTACATTAATTTAGACAGAATTAACAGGATTAATATGATTTTTCCTTATTTTAATCTTGGAAATCCTGTAAATCCTGTCTATTCATCCTGGTCTCAAACTCACAAGTTAGTTATGAAAATTACTTAAAAGAAATAGCGCTCTTGGGCCCGATGTTCCTCCCACTCTTCACGGGCGGCGCGGACGGTGTCGATCTCGCTGACTTCGGCGACCGGCACATCCCACCAGCTTTCGTAGCCCGGCACGCCGACGTAGCGGTCGTTGCGGATATAGATGACGGTGGTGTGGTCGATGCTCTGGGCCGTTGCGAGCGCCGTCACAAACTCGGCCCGCGTCTCACATTCGATGACGTGTGCGCCCAAACTGCGGGCATTGGCCGGCAGGTCGAGCGGCAGCGGCTCGGCCGCCTTGACCGTGTCATCCGGCAGGCGGTTGGCCTGGGGAAAGGCATAGCGCGTGCCAAAGCCCTGGCCCCCCAGCGACCGGCTCAGCGCCCCGATGCTCTTGTAACCGTCGTTGTCCAGTAAGACAATGGTCAGCTTGTAGCCCTCCTGAATGGAGGTGAGGATATCGGCCGACAGCATCAGATAGCTGCCGTCGCCGACCATGACGTAGACCTCGCGGTCGGGGTCGGCCATTTTGATGCCCAGGCCGCCGGCAATCTCGTAGCCCATACAACTGTAGCCGTACTCCAGATGATACTGTTTGGGATGGCGGCTGCGCCACAGCTTGTGCAGGTCGCCGGGCAGGCTGCCGGCCGCACAGACCATCACCGCCTCCGGGTCGCCTTCATCATTGACCGCGCCAATCAGTTCCCCTTGGCTAACCAGCGGTTCGTGGCGGATGTCGTAGATGCGTTGAACTTCGGCTTCCCACTCGTCGTGCAACTGTTTGGCTTCCAACTGATAACTGGCCGCCGTTTGGTGGCCGTTGAGCAGGCTCGAGCCTAAGTGGGCCAACAACTCTTCCAGCGTCGCTTTGGCATCGCCGACCAAGGGCAGGGCCGCGTGCTTGAAAGCATCGAACTCGACCACGTTGATATTGATGAAACGCACGTCGGGGTTCTGGAACGC
This sequence comes from Anaerolineales bacterium, assembly GCA_020634935.1. Taxonomy (GTDB): domain Bacteria; phylum Chloroflexota; class Anaerolineae; order 4572-78; family J111; genus JAGRBY01. The sequence goes on from JACKAT010000076.1 coordinate 14,790, forward strand.
GGTTTTGCTGGCGGTGGTGAAATCGCTGTAGCGGGTGCCGATGCCGATGACCAGGTCGGCCTCCTTGGCCAGCCGGTTGGCGGCCAGCGTGCCGGTCGCCCCGACCGCACCCATACACAGCGGGTGGTCATAGCGCAAGCTGCCCTTGCCGGCCATCGTCTCCCCGACCGGAATGCCGCTCTCCTCGACAAATTGGCGCAGGGACTCGGTGGCTTCGCTGTAGATGACGCCGCCGCCGGCCACAATCAGCGGGCGTTGACTGGCCCGGATCCAGGTCGCGGCCTGTTCCAGGCTGGCCCGATCCGGCCGGTTGCGGGCCACGTGCCAGACCCGCTGGTGGAAGAAAGCGGTCGGGAAATCGAAGGCCTCGGCCTGGACATCCTGAGGTAGGGCCAGAGTGACCGCCCCGGTCTCGGCCGGACTGGTCAGCACTCGCAGCGCCTCCGGCAGCGACAGCAAGATCTGCTCCGGCCGGTTGATGCGATCCCAGTAGCGGCTGATCGGTTTGAAGCAGTCATTGACCGAGATATCCTGACTGTAGCTGGACTCCAACTGCTGCAAGACGGGGGCGACATTGCGCCGGGCGAAGATATCGCCGGGCAGGAGCAGCACCGGCAGGCGGTTGATGGTCGCCCCGGCGGCGGCGGTGATCATATTGGTCGCGCCCGGCCCAATCGAGGTGGTGCAGACCAGGGTTTGCAGCCGGTTCTTTATTTTGGCGTAGGCAGCAGCGGTGTGGACCATGGCCTGCTCATTGCGGGTTTGGTAGTAGCGAAAGTCGGGATACTGCTGCAAAGCCTGGCCAATGCCGGCCACATTGCCGTGACCAAAGATGCCGAAGCAGCCGGCAAAGAAGGGCTGCTCGATGCCGTCCCGTTCGACGTATTGGTTCTTTAGAAATTGAATGATCGCTTGCGCGGTCGTTAAACGTTGGGTTGTCATTGTCCCTCCATTGCTTAAAATCCACCTTTGCTATCCACAAAGGCCATCACTTCATCATAAGTGGGGGTAAAGTTGGCGCAGCCGTGCTGGGTGACGACAATCGCCCCGCAGGCATTGCCCAGTCGAGCCGACTTGTACCAACCCCAGCCTTTGACGTGACCGTAGAGAAATCCTGCCCCAAAGGCATCGCCTGCACCGAGGATGTTGTAGACCTCGACCGGAAAGCCCGGCGCGTCGATTTGCTCGATGCTACCGTCATCGTGCTTGAGGTGGACTCGCACACCCTCTTCGCCCCGTTTTTGCAGCAGGGCGGTGGGCCCCATTTCGAGCATCGTGGCAATGGCGGCATCGATGTCGCCGCTGACCCGGGTATCCGATATCTGCGAGTGGGTCAGCGACATCTGGCTGGTATCGGTTAGCATGGCCGCGTTGATCTCATCCTCGGTGCCGATGGCGATATCGACCAGTCGCAGGGCCGAGCGCAGGGCCACCCCAAAGGCGCGGGGGTCGTGCCACTGGTCAGGTCGAAAGTCGATGTCGAGGACGACCTCGCTGCCGGCTTGTTTGGCCAGTTCCGCCCCAAACAACGTCGCGCTGCGGCTCGGTTCTTTGCTGAGGTTGGTGCCGGCAAACTGGAAGACCCGACTTTGGGCGACCGGGGCAGCCAGCACATCGTCGATAGTCAGCTCGATATCGGCGCAGTTGTCACGGTAGTAGACCAGCGGAAACTTGTCCGGCGGCTCGATGCCCAGGATAACGGCGCTGGTGCGATGGCCCGGCTTGCGCGGGCTGAACTGGGTTTCGACCCCTTCTTGCTGAAGGAAGTGTTGGATGAAATCGCCGACCGGGTCTTGGCCCAGGCCGGTCAGCAAGGCGGTCTTCAAGCCCAGTCGTCGCGCGCCCACACTAATGTTGGTCGGCGAGCCGCCGACATAGGCGGCGAAACTTTTGATATCCACAAAGGGCGCACCGACATCGTTGGCGTACAGGTCGATAGATGAGCGGCCCATGTGCAGCGAATCGTACAGGTATTCAGGCATGGGTGGTTGCCTCCAACGATAGTACGTAGTGCGTAGTATGTAGCGGCTTATTTATCGGAGATAAGATTTGTTTCATAAGCAATAGCCTCCTCTAAAAATAAAGGCTCGTAGTAATCGCTTTAGCGATGCTGTAGCCCTAAAGGGCTTACTACGAACGAAAGCACGATTTTCATTCTTGTAACTGCCCTGATCAACATCGTGATCGCCTCTTGCAGCGGACGACATGCCCCGATCACGATCGTGATCGCCTCTTGCACCGCGCGACATGCCCTGATCACGATCGTGATCACCTCTTGCAGCGGACGACATGCCCTGATCACGATGATGGCTATACCCGTTCGTCGGTGATTTCTGACCGGGTACTTACCGGCCAATCTTGATTATTTACAATTTGTCCACACTCTACATCCTATATCCCACCCTTCATCCCTCATCATTCATCCTTCATCATTTAGTAGAGCGGCAGCCGCTCATCGACCCCCTGGTAATGCTCTTTAACCCACGTGAAGTGCGGATCGTCCTGATTGGCCAGACTTTGGGCGCTGCCGGCCAGGACATTGAGGTAGTAGGTGGTGTAGCCGGGGGCGCTGACGACCGGATGATAGCCTTCGGGGATGAGTACGGCGGTGTTATTTTCGGCTCGCACCAGGACGTCGATGGGCTGGCCGGCCTGCTGGAGCGGCGAGTTTTCATCGGTGTAGACCCGCTGGTAGGCGTAGCCTTCCGGTTTGTCGATTTTGTAGAAGTAGACCTCCTCCAAATCGGCTTCGATCAGGTGACCGGCGTCATCCTCGATGTGGACATCGTGTTTGTGGGGCGGGTAGCTGCTCCAGTTGCCGCTGGGGGTGTAGACCTCGACCAAGACCAGTCGGTGGACCGGTGAACCAGGCGGCAGCAAATCGTTGATTTGACGGCTGACGTTATCGCCGCCGCGGATGCCGGTCGGTACGTCCTCGGGCCGGATGAGCCAGGGATCATGATCCTCATCGGTTGGCACCCAAGTGACGGCGAACTCGCTGTCGCGCTCGGCCCGCACGGTGAAGTTGGTCTGGCGGGGTAGGTAGAGGGCAGCGGCAGCGCTGGTAAAGATGTTCTCCCGTTCGAGGCCGCGCCACTCGCCCCGATTTGAGTCGACGGCGATGTTGCCGGTCAGGATGACAATGGCCAGTTCGTTGTCGCCGCTGCTGAAGGACCACGTTTTACCGGTGGCTAACTGCCGTACCTGGAAGGATATGTAATCCCAACCGGCCTGTTCGGGTGTGACCGATAGGATTAAGTCGGGGTCAGCCGGATCGCTGGTAGAGCGGACTAACATATTTTCTATGGTGTATTGCATAAAAATTCTCCTGTTGATGATAGTAATGATGGTGAGTAGGTGCTATCATCTTTCACACCCTTGTGAGACGTAGCAGTTAAAAAGCAAAAGGGTTAAGCCTGACGACGCTGCGCATATTGATCCAGTTCTTGTTTAAGCTGAGGCCAGGTCAAATGTTCTCGTAAAGCCTGATGGACTAACTTCTGGGCCGTCACCGGGACATTGCCCCCCAGCGGCGGATCGGAGTCGAGGTTGGTGGGAAATGAGTATCCATCGGCCAGGGCGGCTATTGTATCTTGGATAGCGCGGGCTGAAATGGCTTCGGCTTTTACCTTTTCAAGCAGGATGGGGTACACCTTTTCGATCATTGCGAAGCGATTGACGATTTCCATTGGTCGGCCAAAGGCGGATGAAATTTGCACCAGGTTGGCGATGCGGTCGGTGTTTGATACGTTGGTACCGGCTCCGTGAAACAGAGCAGGACTAAAGAAAACGGCATCGCCTTTTTGGAAGGGGATTTGCACTTTGTGTTCATCGAAATAAGCGGCAAAGTCGTCATCGTGGAAGGTGAGATACCCGGCGGGATATTGCTGCGAAAAAGGTAGGAACAAGGTTGGTCCGGACTCTAGCGGCATATCGCCGTGGGCGATAGCGCCTTGTAGGGTGAGATACTGGGACATCATTTGGGTATGTACCGGAAATTGGGCTGT
>JACKAT010000077.1 GCA_020634935.1 Anaerolineales bacterium
GGTCGATGTGTCGCCCAAAGATACCATTACCTCGCTGGGCTACAAATCCTCCGTTGTCGGCGCGAATATGTTGGTCAAAGCGGTCAGAGTGCTGGCTGCCGGCGCGCCGCTACGAACGCCCCAGGATCACCACCATGCCTCCTACCACTCGTGGCCCAAACCGGCCGACCAGCGCTGTTTCCGGCAGCAAAAAGGTCGTTACGGCACCATCTTTGAATTGTGGAAATACATGTAACCTTCTCCCACACCCGCTCCACCCTACCTCTCTATTTTCGATTCAGTTTTTTTCGAGTATAATAATTCCTATATATTGTGCGTTCATGAAAATAATGCTACTACATATAGTAGAGGATTGAGTGACGGTCACTTTAACAGGCCCTGAACTAAAAATGAAAGCCTCAATTATTCTGCCCACCTATAAAGAAAAAGATAACATTGTCGAGCTGATCTACGCTATTTTTCAGGCGATTCCGGCCGAGCTAACCTTCGAAGTGGTGGTCGTCGATGACAACAGCCCCGACGGCACGGCTGAGGCGGTCCGCCAACACTTTCAAGACGATCCGCGCGTGAAGCTGTTTGTCCGCACCCGCGACCGGGGCCTGGCGACGGCCATCCGCTACGGCATCGACCATTCCGATGGCGAAATTCTGGTTTTCATGGACACCGACTTCAACCACGATCCCAGCCTCCTGCCGCAAATGATCAAATTTCTGGAATACTACGACATCATTATCGGCTCGCGCTTTGTCATGGCCGGCGGCATGGAAGATCGATTCCGCCAATTTTCCAGCCTGCTCTACAACTATGCTATCCGGCTTCTCTTCCAAACGCCCGTTCACGATAATCTCAGCGGCTTTTTTTCAATTTATCGGGATAAATTGGTCTCGATGAACTTGAACCAAATCTACTACGGCTACGGCGATTATTTTATCCGTTTGCTGATGGTCAGCCACAAACGCGGCTACAAAATGTTGGAAGTTCCCGTCTTCTACCGGCTGAGAATGCACGGTCACAGCAAAACGCAATTTCTGTCAACATTTACTAAATATACGCTGGCCCTTTTAATGTTACGTATGAAGTTATGGACAGGGAGAATGCGATGAGTCACCCACAATCGAGCTCGCCATCTGGCGGCGAAGAACAATCAAAAATGGATAAATCAAGCGAAGGCAGCGGCCAAAACGGCTTGGCCAAGCACTCAACCCCACCTGCCTCTGATTACGACTCACCCGATGCCGGCCATCTCATCCTCGACATCGACCAGGGGCCGCGCCCCGGCCCGGTTGACGAGATTCAACAGGCTCTCTTTGAAGCCGCCCAGGCCGACCTGCCGGTCGATGTTGATTTTACTGCACTGGCCAAACCCACGCTGGAGCCACAACGTCCCCCGGCCAAACCGGTCGATGACCTTGGGGCGGCCATTCAACAGGCGCTGCAAGAAGGCCGCGCCGCCGCCCTCGATTTCGACGCCTTACCGGAGCCAACGATCACGCCCAAAAAAGTGGTAACGTTTAACAAACCGGCCCCGCCGCCGTCCAAAGTTCTAGTTCCACCTCCACCGCCGCGCCCTTCCGCTCCCCCGGAAACCGCGCTTGAACCCGAACCTGGCTCTCGTCCGGAACCCCCACCTCAACCCGAACCGGAGCCTGAACCTGAAATGACCCTACCGGACCCTATCTCGGCCATTTCCGATTTCTGGTTCTTGCTGGCGCTGTTCCTGACGTTTCGTTTATTAACCCTCTTTCTGCTGCGCCCCGGCGGCTTCATCCGCGACTGGTCAGATTTTGACACCTACTTCGGCATCGCGGCTTTGTCCGATTACTCGCTGTTTCCGTTTTTGGATTTTTGGCTGGAATGGCCGCCGTTGGTGCCGTGGTTAAGCGTAGGCGCTTACCACTTATCACTTCTGCTGCCGCCCTGGTCAGATGATCCGCGCTTGTGGTTTATCCTGACAATGGGGTTCACCTTTGTGCTGTTTGAAGTGGGCAACTTTGTGCTGATTTATCGATTGGCCCGCAAGCTGTTTCAATCGTCCACCACCGTCACCCGGGTGCTGTGGTTTTACATCGGCCTATTTCCGCCCGTGTACGCCATGCTGGGCTTTTTCGACGGCGTAGCCTTGTTTTTCATCCTCCTGGCTCTCGATCTCATTTTAAGCGACCGCCGCGTCTTCTCGGCGATGGCTATTGGCGTGGGGTTTATGGTCAAAATCATCCCGATTCTCATGCTGCCGGTCGTTCTGCGCCATTTGTGGTATCAATACCGCCACAATAACCGTGAAGCCGGCGTAGAGGCCGGCCTCTTTGCTGTGGTGCTCGGGCTGACGGTAATGGTCTTGTTAGCGCCCTTTATCTTTTTGCCGGCCCTTGATGGCAGCCCCCAATGGTGGCTGGTTTCCTTCCGATCGATGCTGGGGCGATCATCGTGGGAAACGGTTTGGGCGGTGGCTGAAGGTTACTACGGTTTTGGGCAAGTCGGCGGCGACCGGCTCGACCCCAATGTGACGCAGGCCAGCTTCGCCATTCATCCTGGCTGGCCAAGCCTGGTTTGGATTTTGATTACGCTGGCTTTTGTGGGAGGGTATGCCTATCTTTTCACCCGGCCGGCCAATTACAAACAGCCGCGTAATTTGGTAGCATTCGGCGGATTAACGGTCATTATCTTCATGCTTTATTCAAAAGGCTACAGCCCTCAATTTTTGGTCTACTTGCTGCCTTTTATTATTTTGCTGATGCCAACCGGACGGGGGTTGATCTACGCTTTGATTTTAACCGGGCTAAATGTGTTAGAGCAACCCGTCTATTTCGTGATGCTGCCTAACGACAATTGGCTGCTTGTATTTATTGTCGTGGCTCGATTTCTCACGTTGGTGGCATTGGGGGTGGAATTCGGGCTGGTTATCTGGCCGATCGCAACCCGTTCAACCCGGCTGATTAATCTCCACGCGCGTGTTCCGCTCATTTTGGGCAGTTTGGCCGCCATAGCCTTAATTGTGCTCACACCCCTAACTATGCGGGCCTATACGCATCACCAACTCGACAACACCGATTTGGGCACGTTTACCGGTTTCATGGCCGACCGAGCCACAGGAGAGCGCGTTATTGTGAGCAGCCAAGATACCTATCGCCAGGTTTATCCCTATGTAGCCGACATCCTTGATCTGAAGCTCGCTTCCTTCGACCCTAATCTGACCGAGCGGACTATTGCCGCCGGACGCGCGGCCAAACCGGCCGATCTGATGCAAGGGCTTAATCAGGTTTGGATTTTACCGACCGGGCCTAATCAGGAAGCGCTGCATAATGCCGCCGCTAATCGAGGTGAACTGTTGGCCACCTATAACTTTGGCGATCTCGGCGAGGCTTCGCTTTACACCTTCCGGCCTAATCCGGTGCCGTTAATAGCCCCGGCTCGCTTCACCGGCGGCATCGAACTATTAGATCACCACACCGAGATCAGCAATGATGCCGTCACGATAACACTCTACTGGCGTGCGATCGACCCTCAAACGCAAAGATTAACGGTTTTTACGCAGCTATTGGATGGAAATGGGGAGTTGGTAGCCGGTCATGACGGCATCCCTCACAACGGAACGATGCCGGTAACGGACTGGCCGGTGGCTACCGTCCAAGCCGACACCCATCGCATCGCTCTGCCGCTGGATTTGGGGCCAGGTGAATATGCGTTGGTCATCGGATTGTACAATCGGTTTAACGAACGGATCAGTGCGATCGATCCTCAGGGGGTGGCTTATCCTGATCGGGCGGTTCAACTAGAAACTGTGCAACTGCACTAATGATGGTCACTTTTGCAAGAGCAAAACCGTTGATTTCGTCGATCAAGTGGGTATTTTTGACTAAGTGACCGTCACCTTGTCGCTATATAGAGTTATTAGCTCTGACAACTCCATAAACTCTATAAACTCATGAACTCCCACAAACTCTAATATTTAATTGGCCGTAGTTGCTTTGGCGTGGTGCGTTACGAGTTTGACTAGGTTTTGATGATCAGCAATATTTTCAAGAAAAGAGGTTCGCCACTCAAGATGGCTAATTTTGTCAGAGCGATTTTGCAGCCAGGTGTGACCTCGCTCGATCGCGTTGGTAGCTTTCTGGGGGTCGCCTAACTGGGCAAAGACATTGTGGGCGGTTAGGTAAAGGCGAACCGGGTATTTTATCGGCCAGGCTTCATTAGCTAGGGAAAGTTGATTAAGGCAAATTTCAATTTTTTGTTGGGCTTCGGTGAGTTTGCCCTCGTGTACCAAACAGCGGGCCAGACCGGCTTCGGCATCTAAGCTGCCCCGCTGGTACTTTGTCTTTTTCTGAATGGCCCGCATCTGCTCAAAAGCATTACGAGCTTTCTCATAGTCTTGTAAGCCCTCCAGAGCCAGAGCAAATTCCAACCAGATATCCACTTCCAAAACCTTATTTTTTGAGTATTGGGCCAGTTCTAGAGCCTGACCAATATAATCACGCGCCTTGTTATAATCACCGGATTGGAGGGCATAAATGGTTCCCAACGTTTGCAGATCGGCGGCTTCGCCCTGGCCATCTTCAATAGTCCGATGTCGATTTCGAGCCAACTTAATCTCATCCAAGGCCTGATCATACTGTCCTACCGTTTTATAAATTCGGGCCAGCCGGTTCAGGCACAAAGCTTCCCCTTGGGATTTACCAATCATTTTATTGAGGAGCAACGCTTGTTTCTGGTACCACTCGGCGCGATCATAGTCGCCTTTGATCAGCAGAACCTCGGCCAGGTTGCTCAAGTAAGTGGCCTGTCCCTGCCGATCTCCCACTAATTGGCTCATCGCCAGAGCTTGTTGGTAGTAGGTGCTGCACTCCGAGTAATTACCGATCAATTTTTGCACGGTACCCAGACTATTGATAATCTCGGCCTCATCCTGTTGATTGTTAGTCCGCTTGAGTTTATCGAGAATAATGCGCAGATGCTGGCGAGCCTGCTCAAACTGGCCTTGATGAATGGCTAACTGGGCCATTTGTAACAAACTTCTACCTTCTACTAGTAAGTTACCCGACTGTTGAGCCGCAATAAGGCCGGCTTGTGCTTCACTAAGCGCCTCATTGAGATGGCTTGCCACCTGTTCGAAAACTGAGCGGCGATTATGAATGAGCGCCTGTTTTGCCGGTTCTTTCAGCGCTTGGGCTAACTTTTGCAGCGCCACCAAATCAGCTAATTGGCCGGGTCGATTGCCGAGGTTGCTGTAAATTTGCTCGCGCGCCATCAATATTTCAAAGGATTGATACTGAACCGATCGCTCATCCCCCAAATCATCCATTATTTCCAAGGCCCGGCTGTACCAAAATAACGCCGTTTGATTAGCATAGATGATGCTGGCGTGAGTAGCTGCCCGGATGCTGTGGGCTAACCCTCGTTCTAATTCACCGGCTTGGAGAAAATGATAGGCTAGTTGATTGGCGGCCTCTTTCAAATGCAGCTGCCGCCGTTCCAACGCTTCTCCGGCCTCACGGTGAAGCATACGCCGCTTCATAGAGTTCAACTGACGATAGATGGTCTCTTGAATTTGGGTGTGACGAAAGCGCAAGCGCTGCTCACCAATTCCTTCCTCTAACAGTTGGCGCTCCAAAGCTGTATCAAGACAACTTAGGGCATCCTCAACCGAGAGGGTACTCATTTCCACCAAATCTCCGAAGGCGAACTCTTCGCCCAGAATGGCAGCCTGGTTAAGCAGTGTTTGGGTTTCGCGATTGAACCGCCCAAAACGCCGCCGGATCGCTTGATCAAGGTTAAGCGGCAGTTGCTCCGGATCAATCGGGATGAAATTCCACCGGCCGGCCTGCCAGTTAATAATCTCTTCGTCGGCCAACCCTTGGGCAATCTGTTCTGTGAAAAGGGGGTTGCCTAAGGCATGTTCATAAATAGTTGTACTAATATCAACCGGAACCGACTGTGACCAAATATTTTCCAATAGAGCCGTACTCTCCGCTTGAGTCAGCGGCTCTAACGTTAGCCGGGTACAATTAGACTGGCTATCTAACTTGGCCAAGGCCTCAACCAGTAGATCGCTGTTTTCAGTATGATCGTGTTCAAATATGCCAACTAGCATTAGCGAAATTTGCTCGGCGCGATGAGCCAGATAGCTGAGCAATTTTAGGCTGGCCTGATCGATCCATTGTAATTCATCAAGAATTAGCAGCCACGGACGCCGGGCGGTCGCCTCGGCAATCGAGTTGGTGAGGGTGGCCAAACTAATTCGCGTCGTAGCCTCCTCGACGACGGGTAAGGGTATGTCGGACATGATTTGCCCGGCCTCGGGAATAAGTTGGATAATTTCCGTCCAGACCTGGCCCGTATGATTCTCAATTTCCTCAGTCAAAGTGTTGTTAAAATAGCTTTTCACCGCTGCAACAAAGGGGTGATAAGGGAGGCTGCCTTCCAATTTCTGACAGCTACCCATCAGCACTGTGGCGTCATTCAAGCCGGCAACAAATTCGCGAATCAACCGGGTTTTTCCCAAACCAGAGCCTCCATTGAGCAGCACCACCTGTCCTTGTCCCTGCCGAGTCTTTTCCCACAGTTCAAAAAAGAGCTGTAGTTCTTTCTGGCGGCCAACTAAAGCGGGCCACTGCTCGCGGGTATGCATTTGCCGTTCCAGTTCCCCGCTGCCATTTAAGGAAATACTGTTGAGGATCGAGCGAACCTGCCGAGCCGTGCCATATCGTTTATTAGGATCTTTTTCCAACAGCCTTAAAATGAGATGATCCAGCATCAACGGAATTTTAGGGTTAAGTTCTCGAGGCGGCGTTGGTAGTTTATTGAGTTGTTGATCTAATACCTCTTGATCGGAGCCCTTAAAGGGAGATTGTCCGGTGAGCATTTCATACAAGATTACGCCCAGCGCATATAGGTCAGTCCGGGCATCGATGGGATGGCCCAGAACCTGCTCCGGGGCCAGATAACGCGCGGTTACCAGAGCCAGCGGCACATTAATATTTATCAAAGAGCGGCCGCTTTCCAGGCGACCCAGGCCAAAATCACTAATTTTGACTTCGCCATCAACCAGGAGTACGTTTTTCGGCTTTAAATCACCGTGGACCACATCAACAGCGTGGGCATACTCAAGGGCTTGGGCTATATTCTCGATAATTGACAACACGGTCTCGAACGGCAGCGGCCGGCCAGGGTAATCGTCGATCAGATCACGTAGGGTTCGTCCTTCGACGAACTCCTCGGCCATAAAAGAGATACCCCGATCAACATCGCAATCGTACACATCGGCAATGTTGGGGTGAATGAGTTCGATGATTTGCCGGGCCTGTCGTAGAAATTTTTCAATCGCCCCATCACTGAACGAGGGGGAGAGGATCTTAATAGCCACCGGGACATTTTGCTCCATATCGGTCGCTTTGAAAACCGTACCCAACCGACCTTCGCCGATTTTGTAATCTATCCGGTAGCGTTCTTTGAGCGTCTGACCGGGTAAATTCAACGTTTCACGCGAACGCAGGGCATTGAGCGCGGCGTGAACAGATGGATAAATAGCGAAAAAATCCAAATAACCGGCCAACTCAATAAGCTGCTGAACATTGGGTGACGGCTCAGCCAAAGCCATAGGAATCCCATGCTGATCGTTGCGAAGTTTAACCAGCGCTCGTAAGCCGGCTACTTGCAGCATCTCCACCCCTGACATATCGATGATTAAATAAGCGGGGCGATCTCGATCGACCATATCAAAAAACTGCCCACGCAGTTCAATGGCGACATGTTCATCGAAAATGCCGGTGGGTTTGAGGATAGCAGCCTTGCTGCCGGGAACTTGTTGGACTTGAGTTTTTTTGACCGGGGTCAGATCGAAGACCTGACCTTCTTGAGCAATGAGCACATTAACCGGCGGAGAGGTAGGATACTGGTTTTCCTGAAACTTCAGGGTATCGGCCAAAATCTTTTCTAAATCTTCGTCGGAATAAGTGGGGTCGTAATGGTAGAGTAGTAGGGTTTTGACGCTGGCCCGTTGGGCCATCTCCACCCCAAAAAAAGAGGAACTATGACCCCAATCCTCTTTTTCATCCGACTCTTTTTGGGTAAATTGGGAGTCGAATATTAGCAGATCGGCATCGGCGAAAAAATTGAGGTAGGGCCGTAAATCCGTCCCTTCCGGGTAAGACGCATCGCTGGCATAGACAAACGCTTTTTCGCCTTTCTCAAAGCGAAAACTGTACGAATCGCCGGGGTGGAAGTTGCGGATGTTACGAACGCGCACATCATCAATTTCACAGACTTCACTCGGTTTAATTCGGTTAAACTTGATTGTGGCCGCCATATAATCAAGCGGAACCGGAAAGCTAATTTTTTCTTGCTGGCGTCTTAGCGCCGTCTCAATATCGTGAATACTATAAATATAAATTTGGTTACCGGGGACAAACGCGGGGCGAAAAAAGGGAAAACCCTGGATATGGTCCCAATGGGGATGGCTAAAAAAAAGGTGAATGATCCCCTGGCCCTTGCCCCAAGGGCCTTGCATCAGTTCCAACCCTAAAGAGCGAATACCTGAACCGGCGTCGATGATAAACAGCGTATCATCTTCTCGAACTTCAATGCAGGGGGTATTGCTGCCGGCTGTACTGCCCGCTAAGGGCGATAGATCATTCAGATAATCCTCAACAACTTTACGCCGTTTATTTAGACGTTTTTGTTTGGCCTCATCTGACTCAGAGCCGACCCCAGCAAATTCCGATTGGGCTAAAATAGCCGAAAGAAGTTTCTCCCGTAACGGCTCTTCTTCTATTTCAGCCACCTTGAGAAACGCCGCAACCATCTTCTCACGAATTGCCTGCGGCGCTAGAGGAGCGGGAATCGATCCGCGCGCTCCCCAAATTTTCATCTTCATTCACGTACTCCCGAAACTGACGCTGATCAGCTGTTCCTGATATGCCTGATTATCTTCACCATTATAGCGATTTTTTGATGGAAAAGCTATAGCACTTTTGGTAAGAAGTTAAATTTTAAAAATCCATTATATTAGCTCATTATCATTAGGTGAAATAAGCTGATTCCTTATTAAAGTTAGCCCTCAGCATTGTAGAAGGCTGAATCTTATGCTATACTCCTTTTGATGAGGGAGTAGGAGGCTATGGAAAAAACAAGACCCACAAAAATTACCTTATCAGAAACAACCCGGAAAGTTGCAAAAGCCTTAGGGGAAACCGAGTCCACACCGCTAAAAACCATCGAGCGTTTAGTCAAAGTTGTTGGCGATGAACGGGTGCTGGAGTTATTGGCGGAAACGGTCAAAGTAGACAATGAAGGCGGTCTCAAAACCAATGATGGGGCTCGGCGACGAACTCGCGGTGGTATTTTCTTTAAGGTTGCCAAAGATAAGTTGTCTGCCCAAGAACGCTGGCGGGTTTTTACCCCAAAAACCCCCAAGAAATCCAAAGAAGATAAACAAGTCAAACCAATTAATTGGGCCGAACTAAAACCGCTGCTCGGCCAACTTATAGCTGCTGTGAAAGGAGAGGCGGATACGGTGAAAATGACCTTAATCGGTAAACCAGGCCGAATCATAGAAAAGGAAAAAGTTGTTCTCACCAGTTTACAAAGCGCAAAGTCGCCTAGTTTACCGAAAGGGCTGCCTCGCCCCCCCAGTGAACCCACCACCTATCTGGTGTTTATTGCCAAGAAACAGTGGAGCAAGGTTAAAGAGTCGATCGCTAACTTCCCTGAAGACAAATTAATTATTGAAGGTTATCCGGTTTATGATCGACGGATTGGTCAAAACGGAGCCATGTGCGTTTACGCCCAAAACGTCACCACTAAACTCATTCAACAGGCTAAGCGAGAGGCCAATCATAACGATAATGAGGACGACAACGAAGATTAATAGCCTCACCTTTTCACCTAACTGAACCCTCTATAAATAATTCGACTACAAACAGAAAGGTAAGCGATGAACTATCGACATTTAGGCACAGCCGGGCTGCAAGTGAGTACCGTTGCCTTGGGCGGCTGGATCAATTACGGCGAAGGTAAAGTTGCCGACGATGAAGCTCGCCGGGTGGTGGAGCGAGCCTATGACCTGGGTATCAACTTTTACGATCTGGCCGACATCTACGGCAAGGGTGAAGCCGAAAAACAGATGGGGCAAATGCTCCAGCGCTACCCACGGCACACCTTGGTCATCTCGACCAAAGTTTTCTGGCCGATGAGCGACGACATCAACGACCGAGGACTGTCGCGCAAACACATTATGGAAAGTATCGACCGTAGTCTACAAAATTTGGGTACCGATTACGTCGATATTTACTTTTGCCACCGGCCCGATCCCGAAACGCCCATTCTGGAAACGGCACGCGCCATGCACACCCTCATCGAGCAAGGCAAAGTACTCTATTGGGGGACATCCGAGTGGCCAGCCAGCCAAATTGCGGAGGCGGTGGCGTTGTGTGAGCGGTATCTATTGCACCCGCCGCAGGTAGAGCAGCCCCAATATTCGATGGTCTATCGCGACCGGGTAGAGAAACAAATTTTACCTGTGACTCAGCCGCGCGGAATTGGCCTTGTACCCTTTTCACCGCTGGCGATGGGCCTCCTAACCGGCAAATACGACGACGGCATTCCTGATGATTCCCGTTTTTACCGCGAACCGTGGGCCAAAGACCGTTACATTAACGATGCCAACATCGAACGGGTGCGCCGTTTGAAACCGATTGCCGATGAACTGGGCATCACTCGTGCCCAGTTGGCCCTGGCCTGGCTGCTGCGCGAGCCGGGTGTGAGCAGCGTCATCACCGGCGCGACTCGCGCTGCTCAGGTTGAAGACAATGTGGGCGCCAGTGAAGTCGAGCTATCAGCCGAAATCCTCGATCAAATCGAGCAAGCCCTCTCATAAGCTTAAAGTATAAAATAGATTTTCATAAAAAGGCGTGAAAAAGCTATTTTTCACGCCTTTTTAGGTTCAACTACTCACTTTTATTTAGGGGTAATCGTTTGCGAGAATCGTTCTGCACCGGCTCGATCGATGACGTTAAAGGTCAAAGCCCCATCTTCCGCCACCGAAATCTGCCCAAAGTTGAATAAATCGCCTTGAAACTCCCCTTCGGCGTAGAGCACAGTCGGGTTGAGGGTTGGGTCCAGGTTAGGCGCAGGCGGTAAGACAATCGCGCTCAAGGGACTGGAAGCAAATTCATAGAAGTTGGGTTCGCCATCACGGTCGGGATCGTAGCTGATGGCAAACGGCCAGTGGGTATCGCCGGTCAGGAAAACCACATTGTCGATATCCTGGCTTTCGATGAAAAAGAGCAGCGCCAGCAGTTCTGTTTCGTAGCCGGACTTATCGGTAAAGTTGGCCCAACTATCGCGCCCTTCCACTTGCGGTTGAGGAAAACCGGTGGGATAAGACAACGGCACACTGCTTACCACAAACTTCCACGTCGCCTCCGACTCAACCAGCCCTTGCTGCAACCAGGCAAACTGTTCGGCCCCCAGCATGGTTTTGGGCTGGAAAGTGACCGGGCTGGGATCCCAATTGACAATAGGGTCGCGATAAGAGCGGGTATCTAGAATAAAGAAATCGGCTTGAGCCCCGTAAGAAAATTGACGATACAAGTGGTAGGTATCGGTGGCGACGTCTGAGGTTTGAACCGGCCAATATTCAAAGAAGGCCTGCCGGCCATCGGCCAGGCGCTGCGGGTTTTGAAGCGCCAGTTCCGGGCCGCTGTAGTTATCACGCATCTCGTGGTCGTCCCAGCCGACATAAACCGGCGTTTGAGCCAGAAATCCGGCGTACGTCTCATCTTCCAGATGATATTTGTAACGCGACCGGAATTGTTCCAAATTTTGCGCCGGTTCTTCCGCGCCGGGAACATTAGCCGGAACCGGGCAAGCGCCGCTGGAGTAGATGGTATCGCCGGTCAAGAGAAAGAAGTCCGGCTCTTGGTTGGCCATAACCTCGAAAATATCCCAGCCGGTTTCCGGGTTGCGACAGTAGCCCTGGCCGCCCAGGCAAGCGCCAAAAACAAAATCAAACGGCGCAGCCTCATCCGGAGCCGGAGCCGTAGTAAACTGACCTTCAACCGGATCGCTATCATCAAGGCTAACCCGGTAAAAATAGGTCTGAGCCGGCTCTAAATCTTCGACCAGAGCTTCGCCAGTGAAATCGTTGGCTAGCTCAACGTCGGTTGTTACCGAAACCGCGTCGGCAAAATCATCCGTCTCCGAAACGTCAAAGGTGAGCGTTCCACTAATGTTGCCTCTGGCCCACAAAACAACCGAGCTATCTGTGATCTCACCGCTGATGGGGCCGTGGGTGATTTGGGGGGTATCTTCCTGAGCTTGCGACAGACCGGCCAGAACAAATAAAACCGGCACAGTGACCAAAACTACAAAACCAACCAAAACAAACAACCTTCTGGGCATACGTTGCCACCTCCTCACTTGATGCTAGGTTGATACGGCTACCTTATCATAGCACACATTGTTAAGAAATAGGAGGCGAAAAAGTGAATTAGAGCGAATATCGATTCGGCGAGGGATACACCGATTGATGCTCGAGGCCAAATTGGGTATTGAGGGTGGCAATGTCAGTCATGGCCGCTCGCTTTCTTGGCATAAACGCTAGATATAAAAGAGGAATGCTTTCGACATTACCCGGTGTAAGCCCATCGAAACGTTACGCCAAATTCAATATCGCTCAATAATATTTGTTAAAATAACTCCCTTAAGTTCAGCAAATTTGACACAACGCTGGTAATTTGCTACTCTCGCAAGAGTTCCGTTTTCCAGCGATAAGGTCAGCACCAACATTGAGGCTAATATGATAAATACAGGCGTTAAACCCATTATTGAGATTTTTCCCAACCTGGATCCTCCCTTAAAAACAGAAATTCCGGAAGAAATCAGTTACCGAAATTCTAACTCACCCTTGTGGATGGCTACCCAAGAACCCCTGCTGAACGAATTAGTGACTCAACTCCAGCAACTGCGAGTGCGTCTTATGACTGATCCCGATGCCTTTCACCAGATTTGTTTTTCTAAATCGGAACTGGTTAAATTGAGGAGCGATTTTGCCAAAATGATTCTGCGCGGCGAAAAAGAGCTGCACCAGTTATCCCATCTTATTTGCAATAGTTTTGTCACCTCGTACCAACTGCGCAGTGTGATCTTCGGCGAGGTTGACAAAACCAAGGGGCGGTTTACGCTAACCTTGGATATCACGCCCAACGAACTTTACTCAACCCCGGACATTGATCTGGGCACCCACCAACTAAACCGGCTGCGGTTCAATGTCGGCCCCCCGGACAAAGAGAACTGGAGTGAGGCCAGTCTGGTAGCCAACACCATCGACTATTTACCCACCGAACCGAATGAGTACAAAATTCATCGCATTATCAGCCGGATCAAGGCGGAAGAAGAAATCTGGAACAAAGTCGTCGATGAAATTTTTGACCTGGACAGTATTGTGGTCCGCGATAAAAAACTGCGTCAATTCAGCCGCTTTGTCAAAGATATTTTTGGGATCAAAATTGTGGTTGGCGAGGATGAAGATGTCTACCGGGTGCAGCACGCTTTATCGGAACTGCGCTGGTCAGATGAAGCTGTAGCCGCGGTTAGCGCCCCGCCTGGGCCATCAACCCGGATGCTTGAATTTGTGGAGGTTAAAGATTACTTGGGCCGGCAGCGCAAACAAAGCGGTTGGGAAGCCGTCAAATCGGTGGTCCATTGGGGCGACAAAACCTTTGAAATTCAAGTCCAGCCGCTGCGCAACTTTCTGCGCGAACGTGAGCTGCTGACGCGAGAGAGCCACACCAGCTTCAAAGCCAAGCGCGAACGTGTCCGGGAGCAGGTCGCCCAACAGATACCGCTCTTTCACTTCTATCGCGAACTCCTACGTTGGCTGTTTTTATCGCCCAACACCCCACCGCCTCAGTATCACCAGCTTCAATTGCAGCTCATCGATTAGCCTAGCTCGGACATCTAATGCAAAAACCATTCACCTATGCTGTTGTGCCACCTACGGATAATCATCAAATGCCGGCCTACTGGTTTGCTTTTGCCAACAACGAACTTCTTCTCTATGAAACCGGGCCGGATGTTGTGCCTCACCAACTTGACTTTAAGGAAGTCGGGTTAAAATTTAGCCGGCGCCATTACCTGGGCGATTACGACGGCAGCCCCTGCTATGCCGTCGATCTGGTCGAACCAGCGACGCTGCCGCCGGGCCTGGCGCTCAAAAATCTGCGCACCGCTTACCCTCGCTTAGGGGAGGATTTTTTCACCTTGGCCGGACGCGCCGTGCAAATTATCGATTGGGATCATACTCACCAATTCTGCGGCCGCTGCGGCGCTAAAACCATCGATGCCGAAGGCGAGCGAGCCAAGCGCTGTCCCGTCTGCGGGCTGTCGAACTACCCACGCCTGTCGCCGTCGATTATCGTGCGCATCAACCGTGGCGCTGAAATATTGATGGCTCGCGCCTTTCGCTTTCCGCCGGGGATGTACAGTATCCTGGCCGGCTTTGTCGAGCCAGGCGAAACACTGGAACAGGCCGTCGAGCGGGAAGTGTGGGAAGAGGTGCGGATTCGGGTCAAGAATATTCGCTATTTTGGCAGCCAGCCGTGGCCCTTTCCCAACTCGCTGATGCTGGGCTTCACCGCCGAATACGCCGGCGGCGAGATCGAGATCGATCAGGTTGAGATCGAAGACGCCGGCTGGTATTCCGCCGATAATCTGCCCCAACTCCCCCCCAAATTGAGCATCGCCCGGCGATTGATTGACGATTTTCGAAGACCGTCTCAGTAGATCCAATTTTGGACAGATAAGGCGTGTCAAAATTTACTTTGACAGACAAAGCAGAGCGTTGTTGCTCCAGAATTTAGATGGACTGAGTCTATGATTGAACAGGTCGAACCGCACAAAAAAGAGTCCCGACCACCAGCCGACCACCGACCGCTGCAAAGGGTAGATATTGTATACGGTGGTTAACGGTCAGGGTTGATGGTCGGGACGCACATCGAAGTTATATTCTCGACTGAAGCGACTTACCCCTCGTAGGTTTTCTCCGGTAGAACATCCAAACCGGCGAGTGTCGCCAAACCTTACGCGCACCCAATCCCTATGCCGGGATAAACATCATCGGGGTAAATGGGCTGACCGAAACCCAAAAGACCGCGTTGATCGCATTGGGGGCGGTGGATAAAGGATAAATATAGTTGTCTTCCGTTAAGCAGCCCTATTACTACCGAACTGTAAAATAATAACGATGTCGTGAGTATCACTTTATTCACTCTTGCTTAAGATTCATCGCCTAGTATAAAGACGAACGATTATGGATCTACTGTGGCCGTGGTTTTTACTGTTGCTCCTACTCATCCCGCTAATCATCGCGGTTTATATCGGGCTGCTCAGACGCCGAAACCGGTATGCGGTCCGGTATCCCAGTCTGTCGCTGGTGCGTGAGGCGCTGCCGAAATGGTCGCGCTGGCGGCGACACCTGCCGTTCGCCCTTTTTTTGCTGGGGCTGACCAGCCTCATCGCCGCCTTGGCTCGCCCCGTCGCCGCGGTCGAGGTGCCGCTCAGCCGGACGACCATCATCCTCGCCCTTGATACCTCTCGCAGTATGTGTGCCACCGATGTTTTTCCCAACCGTCTAACTGTGGCTCAGGACGCCGCTTTAGCCTTTATTGAAGATCAACCCCCTGGCACGCAGATCGGCATCGTGGCCTTTGCCGGATTCGCCGAGATCGTGGTGTCGCCGACCCGGGACAAAGAACAGTTGCAAGAGGCGATTAGAAGTTTTACCACCTCGTTAGGCACTACCATCGGCAGCGCCACCCTCAAATCGATTGATGCCATTGCCGCCATCAATCCGGCGGTCGCGCCCAGCGACTACATCCTTGAAGTCGAAGCCGATGAAACGCCGGCGACGGAAAAAATTTACCAACCGGATATTATCGTTCTGCTGACCGACGGCGCGAACAGCCAGGGTCCCAATCCGCTCGACGCCGCTAAACAAGCCGCCGATCGCGGCA
Source organism: Anaerolineales bacterium (assembly GCA_020634935.1). Classification (GTDB taxonomy): domain Bacteria; phylum Chloroflexota; class Anaerolineae; order 4572-78; family J111; genus JAGRBY01. Next base: position 16,005 of record JACKAT010000077.1, read on the forward strand.
TCCGGGTTTATACCATCGGCTTCGGTACGTCGGACCCTGGGCAGATGATCTGCTCACAGCAACAGATGGGCAGCGATACCTTTAGTGGGCGGTTCGGTGGTTTTGGGGGCGGCTTTGGCGGTGGTGGGGGGGGCAATTTTCGACGGTTTGTCGTCATCGATGAAACCACCTTGCGGGCCGTGGCCGATATGACCGGCGGCGCCTATTTCCGGGCCGAAAATGCGGATCAGTTACTGGACGTGTTTCTCAATCTGCCGACTCAGATTGTACTGCAAAAAGAGTCATTAGAAATTAGCGTTCTTTTCTCAATACTGGGAGCCCTCTTTGTGATCGCAGCGGTGACGCTGTCTCTGCTCTGGAATCGGTTTCCGTAACAGCCAAACCCGGCCTTTTAATGGGGAGTTAAAATTATGCCACAACCATTGATTTTAATTATCGATCAAGGGACCTTTAGCACTCGAGCCCTGGTCTTCGATACCCAAGGCCAAGTCCGAGCCACCGCCTCTCGTAAAATTACGCTGACCGGTCATGGCACCGACAAGGTTGAACAGGATGCCGCCGAAATTATGGCCTCCGTACATCAGGTCGTTGATGAGGTGCTACAATCGGCCATTGTCAAAGAGGCTGAAATAACGTGCGCCGGGCTGACGACGCAGCGATCGAGCGTGGTCGCCTGGGATCGGCGTAGCGGCCAACCATTAGCCCCGCTGCTAAGCTGGCAGGATCGACGGGTAGCAGCCTGGCTGCAACAATTCGAGGCTGAGACGGCCAAAGTCAAAGAACTCACCGGTCTGCGGCTGTCGCCCCATTATGGAGCCGGTAAATTGCGCTGGTATCTGGATCATGTTCCGGCGGTTAGCCAGGCTTACACGGAAGGTTATTTAGCCTTCGGCCCACTGGCGGCTTTTATCCTCTTTAATTTACTCAAAGACAGACCGTTAGCTGTCGATCACGTCAATGCCTCACGTACCCAGTTGTGGAATCTGGCTAGCCGCGACTGGGATCCTTGGCTGTTGCAGATGTTTGGTGTGCCTCTGAAAGCGTTACCCCTCTGCCAACCCACCCAATACACTTATGGACGGCTGGCCAGCACCGCTATCC
>JACKAT010000078.1 GCA_020634935.1 Anaerolineales bacterium
CGCCCGAAATCTCTTCAGCGATGATCAGCAGCGGGCGATCCGCCGCCTCCACTTTGGCGTGAAGACCAAGTATTTGTTGCGGGGTATTGATGCGAAGGTCGCTGATGAGGATCAACGGGTTCTCCAGCACCGCCTCCATCCGCTCCACGTCGGTGACCATGTGGTGCGAAAGGTAGCCGCGATCAAACGAAGCGCCCTCATCTAACTCCATGGTCGTCTCGCCTAACTGCCCAAATTCGACCTTGATAATTCCTTCAGGGCCAACGGTCTTGATCGCTTTAGCCACCAGGCGACCAATCTTGGTTTCGGTGGCGGCGATGCTGGCCACAGCCTCAATAACGGTTTCGTTCTCGACGGGTTGGGCTGCATTTTGCAGAGTGTTGATCATGACTTCAATCGCCTGGTTGATGCCGTTTACGACCTCAATCGGGCTGACCTGGTCGTTGATGGCGGCAAACCCCTCTTGAATGATAACGTTAGCCAGGATGAGGGCGGTGGTGGTTCCATCGCCGACTTCCTCGTTGGTTTGCATCGACACTTCACGGGCAACCTGGGCCCCCATATTTTCGAACAAATCTTCAAGCTCAATCTCTTCGATTATGCTGACCCCGTCTCGTGAGATAATGGGGGTGCCGACAGGACGGTCGATAATGGTATTGCCCCCTTTGGGACCTAGCGTTCCTCGAATTACCTTGGTCAATTTTTCGACACCCCGCCCCAGTGCAGCGCGTGCGTCCGCCTCGAAAAGCAATAATTTAGGCATTCAAATCTTCCTTTCTTTTCCTCATGATCGTTTACAATGTGATAATAACAGCCTGGTCATACTTCGAGGCAGCTATCAACGTATGACCGCAATCTTGATCAGATTTGACGGTGAAATCACAGCTCAGCCTGAGATCTGAGCCGTGATTTCACCGGATAAAGATGACTAAAGTCGGGTGACAGTCACCTCTCGGACTTTAATCAGTCGATGTACTCTTTGGTCGCATCAAAATCAGCATAGAGCACAACGGCGTCATCGAGTACGACCATACGGCCATAGTGTGTTGACATTTCAATTTGGAAGGTGTACGGATCATATTCCTTGCCCAGGGCTTCGCTGATTTCGTTCGTATCGAAGACCAGCTTGTCCGTTCCGTCGATGCGGATCATGGCCGGATATTCCGTAACCACCACGCCGGGGCGGCCGCGCATCAGATCGGCGACGATTTCCCCTTCGACGCTGCGATTCATCGTCACCCCGCATTTATCGGTGATGTTCCATTCGAGTTCGCGATCGGCAAAAGTACTCATATCTTTACCTCCGTTGGTAATTCAATATTGATTTGAGATAACGTCGTGGTCAGCCGGTTTTTGGCCCGCGCAAAGGCATCCGAGAATTGGACGCGTTTGACCTGGGGCTGTGACCAAATGGGCTGCATTTGGTGGGCGGCTTCAACGGCCAGCGTTACATGCTCTTTGAGCCAATCTTGCATCACGTTCTTATTATCGTTGCCATAAGTGGGATCATTGGCCAGGATGTGGAACAACTCAATCGCGTTATTGAGATTGCGCTCGTAATCACCCTCAGCTGTGGAAACGATGGCCGGCGTGACGAAATCGCCGTGCATAGCTCCACATTGCATGATGAAGCCGCTGCGGAACGGCTCGGTCACCAGGGCTTCGTAGACGATGTTGGTGACAAAGTAGGCTTTCAACGGATCAAAATCATTTTGTATGATTTCGATCGCTTTACGCGCCCCTTGCCAGACCGGGTCATTCATCCAGCGATCCTTACCGGCCGACTCATCGAGGCCGCCATCGAGATCAATGTTAAGCTCAGCGATGTACAGCGTTAAATCTTGGGCAAACCGTAATTTGTAGGACGAGTTGGTCAGAATGGAGTTATTAATCATCTGGGTGTAACCGCCCCGCTGCGCCACCAAAAGGATACCGCCTAAGGCATGCTCGGGATGTTTTAAGGCCCCAACGTGATTTTGAATGACTTGCAGCCAACTTTTGTCAAAAGTATCAACCGCCCGGCTGGCGCGAGCCACCGTGGACACGAGCCGGATCGACTCCTCGATACCGCTTTGGCGTTGGAAATGATTCCGCTCCCACTCTTCATCGGGGGCTCGGTATTTGTGCCAATCCGAACTGCGTAAGGCACTCTTTTCTTTGCTGTAAGCGGGTGAGCCATCCGCAAACGAGATGATCCAATCCTGAATCAGATATCGCTCCGGGTCGGGTTGGACATCAACCGTTACATCTTCGTAGTGAGTGGCTCGACGGCCCTTTGGCTCAAAATAGTTGTATTGACGACTATCCGAACCGGCGAATTTTGCCGCACCCGCTGCGGCTGATTGTCTAACTTTTTCTGCCATAATTTACTCCTCTTTGAGATTAAGTAATTTATTTTCCCGCGATGAGTGCCTCGTTGGCCTCATCGTCACCTCACACCTTAAACCAGGGAGTTAGGGAGTAAGAAGTAGGGAGTAAGAGGGAAAACCCTCTACTTCTACTTCCTTACGCCTTACCTCCTACCTGGTTCATCCCACAAAGTTACTTATTATCTGTCATTCCTTAGCGCTTCAGGCGATGTTGTAAATTTATCCATATGGATCCGTTCCTCACTGACCCGGTTGAGTTGAAGCACCGGCAATAAGGCATCGATCATGGGCGGTGGTCCGCAGGTGTACACTTCCATTTCAGGCGCGCCCAGACCTTCTTCTTTAAAGAAGCGATCGACAACGGTATGGATGAAGCCCCGTTCCCCATCCCAATCGGTATTGTCACCCAGATGGGACAGCCCCGGAACAAAGCGAAAATGGGGCAGTTGTTTGGCAATTTCAGTAATTTTATCCAGGTAGAACAGGTCATCCTGGGTGCGCGCTCCATAGAAGAAGGTTACCGGACGGCTGAGATCGCCCTGTTCCACGTGGGCATTCAAAATAGACCACAAGGGGGCCATGCCGGAGCCGCCGCCGACCAAAATCATCGCGCCCTCACTGTTTTCTCGGCGGAAACAAGTACCGTAGGGGCCTTTGATCATGACCGGATCGCCCGGCTTGAGTTTATCGCGCAGCAGCGATGAGAAAGCTCCATCCGGGTACATTTTGATGATGAATTCCAGTTTTGTCTGTTCACTGGGGGGATTCGCCATTGAATAGGACCGGGTTACGCCGTATTCGGGCAGGGTCATATCCACATAGTGCCCCGCTCGAAAATTAAACGGCTCTTCTACTTCGATTTCAAGGCGACGAATATCGTGCGTTAATTCTTCGATAGCTGCGATCGTCGCCGGAAGTTCCTGAATTGGCATGGCTCCCAGCAGCAGTTCATCATCGTAAGTGAGCAGTTCGACCACCAAATCACTGTAGGCTCTTGACCGGCATAACAAGACGTAGTCCTCATTACGCTCGTAATCGGGCAGGGCAAAGGTGGAGTATTTGAGCAAATCAATATCGCCTTCCAGCAGAATTGATTTACAACTGGAGCATTGCCCCTCTTTGCAGCCGTGCATCAACATAATGCCTTGCCGAAAAGCAGCGTGAAGGACAATCTCCCCTTCTTCAACTTCCATCTCTACTCCAACAGGCTCAAATCGAACGGTGTAAACGTTTTTTTCCTCGGCCATGTACTACTCTCCTTCGTCTGGATTGTATTTATCAATTTCTTAGTCGCCATACTATATCTGGGTAAGCAGTTATGTTTTGAACGCCTTAACCATCAACTGGTATTCGGACAATCCCTACTCATTCGTTAAAATTATTTTTAACGCCTGTTCCTTAGCTGCATTACCAAACGTATCATAGGCAGTCATCATCTCATCCAATTTGTAGTGATGGGTGACGAGCTGATTTGGTTTGATCTTACCCGACTGCACCACCTTCAACAGCATCGGCGTCGTTTCCGTATCCACCAATCGAGTCGTTAACGTAATATTGTGCGCCCACAATCGTTCGATTTCCAGGGTGACGCTCTTGCCATGCACCCCAACGTTGGCAATATGGCCCCCCGCTTTTACAATCCTTTGGCAGATATCAAAGGTAGCCGGCACCCCGACGGCCTCAATGGCTACATCTACGCCTTGACCATCGGTTAAATTCATAATCTTCTCTACAGCTTTGCCGTCGGCGTTGCTAATTACCTGAGTTGCTCCCAGTTCCATAGCCACTTCCAATCGATTGCCATCCGTGTCCACCACAATCAGTTCAGCCGGTGAGTAAAATTGTGCGGTTAAGGTTGCTGCCAACCCTACCGGGCCAGCCCCAACAATAACGACGGTATCGCCCGGTGAGACCTGACCGTTGAGTACCCCACATTCAAACCCGGTTGGTAAAATATCGCTAATCATAACCAGGGCATCTTCATCCATCCCGACGGGAGCATGGTAGAGGCTGTTATCAGCGAACGGAATACGCACATATTCGGCCTGGGTGCCATCGATCAAATGGCCCAGAACCCATCCGCCGCCGTTGGCACAATGAGAATACATTCTCTTCTTACAGGGTTCACACCGACCACAGGAAGTAATACATGAGATTAAAACCTTATCACCTACTTTGAAATTGGATACGGCATTCCCAATTTGTTCGATAATGCCTATCCCTTCGTGGCCCAAGATCCGACCTTCGGTTACAGTCGGCACATCGCCTTTCATGATGTGTAAGTCGGTGCCGCAGATAGTTGTTTTGGTCACTTTGACGATGGCATCCGTGGGGTCTTGAATGGTTGGGGTTGGAACCTCCTCCCAAACACGATTGCCTGGACCGTGATACACTAAAGCTTTCATCGGTTAAATCCCCCTTGATTTTATTAATAGAATTCAGTCGATCACAATTTTGCATAAAAGTGGGTCAATAGAATATGAGTTACGTAGTTCAAAAGGTGACAGTCACTTTGGTGTTATAAATCGACCTATTTGGGCTAAACGGACGTTCATTTTCAGCAAAAAGTGACTGTCACCTTGTTCGTTTCACCCAACTGCGTAAGTCCTATAGAACACAGATCGTACCGATCAGACGGATAAACACGGATTTTTTTTAGTTAAATCAAGCCTTGTCTGTGAAAACCCGTATGATCCGTGTTATCTGCGTTCTATCATTTCTCATCAGACCTTGAAATCGTGATCGACTGAAATTAGCTTAGTGACGGTTAAATCATAATAGCATTAGATAGGGACGATCTTGTAGCCCTTGCGGTAGGTGGCAGCGGCATGTTCACGTCCTTGGTCGGTCAACTTGCGGAAGCCTTCGAGCGGGCTGCTGACCGGCAGGTCCTTGACGTGCTCCAACTTCCACATCTTGCTGTCATCCATATGCAGGTGCGGCTGCGGCATTAACGTCTTCCCGTCGTTGCGCACAAAGCCCAAATCCTCCAGCGCCTTGTCCAACGTCCAGCCGTGATACAGCGTCTCCCATTCCCGCTTGCCGCTGAACCGCCCCATCGCCGGCGTCGGTCGCCCTTCATACTCCCCGGCAAAGGCGTTCATATGCGTCCACTTGCACAACTCCGAACAGTAGGTGTAAATCTTGCCGTCCACTTCTCCATACTGGAAGTCTTCGTGGATCAGACACGGCACCATACAACTCCAACACCGGTGCGGATAGATGTAGCCCTGCTCCACATACAGGTTCGGCGGGTTGTTCGGCAGGCTCAACTTCCGATAGTTCTCCCAGAACGCTCCGAACTTGTTGTACCAGCCCGGATACTTGGCCTCAAACCACTCGAAATCTTCCTCGACCATCCCATCTATCCGCCAGAAGTTGAACGGCCAGCCAAACGAGAAGAACTGCGCCGTCAGGTGCACATAATCCTTCTTCACGATCCGGTCCCACGCTTCCTGCACATCTTCGTGATGGATTTTGATGCCGTACCGCTCCAACGGCAGCATGTAGCTGCGATAGTAGTCATCGAATATCCAGCGATGCCACAACTCGGCATACGACTCCTTGTTCTTGTCCCGGTCTTTGGTCCCGTACTCGATGAACGTCCCAATCGCCGCATCGACGATGGCATGGTTTTGCCAGAAGGCATAGCGCATATCCCGTTCCAACAACAGATGGTTGTCCGGGTTGTCCAAGATCGACATCAGGATGGCGTGCCCATTGCCGATGTGGCGCGACTCGTCCGACTGCACCGACAGGAAGACCGTCGGCAGGGCGTAGTCCCCGTTGCGCGCCGCTTCCGACGGCATCGCCACAAACAACGTGTTGGTGTAGGCCGTCTCGGCTACGATGGTCAGGTAGATGTTGGCCGAGGTGATCGAGTCGCCGGTGATGAACCCTTCGGCGAACTGCCGCCCGATGGTCGTGGCGTAGCATTTGCCAAAGGCCATCTCGGTGATGTCGAACCCGGCCGGGTCGATGTAGTTCTCCATATACCATTTCTTCAAGTTCATCTGGATGGTCGAGTGGCGCAGTTCATCAATCATCTGGGTGGCGAACCCCGTTTGCAGGTTGTCGCCCGGTACAACGTGGGTCAACATCGCCATCGACCGCGCCGCCGAAATTTCCGGGAAGGGGATGATGGCTAAGAACAGCTTCATCCACTCCACCCAGCGGGCTTCCACGTTGCGGAACATATCGCCCCGCAGCCCGGCATCGAGCGCGCCGTAGACCCGGTTGTCCTTCTCTTCCTGCATCGGAAAGTAGGAGCGCAGCACCTGGCGCATCGGGTCTTTGGGGATTTTATTGAGTTCATAATCGGTGGGATAGGCAACGGCTTGTTGGACGTAGGTGGGCATCCAGCCCAAGTCGCCCATCCGTTTGGAGGCTTCCGCATTGCTGATGCGGCGTTGTTTGGTGATTTTCGACAGGGTTGTCGCGGCCATTCTTTATCTCCTTTGATTGCTAATCAGAAGCGTTTCTTCGCTCCCCTTCCTTGTTTCATTTTTGTTTGCGTCGATCACGGCCCAATGTCAATAGGGTTGGGTGACAGATTCCCCCGAAAGATTGACCAGTTCTTTACTTAATGGCATTGAGCCGTGATCGACGCAAAATTATGAGGCTCATAATTTATTTATGAATGGTATTATAAGCAGTAATGGGCTGAGTTGGGCCTCCTTTTTAATGAACGCTTATCCGATTATTTTTAATTTGTCTCGTAAAAATTAAGTAACGCATTAATAATAGACCAAGGTTAAAAATTTACTGTAGCATTTAACTGTACAAATTATAACATCCCATCGTTTGCATACTGTTTGTCGCGGTCCAGACTTTAAGTAAAAGCGCGTTTGCGGTACGATTGAAAATTCACTTATAGCTTTATTCCTAAACCTAGGTTTAAATGGGAAAAGGAAGTTATTTAACATCTTAGGTGACTAATACTTGATCGTCTTAGATGCTTGATTATACTTCATTCAGCATGTCGACCTGGGCAACAGTGCCAATCACCTAATTATGGATAGGACAAGATTTTTTTGAGGAAAGTTAGGGTGTTAGATTACATACGGGGACTTCAAATTTGCTTATCTGGCTATTGTAGTATACTAATTATAAAATAGGCAATTTGGCTGACTGACATACCACACTAACCTCATCTAATAATAAAATTCATTCACGCATCACCCTTATTTATTTCTAAATTTACCGACTTACAAGAGTTCACCAGGGGAGTCGCTAATGTTCAAAGTTGAACAACTACTAAGTTGAGCTATCGGTAGCAATCGTTTGCTGAACGTTTACCGGAGGTAAGTTAGGTCATGTTACGCATACAACTATTTGATACCCCTCTGATTGAATCCAAGGGGTCTTCCCTTATTCAGTTTCGAAGTCTTAAAATTGAAGCTTTATTTTATTATCTGGCGATCACCCCCGGTCAACAGCACCGCCGAACGCGCCTAGCCAGTTTGTTTTGGTCTGAACTGCCTGAAGACAAAGCTTTAGGTAATTTGCGCTACGCTTTATGGAATATGCGCCAGGTTTTAGATGACGCTCTATTTAGCATTGATCGCGGGACGGTTACCTTCCAATCGAATGATACGATCTGGGTCGATGTCCATGAATTCGATGATCTCTTAAACGCTGCTAAAAACAGGGCTGAGTTGGAGCTGTCGGAAGGTATGCCACGATTGCAACGGGCAGCCGATCTCTATCAAGGTGATTTTTTGGCGGGCTTTGAACTGGTTGAAGCCCCACTTTTTGATGATTGGCTTCAGGTGCAGCGCACGACGTTTCATGATAAAGCCATTGAGGTCTTGACCCGATTGGGAACGTACTATGCGGCTCATCACCAACTGGCCAAAGCGATGGACGCCACCAAACACCTGCTGACGTTGGAACCGTGGCAGGAATCCGCTCATCGCCAAATGATGCAGCTTCTGGCGCTCAATGGTCGCCGCGATGCCGCGCTAATGCATTATCAGGAATGCAAGCAAATATTAGCGGCGGAGTTGGGTATGGAACCCGAACCTGAGACTCGCCTGTTGGTGGAACGGATCCGAACCGGGCAGTTTGAGCAAGCCTCAGCGCCGGCCACAACGCCTTTACCCGAAACTCATACGCTAGCCACCCCCCTCTTTGGCCGCCAAAAGGAATATGCCTGGTTGGTAGAATTATGGAAAAAAGCAAACCACAAACACAGCGGTCTGGTGCTGCTGGAAGGCGAAGCCGGGGTGGGGAAAACCCGTTTGGTTGAAGAGTTTGGCCGCTATGTAACCCTTCAGGGGGGAAGGGTGCTGCAAGGACGTTGTTATGAATTTAGCGGCCCGCTACCTTACCAGCCAATTGCGGTTGCCTTACAAACCCAAATCACCCAAATCGAGACACAGCGATTGTCGGTAGAGGAAGATTGGGGCATTGAATTAGCCCAGCTTCTACCGGAGATACGTCTGCAGCGGGGCAATGGATCATCACTGCCTGGCGGGCAAGGTACGGATCGCTACCGCCTTTTTGAAGCTGTGGCCCAGTTTTTACGCGCTATCTCCGCCAAGCAGCCCATTCTCTTCTTTTTAGATGACCTGCATTGGGCCGACGCCGATACGCTGGATTTGGTTGGGTATCTGGTGCAGCGTTTGGCTAACACCCCGGTGCTTATGATTGGCTCCTATCGACCGGGCGAAATTTTAAACCACCATGCCTTGACCATCTTGCAGAAGCCATCAAGCCGTGGCGTTTTTTATGAAATATTAAAGCTAACTCACATCTCGGTTGAAGCCGTTAAACAAATCGTAAAAACTATCACGCCGCTGGCGGATAATAATAAGCTGGCTCGCTTCTTATATGATATTAGCCAGGGTAATCCGTTTATTTTGTTTGAGACCCTCAATGAAATGCAAGAACTGCATTGGTTACAATCTAACGCTGAAGGCCGGTGGTCACTCCAAGTTGCCGACCACTGTCTTACGCAGGAAGGGTTTATCAATGCTGATACCAATCAAAACAGCTTAAACAGCTTAACCGCCGGGCAATCGAAACCGCCGGTGTTTCTGGCTACCGGAGAGCCGGCTACAGTACGAGACACGCTCTCGGAAAAAGAAAATCTCAAGCTAACAGAGGTTCAAAACCGGATTCGACGCCGGATCAGCCGTCTCTCGGCCGAAGGGAAACAGCTATTAGCCCTGGCCGCCGTCGTGGGGCGACCCTTTGAAACAAAACTGCTGCAAGAAGCTAGCGGCCTGCCCCTGGAGATTGTTTTGGACAGCCTGGATGATTGGTTAGCCCGTAATTTAGTGCAGGAGGTCAGTCGTGACGAGCAGCGCACCCGCGAAACCGATCTCCTACCGGCCCTAAGTCACTGCCGGTACGATTTCAGCCATGATTTTATTCGGGCCGTGGTCTATAATGATTTAAGCCAGGCCCGCCGGCAGGCGCTGCATTATAAGTTAGGCACGGCCCTGGAACACCTCTACGCCCACCAACTGGGCAAGGTCGTTGAGTGGCTGGCCCACCACTACTACTGCGGCTACGAACTGGATAAAGCGATTACCTATCTTCAGCGGGCCGGACAGCAAGCCCGGGCCGTGTATGCTTTACCCATTGCGTTGGAACGTTACCAGCAAGCTTTATCGTGTTGGGAGCAGCTTTACCGTCCATCCGATAGTCAAATTCCAACTGAAGCCTGGCGGCAGCGTTGGGATCTGTTGTTGGGCCAGGAGGAAGTTAGCCGGATGTTGGGACGTTTGCAACAACAGTCCCCATCGTTAGAGACCATGATTCAAGAAGTCACCGACTGGGGCGATGATCGCGACCGGCTGCGCGTGATCGAGCAGCAATTGGCCAGCCTTGAACAATCGGCCGATTTGGATAAGCGTCGTCAGTTAGCCCAAGAAGGATTACGCTTAGCCCACACCTTAGACGATCCGCTAGCCGAGGCCAATTTTCTGCAAGCGTGGGCCGAATGCGACCGCGATATGGCTAATCACGAAGACGCCCTGATGCGTTATGAAGCCGCCCGGCAAAAGTTCTCTCAAATGAACCAGACTCGCCAGGTCGCCTTCTGTTTAATTGGCATGGGCCGCATTCACAAGCTGAATCATCGTTTTGCCGAAGCCCTGTCTCACTTTGAACAAGCCGTAACACAGGCCAAAGCGGAGGGTCATCAGGACGCGTTGATCTGGTCTTACAATGCCATTGCCCGGATGTATTTGATTTTAGGTAATCTAAACGGAGCCTATGCGCTTAGCCAAAAATCGTTGACTCTATGCGATCAGATCGGGTTCGACTCAGGCGCATCGGTTGGATGGGTTATTCAAGGCCATGTCAATATGTTGAACGGCAACCTGGAAAAAGCCGAAACGCAGTTTCAGCGGGCTTTGATGATTAATCGTGATATGGGCCAAAGCCTGCGCATGGCTGATTCCTTAACCGGTTTGGGGCATTTATGTCTACATCGTCAGGAGGGGCCAAAGGCTCTAGCCTATTTCCGACAAGCCGAAGAGCTGTGCGGTAATTTTTATTCAGGTCGGGCCATCGAAGCCCGTTCGTTTCGGGCTATGGCCTACTTAATCTTAGGTCAGCCCAAGGAAGCGCTCAACTGCTCGCACCATGCCGCCGTGTGGCTGATTGGTCGAGAAAATGTCATCTATGCTCCCCAGCGTATCTATTGGAACCACTTTCAAGTGCTGAAGGAGTGGCAACCTGAGGAAGCCCAAGAGGCGTTAGTCAAAGCCCACCGCCTGGTGAGAAACCAGTTGGATAATTTACTGGGCGCCTACCCAACCAACATCGATAATGACGTTATTACAGAGGAATTTCTAACCCGGCTGCCCTGGAATCAAGAAATCGTAACGATGTGGGATATGCTCCCCTTATCCAACAGCCATGTGGCTTTGCATTTGCTGCACGGCTACCCCGGCTGAGCGCGAGAGTAGCACAAATTGCTAATTTGTGCCTCTAATTTGCCTCGAAATCGGAACAATTTGGCAGGTTGTTCTTACACAGTTTGTAGAACAATTTGGCAAATCGTTCTACGAACTGCATACGCCCTAGATTTTTCAGTGAATTCATAAAAACTCAGTGCTTCAGAGGTTCAACCATCAAGGCCTGTCGCGCGCTGCAAGTGGCGATCACGATGTTGATCGAGGCATGTCGCGCGCTGCAACAGGCGATCACGATGTTGATCGAGGCATGTCGCGCGCTGCAAGTGGCGATCACGATGTTGATCGGACCATGTCGCGCGCTGCAACAGGCGATCACGATGTTGATCAGGCCATGCAGAATTCTGCAACGACTTATTGACGTCGTAAAGTACTCTTGCAGAATGCAGCAAGGGGTTCTACCCAGGACGATAGGCTGTTAATTTTCAGAAGCGGTCACGACTCAGGTCAGACCTTATAGGTTTCCAAGCGATAGCTTCAACAGAGTTATAGTTCCAATGGGAACGGGCCTCATCTCAAGCGCTAGTTGGAAACCTATAAGGTCTTAAGGTCTTGTGTTAACGGTTTTAGAGCGGTCGAATCTTGTAACCGGCTCGATAGGTTGCGGCCGCTTCTTCCCGACCTTCGGGGGTCAAGGCGCGGAAGCCTTCGAGCGGGCTGCTGACCGGCAGGTCCTTGACGTGCTCCAACTTCCACATCTTGCTGTCATCCATATGCAGGTGCGGCTGCGGCATTAACGTCTTCCCGTCGTTGCGCACAAAGCCCAAATCCTCCAGCGCCTTGTCCAACGTCCAGCCGTGATACAGCGTCTCCCATTCCCGCTTGCCGCTGAACCGCCCCATCGCCGGCGTCGGTCGCCCTTCATACTCCCCGGCAAAGGCGTTCATATGCGTCCACTTGCACAACTCCGAACAGTAGGTGTAAATCTTGCCGTCCACTTCTCCATACTGGAAGTCTTCGTGGATCAGACACGGCACCATACAACTCCAACACCGGTGCGGATAGATGTAGCCCTGCTCCACATACAGGTTCGGCGGGTTGTTCGGCAGGCTCAACTTCCGATAGTTCTCCCAGAACGCTCCGAACTTGTTGTACCAGCCCGGATACTTGGCCTCAAACCACTCGAAATCTTCCTCGACCATCCCATCTATCCGCCAGAAGTTGAACGGCCAGCCAAACGAGAAGAACTGCGCCGTCAGGTGCACATAATCCTTCTTCACGATCCGGTCCCACGCTTCCTGCACATCTTCGTGATGGATTTTGATGCCGTACCGCTCCAACGGCAGCATGTAGCTGCGATAGTAGTCATCGAATATCCAGCGATGCCACAACTCGGCATACGACTCCTTGTTCTTGTCCCGGTCTTTGGTCCCGTACTCGATGAACGTCCCAATCGCCGCATCGACGATGGCATGGTTTTGCCAGAAGGCATAGCGCATATCCCGTTCCAACAACAGATGGTTGTCCGGGTTGTCCAAGATCGACATCAGGATGGCGTGCCCATTGCCGATGTGGCGCGACTCGTCCGACTGCACCGACAGGAAGACCGTCGGCAGGGCGTAGTCCCCGTTGCGCGCCGCTTCCGACGGCATCGCCACAAACAACGTGTTGGTGTAGGCCGTCTCGGCTACGATGGTCAGGTAGATGTTGGCCGAGGTGATCGAGTCGCCGGTGATGAACCCTTCGGCGAACTGCCGCCCGATGGTCGTGGCGTAGCATTTGCCAAAGGCCATCTCGGTGATGTCGAACCCGGCCGGGTCGATGTAGTTCTCCATATACCATTTCTTCAAGTTCATCTGGATGGTCGAGTGGCGCAGTTCATCAATCATCTGGGTGGCGAACCCCGTTTGCAGGTTGTCGCCCGGTACAACGTGGGTCAACATCGCCATCGACCGCGCCGCCGAAATTTCCGGGAAGGGGATGATGGCTAAGAACAGCTTCATCCACTCCACCCAGCGGGCTTCCACGTTGCGGAACATATCGCCCCGCAGCCCGGCATCGAGCGCGCCGTAGACCCGGTTGTCCTTCTCTTCCTGCATCGGAAAGTAGGAGCGCAGCACCTGGCGCATCGGGTCTTTGGGGATTTTATTGAGTTCATAATCGGTGGGATAGGCAACGGCTTGTTGGACGTAGGTGGGCATCCAGCCCAAGTCGCCCATCCGTTTGGAGGCTTCCGCATTGCTGATGCGGCGTTGTTTGGTGATTTTCGACAGGGTTGTCGCGGCCATTCTTTATCTCCTTTGATTGCTAATCAGAAGCGTTTCTTCGCTCTCATCTTAAAATGGGTTTCATAGGACAAATCGCTGATTTGTCCGAATACATGTTTTGTAGACAAATTGCTGATTTGTCCGGGTTGGGACAAGTCGGCGACTTGTCCTACTTTGGTAATTCGTTATGGGATTTGACCTAATTCCCATCTCTCACTATCATTACTGCTGAGAAATATGTTATAGTCGTTCCTTAGTTGGCGATAGGTTTCCTCCTGTTCAAAAGTTTCCCCGTTAATACTCTAAATAAGCACATTATCCATTATACATATTGCCCGTTTACGTTCCGTTTACCATAGCCAAGCTTTTAGGGGTTTTTGTGTTTACTGGCGCAAACGAAAATACCAGGTGACAGTCACATATTATCGCTAAACCAGCATCTGGATGGCTCAAACAAGTCAATTTAGCATGCTCAAGTGACTGTCACCTTTGGAACTTGCAGTATTGTGAATTCAATGGGGAAATCAATCGACAATGTTACGTCTACATCTTTTAGGCCCACCACTCATCGAGCAAGGTGACTCACTCGATTCCTTCAAGAGTCGTAAAATCGAAGCGCTGCTCTATTATTTGACGCTGCTGCCCGGCAAGCATCACCGCTCGCATCTGGCGACCCTGCTCTGGTCAGAGCTGCCGGAAGACAAAGCCTTGAGCAATTTGCGGTATGCGCTGTGGAATCTCCGCAAAGTTTTGGGGGAGGTCCCCTTCAACGCCGAGCGCATGACGATTACTTCGCAGCCCGATGGCCTTATTTGGAGCGATGTCAATGAATTTCGGGCGGCCTTGGAGAAAATCGAGGCCAACGACGCTTTGTCCGAAACCCAAACCATCAGTACTTTACAACAAGCGGCAGACCTTTACCGGGGTAATTTCCTGGTCGGCTTTGAACTATCCGATGCCCCGTTTTTTGAGGAGTGGTTGCAGCAGCAGCGAGCCGCTTTACACGCCCTGGCCGTCAGCGCGTTGACCCGCCTGGCCCATTATCACACCACCCGTAACCAACTCAGCCAAGCCATTGTCGTAACCGGGCGTCTCCTTGAATTGGAACCGTGGCAGGAGGCCACCCATCGCCAGATGATTACCCTGCTAGCGCTGGCCGGCCGGCGGGGCGCGGCCCTGGAGCATTATCAAAAGTGCCGGCAGTTGTTGGCCGAGGAGTTAGGGCTTGAGCCGGAACCGGAGACAACGGCCCTGATCGAGCGCATTCAGGCGGGCCAACTAGTGCTTAAACCGCATGAGTCAGCCCCGCGTATACCAGAGATGAATTCCCCCAGCATGCCGCTTTATGGCCGTCAGGCCGAGTGCGCCTGGCTGCTGGATCGCTGGCAAAAGGCGTCGCGGGGTCAGGGGCAATTGGTACTGCTGCGGGGCGAGGCCGGCGTGGGCAAAACGCGGCTAGTCGAGGAGATAAGCCGGTCGGCGTTGGTCGGCGGGGCTTGGTTGTTGAGCGGCCGTTGTTACGAGTTTAGCGGGACCGTACCCTACCAGCCTATCGCGATGGCGCTCCAAAAACAGATTTCCCAGATCGCCGCGCTCCATTTATCCCTGAGCGATATCTGGTTGGCGGAACTGTCCCAACTCCTGCCTGAAATCCGCGAACACTATCCTGATCTCCCCGCGCCGCTCAGCAGCGGGCAGGGGGCTGACCGGTATCGGCTGTTTGAAGCCGTCAACCGCTTCCTGAAGGCCATGACCGCCACTCAGCCCGTGCTGCTGTTTTTGGATGATCTCCACTGGGCCGATGCCGATACGCTGGATATGGTGGGCTATCTGGTGCGCAATTTAGCCGAGTCGCCGCTGCTGATGATTGGATCGCACCGGCCCGACGTGGTCTTGAATGATCATCCCTTGTTTACGCTGCGGCAGATGCTGCTCGATGAAGCGCTTTTAGAAGAGTTACACCTATCACCGCTCGGTAAAGAGGCCATTGCCGAAATCGTGGGTACGCTGCCGCAAAGCGTCGCCGATCCCCACCGGCTAGCGCTGTTTTTAACCCAGATTAGCGAAGGCAACCCCTTTATCTTATTTGAGACGCTCCGCGAGTTGGAAGAACAAGGTTGGCCTCGCTCGGCCACCACCAATAATTGGTCGGCCTCTAAAGGGCCGTTGGGGCAGGAGGTGCTTATTCCGGTCAAAGTTCAGACCCGCATCCGGCGACGCATCGCTCGACTGCCGACTCAAAGCCAGCAGTTGCTGTCGATTGCCGCGGTTATTGGCCGTGAATTCGAGGTCGATCTGCTGCAAGCCGCCAGTCAGGCTCCCCTGGAAGTGATTCTGGATTGTCTGGATAACTGGCTGGCCCGTCATCTCATCCGCGAGATCGCCAACCCGGATCAACCACCGGAGCCGGCCGGGTATTATCGCTACGATTTTAGCCACGATTTGATTCGAGCCGTGGTTTATGACGAACTGAGTAAAGCCCGCCGACGGAGTCTGCACGGTCGGGTCGGCCAGGCGTTAGAGCAGCTTTACGCCGGTCAAGAGGAAAAAGTGATCGAGCGGCTGGCCCATCACTTTCATCTGGCTTTCGAGTCGGACAAGGCGCTATTGTACCTCCAGCAGGCCGGGCAGCAGGCCCAAACAGTCTATGCGCTGCCCATCGCCTTAGCCTGCTTTGAGCAGGCTCTCGCCCACTGGGAACATCTCTACAACCCCGCCGGACACACGACACCACCCGATGTGCTGCGGCAGCGCTGGAATTTGTTCCTCAACCAAGCCAGAATTTATCACATGCTAGGCCACCAGGAAAAGCAGCGGCTGGCCTTAAACACCGTTGCCCATGAAGTGGTCAATTGGGGCGATAAACAAGACCAGCTTCAGATTATTGTGCAGCAGCTCGTCTACCTGCGTAAGACCATCGAGTTAAGCCACCGCCGGCTGGCCGCGAGAGAAGGCTTGGGGCTGGCCCGCTTACTCGGCAACGATTCGGCTGAAGGACACACTTTACAAGCGCTGGGCAACTGCGACCGAGATATCGGCCAGTACGAGCAAGCTTTGGAGCATTACGAAGCCGCCCTCGAAAAATTCTCGCGCATAGGGCGAACGCGCCAGGCCGCCTTTTGTTTGATTAATATGGGCGGCACGCATTTGATGAACAACCGGTTCAATCAGGCCTTGTTGGGCTTCAAAGAGGCGGAGCGCTATGCCCGAGCCGGAACGCATCAAGACGCGTTGATTTGGTCAATGATCGGGGTGGCCTACAGTTGTTTGATGTTTGGCAGTTTAGAAAAAGCCCAGGTCATCAATCAAGAGGCTCTGGATTTATGCGACCGAACCGGTTTTCAACGAGCCATGTCGGCGGGCTTGATTATCCAAGGCAATTTGAGCGATGTATTGAGAGATAATGGGCAGCAGGCCCA
>JACKAT010000079.1 GCA_020634935.1 Anaerolineales bacterium
GATCGGCCCCAGCGGCAGCGGCAAAACCACAACTGTACGGTTGCTGGTCGGCATTTATGAGCCGACAGTAGGCCATATTCGGGTATTAGGCGCCCGGCCGGCCAAATTTACCGCCCGTATTCGAGAACGGATTGGGTATATGCCGCAGCAGTTTGCCCTTTACCCGGAATTAACCGTCTGGGAGAATATGAATTTCGCCGCCTCCATCTACGGCATGACGGTTCGACGAGACAAACGGCTGGCCGAACTACTGGATTTTGTTGACCTGGGACCGCACAAAAAAAAGCTGGCCCGCAACCTGTCGGGTGGAATGAAACGCCGGCTTAGCCTGGCCGCCACTCTGGTCCACAATCCGGAATTGCTTTTCCTGGACGAGCCAACCGCCGGCATCGATCCCATTTTACGCCGGCGATTTTGGGATCATTTCAAAATGCTCCAGCAGCAAGGTTGCACCCTATTTGTCACCACTCAATATGTAGGCGAGGCCGCTTACTGCGATAATGTCGGCGTTATGGCCGACGGGCAGTTGTTAATGGTCGAGTCACCGGAGGGATTGCGCCGTCGGGCCTTTGGCGGCGAGGTGGTGGATATGTTCACTAAAGAGCGTCTGGTCTTCAAAGATTTACAGCAGCTAAGCAAATTGCCATTTGTTCAGGACCAGGTAACGCGGTTGAATGATGAGGGGACCGGCTTGCGCCTGGTGGTGAATCGGGCCAGCACTGCTATCCCGACGCTGCTCGAATGGTGTAAATCGGAATATATTAATATCGTATCAATTGAAGAGTACCTACCGCCGTTTGATGATGTATTTGTAGAGTTGGTCAAAAATGCAACCGCTAATAGCTAAACGTTTTCGCTTTTTTATCCGTATCTCAGCCTTTTTGCTCAAGGAAATGCTGGAAATCATGCGCCAGCCGCTACTGCTGCTGACGCTGGTAGCCGGACCGTTTCTGATTTTGCTGTTCTTTGGCATCGGTTACCGCAACAATGCCCGGGCGCTCCGAACAATTTTTGTCATCGAGGATAACGATAGTCTCGTCACTCAAAAATTAGATGAGTACGCCAAAACGCTGGGTCCGCAGTTGATTTTTGTCGATAAAACCAATGATTTGGCCGGAGCCCAGGAACGCCTGCGGCAGGGCGATGTTGATCTGGTCGCCCAATTACCAACTGATATCTACAATACGATCCTCCGTAACGAGCAGGCGGTGTTCCATCTCTATCACAATGAAGTCGATCCCTTCCAGATCGATTACATCAATGTTTTTGGCCGGGTTTATATCAATGAAGTCAATCGCCGGGTACTGCGCCTGCTGACTACCGAGGGGCAAATCGACCTATCGCAAGCTCAGGATACCATCGACGCCGCCAGAGACAGCGCCGATACGCTAAGGAAACTGCTCGAGCGCTGCGCCGAAACCGTGTCCGAAGCCGGTCGCGGCGTCGAGTGCGACTCCGAAACGGCGGTGAACTACACCCAAGATCTCAGCCAAAAAATAGCCAACCTAAACCGATCGGTCGAGCAGGACCTCAAATTTGAACGGGCCTTTCAAAGCGAGTTTGGCGACGGTCAATCGGATCCTAATCGAACGAAAGACGAGGTCACCTTAGAGGAAATTCAGGAACAACTCGATTCGCTGGAACAGTTCGCCGACGACATTGATAAGTATGAGGCTCAACTGGATACCCTAACCCAACTCGATACCGATTTGGCCGGTCTAGAAGATCGCTTAAAAGATTTCTTAAACATCAAACCCAACATTCTGGTTAGCCCTTTCCGCAGCGAGGTCAGCAGCATCGCCACGGTGCAGTTCAAAGTCAATGACTTTTTCGCCCCGGCGGTGATCGTGCTGCTGCTGCAACACCTCATTTTAACCTTCGCCGCGCTGTCGATGGTGCGCGAACGGCAGCTTGGCTCGATGGAATTATTTTTCGTGGCCCCCCTTTCGGCGCTGGAAACCCTCATCGGCAAATATGTAAGCTATCTCATTTTTGGGGCGATTTTGGCCGCTATACTGCTCAGCCTCATTGTGTTTGGCATGGGCGTACCGATGTTGGGCAACTGGCTCAGTATCAGTTGGGTGATATTGGCGGTGCTGTTTGCCTCGCTGGGCATCGGCTTTATCATCTCGCTCATCTCCCAGACCGATACCCAGGCGGTCCAATATGCCATGATTGTACTGTTGACCAGCGTTTTCTTCAGCGGCTTTCTATTGGGGCTGAACACCTTATGGGAGCCGGTCCGCCTCATCTCTTGGTCCCTACCGGCCACGTATGGGATTCTGCTGCTGCGTGATATTATGCTGCGGGGAGTAGCGCTCGATTTGTCGATATTTGTGCCGCTGCTTGCATTTGGCACAGGTTTATTTATTTTAGCCTGGTGGCTGCTACGCCGCTCGATGCAGAAGATCTAACTCAAATTGGAATAATAGCGGAGGGATGTTGGTTCGACATCCCTCGAACAATGTCAATCGCCCCCAATAGTTATTGAAACTGGTCACTTGACCAGGTACAACCCTGTTCAGATCGCTGGTGCATTTAACCAGGCTCTGGGTTATAGTCCCTTGTAAGAAAATTACCCTTAAAAGGAGTGTGGCTATCTCCAATTGTTTATCTCACTAATACGGTTTCAACCCCAACTTCCCTTCACCTAATGGAAAAAACACTTTCAGGTTGAAAGTGACCAGCTTTCCAAAAACATTTTACACTGCTTATTTCCTTATCTATTATACGTTCTCCCACACTAATACGATTGTACTTTTTGCAAAAAGTATCTCCATTTTAGATTTTTGCTTTATTTTTCAGTTTATTAGCTATACATCTACATTTTAACCGTAGACAGACCAAGGAGGGCTGTCCCATGTCATAGATGACCCCACATAGATCTAAAATTCGCTGGATATGGTAGCGTTTTTTTTTTGCTGTTTATTGTGAATTTTTTAACAATTACTAGGGAGGAAGTAATGATTTTGGACGGAGACAAGGACTTAACGACCACCCTCGCCCGGCGAGGCATCTCGCGACGAGCATTCTTGAAATTCTGTGCCGTCGTTACCGGCACATTAGCTTTACCCAACACCTACATCCCACGAGTGGCGAAAGCCCTGGAGCAAGCCGCCCTGCGCCCGCCGGTAGTCTGGCTGGAATTCCAAGACTGCGCCGGCGACAGCGAGTCGTTTTTGCGGGCGTCGCGGCCAACCGCCGGCGATGTGGTCCTCGACGTTATCTCGCTGGACTACCACGAGACAATCATGGCCGCGGCCGGCCACCTGGCCGAGGAAGCCAAACAGCAAACGGTTACGACAGGCGGGCATATTGTAGTGGTTGAAGGCTCGATCCCGCTGAAGGATGACGGCGTTTACTGCTGCATCGGCGGGCGCACGGCTGTCGATCTTTTGGAAGAAGCCACCCGCAACGCGGCGGCGGTGATCGCCGTAGGCAGTTGTGCCGCTTTTGGCGGGCTGCCCAAAGTTAGCCCCAATCCTACCGGCGCGGTTAGCGTAATGGACCTGGTCGATCATATTCCGGTCATCAACCTATCCGGCTGCCCAATGAATGTCGCCAATTTTACAGCGACCGTAGTCCACTATCTAACCTTTGGCGAATTTCCGGCGGTAGACAAGTTAAATCGTCCCCTGTTTGCCCACGGGCAGATCATCCACAACAACTGCGAACGGCGCGGCCACTTCAACGCCGGTCGCTTCGTGCGCGAGTGGGGCGACGAAGGCCACCGCCAGGGCTGGTGTCTTTACCGGATGGGCTGCAAAGGGCCGGTAGCCACTTTCAATTGCCCGCAGTTGGGCTGGAATGACGGCACCAACTGGCCGGTTGCAGCAGGGCATGGTTGTATCGCCTGTGCCGCGCCCGATTTCTTTGAGCGCGCCATCTATGAGCCGGTTAACATTCAGGAGGTCAACCCGCCCGACCAATACCCATCCGTCGAGAAAGCGCCGGAGCCGCTCTCAGCGGCCAGCGCGGGGACCATCGGCACGGTTGGCGGGTTACTGGTCGGAGCCGGCGCCGCGGCGGCTGTTGCTGCTTCGCGTCGAAATGGTCACCAGCCGGAAGGGGTTCGATCTGAGGAGGTAAGCTAATGGCCGTCAATCGCCGAGATTTTTTGAAATTGGCCGGCGCGGGCGTCGGCAGCTTGGTTTTGGCGGCGGGGCATACCGAGCCAGCCGCAGCCGAGTCCACGCCTGAAGAGGCCCGCCGTCACCCGTCCATGCTCTACGATACCACCCTGTGCGTCGGCTGTCGCGCTTGCCAAAATGCTTGCCGCAATTGGAATGAGACCACCGCCGAACTAAACTCCGAAGGGATGTACGATATGCCCACTGACCTGTCGGGCAGCACCTGGACGATCATCAAACTTTATGAGGAAGAAACGGCGGAAGACGCCGACGCTCCCGGCATCTTTTCGTTTATCAAACGCAACTGCATGCATTGCCTCGACCCGGCCTGTGTGTCGGCCTGTACCGTCGGGGCTATGCAAAAAAGTCCAGAGGGGCCGGTTATTTACGATGTCAATCGCTGTTTCGGCTGCCGCTATTGTATGGTCGCCTGCCCGTACAAAGTGCCGCGCTACCAATGGGGGACAACAACGCCGCTGGTGCAAAAATGTACCTTCTGCTTTGGCTATGTGCAGCCGGAAGGTGTCGTTGATGACAAAAACCGGCTGGCCCAAGGCTTGGGGCCGAGCTGCGTCGAAGCCTGTCCGACCGGCGCGCTGAGTTGGGGACCCCGCGAGGAGATGCTGGAAAAGGCCCATACGCGCATCAAGTCCGCACCCGGAAAATATTATGAAGATCGCGTTTACGGGGAACACGAGGCCGGCGGCACGCTGCAACTGGTGCTGTCGCACGTCCCATTTACGAAGCTCGGCCTGCCCACGCTTGACCCACGCCCGCTGCCCAGCTTAACCGACCCGCTCAACTGGTCGGTGCCGGGCATTATTCTGGGTGTCGGCGGCTTGATGAGCGCGATTTACGTCAACCGCAGCCAGGCCGAATTTAAAACGAAGGAGGATTAGCATGGCCACCACCACGATAAAATCGAGCAAACAGGCTACTTTGCCGGTTGGCTCTATCATTCTCTGGATCATTCTGCTTATCGGCGTCTGGGCCGCGATTGTACGTTACAGTCAGGGATTAGGCTCGACCAACCTGGCCGACAGCCGCCCGTGGGGGCTGTGGATCGCCTTCGATGTCATGGCTGGCGTGGCGCTGGCCGCCGGCGGCTTTACTCTGGCCGCTATCGTTTATATCTTTCGTATGAAGCGCTTCTACCCGCTGATCCGGCCCACCTTGCTAACGGCCTACCTCGGCTATTTGCTGGCCGCCGGCTCGATTCTGTTCGACCTGGGCCGCCCGGATCGCTTCTACCATCCCTTTTTCTACTGGAACCACCACTCGGTGATGTTTGAGATTGCCTGGAGTGTCATTCTCTACCTGAGCATTTTGACCGTCGAGAACAGCCAGTTGGTGCTGGAGAAATTTCGCCTCCATGCCCTGCTGCGTATTGTGCGTAAGATCACCATTCCGGTGGTCATCGCCGGCATCATCATCTCGACCGCCCACCAATCATCGCTGGGCGGGCTGTTTGTGCTGGTTCCCAACCAAACCCACCCGTTGTGGTACACGCCGATCCTGCCGGTGCTGTTCTACATTTCAGCGATATCCGTTGGGTTGGCTATGGTCATTGTCGAATCGACGCTAAGCGCCAAAGCCTTTGACCGCCCCGTCGAAAGCCACCTCCTCAGCGAAATTGGGTCGTGGCTGCCCACGATGTTGGGCCTCTATCTGCTGGTTAATCTGGGTAATCTGGCGGTTAGCGGCAAACTGGGGTTCATCTTCGAGGGCAGTCTGGCCAGCTTCATGTACCTGGCCGAAATTATCATCGGCGTAGTGGCGCCGCTAATCCTGCTGTCATTCGCTTCGATCCGGAACGACAGCGCCCGGCTGTTCCAAAGCGCCCTGCTGGTCGTCTTCGGCGTCATTTTCAATCGCTTCAACGTGCTGGTCTGGGGCCAAAACGGAGCGTTCTATGTACCCAACTGGGTCGAATTTGCCGTGACTGCCGGCTTGATTTCGCTGGGTACCTTGCTTTATATCTTCGCTGTGAAAAACTTGCCCGTTTATACTGATCACACCCCCGAACCCGAACAAATCTCCGAAGAAGCGCCTCTGCCGGCGGCGGGGTGAGGTGAGTTGGGGAGTTTATAGAGTTGGTGGAGTTTATGGCGTTCGTAGTAGGCCCTTTAGGGCTGAGACATATCTGAAGAAACGACTAACCGATCGGAGCAACAAAGCGCTGCTTTGTCAAGGTCAAAGTCAACTTTGACGCTCCGAGACCTAAACAACAATGAAAACTGACCGGAGCGACAGAGCAGCGCTTTGTCCGTCAAAGTCAACTTTGACGCTCCTTATTTATTACAAAGGAGTAAGCAATTATGGCTAAGATCGTAGTTGATCCGATCACCCGGATCGAAGGCCACCTCCGCATTGAGGTGGAGGTTAACGATGGCGTGATCACCGATGCCTGGTCATCGACCACGATGTGGCGGGGCATCGAGAATATTCTCAAAGGGCGCGATCCGCGCGGGGCCTGGCTAATGACCCAGCGCATCTGCGGCGTTTGCACCACGGTGCATGCCCTGGCGTCGGTGCGAGCGGTGGAAGACGCGCTCGGCATTGAAGTGCCGCCCAACGCTCAACTGTTACGCAACATGATCGCCGGCATCCAATTTGTGCAGGATCACGTCATCCACTTTTACCATCTGCATGCCCTCGACTGGGTCGATATCGTCAACGCCTTAGAAGCAGACCCCGAAGCAACCTCCAAGCTGGCCCAATCGGTCTCGGATTGGCCGCTGTCAAGTACGGTTTATTTCAAAGGCGTCCAGGATCGATTAAAGGCGTTTGTCGGCACCGGCCAGTTGGGGCCGTTTGCCAACGCCTACTGGGGCCACTCGGCCTATCAGTTGCCGCCGGAGGCCAACCTCATGGCCACAGCCCACTATTTGGAGGCGCTCGATTGGCAGCGCGAGTTCATCAAAGCCCACGCCATTTTGGGCGCGAAAAACCCGCACCTGCAAACTTATCTGGTTGGCGGCATGGCCACCCCGATCGACCCCAACAGCCAGGCGGCGATCAACGCCGACACCATCGCCACGCTCAAAGGTTACTTTGCCAACGCCAAGAAATTTGTCGAGCAGGTCTACCTGCCCGATGTGCTGGCCGTTGCGCCCTTCTATCTCGATTGGGCCGGCTACGGCGAAGGCATCGGCAACTTCATGACCTACGGCGAATTTCCGAATGCCAACGGCGAGTTGTGGCTGCCGGCCGGCATCGTCCTCAATCGCGACCTCAGTAAGGTGCTGCCGGTCGAGCAGGATAAGGTCAGCGAGTACGTAACTCACTCCTGGTTCAGTTACGAAGACGAAAGCGCCGGGCTGCACCCCTGGGCAGGAGAAACCAACGCCAACTACACCGGGCCGAAACCGCCCTACGACTTTTTAGAAACCGACAACAAATATAGCTGGCTCAAAGCGCCGCGCTACGATGACCAGGTGATGGAGGTTGGCCCGTTGGCGCGGATGATTGTGGGCTATGCGATGGGCCACGAAGGCATCACCAGCACGGTTGATCTGGTGCTGGATAAGCTGGGAGTGGGACCAGAGGCGCTCTATTCCACGTTGGGCCGGATTGCCTCGCGCTGCATCGAAACGGTCTTGATTGCCGATCAACTCGACGGCTGGATCAATCAGTTGGCCGAGAACATCGCCGCCGGCGACATCAAGATTCACAACGGCACGATGTGGAAACCTGAAACCTGGCCGGCCGAAGCGCAAGGCTACGGCTGGCACGACGCCCCCCGAGGCGCGCTGGGCCACTGGATTCACATCAAAGATCAGAAGATCGAAAATTACCAGTGCGTCGTACCCAGCACTTGGAACGGCGGCCCGCGCGACGCCAAAGGCCGGCCCGGCCCCTATGAAGCGGCGCTCATCGGCACTCCGGTTGCCGATCCGGAGAAGCCGCTGGAGGTGCTGCGCACCATCCACTCCTTTGATCCGTGCATGGCCTGCGCGGCCCATATTGTCGATGCCACCGGGCGAGAGATTACGCAGGTGAAGGTTTTGTAAAAGCCAGGCTGAGGCTAAGAATAGGAGCGACAAAGCTAGCTTTGTCATACCGACCCTAAGGTCAAAGTAATGAAGTTTAAGAAAATAAACGAACCACGCCGGGCCAAAGAGCGCGAGGCTAAAGCCATCGCTCTAAAAGAGCAAAGGACGCTAAAGCGCCCTCAGACGATGCAATCCTAGCCCGAAAGGGCTTCGTTCTCTCAGCACGGGTCTTTAGGCCCGTGCTGCGGGGGACGGCAAGGTCGTACGCCGATTAATTTCTTGATTTTCATAACTTTGACGCTCCAAGCCGTTATTTTCAGAGGAGTGCGACAGTCTCAACTGAGACGACACCGACAATGAAAATGCTGTAGGACAAACTTAAGTTTGTGCTACAGCATCTATTTTCAAGGGAGTGCGACAGAACCTCGGTACAGCACCGACAATGAAAATTTACGGGAGCGACAAAGCTGGCTTTGTCACCCACATTGGGGTCAAAGTAAACTTTGACGCTCCAGAGCTTTATTTTCAGAGGAGGAACGCTAACGCTGAAGTTAACGTTTCTCAGCCTTAGCCTATAAAACAGTTAAGTAATTTTCATAACTAACTTGTGAGTTTGAGACCAGGATGAATAGACAGGATTTACAGGATTTCCAAGATTAAAATAAGGAAAAATCATATTAATCCTGTTAATTCTGTCTAAATTAATGTAACAACTTAGAGTTGAAAACTACTTAAATAGCGATGCAGGCAAATTTGAAAGTGGGGAGCGCTAAACACGATGACAGGTCTCAAAGAAAAGATCGATCTTAGAATCAAAACCGTGGTGTTGGGGGTGGGCAACATCTTGATGGCCGATGAGGGCGTTGGGGTGCGGGTGGTCCAGCGGCTGGAAACGGAGTACAGCTTGCCGCCGGAGGTACAGGTGGTCGATGGTGGAACATTGGGTATGGATTTGCTGTACTATCTGGCCGAAGCCCGTAATCTGGTTATCATCGATGCCGTGGAGATGGCGGGCGAACCGGGCCAAATGTTACGGCTGGAAGGGGACGATGTCCCGGCCCGGTTATCGCTCAAGATGTCGCCGCACCAGATGGGCATCCCGGATATGCTCTTTGCCGCCAAGCTGCGCGATCTGTATCCGGAGCAGGTGGTTTTGCTCGGCGTTCAACCCGGCGTCTTAGAACCCAGCCTGGATATGTCGCCGCCGGTGGCGGCTCAGGTTGAGACGTTGATTAACCAAATCAGTCGAGAGTTGGAACAATGGGGCTTAACCATCCACAAGCGTTAGCTCACTTCGACGCGCCTCCCACGGCTTGGGCCAATTATCTCAGCGGGCCGTTCTATGACTTAAAACGGTTTGTCGTCGGCTCGTTCAGCCCGCCGCCGCCAACCCGCGTGGTCTCTGAAACAGGCTTGGCCGGCGCGCGGGCCGGATTAACGTGGGCCAACTGCCATTTGAACCGGTGTACGGTGGAAAATCTGCATACGTGGGCCTCACCGCTGCCGGCGGATCGCCTGTTCGATTTGCTGATGAACTGGCAGCTCTGGCCGCGCTCATCGTTTTTTGCCTGTCCCACTACCGATAAAGAGGGAGGGGTGCGGTTTGCCTATCGCTGGTACGGCCTGGTACCGATTGTGATGATGCGGCTCAAAACGGCCATCAAGCCGCGCTGTATCATCTATGATATTGTGTGGGGCATCGGGCAGGGCGGCTATCACAGCTTTCTGCTCGACGAGGCCGCGTCCGGTCAAACTGATGTCTCGATTTTTACCACTTTTCCACCGACTCACCTCTTTTTTGAAGGGCTGCACGATCAGATGAATTTTGATATCTTTAAGCAGTTGCCGGAGAGAGAGGCAGGAGATTAGGAGATTGGAGATTGGGAGTCGGGTAAACGGTTACTAACGCCGTAGTGTACTGGTGATCGCGGTTCTTGCTCAACATCGTGATCGAGGCATGTCGCGCGGCGCAAGAGGCGATCAACATCGTGATCGAGGCATGTCGCGCGGCGCAAGAGGCGATCATCATCGTGATCGAGGCATGTCGCGCGGCGCAAGAGGCGATCATCATCGTGATCGAGGCATGTCGCGCCGTGCAAGAGGCGATCACGATCATGATCGAGGCATGTCGCGCGGCGCAAGAGGCGATCATCATCGTGATCGAGGCTTGCAGGATTCTGCAAGGGGCCATGACGATCAGGATCGGGCCAGGCCGCAGCGTGCAACGACTTATTCATATAGAGAAAAAACTTACTCCCTACTCCCTACTCCCTACTCCATTCCTTACTAATGGGATTATTTAATCTCCAAACAAGGACAACTATGACTAAACCA
Organism: Anaerolineales bacterium; assembly: GCA_020634935.1. Classification (GTDB taxonomy): domain Bacteria; phylum Chloroflexota; class Anaerolineae; order 4572-78; family J111; genus JAGRBY01. The sequence goes on from JACKAT010000079.1 coordinate 10,460, forward strand.
GGCATGATTATTACCGGGGCAACCGGATTTTTAGGCGGGCGGCTGATGCGCTATTTGTCGAACCAGTACACCATCTTCGCGCTGGGCCGCCGGTCGCCGCAGGAGGTGGGGGGGTTGGAGGGGCCGGATGTCCACTGGTTCCAGGTTGATATCGGCCACTTCGACCCGCTGCGCGAGGTTTTCTCTCATATTAGAGAAATGGGTGGGGCCGAACTGGTGCTGCACCTGGCCGGCTATTATGATTTTACCGGCGAAGAGCACCCGGAGTACACCCGCACCAATGTACTGGGCACGCGCAACGTGCTGGAGTTATCGGCGCCGCTGCGGCTGAAGAAATTCATCTTCACCAGTTCGGTGGCGGCGTGTCCTTTTCCGCCGCCGGGCGGGGTCATTACCGAGGATACGCCGCCCACAGCGCCGCCGCCCTACTCGCGCTCGAAACGAATAGGGGAGGAGATGTTGGCCAACTTCAAAGATCAGATCCCTTCCTGCATTCTGCGGCTGGCGGCAATCTTTAGCAACTGGTGCGAGTACGAACCGATGCACAACTTCTTGGCCACCTGGTTTTCGGGTAGTTGGAATGCGCGAATTTTGGGCGGCCGCGGCCAGTGGGCCATCCCTTATCTGCACGTGCGCGACCTGCTCACCTTTTACCTACGGGTAGTCGAGAAAGCCGACGAGTTGGAACCGTTGGAAGTATTGCAAGCTTCGCCCAATGGCTGCACCACTCACCTGGAACTTTTTCGGGGGGCCACGCGCAGCTATTATAATGAAGCTCGCTCACCGATTTATGTCCCTAAACCTGTGGCCCGGCTGGGCATCATGATGCGAGAGCAGGTGGGCCGGCTAACCGGGACCATGCCATTTGAACGATCGTGGATGGGCGAGTATATTGATCTAAAGCTCAACATCGACGCCACGCGGACCCATCGCCGGCTGGGGTGGGAGCCTCACCCGGAACTTGAGATATTGAACTGTATCCCGGTCATGGTGCACAATATGCGTTCTAATCCCGAAGAGTGGCAAAAACGGTATGAGATGTCGCGGAAAGGCAAGAGAGTGAGGGGCAAGGTTAAGAACGTTATACCGGAAGGGTAGTTGGTTGATTTTGCCGGAGCAACAAAGCTTGCTTTGTCAAGGTCAAAGTAAACTTTGACGCTCCAGGTTTTATCTTTACAAAGGAGTAAAACGATGTGTTTAGGTGTACCGGGTAAAGTAACCGAAATTTATGAAGCCGGCGGAATGCGGATGGGCAAAGTGGACTTTGGCGGGATCGTCAAAGAGGCTTGTCTGGCTTATGTGCCGGAGGTGGAGGTGGGCGACTACACCATCATCCACGTCGGTTTTGCCATCAGCAAGCTGGATGAGGAGTCGGCGCTGGAGTCGCTGGCCTTGTTCCGCCAGATGGGCTTATTGGAGGAGGAGTTGGGGGGAGAGGTCGCTGAGCAGACATAAAAATCAAAACGCGGTGAGGTGGTGATGACGAACAACGATAATACGAGCGACGCACCACTCCCAACGATTTTCGTCCTATCAGGCAGTCTAGGCGCGTCGGGAGAGCAGTTGGTCCGGAAAGTGCTGGCCCAATTTCAGGGCGATGGCGCATTGGTTAAAATTTGTCCCCGCATCCATCAGCCTGAACAGATCGAAACCATTGTCGCCAAAGCCAGTCAGGGCAGCAGCATCATTGTAAACACCATAGTTAACGAGGAGTTGACCCAAGTTTTGATAAAGCTGGCCGAAGAACAGCAGGTGGTGGTGATCGATGTTGTGAGATCGTTGCTCGATCAGTTATCGATTTTATTGGGCCAAAAACCGATGGGTAAACCGGGTCTTTACCGGCAGTTGCACGCCAGTTACTTCAAACGCATCGAGGCCATTGAGTTTACGCTAGACCACGATGACGGCAAAAATGCGCAGGATTGGTCTGAGGCGGAAATCGTCATAGCCGGCGTCTCGCGAGTCGGCAAAACGCCCATTAGCCTCTATCTGTCGATGCTGGGCTGGAAGGTGGCCAACGTGCCTCTGGTGAAAAATGTACAGCCCCGTTCAGAGTTTTTCCAACTGGATCGACGACGGGTGGTCGGGCTAACCATCGACCCTAACCAGCTCAGATACCACCGCCGGCATCGTGAACGTCGGCTCAAGGGGGTTAGCCTGTCACACTATGTTGATCTGGTCAGTCTTTATGAAGAAATCGATGAGGTGACCCAACTGCTCAAACGGGAACACATCAAGCTAATCGACGTCACCAACAAGCCGATCGAGACCAGCGCCGATGAAGTGGTCGAACTGGTCAACCGCCAGTTAAACAGCGAAGCCGCCTGGTAACATTGAAAGGACAAATCGCTATGCAACCTGAGACGCCTTATCCACCCATTTTTGTGGTCACCGGCAGTTTGCAGAGTGTCGGCGAACAACTGGTTCATACTATCTTAGCCCAGTTCCAAGGGACTGATGTTCCGGTAAAAACTTATTTCTATGTCCGAGAGTTGAACCAGTTGGAGCCGCTTATAATGGAGGCGATTACAACCAACGCTATTATTGTCCACACGATGGTCAGTTCGGAGATGCGCCAGGCGCTAGTCAGCATGGCTCAAGCGCAAGGGATCATGGCCATTGACCTGGCCGGCCCGCTGATGGATTACTTAAGCGGGCTGCTCGGGCAAGAACCGGCGGGGCTGCCCGGCTTGTATCATACCTTACACGAGACCGAATTCAAACGAAATGAGGCCGTTGAGTTTACATTGGCCCACGACGACGGCGTCAAGGCTGAGGAGTGGCGCCAGGCCGATATTGTGTTGTTAGGTGTGTCTCGCGTGTACAAAACGCCGGTGAGCGTCTATTTGGCGATGCTGACCTGGAAAGTGGTCAACGTACCGATTGTGCTGAACGTGCCGCCGCGCCAGGAACTGTTTGAACTCGATCGACGCCGGGTGGTGGGATTGACAATCGAACCCGCCCAACTGCTGCAGCACCGGCAGTACCGGCAGCGCCAATTAGGGGTCCAAGGTCGATCCCCATATATTGATCCTCTCAAGGTATATGAAGAGTTGGAGTACGCCCGTAAAATTTATCGGCGAGGCGGTTTTACCACGATAGATGTGACCGACAAACCCATCGAAACCACCGCCGATGAGGTGGTGGCGGCCGTGCTGCGACGCTTGAAATCCGAGGCGTAATGTTCCCCGCCGATTTTCCAATTAACCCTCTGGTTCCTATGCTATTTTCAAACGTCGGTGTATTTGGAATGATTGTTTTGCTAGACCCCGACGAGAAGCAGTAAATTTTTCAAGAGCCGCGTGTCTTACTATAATTAAGATACACGGCGCTGGCCTCGACTAACGAAAATGGCGTAAAAGATAATTCGCCTCCCTAACTCCGAAATCGAAGACCGTGGCCGGTGAGTGCTGCCGATTATTTTGGTATCAAGCTGTGCCTATGATACAATACCGTCTGTGCAAATCTTCACCAACATACACATAAGGAAATAAGGATTAAAGAAGATGGCCCAATCAACCTCAATTCCGACCGTTCAGGTCAGTGGACGCTCAACTAACAAAAAGATCAAGTTTATTATCGGCGGTGTAATGATTGCCCTGGCCGTGGTTTATCTGATTTACACCGGTATTCAAAGTTCGTCGGCCTACTTTTTGACCGTCGATGAGCTGTACGCCAAAGGCCAAGCGATGCAAGATCGCACCGTGCGGGTAGCCGGCAAAGTCGACGCCAGCACCATCGACTTCAATAACCGTGATCTAATCCTCACTTTCGCGGTGACCAGCGATACTGGTGAACGCATGAATGTCGTCTTCAACGGCCCCAAGCCCGACCAGATGCGCGAGGGCGCCGAAGCCATTTTAGAGGGCAAGTATAACGGCCAAACCTTCACCGCTCAATCGCTGCTGCTCAAATGCCCCAGCCGTTATGAGGAGAATGGGGTCGAGCAAGTTCAAGTCAAAGCAGTCAGATAAATAATTGATAATTAATAATTGATAATTGATAATTGGCCAGAGAAGAGAGCGTGCCAGGCAATTCACCAATTACTAATTACCACGCTTCCCTATCAAACCCGGAGTAAAAGTCTATGCCGCATGTCGGATATGTTGCTGTAACGCTGGCGATGGTGCTGGCTCTGTACGCCACAGTAGTGGCTTTAGTTGGGGCCAAACGACGCCTGCCGGAGCTGGTCGCCAGCGCTCGGAACGCCGCCTTTGGCGTGGCCGCGCTGCTGACGCTGGCCGTGGTTATTCTTGAAACGTTGCTGTTGACCGGCCATTACCAGACCAAATACGTATATGAAACCAGCAATCTGGCCGCGCCGCTCTTTTTCCGGATCACCGCTCTATGGGGATCGCAAAACGGGTCGCTGCTGTTTTGGTCGTGGTTGATGTCGATGTTTGGGGCGCTGGCGCTGTTCCAAAAATGGGGTTCGATGCGGCAGATGATGCCCTATGTCATTGCCGTTATCCAGATCAATCTGGCCTTCTTCACCATGCTGGTGGTTTTTGTGGCTAATCCTTTTGTGCAGTTGGACTACTTTCCGCCGGACGGCACCGGCATGAACCCGCTGCTGCGCCATTTTGGCATGATCATCCACCCACCGATGCTCTACCTCGGCTTTACCGCCTTCGTCATTCCTTACGCCTTTGCCATCGCCGCGCTGGTAACGCGCCAAACCAACGATGTCTGGATTCGCACCACCCGCCGCTGGACGCTGACCGCCTGGCTGTTCCTTAGCATCGGCTTGGTGCTGGGCGGCTGGTGGGCCTATGATGTGCTGGGCTGGGGCGGCTACTGGGGCTGGGACCCGGTCGAAAACTCCTCGCTGATCCCCTGGTTGGTGGCTACGCCCTTCCTGCACTCGGTGATGATGCAGGAAAACCGGGGCATGCTCAAACGCTGGAATATGGCCCTAATTATCCTGACCTACTGTCTGATGCTCAACGGCACATTTCTGACCCGCGCCGGGATGATCGCCTCGGTGCATACCTTCGCCCAAAGCGCCATTGGACCGCTGTTTTTAGGTTTTATTGCCCTGATGTTTGGACTGTCGATCTATCTGTTCATCTCTCGGTGGGATGACTTAAAGTCTGAAAACGAGCTAGACTCCCTGATCTCCCGCGAGTCGTTTTTCCTGCTCAATAACCTTATCTTTGTCGGCTTGGCAGTTATCGTCTGGTGGGGGACGCATTTTCCGCTATTCTCAGAAGCCATTACCGGCGAAGCGATTGTGGTCGGCCCACCCTTCTTTGAGAAGACCACCGCGCCGTTATGGGCCGTAGTTCTACTGCTGATGGGCGTCACCCCGCTGATCCCGTGGCGGCGAGCGTCGCTAAAAAAACTGGGCGATACTCTGTTGTGGCCAATGGCGATCGGGCTAGTGGCTATCGCTTTGCTCTACTTTGCCGCCAACATCAAAATATGGGGGGCGCTGGTGGGCTTTGGTCTGTGCGCCTTCACCCTGGCCGCTACCCTGATCGAATATTGGCGCGGCGTGAGTGCTCGGCACCGCAGCCGGGGGGAAAGTTACCCGGTGGCGCTGTGGACGCTGATTCAGCGCAATCGACGGCGCTACGGCGGCTATATGATCCACATCGGCGTCATTCTGGTCGCCATCGGTATTATCGGCAGCCGTTTCTATCAGGTGGAAACCCAGAAGAATCTGGCCGTCGGCGAAAGTATGACCATCGCCAGCGATTTAATCGGCACCTATGAGCTAACCTACCAGGGGCTGCGCGAAGGCCAAAGCCCCGACGACCGGCTCATTACCGAAGCGGTGCTCGCCGTGACCTTCAACGGCCAACCCGCCGGCGAGATTACGCCCATCCGTGAATTCTTTGTGGTGCAGCAGCAGCCGATGACCATTCCCGACAAACGCAGCACTCTGGCCGACGACCTGTACGTTATCCTGGCCGGCTGGGAAGGCACCGGTGAAACCGCCACGTTCAAAGCCTACATCAACCCGCTGGTCAACTGGATTTGGGTCGGCGGCGTGGTGTTCATTCTCGGCACGCTGATTGCGGCCTGGCCCAATCCCACGGAATCGACGCAGCGATCTGCCGCGCCGGTCAAGGTGAGAGGGGCAACGGCGGGGGTGAAGTAACAGGGGAGCGTAATACGTACAAAAATTGTAACTGCTCATGTCATTTCGTAGCCGAAGGCGAAGAAATCCCTCCAGCCTCCGGTTGCAACCACCCCCTGGGAGATTTCTCGCTCCTTCGTCGCTCGAAATGATATGATAACCGAGTAGTTACCAAAATTTACCTATGGATACATCTAACAATAGCAATGCCAAAAATTTAACAAACCGTTCAATATTTCCTATGCCCTACTCCCTACTCCCTACTCCCTACTCCTTACTCCTTATCCTTCTTGCGCTACTCTTAGCCACAATTATTCTGGCATCC
>JACKAT010000008.1 GCA_020634935.1 Anaerolineales bacterium
ATCGCTGTAGGTGGGAAAAAAAGCGTCGAATAGATGCAGGCCGTTTTTGGCCAGCGACGGGTTCAGCCGGGTGGGTGAAAAAATGCCGACGACTCGACGGCATTGGGGGGTCATGGTGATGGGCGCTTCGGTAAAAAGCGGCTCGCGGGTGGCGCAGAACAGGGCAGCGCATTCAACGCCTGTGAGGTGGGTTAGCCGAGTCACATAATCGGCCGGGAGATGGTCCGGGCCAACCAGGTGGATCAAGGCGCGGGGACCGCCGTTGTGCAGCACAAACCGGCTGCGCACCCGGCGGCCGGCGGCCAGTTGAACGCCGACGGCCCGGCCGGCCTCAACGCTAATGGCCGCGACCGGCGATCGCAAAAACAACGCGCCGCCCGCCTGGCGCAGAGAGGTTACCAGCGCCTTGACAATCGAGCGCACTCCCCCGGCGGGCATCGCAAAATCCTGGCCGGCGGTCCGGCCATCGAGGGTAATTTGAATGTACTCACTGGCCGGCATAGCCCGGCTGCTCAGCCCGGAGGCCGTGGCCGCGATGGCGTCAACCGCCGCCAGCAAGTTGGCCTCTTGGCTAAACGCGGCCACATAATCAGCGGCGGAGATGTGGTCGAGGGCTGGGTCCCCGGCCTCCAACTGTCGCTTGCCGCTTAGGATGGCTTTTAGCCACGTTTTACGACCCGCTGCGGAGACCAGATCGAATAGACTGCTGTACCGGCGGCCGTCGGGAAAGCGGATCGAATACTGCTCGGTCAGGCCCGCTGCCTTGAGCGAGACGTAATCGATATCGAGCTGCAAGTCGGCCAGAAAACGACCAATATGGCTGTTAGGGCCTAAGTTGGTCCAGGCTCCGGTCGTGACCGCCGCGCTTTTGTAGTCGATTTCGGTGTAGCGCCCGCCGGGAAAACCGAGCTTTTCAAACACCGCCACGCTGTACCCGGCCTGGGCCAGCGCCGCCCCTGCCATCAGCCCGCCAATCCCGCTGCCGATAATCGATACCTCGTACTCGTCGGCGATGCGCGGCCGGTAGGGCTTAAGCGGCGCGTCGGGTATAAAACAGTCGTTGGGGCAGGCGTAGACGCATAGATTGCAGTCGGTACAGTTTTGAGGGATAACTTCGGCCCAGCCGTCCGTTTTGAGGGCATCATAGGGGCAAACCAGCACGCAGTATCCGCAGCCGGTGCAGAGCGACTTGTTTAGTTTCATCCGTCATCGTTCATCATTCATCATTTGATCAGTCCTCGCAGCGCCGCCAAATTCCGCAGGTTATCCTCCGGGTCTTGATCGACCGGCGTTTCCAATAAGAAGGGAACTTTTTGGAAGCGAGGATCGTTTAGAAAATAACCGAATGGTTCAAGGCCGATGTAGCCCTGACCAATGTGCGTGTGGCGATCGACGCGGCTGCCTAAATCCTTGGTCGAGTCATTGACGTGAATGACGGTCAGCCGGTCGAGGCCAATGACCTGATCAAAGGTATCGATCATGGCCTGATACGTCTCCGGCGTCCGAAATTCGTACCCTGCGGCCAGTGCGTGGCAGGTATCGAAACAAACGGCCAGCCGCTCGCTCTGCCGGCAAGCGGTGATGATCTGGTTGATCTCGGCAAAGGTCGAGCCCAGAGTTGTCCCTTGGCCGGCTGTAATCTCTACAGCAACCTTCACCGCCACAGCGGGCAGCCGCTCATGCACGATATCCAGGCCTTGCGATACCCGGGCCAGGCCGGCCTCGACGCCGCTGTTAAGATGAGCGCCCGGATGAATGACCAGATACGGGATTTTCAACAGTTCGCATCGCTCTAGCTCAACAATTAACGCCTCGATCGACTTATGCCAGACGGCGTCGTCGGCCGTACCAAGATTGAGCAGGTAACTGGCGTGGCAGACCACCGGTGTAATCCCGCATTCAGCTTGCCGGGCATGGTAGCGTTCGATCTCATCCGGTTTAAGCGGATTGGCTTTCCATTGGCGATTAGATTTGGTAAAAATTTGAAAGGCGGTACAATTCAATTCAATCGCTCGTTTGAAAGACGTATCAACGCCGCCGGCCACCGAGACATGAGCTCCAAGTAACATTAACTAATTTCCTTTACAATTCTAATGGGTTAGCTATGAAATTCTTTTACAATTTGGTAGAATTGGCTGTAACCTTATCTCAGGATTACAGACTCTGTAGCAAGAGCACCAAACTCACCACGCCAAACTATACCATATACCATCCATTCGAGCGAAGAGAGGGTAAGCGCCATGAGTCAGATAAATGAAGTATTGCCAGCCTATAACATCTGGCCCGACGAAATCAAAATTTTAGTCATCGATGATGAACAGGATATATTGAACTTAATCCGGCTGTCGCTGGAGCCGGCCGGTTTTCGGATTCTGCGGACCACCCGGCCTGAAGAGGGGCTGGAGCTGGCTCGCCGCGAGAAACCGGACCTGCTCATTTTAGATATTATGATGCCCGGTCTCAATGGGCTGGATTTACTACGCCGTATCCGCCGCAACCCGGCGCTGGCCCAGATACCGGTGATCATTGTCTCGGCTCGGGTCAGCAGCGCCGACCAAATTCGTATGCTTCAGATTGCCTTTGATGTGGAGAGTGAGGTCGATGCCTATGTCGGCAAACCCTTCGACCCCGGTTATTTATTGAAAACGGTCAAAACGGTGTTATTAAACCATCGAGATTTTCTGCTGGCCAAACAGCAAGGGCAAGCTCCACGGATTATGTCTGTCCCATTTCACTAATACTCTGAGTTCGATAATTAAAGTCGAACATGTCATTTCGTAGCCGGAGGCGGAGAAATCCCTCAGACGTCCCCATAAATGAAACCTTCGCCGGGAAAAAGGGGCATTGTCGCTTCAAATTTTCCCCGCCGGACCACTTTTCATCGTATTGTCATAGGGATTTCTCCGCTAGCGCTCCGAAATGACATGAAGGGCGTCTATTTCCGAACTCAGGTTAATACTCTGAACGTCCCTGCTGGCTAGTCAATGTCATTAAGTTAGTGTAATGGAGTCGAGGCTTTAGCCGGCTGAAGCCTCGACTCCGGTCTAAACTTAATGACATTGGCTGGCTAGTTGGGCGTGATGGCTTTAGCCATGCAGTGCGGTGATGATCTGCTCATCGGTGCGGGGGAAGGCATAGCGATCCAGCTCAGCCAGCGTGACCCAGCGCCAGTCGGCCACCTGGAGAGCTTGGGGGACGCCGCTGATCAAACGGCAGTGGTAGGCGTATAACGTAATCTTGAAGTGGGTGTAGCTGTGTTTGACCGTTACTAAGGGCTCAACCACCTCTATTTCAAGACCCAACTCTTCGCGAATTTCGCGGCGCAAACAGTCAGGCAAACTCTCATCGGGTTGGCGCTTGCCGCCCGGAAACTCCCACAACCCGCCTAACATACCGTCGAGTGGCCTTTGGGCAATTAACACCCGATCGTCCTCGGGCCGGTGGATTACGGCGGCCGTTACATCGTAATGGGGCAGAGATTTTTTACCCGACCGCGCCGGGAGAGCATGCTCCAAACCACGCTGCCGGGCCTCGCACAAGTCCTGAACCGGACAGTCAGGACAGCGCGGCGAGCGGGGCAGGCAAATCAAAGCGCCAAATTCGATCAGCGTTTCGGTCCAGTCGCCGGGCTCCTGCGGATCGACCAGCTCCGTGGCGATGGTCTGAATCTGCACCGCCCCGATGCCTTGTTTAACATTACTATCAATCGCAAAAAGCCGGGCCAGAACCCGCTTGACATTGCCATCGACCGCAGGCACCACTTCCCCAAAAGCAATCGACGCTACCGCCCCGGCCGTATAGTGACCAAAACCGGGCAAACTCAGCAGATCATTGTAGTTATCCGGCAGTTGGCCGTCCCACTTTTCAATAATTTTACCGGCCGCGTTGTGCAAGTTGCGAGCGCGGGCGTAATAGCCCAATCCCTCCCAAACTTTAAGCACGTCATCTAATGGCGCTTCGGCCAGATCGACCAGCGTCGGGAATTGTTCCAAAAAGCGCTCATAGTACGGGATAACCGTCACCACCTGCGTCTGTTGCAGCATGACCTCGGATATCCAGATGCGGTAGGGAGAAAGTTCACCCCGCCAGGGCAGGTTGCGTTTGTTTCGATAAAACCAGTCCAGCAGACGCGTCCGGAGCGGCTCGATTTTGTCAATTTGATCCGTCAAAAACTCGGTATCTGGCACGGGCTTTTTCCATTCGATTCATTAAGATGTTAACGCCGATTCCGGGGCCGCTGGGCACGGTCAACGTTGAGTCCTCACGATTTAGCTCAAAAATGGGTTCGGCAATATCTTCCGCGTAGTAGCGGGCCGAGGCCGAAATATCGCCGGGAAGCGTGAAATTCGGCATGGTTGCCAGATGCACATTGGTGGCCCGGCCAACCCCGGTTTCCAGCATACCGCCGCACCACATGTCCAGTCCGGCTGCCGCGGACATATCATGAATTTTGATGGCGTTGGTCAAACCACCCACCCGGCCCACTTTCATATTAAAAATACGGCAGGCCTTTAACTCAATCGCCGCTTGCGCATGTTCCGGGGAGTGAATACTTTCATCTAGACACACCGCCGTTTTGATTTGAGCCTGAAGTTTGGCGTGGTCAAAAATATCATCATAGTAGAGCGGCTGTTCAACCATCAGCAGGTCGTAATCATCCAACGCCTGTAAGATAGCCACATCGGCCAAAGTAAATGCGGAGTTGGCATCGCCCATCAGCTTAATATGGGGGTGGCGCGCTCGCACCGCCGCGATCGGCTCGACTTCCCAGCCCGGTTCAATTTTCATTTTGATCCGCCGGTAGCCTAACTCAACAAATTGGTCAATGCGATCCAGCAAAGCTGGGAGGGTGGGCTGGATACCGATGCTAACGCCCACCTCAACCCGATCTCGAACGCCGCCTAACTTTTGCCACAGCGGGACGCCTTCAGCTCTGGCCAGCAAATCCCAGACCGCATTCTCCAGACCGGCTTTGGCCATCTGATGCCCGCGCACTTTTTTGAAATGGCGGATTGCATCTGACGGCGACTCAACCTCAAGCCCAATACACGGCGACACCAGATAATCGCTAAGGATGTGCCAGGCGGTCGTCACCGTTTCATAGGAGTAGCCCGGATCCGTCGACGCGACGACCTCGCCCCAGCCGGTTACTCCCTCACTATAGACGGCCACCAAAATACACGAGCGCTCTATTTGGGTGCCAAAGCTGGTCCTAAACGGATGAACCAACTGCTGCGAGATGTGATGCAGTTCAACACGCTCTATTTTCATTGAATCTCCTTAATCATTCTGCCAATTTTTTTGTAAGAGATAATAATTTCGATCGCCGCGCCGCAAAAAATCGACAGCGGTGTAACCATTTTCAAAAGCGGTTTGAAAAATTTGGCGCGTTTGAAGCCGCCAGGTCAAGGCAACCTCCGGCCGGCTCGCCTTGAGCTGGCTGAGATCGGCCGGGATTTCAACCAGACAGCGCCAGCCATGAGGCTGATCAAACTGGTCCGGGGCTGACACCCCAGCGGAGTGAGGTTGGCCCGGATTAAGAATAGGACAGGCCAGCGCATCAACCGCCGGCGCGAGGTCTTGCCCCCCCAGCCGCCGGTTAACGTGCGGCGAGTCGAGCCACCAGGCTACGGTGAAGCGGTCGCTGGGTAAGCCCTGGTTGATGGCATCGGTCATTTCGCCATAGAGGTTGGGGGTGTAAGTGTTCCCGACCGCGCCTAGCTTGCGTAAATTAAAGCGGGCGTTGCGGCCTTGCAGGGGATCGAACGTCCAGGTCATAAGCTTGATGCCTAAGGCCAGGGCGGCTTCGCGCTGAGCCAATTTGATAGCATAGCCCAGGCCTTGATCCTGGCGATCCGGCAGCACCCCGGCCTGATGCGAGGCAATTTTGAGCCGGCCATCGGCCGTTAGCGCCGGAAAGCCAAAGGCAAAGCCGACGGGTTTGTCTTGGTCCAAGGCGAGCAAAACCACCCCACCTTCTTTAGCCATCGTCAACAGCAAATGAAAAGGGACGACTCCGGCGCTGTACCCCCAAATATCGGCCTGAAGCTGTTCAATAGCTCGGCAATCCTCGGGAGTACGGGCCGCGCGAATGATAATCGACATAGATCAGTTAGCCTACTTGAAAGCCTATTTTTGAATGCGAGCATATCCCCTTTAACAGGGACCGCTCTCGTTGAATGGTCAAATGTAAGTGTTCAGCTATCAGCCTTCAGCCGTCAGCTTTAACGCTAAAGATAACGTTTGGGCCTTCATGACCGGCTGTGTAACCCAAACATTTGCTAAAACAAGTAAAAAGCTGATAGCTAAGGGTTGAACGCTTACGGTCAAATCAGTAATTTTGAGCCTGAATTATAGCTCCCCAGCCCAAGAGTAGCTATTCTTGAATTCTACGCTAACACTGAGATTGGGCAATTCATCCGTTGGTGCCAGGCCGTTAAATCTATTTACATAATATTGGGTTGGGATTGCATTTTCAAACCTATCAGTGTATAATGGTTCGAGATGACACTATATATTGTGTGGATATCAATTAAATTGTCAAGATGTAGTATCTATAACCTCAACATCAGTTATTAATGTGTGGTATCGTCTTTTACTAATTATTTTTATCGGCTTGGGTTGCAGTTTCGGATCGAGGCTGGGTTTAGCGCCGGAATCGACCGGTACAAACGAATCAACCAGTTCATCGCCGGTTAGCTTCTCAACCGCCACGCCGGTCTTGGCCTTGGTAGGGGAGGGTGAGACATCGGTAGCTGGGCCGGAGCAAACCGCCGCAACCGAACCCGCTTTGGCAGCGCGGGTTAATGGTGAGCCGATTTTACTGGAGCGCTACCAGGCCCACGTAGCTCAAATGGAGCAGGCGTTTAACCGGCAAGAACCGGACGACAACGCCAGTCAGATGACGATGACCGAGCTTCGACAGCAGGTATTAGAGGGGTTGATCGAGCAAAAGGTTATCGAGCAGCAGGCGGATGCGTTGGGTATCTCGGTGTCTCAAGAAACGGTTGAAGCCGAAGTCCAGCGATTCATGGTCGAGATTGGGCCTCAGGCCCAGTTTGAGACCTGGTTGGCTGACAACGGTTTGACTAATGCCATGTTTTTGACCGATTTACGGTCTCAGTTAATCGCTAACCAGGTCTTTGAACAAGTGACTCACAATGTGGTCGAGGAAACCATTGAGGCCACCCACCGTCAAAAACAGGTCGTTTTTGACGAATGGTTAGCTCAAAAACGGGCTGAAGCGGTAGTCGAAACGTACGTTGACCCGTAGGATTGTGGACATTACCGGCATTTAGATTATACTTGCAAGAAGGCAGACCTAATCTGCCGCTCGAAGGATAATCTTTAGCGCAAGGTAATGCAACACAATGCAACAAGTACGATCAAAAAACTCTAATTTGGGTTTATTTATTATTGTTGGCACTATGGCTATCCTGGTGATCATATTGCTGACCGCCATTGGCATTCTGATCATGGCCCGCCGGTCGAGCGCCACCAATATTAGCCCGCTCAGTTTTATTGTTGGCGCCAATATCTTAAGCCGGCTTGATGTTGAGGCCATTGATCCGGCGCTGGCGCTGGCTTCGCTAGGCGGGGCCGACGAAACGGAAGTCATCACGGAAGCCGTGGCCAAAGTAAGGCCGGAAACCGCTCTATCGGCGCTGCTGTTCAGCCCTCAAATGAGCAATCGGGAGAGCGCCGGCGGATTTTTACAGGTGGCCTCAGCTTACACCGCTGTGGGCGATGGTGATAAAGCCGTTTTTGCTTATGAAATGGCTGGAACCATTGCCACTTTGGCCCCCGATATTCCGGATACAGCCAGGGCTGATATCTTTATTCAGGCGGGGGAGCAGCTCACAAGCTTGGAGCAGCCGGACTTAGCCAAATTTTATTTCGATCAGGCGTTTGTGGTGGCCTCAAAAAGTTCATATTTGCAGCCGGCCCACCGGCGCACGATTTTTGAACAGCTTCATACCGGCTATCAGGCCATCGATCAAAGCGAGTCGGCTCGACGCAGCTTGAATTTTAGCGCCAACCCGCCCAAAGCTACGGTCAGCACGGTTCGTGAGCTTATTTTACCGGAAAGTCCGGGGGTGCCGCTGCCGCTGGCGGCTCAGGAAGCGGAAGCCTACCGCTGGCAAATTGCGCAGGAACTAGCCGCTATTCTGGTAGAACGAGGCGGTCACGCCCCCCAAGAGTCGATCGACCGCCTGGGGCAGGCACTGGTTGAGGAAGACGGGCAAAAGCTACCGTTTTATGAGAGCGAATTTGAGGCGACTACGCAGCTATCTGAAAAAATTGCCATCACGCTGGCTCAAATCGATTGGCTTTCGCTCAAATATCGAGTGGCCCGCCAGGGCTATGGCTTGAGTCTGGTCCCGGATTGGGAAGCGCAGGCCGAGCAAATTCGGGCGCAGTTGACCAAAACTTACGAAACCCTGTTCGCGCTGTATGCCGATTTGACCGTTGCTCTGCCGGAGGTATCGCAAATCGAGCGAGCCAAAGAGGAACGACTGCGGCGCGAAATTTTGGCCGGTGAATTGGGACGCTATCCCAATTACCCGGAGAAACAGCGAAAAACGCAGCTTTTAGATATCACCAACCAGCTTATGACCAGTCAGCCGGATATTAATGTTTTTGTCGCCGTCGGGACCGTTAACAATAAAGAAAAATTTACGCTGATTTCTCTAGAATAAAACGAATAGGGTATTTGGGTTTAAAGAAGGAGAAAATTTATGCGGAATTTAGATAAACGCCTAACCACCGTTTTGCTAGCCATGATGCTGGGTATGTCGGTCCTGGCTATCTTGTGCTATGCGACTATCTTTATGCAACCCAATATACCCTTCAACCCGCTCAGCCCCCAACGGGCCACCGAAGTAGCCTTAGTTAATGTGGTTGAACTTCAAAAACAACAAAGCCAATTCCCGGTAGCAACCATCGATCAATCTTATCCGGCCACCTGGACCAGTACCCCCTCTAATACCCCCGGTCCGACCAAAACAGCCACGAACACCCGCACCGCCACCCCCACCAAAACGTCCTCACCGACTCGAACCCCCACCGCCACCAATACCCGCACGCCCGCGCCGCCGCCGCCACCGCCCACCATTACCCCCACGCCTAGCCCCCTGCCCTATGTTGTTAACTCTCACTCCAGCCGCAACAACTGCGCCGACTCCGGTCTCGAGGGGATTGTTAATGATGGCAACGGCCTGCCGCAGGCCGGCATTCAAGTTCAGTATGGAGAAGTGGGCGTTTCTGGCAGCCGCTTCATCGCCAGCACGGATGGCAACGGTCGCTATGGCGCTTTATTAATTCCCGGTAGCAGCAAACCGGCCGCCTATCAATCTCATAATTGGTATGCTTACATTGTACAAAATGGCCAACCCGCCAGCGAACAGTTCACCTTTACCACCGACCCGATTTATGCCGAGAATCCCAGTTACTGCGGTCGCGATGATAATAAAAACAACAATAACAATAATGATAACAATAGCAATAGCAACCGAGATAGTGACGATAATCTAGCTCCCGGCTGTACTTTAGACCCGTGTAAAGTCGGTAGTTCTATTCAAATAAAGGTGATCAACTGGCAAAGACGATCACCAACCAACTAACAATGTCAATCCTGGACAAGAAACGAGAGAATTTCCATGATAACCCCTACTCAAAAATTATCACTTGGTTCCCGTCAACTTGACGATATGCTTGGCGGAGGTTTGGTCAAAGGATCAGCTGTCTTAGTCAGCGGCGCTCCCGGCGTAGGTAAAACCACGTTTGGGCTGCAATTTTTGACCGCCGGTTTCAAAGCCGGTCAGCGCGGCTTATTGGTTTCCTTTGAAGAATTTCCGGCCTCGCTTATTAGAGATGCCCAGCAGTTAGGCTGGGACCTAAAAACAATGGAGCAACGGGGCGATTTGGGCATAATCTTTACCTCGCCGCAAGTTTTTCTGGAAAGCCTGAAACAGCAATCCGGCCCAATAGCCGAAAAAATCCAAGCGCTTAAACCGGATCGAATGGTGTTGGACAGTGTGGCCCACTTTCAACAATTTACCCAAAACTCCATAGAACTTCGAGAGATTTACAACATTCTCATCAACGCCGTTAAACGCCAGGACATCACCGCCTTGTTATTGGACGAGGCCGCCAACATTTTGCAAGCGCAAGGCAAACCCGTAGCCGCCTTGCCGTTTTTAGTCGATGCGGTGATATTGCTTCGATATGTTGAAGTTGATAGCAGTATGAAACGGGCCATGGCCGTGATGAAAATGCGCGGCAGCAATCACCAAAAAGAGATCAGAAGTTTCGAGATAAAGCCAGGTGGTCTGGTGCTGGGGCCGCCTTTTACCGGCCAGGCCGGTATTTTGTCGGGTATGTCCCACCGTATTGCTTAATCTTTCCGCCCAGAACCTATTTACATCTACATTGCCCTATTCAGGGCATTTTTGCTTTAGGTAAATCCAAGACCAGACCTTTAGGGTTTCCGAAAGGGCCTTATCCCGACCTAAATTTGGCTATTTAACGCCAATTCTGGTCAAAATTAGGGTCGAAACCCTAAAGGTCTGGAAGGGTAGCAACTTGAGGTAATTATTTCCTTGGAGATGTCTTAATCTTTTGTAACTATTCAGCAGGTCGGCCAAACCGCCCGTTTTTCGCCGGGATTGGGGGATGCGGGGAGAATTTTTTAGATTAAATCTCCTAATCCCCTCATCCCCGCTATAAATAGGTCGTCTCGGCTATGCCGGCTGAATAAATACAATCTTTTTATTTAGCCGATCCGGTGAGTGGGCAAAAGTGCCGCTCACCGGAATAAATACGCTTTAATCTCAAATTGAGAGCAACGCCATGAAAGAAACAATCTTAGTGGTCGAAGATGAAGCCAGTATCAGAAATATTACCCGAGTTTATCTGGAGCAGGAACAGTATCGGGTCATCTGTACCGATAATGGCCAGGAAGCGCTGATTATGGCCCGCCGGCACAAGCCCGATTTAATCGTACTGGACTTGAATCTACCTGGGATGGATGGCATGGAGGTGACGGCCCGGCTGCGGCAAGAGTCGGATGTGTATATTTTGATGCTGACCGCCCGCACCGAAGAGACGGATCGAGTGGCCGGGCTGCGCATCGGCGCCGATGATTATCTGACCAAACCCTTTAGCCCGCATGAACTGGTTGCCCGGGTACAGGCTATCCTCCGCCGCAGCCGAACCGCTGCCGGCCATTTATCTACGGCCGGCAACGTCCTCCGCTTTCCTCACCTTGAAATCGATCCCGACCGGCACGAAGTCCGCACCGGCGGCCAGCTCATCGATCTAACCACTACCGAATTTAGCGTTTTGCAGGAATTGGCTCGGCACGCCGGCCGCGTTCTAACCCGCGAGCAGTTAATCGATCGGGTTTGGGGTCAAGATTTTTATGGAACCGACCGCGTAGTGGACGTGTATGTTGGCCAGGTACGCCGCAAACTGGAACAGGCTACCGGCGAAACGTTGATTCAGACGGTCCGCGGCATAGGCTATAAGTTTGTGGATGAAAAATAATGAGGTTATGGCGAAAGTTACGCTGGCGCATCTTTGGCTCACACTTGATTGTGGTCGTGACCGGCGTCGCCTGTTTGCTGCTCACGACCGAGATCATTATTTCCAACCGCGCTTTAACCGCTATTCAGCCCCGCTTGACCGCTCTCACTCAGGCCAAAGATGCCGTTGATGTCGAACTGGCGCTGGCCGCTTTGCAGGAAACCTATCACAATACGCTACTCTTTTCGTTATTAATCGCAGCGATAGGGGCCACGCTGGCCGGTGGAGTGACCAGCCTGCTGTTGACCACCGGTATCATCCGGCCCTTACAGCAAATAGCCCAGAGCAGCCGGCGCATTGCCGGCGGCCATTACGCCGAACGGGTGGAAATATCCGATATTGAAGAGCTAGACAGCGTGGCCACCAATTTTAATCAAATGGCCGCGGCCTTGGAGCAAGTGGAACAGCAGCGGGTGGCGCTCATCGGTAATGTGTCTCACGAACTGCGCACCCCGTTAACCGGCATCGAGGGATATTTGCAGGGAATGATGGACGGGCTTATGCCCAGCGACGCCCAAACCTTTGCCCAAATGTATCAGGAGGTGCGCCGGCTGCGCCGGCTGGTCGATGATTTACAAGCGCTGTCTCGGGTCGAGGCCGGCCAAATCCCCCTCCATTTAGAGCGATTCGACTTATCACCCGTTGTTGAGCGCGTCATCAAACAACTGCAACCTCAGGCCATGGCGCAATCGTTGACAATTTCAACCAAGTGTCCTGGCAGCGTGTCGGTCTATGCCGATCCAGATCGCAGCGCTCAGGTGTTGGTCAATCTGATCGGCAACGCTATCCGCTACACCCCCGACGGCGGCAATATTAAGGTAACGGTCGTAACGTCCAAGTTCGTTGAAATTGCGGTTCAGGATAATGGTCAAGGCATTCCCCCTGAAGCGCTGCCGTATATCTTCGAGCGTTTCTACCGGGTCGATCAATCGCGCTCGCGCAGCAGCGGCGGCAGCGGCATTGGCCTGACGATTTCCCGCCATCTAGCCTGGGCCATGGGCGGCGAACTTATCGCCACCAGTGAGGGCGAGGGTCAGGGCAGCACCTTTTACTTTCTCCTCCCCAAAGTGTAAAATAGCGAAGCCGCAGCCAAAATCAGGACGCGGATTGGACCTGATAAAATCAAGTGAACTCTTTTCTATCGGGACGGACGCGTCGGTCTTGCGGGGAGAGACAACCCCTCCTTATCGGGCAAAATCGGTTTTTCAAATGATAGACCATTTACATCAGGCAGCGATCCTAGCGAGGCGCCAAACCGCTCCAATTGAGCGTGAGCCTGGGTGACATCGCCTCGCGCGAATTGAGTGGTAATGCCCTCAATTCGCGCAGCCAGGTCTTGCAGCGGGGGGAGACCGGAGGCGTTCAGGCCCGCGCTGGCATTGGCCCCTTGCTGAGCGATTTCGGTCAGTTCAGCCGTTGAAATTCGGCCATCGGCCAGAGCGGTCTGCCCGGCTGTAAAAAAAGCCAGCGCCTCTTCGATAGCGGTTTTAGGATCAGATACGGTTTGGGTGGCTGGCATGGCTACGGCCGTGGCAATACGGCTGTTGAGCGCGGCCTGATAGTCGGCCAGCCAAGTTTGAGCCTGGGCCTGGACCTCAGCCGCCTGAGCGCTGGCGGCCTGAGCGGTATCTTCAATCTGATTGAGGGTTTCCTCGGCCAATTCGACCCCCTGATCAAGCGAGTCACTGACCGCCTCGACGGCCTCCGTCAGAGCCTGGGTATTTTCTTCAATCCCGTTCAGGGTCTCCTCTATGGCTTGGAGTTCCGTCACCGCCTCGGTGGTCAGATCGTCGTATAGATCGGTATAGACGCTTACCAATTCATCAGCATAGGCCAGCGCTTCGCCTGTCCCGGTTAGGGACACTTCTATAGATTGAACTTCCTCTGGAGTTAAGGTCTCATCCGCAGTGGCGCTGGTCGCTGCCTGGGCAGACTGTTCAGCGGCCAGGGCCGCCGTTGTTACCGCTTGATTAACTAAGGTGGCCAACTCCTCTTCGGTCATCGTCAGATACTGTTCGGCCGGCACCGGCGTAATTATCACCGGGGGTGGCACTGGCGCGTCGGCGATGGCGCTTTGGTTGTCGATGGGCCTGGTCTGGGTGACTACAGCCGCAGGGACGTTTTGAGCAGCGGTAGTTGCGGCAACGGCCGCCTCAATAGTGGCCTGGTTCGACAGTTGGGCTGTCCCCGTTGCGGCAACGGCGGCCTGAATGGTCGCCTCGGTATTGGGAGTAGGTAGTGTGGTGGTGCGTTGGCAAGCGACAGTAGCTAAAAGCAACCCGATCAAAGTTATAAAGACTGAATGCATTCTGGTCATCGATGTCTCCTTGGGTCGTTACTAAAAGGGATAATTTCAGGGCGATTGAATTTTATTGAGTTGTATATCATTATAAAGCAGGTATTAATAGGAGTGAAGTGTTTGAATCAAAACAGCCGATTCCCAAAATGAGAACCGGCTGTTTTAAACGATTGGCTAACTTTTAACCTCTAGCCCTGGCTAGAGATCGGCCATTTCCACATCCGAGGCATCGAGCGGGCTTACCTGCTGTGACCATTCTACGGGCAGCGGTTGAAGAATAGGTTGAATAGCGGCCATTGTTCTGGCCGTAATATCGGCCACATCGCCCTCACCCTCAATTTCAAAGAGCAGACCGGCTTGCCGATAGTAGTCGATCAGCGGGGCCGTTTGTCCGTGGAATGTTTTGAGGCGGGCCATGATCGTTTCTTCGTTATCATCTTTACGCTGGTAGAGTTCCCCACCGCAGCGATCACATTTGCCTTCTTCGGCGGGGGGGTTAAAGACCAAATGGTAAGGGGTTTGGCAGTTGCAGCAGATCCGGCGGCCCGACAGCCGCTTGATGATCTCTTCATCAGACACTTTAATATAAAGCACCGCATCCAGCCGGCGCTGCATATCGGTCAGCATGTCGCTTAGCGCTTCCGCTTGCGGTAGGGTACGAGGGAAGCCGTCTAAAATAAAGCCGGCTCGGGTATCGGGTCGTTGCAGGCGATCACGAACCATGGCTTGGGTGACGTCATCAGGTACAAGTTCCCCTCGCTCCATATACGTTTTGGCCAACTTGCCGAGTTCCGTTTCGTTTTTAAGATTTTCCCGGAATAAATCGCCGGTTGAGATATGTTGCAGGCCCAGGTTACTTTTAAGTTGATCCGCTTGCGTACCTTTACCAGAGCCGGGCGCTCCCAGCAGCACCACGTCCAGGCTAGGATAAGCCGCCTGGTCAGGCGCGAGAACCTTAGCATCTTCTTTTAGAGCCTGAAGTTGTAGGGCCTCTTCAGTTTTAGCCCGCTGCTGTTTATTGCGTCGCACAGCGGCAATAGTATTGATGAGCGCCTGGGTTACATCATCCATGTTGCCTTCATCTTTAACAATTACCAAGCGGCCGCTTTGTTTGTAGTAATTAATCAACGCTTCAGTCACTCGATGGAACAGTTTCAGCCGTTCCCGGCCAATTTCTATCGTATCATCAGCCCGTTGATACAAGTCGCCCTGACATCGATCACACACACCTAAGATGCGGGGCGGATTGAAGGCCACATGGTATGGGGCTTGACAGGCGCGACAAATGAGACGTCCCGGCAGCCGCGCGATAACTTCCTCGTCAGGCGCTTGTAGGTAAATGACCGCTTCAAGTTTACGGTCGGCTTCTTCAAGAAGTTTGTCTAAAAACTCGGCTTGATATAATGTACTGGGAAAACCATCGAATAATATTTCTTGATTAGGAGCGGTTTTGAGCAGCCGCTCCTCAATTAAACTGTCAACTATTTCATCGGGGATAAGATCACCCCGACGCAAATAGCGTTTGGCCAGGAGACCTAACGCTGTTCGCTGTTCAAGACTACCTCTGAACAGATCACCGGTAGAGATATGGAACAACTTCAATTGAGAACTTATTCTAAAGGCTTGGGTTCCTTTTCCCGCTCCAGACGGGCCGATTAATGCGATTGCCATAACTACCCCCTTGTAGACTATTAAAAATCTGCAATGATTGAAACGTTTTAGAACGATGTGTGAGCTTTAATTAATTTGACAGTTCGGTTGATAATTTGCTTTTATGTTCAAAATTTCACAAACTTTGGATACAAAAAGACAACTCAGGGGCACGACCAAACGGAAATGGAGAAGAGGATTAGAAAAGCGAATATATGCCCCGCAGTAAGTCATTGTACCGAGGACGTTTAATAACTTTAAGTATACTTAAAAAAAATAGGGTAAACACTAGTCAACTGTCCAGTTTAAAGGCTAGACAGTTATGGAGTTTCTCGGTTTTTAACACCGTAATTTTTCATTTTTGACCATTACAAAACCCTTACACATTTTTTATAGCCATCTTACGTACTCGATTTAGACTGCACCTAACCGATTAATGACAATAAAATCAAGGAGAAGATAATTTATGGAGTGGATTCTGCAACCCTGGCCTTGGTATATTGCCGGGCCGCTGATTGGTTTAATGGTACCCGCCCTGCTGCTACTGTCGGGCAAAACGTTTGGGGTCTCGACCAGTTTTCAACATTTAGGGGCTATCTGCACCCCCAAAAGTAACTTGCCCTACTTGAAAAACTTCGATCGGCGCGATAACAACTGGCAGCTCGTGTTTGTGGCGGGCATTGTTTTAGGGGCGTTTGTCGGCTCTCATTACCTGTCAATCAACCCGGTTTCATTTCTCCCCGATAACTACTATACCCTCAGCGGGATGGTGAGGCTAGCGCTAGGTGGTTTACTGGTGGGATTTGGGGTGCGCTATGCCGGCGGCTGTACTTCGGGTCATACCATTATGGGCTTATCAAATCTCCAATGGTCGAGTTTGGTCGCCTCGATCAGCTTTTTTGCCGGAGGGTTGCTGCTAACCCATGTCTTACAATTTTAGGAAGGAAATGATGAAACAGTTATTCGTATTGCTGATCGGCGCCTTTTTCGGCATCGTTTTGGTCAAATCAGAAGTGGTATCCTGGTTTCGTATTCAAAAGATGTTTCTATTTGAAGAAGCCCATATGTATTTGATTATCGCTTCGGCTATTGCAGTGGGCGCGTTGGCGGTCTATGTTATCAAGCGGTTTCAGCTAAAGACCGTTTTCAATGAAGAGGTCATGATTACGGCAAAGCCGTTTCAAAAAGGCGTTATTATCGGCGGGCTGCTATTCGGCGTCGGCTGGGCCATTACCGGCGCATGCCCCGGCCCGATCTACGCCCAAATCGGCAGCGGCGAATACATCGCGCTGATCACCTTTGCGGGCGCGTTAGTGGGGATGTATCTGTATGCGTTTTTGCAGCCTAATTTACCGCATTAAGGGGGTAATTCGTAGCGCTTGGAGAGTTAATAGAGGGCATCAAGGGGAGCGTTTATAGGGAGACGGTGTTTTGAGATAAGCAGTCGATCTTCATTTACTTAGACGACAGTCAAATCTCTACTAAGGTCCAGCTTCGGCCATTCGAGCTGCGTACGGTGTGATCGACTAACATTGACAAACTATGTTACAATATCTCTCAGAGACAATGAGGGATAGTCGATGAAAACTTTGGCGGTTATTAGTGGCTTAGTGGTGCTAGTTATAGGGTTTTTTGGTGCTTATCATAACAGGCTCTATCGGGCGGGGACTGATCTCATTGTCGAGCCAGCCGCCGTTCAACTGGCTCGCATGGATCCATCTACCGAAACAGCGGCGGGCCACCCCATCTTTTTGCCGCTGGTCCAAAAAAACTCACCCCCGCTCAGTGAAACGCTTAAACAAAAATACCTATTAGTTGAACATTGGACCACCGAAGAATGGGGCAGCCATTGCCCGGGCCTTATTATTGATTTCTCAACTTACTATTTCGACAAGCAAACCGGCCAACTGTTCATTACCAGCAATCCGGCGCTGTCGCCCACAACTATGGGCTACCTGGGTTACGGGGTCGATTTGCTCGGCGCCGGCGTGGGTATTAGTAGTAGTTTGTCTGGAATTGAGGCTATTCCTTACACGGTTAGCGATACGACTTTACAGGCTATATCGGCCACCGGCCAAATAACCATCACCCACAAAAACGAAGTTATCAGCCTTTCACCTGGCACAGCCTGGGTCAGTACGCCCTCTGTCGAAAGCGAAGCCACTGGTTTGCCTAACTGTGTTGTTACTACAACCCACCGGCTCACCAACTTTGGCTTTCAGGAACGCAGTCAAATTATCTACTAACGGCCACCTCTGTCCGTTGTTTTAGCGCCCTATCCTTACCTAATCCTTACAATTTCTTCACACCATTCTTACTTAGGTGTGATAAATTTACCGAAGGTGATTGTTAAATTTTTCACACAATCATCAGGACGTAAGCTACCTCTTTCTAAGGACCCTAAAGATTTTTGAAACCTTTAGGGTCCGAAGGTAGATACCAAACAAAAAACCATCATAAGTCAAGCAGATTGGAGATCGCCATGAATGAGCGATTAATTATCGTGGGAGGAGTGGCCGCCGGAATGAGCGCCGCGGCCAAAGCCCGTCGAGAGAACAAACAGTTAGACATTGTAGTCTATGAAAAGTCAGGACATGTGAGTTACGGCGCCTGTGGATTACCTTATTTTATCAAGGGCGACATACCTCGCATTGAGAAAATTATTGTACGTACGCCGGAACAGTTTGCCAAAAGTAATATTCAGGTCAATGTTTGCCATGAAGTATTAGGCGTCGATCCTGAACAGCAAACAGTTCAGATTCGCAACCTGGAAAACGGCCAGGAATTTACCGATCGCTGGGACAAGTTAATTTTAACCACCGGCGGGATGGCCGCCAAGCCGCCTATTCCCGGTCTCGATCTTCCCGGCATTCTGACCCTGCGCACCGTTGAAGACGCGCTGGCCATCTGGAATTGGATTGAGCAAAAAAACCCTAAACACGCGGTTATCGTTGGCGGCGGATACATCGGCTTGGAGATGGCCGAGGCGCTGGCCGAACGCGGCCTCCAGGTGGATATCATCGAGATGCTGCCACAGGTGATGCCCAATATGGACGCCGATCTGGCGGCTTATGTTGTGGCCGAACTGGAGCGCCAACAGGTTGGGCTGCATCTGGGGCACAAAGTCGAGGCTTTTGCCGGCGACGGGCAGGTTCGCGAGGTAATCACCAACGCCGGACGTTTTCCGGCGGATATGGTTATTTTTAGCATCGGTGCCAAACCGAATAACGCCCTGGCCGCCGCGATGGGCCTTGAATTAGGCCCAACCGGGGCTATAGTGGTCGATGACCACCAGCGAACCACTATGGCCAACGTCTGGGCGGCCGGCGACGTGGCCCAGGCGATTAATCGGATTACGGGCAAACCCACATACGTGCCGCTGGGAACAACGGCCAATAAACAAGGGCGTGTCGCGGGAACCAATGCGGCGGGCGGCGAAGCCATTTTCAAAGGCATCGTCGGCACGGCGGTGGTTAAAGTCTTTGACCTACACGCGGCTCGTACCGGCTTATCCGAAACTCAGGCCAAAGCCGAGGGCTATGACGTCGAAACGACGGTGGTTACGTCGGCTTCACAAGCGCACTTTATGCCTGAACATCCACCGCTGCACGTTAAGCTGGTGTATGAAAAAGGATCGCAGCGGGTGTTAGGAGCGCAAATGATCGGTCAAGACGGCATCAAACGCATCGATGTCATCGCCGCCGCGCTGCAAGCCGGCTGGACCACTTATGATTTGGGCGAGCTTGATCTCGCCTACGCTCCACCCTTTTCACCGGTCTGGGACCCCATTCTGGTCGCGGCCAATGTGGCCAATAAGTAAATCTAAAAGAAACAGTCCTGTTAACTCTGGAGAAGTGATATGCCTATCTATGAATATATCTGTCAAGAATGCGAGACGCGCTATGAAAAATTCGTCCGCTCTCGAACCGCTGAAGTAGAACTTAAATGTCCCACCTGCGGTAGTTCGCACGGTGAGAAAGCCTTTTCGGCCTTCAGCACGCGCGGTTCGAGCAGCGCCGCCGGTTTGGGGTCGCTACCCACCGCCCCGGCCTGTGGCCCGGTCGGCTGAGGTATACGATAGCCGAGACCGTGTGTCTCCTTGTTATTGAATTAAAACAGAACGACCATAAACGAAAAAGGGATGAACCATCAATGGTTTCATCCCTTTTATTTTTACGATTAACGGGTGACCATCACTTTTGTATCCTCTGTCTTTCAAACCTTCGCACACGACTCAAATTTGCGGCTGTAACAGCCTAACTCCTACTTTAGTGCTTTCACGATCAATTTACGATCATAAGTTATGATATAATTGTAACAACACTCACGACGAAACGTTCAACAAATAAGGAGTTAACCATGCTGCTCAAATATTTCTACGATAACAAAATCGCACACGCGTCCTATCTGGTTGGCTGCCAGGCCACGGGCGAGGCTCTGGTAGTGGATCCCGGACGAGATATTGCGCCTTATGTGGCTGCGGCTGCCGATAACGACATGCAAATCGTTGCTGTGACTGAAACGCACATTCATGCCGACTTCGTCTCCGGCGCGCGCGAATTGGCCGAGCAGGTGGGGGCCAAGTTCTATCTTTCGGATGAGGGCGATCAAGAGTGGAAATACGAATATCTGGCTGATTACAACCACGAATTGATTTACGATGGCTCGATGTTCAAAATCGGCAACATCAAAATCGAAGTGATACACACACCCGGTCACACACCCGAACACGTTGCCTTCCTGGTCACCGATACCGCCGGCGCGAATCAACCAATTGGCATCTTCACCGGTGATTTTGTCTTTGTCGGCGATATCGGCCGGCCTGATTTGCTTGAAGAAGCCGCTAAAATGATGGGCACGGCCGAGCCGGGCGCGCGGCGCATGTGGCAGTCGCTCCAGCGGTTTAGGCAGTTGCCGGACTATATCCAGGTCTGGCCGGCTCACGGGGCCGGCAGCGCCTGCGGAAAAGCCTTAGGCGCTATTCCATCGAGTACGGTCGGCTATGAAAAACTGGTCAACTGGGCTTTTCAGTATGAGGACGAAGACGCTTTTGTGAAAGCGCTGCTGTCCGGGCAACCTGAGGCGCCTAAATATTTTGCGATGATGAAGAAGCTCAATAAAGCCGGCCCGGCCGTGCTCGATGGCTTACCCCGGCCGGCTCAACTCGATCAGCAGCAGTTACAAGCTGCGTTAGCCGAAGGATTGAAGGTAATCGACGTTCGCCCTGCGGAAGCCTTTGCCGAGAAACATATTCCCGGCGTGATCAATATTCCCTTAGATCGATCCTTTACCAACTGGGCCGGCTGGCTGCTCGATTACGACCAGCCGTTTTATCTGATCGTCGATCAAACCTCGGTCAATGAAATTGTCCGGGACCTGATCTACATCGGCTTGGACAATATCGGCGGCGTCATTGATCCGGCCGTCATCGAGACCTGGCCCGGAACGCAAAGCTATACAGTCATCAAACCGGCCGATATCGCCGAGCGGATCATCAAGGGAGAGGTGGTTGTGCTCGATGTGCGGGGCAGCAGTGAATGGCAAGAAGGGCATCTCCCCAACGCGCGACACATTATGCTGGGTTACCTGCCGGATCACCTTCAAGAAGTGCCAATGGATAAACCGGTGGTGGTTCAATGTCTCTCCGGCGGGCGCTCCGCCATCGGCGCGAGTGTTTTACAGGCTGGGGGGCTGACCAATGTGATCAATTTAGCCGGCGGCTATCAAGCCTGGGCGGCGGCTAAATTACCCATCGAGCGGGAATAAGACAGGAGACAAGCAGATGGAGATTAGAGAGGGGAGATAGAGAGGTTTTTTGGGTTTATCCAAGAATATTGGACAACAATTAGAGATGAGGAGATGGGGTCAATCCCATCGCCTCATCTCCCCTTCCCTACTGAATCTCCAACAGCTCTACTTCAAAAATCAAGGTAGCATTCGGCGGAATAGCATCGCCGGCGCCACGCTCGCCGTAGCCAAGTTCGGCCGGGATAACCAGTTGGCGCTTACCGCCGACCTTCATCGAGGCGACGCCCTCATCCCAGCCCGGAATGACCTGGCCGAGACCAACCGGAAATGAGAACGGCCGGCCCCGCAAGAGCGAGCTGTCGAACATGGTGCCGTCTTCCAACCAGCCGGTGTAATTTACCACCGCCATTTGACCCTGCTGAGGCGACTCGCCGCTGCCTTCTTCGAAATCGTAATATTTCAAGCCGCTGTCGGTGGTGGTGTAATCCGCCTCATCAACTTTAGTTGGCGCTTCGGGCGGCGGCGGCGGCGGCGGCGAAACCGAAACCAACTCCACATCGAAAATCAAGGTAGCCCCAGGGGGAATGATGCCCTGAATTCCCTGTTCGCCGTAAGCTAAATCCGACGGAATGATCAGCCGGGCCTTACCCCCTTCCTTCATCAAGGCGATACCCTCGTCCCAACCGGGGATCACCTGACCCTTACCTAAGGGAAACTCTATCGGCTGTCCCCGCTCCCGTGAGCTGTCGAAGACGGTCCCATCTTCCAGCGTGCCGGTGTAATGAACCGCCACCATACTGCCCGGTCCAGGGCTGGCTCCGGTTCCTTCTTCAAGGACAACGTACTGCAGGCCGCTGTCTGTCGTCACCACATCCTCTGCCTCGGCGTTGGCGGCCGGAGCAGCGGGGGCTTCTGCAGCCGCCGCTTCAGTTTCTACCGTGGCTTCGACACTGGCAGCTTCCTCGGTCGAGGCGGCCGGCGTTGCCTCGCTCGCCTGGGGAGTTGGCGCCCCGCCGCAAGCCGGCAAAATGCCTATCAACAACATAACAAACAGATATTTGAATTTCAAAAAATCCTCCTAAGTCACTCGTTGGTTAATACTATCTCCATTAAAGAGACATGGAATCATAACCGAAACCTTGATTTTATTCAATTTACGGTCAAATTCTCTGCTCAAGCTGCTTTTGCCAGCCCTTTTAACCTCGTTTACAATCACTGCTATGGTAAACTCGATCCGCCGGCGCGATATCCCGGCTCTGCTTATTCTCTGGCTGGCTTTGGCCCTGCGACTGTACCGGCTCGACTTTCAGAGTATCTGGTGGGATGAAGGCCACAGTATTTTTGTGGCGTCGCACCCGATCACGGCTATTCCCACTTTGCCGGCGATGGACGTCCACCCGCCCGCTTATTTTAGCCTGCTACACCTGTGGCTGGCGCTGGCCGGTCGCAGCGAATTCGCGCTGCGCTATCTGTCGGTGGTCTTCAGCCTGCTGACCGTCGCCCTATTGTGGCGTTTGGCCCGCCTGCTGGCGCGATCGATGCCGCCCCCCACCCATTCAATCTGGCCGTCTCGGCTAACTGGCTTACTGGCCGCCGTGTCGCCGCTGTATGTGGCTTACGCTCAGGAAGTGCGCAGTTATGCCATGATTACCTGCCTGGCTCTAGCCAGCACCTTTGTTTTATGGCGGCTGCTCCTGCCCGACCACCGCCGAGATACGGGCCGCAAACGAGGTGAACTGCTAGGGCTCTACATTCTTCTCACCGCCGCCTGTCTCTACACTCACTACTTCACTATCTTTCTGCTGCTTTTCCAAAATATTTTCTGGTTTATCTGGCTGCTGCGCGGCAAATTTATCCACCATTATCAGACAAAGACGATGGCCGTCCACGCTGCATTATGGGCCGCTTCGCAGGTGGCCATCGGACTGCTTTTCGCGCCCCAACTGCTTCTGGCGACCCGGCAGATTACCGGCTATACCAATCCCAATCTGACCCCGCCAACGCTCATCGACTTTATTAGCCGCAGTTGGCAAGCTTACACCACCGGCTTGACCATCGACCCCGGTCCGGCTCGCTGGGGCATGGGGCTGGCGGCGGTTGTGCTCGGCGTAAGCTGGGCCATCCAATTTGCCGCCAATCGGCCCCGGCCCATCTTACCCTTTACCTTGCTCCTGCTCTGGTTTATCGTCCCTTTGGCCGCCTATTTCATCATTTTACAGCGCCAACCCTCCTTTGAGCCACGCTATCTAATACTCATCACCCCCAGCCTCTTTTTACTACTCGGCTTAGGCTGCGGCGGCCCTATCCCCATTTCCAAATCACCCCATTCACCCGCCGCGTCCCACGGCCCACGGCCTACGCCCTACGTTTTATCCGGCCTCCTTCTCCTCATCCTTACCCTCTCCCTCTACAGCTATTACACCAACGAAACCTATTTCAAAGACGACTCCGCCGGCGTGGCCAACTGGCTGGCTCAGGAAACCACCGCCAACGACATCGTCTACATCGATGTACCTCACCCCTTTCACTATTATGCCGAACGGGCCGCTATTCCGGCCCCGGTTCACTATCTATTTGTCGATATCCACACCGCCGCCGACCAGCTCAACCAGGAAGCCGCCGGACGCGACCGCCTTTTCTGGGTCGCCTGGCGCGGCAGCGATACCGATCCGCGTGGGGTCATCCCTTTTCTGGCGGAGAAAGCCGGCACTTTCGCCGGGCAGCGCGACTTTCGCGGCTATCAAGTCCGCTGGTTCGATCTCCCCGCCGAGGCAAAATTTAGCTTACCGGACCAACTCGCTCCTGTTCAGGCCACCTTCGGTGATGTCCTGCGGCTCGACGGCCTGGCCTTCGGTGACACGACCACGCCGGTTGAGCCGGTTTGGGCCACCCTTCATTTCACCTTACTGCGAGACACCGACGTCAATTATAAGGTCTCGCTCCGGCTGCGGGCCGGCGACGGGGCAATCGTTGGTCAGGTTGATCGCGACTTGCTTAACGATCGTCACTTTCGTACGGCCGATTGGCCGCTGGCCGATCCCACGCTTAATCAAGCCACCAGCGTCTATTTGCTGCCGCTGCCGGTTGACCTGGCCGCCGGTCGCTACCGGCTGGAAGCGGTAATTTACAACGCCGAACCGCCCTACCCCAGTGAAGGCGTCGCCGGTTTAGAAACGGCCGATGGCGTATCGGCTCTACTCGGTCATGTTAAGGTTGTACCTTGAGGCCGGCGCTTAACTGTGGTACAATGCGTCAACTTTGTCGCAGTCAAAATAAACTTAATACTCCATATCTTTATTTTCCAAGGAGCGATAAAGCGGGCTTTGTCATCGTCAAAGCAAACTTTGTCGCTCCATATCTTTATTTTCTGAGGGGAGAACCTGCATGGACGCAGCAGTAACAACAAATAGCATAGCAATCGATGACGAAACCACCGGCGATGACTTGGCTAACGTGCCTTACGATCCAGCCCAGGTCAAAGTCGATTACAAACCGTTTTCAATCTTTCAGGTGATGCGTAAAATTCGGCTGGGTGAAATCGATTTGCATCCCGATTTTCAACGGCGTTTAGTCTGGGATAAAACCCGCCAAAGCCGTCTGGTCGAGTCAATTCTCATTAACATCCCCCTACCGGCCTTTTATTTGGACGCCACCACGCTCAACCGCTGGGTTGTGGTCGATGGCTTGCAGCGATTGTCTACCCTGGATCGCTTCTGCAACCAAAACGAATTCACCCTGGAAAACCTGGAATTTTTGAAGGATTTAGAAGGTAAAACCTTCGAAGAGCTGCCCCGCCATTACCAGCAGCAGATCGAAGAAACCCATCTCAACCTCTACATCATCCAACCCGATGTGCCGGATGAAGTAAAATTCACCATTTTCTATCGCATTAACACCGGCGGGATTGTCTTGACCCGCCAGGAAATTCGGCATTGTCTTTTTCACGGGCCGGCCACCGATTTTCTCAAGAAATTGGCCGAAGCCCAGAAGTTCAAAATCGTCACCACCAACTCCATCCCCACCAAGCACATGGACGACCGCGAATGCATTCTCCGCTTCTTTGCCTTCTACCTAACCCCCTACACCGACTACCAGCAGAGTAATTTCGATGCTTTCCTGGCCCAAACCATGCGCCGGCTCAATGCCATGAACGACACGGAACGGCGCGATCTGCGCCAACGGTTTTTCGAAATGCTCAACCGGGCCAGGGCTGTTTTTGGATCGTACGCCTTCCGCAAGATTTATGAAGTGGACGGCAAGCGCTACCCCATCAACAAATCGCTATTTGAAGTGTGGGCCGTCAGCCTGCTCAACCATGATCCCGATCGGCTAACCGAGCGAAAGGATGAGATTATTCGCCGGTTTGTCCAGATTATGACTGAAGACGACGAATTCAATAAAGCCATCTCAACCAGCACCGGCAGTATCAAGAGCGTTCAAAAACGATTTAGCGCCATCGAAGCTTTGCTGGCCGAGGTGATGGCTTAACCCTTCATGCTCTCAAAAATCCGCATTGATCACCTCATCCGCTCAACCGGCATCCTGATGATCGCCTTTCTGGCCAATAAGATTTTAGCGATTGGGCGGCAGATTGTTATTGCTCGCGCCTTCGGAACCGGCGCCGACTACGACGCCTTTGTGGCCGCCTTTCGCCTGCCGGATATCCTCTTTTTGCTCATCTCCGGCGGCGCGTTAGGCACCGCTTTCATCCCCATCCTCAGCGAACGGCTAACCCGCCGGCCCGAAACCGACCCGGACGGCTGGCGGCTGACCAGCGGCGTGTTGAACACGCTGCTGCTGGTCGTTACCGCCATTGCCGTCCTCATGGCCCTTCTGGCCAACCCGCTGGTCAAGTGGGTGGTCGCGCCCGGCTTCAGCCCGGATACCCAAGCCCTAACCGCCAACCTCATGCGCCTAACGCTCATTTCGACCATTATCTTTAGTATCAGCAGTTTACTGGGCGCAGTGCTAAACACCCGGCAGCATTTTATTTTGCCGGCCATCGCCCCGCTGATGTACAATGCGGGCATTATGGCCGGCGCGTTTTTTCTAGCGCCGGCTTTTGGCGTTTACGGGCTAATTTGGGGCGCGATTTTGGGGTCGCTGGGCCACCTGCTGATCCAAGTCCCGGGCCTCTTCCGCTACGGCATTCGCTACCACCTGCTCTTAGCCTGGGATGATCGCGATTTATGGCGCATTGCCCGGCTAATGGGGCCGCGCGTATTGAACATCGTCGTCATCCAGATCAATTTTGTGGTCATGTTCAACCTGGCCTCTCGGCTCAATGAAGGCACCGTCTCGGCTTTGGATTACGGCTGGGATTTAATGCAGATGCCGCAAACGATTATCGGCTCGGCCATTGGCATTGTGCTGTTCCCCACCCTATCAGAACTGGCGGCTCGGGGCGATATCGCCACCCTGCGCCATACCCTGGCCCAAACCCTGCGCATCATTCTGGCCCTCTCAATTCCGGCTATGGTCGGCCTGATCGTCTTAGGCCGGCCAATTATTCAGGTTATGTTTGAACGGGGCGAGTTTGGCCCCGACTCGACTGCGGCAGTTTATCAGTCGCTCCAGTTTTGGGCGCTGGCATTGATTGCCCACTCGGCCTTGGAGGTGGTCAACCGGGTCTTTTATGCCCAGAAAGATACGATTACGCCGTTCCTGAGTTCGGTGGTCAGTATGGTCATTAATTTAGGGCTGGCCCTGCTGCTGTATCGTCAATTGGCGGCCGGCGGGTTAGCCCTGTCTAACGGCGTGGCGGTGACGGTCGAGGTCATTATCATGCTGGTTATCGCTCACTACCGGCTCAACGGGGTCGAAGCCGGCGCGATCCTCAAGACGCTGCTGCTCACGCTGGTAGCCGCCGGCGCGATGGGCCTGGCGGTTATGGCCTTCACCGCCTTTGCGCCCAACCTGCCGCCGCCGCTTATCGCCGCCGTTGGGGGAGTGTTGGGGATTGCTACTTATTTGGGGGTCGGACTGATAGTGGGGGTTAAAGAAATCCGGCTCCTCCCTCGCCTGGTCGGCAGAAGTGTGTAGGTAGATAAAAAAAAATCGGCAAAATCTTGTAAATTCTGTCGATTCTCAACGCCGGTAACACCCCCCTTTTTATCGCCGCCTTCCTAATTCCGTCTGGCGACTCACAGATTGCGCTCGGCGACTCGCTTAATCGTTGAGTTGACTCACCTAATTCGTTTGAACGGTTATATAATCGTTGAGTTGTCTTACATAATCGGTGGCGCGTCTTATATAATCATTGGCTTATGTTATATAATCGTTGAGTTGACTCACCTAATTCGTTTGAACGGTTATATAATCGTTGAGTTGTCTTACATAATCGGTGGCGCGTCTTATATAATCATTGGTTTGTGTTATATAATCGTTGAGTTGACTCACATAATTCGTTTGAACGCTTAGAAAATTGACGCCTCGGCTGGCAAAATTGACTTATCGAGTTATCCAATCCAGCCAGCGACTCACAGATACCGTTGGTCTGATGACAAATTCCATTTAAGTAATTTTCATAACTAACTTGTGAGTTTGAGACCAGGATGAATAGACAGGATTTACAGGATTTCCAAGATTAAAATAAGGAAAAATCATATTAATCCTGTTAATTCTGTCTAAATTAATGTAACAACTTAGAGTTGAAAACTACTTAAATGCTTACTCATTAACTCCCTATTCCTTACTCCCTACTTCTTACGCCTTACTTCTTTTACGCCGCCCTCACATAAATCGGATTGGTGAAGACCCACCCCCGTAGTTCGCCCCAATATTGGCGGTAAGCTTCTACTCGAAAGACACCCGGCCGGCGGCTGTGCCAGGTCAACTCGGTTCCCACCTGTTGAGCTACACAGCGCCCATCTTGAATCAGGCGAAGCAAGGCCGGCTGGGGGCTGGTCGCCCGCAGTTCCACTGCGTCTTGCAAGATGAGCGTGTCGCCCATCATCGCGCCGGTCGAGCCACTTTGGGCGGTAAACTCAAAGCCACGGGGGGAGGGGATCAGGCTGTTGCCGATAAAGCAGTGGCCGGCGCTGAGGGCCTGATAAATTTGCTGCTGCGCTTGCTGCGTATCATGAGACAGCCCCTCAGATAAAATAAGGTGCGTGTTGACCGCTTTAAACAAATATTCATAGGGATAGACCGTCCGGGTCAACGGGCCAAGGGAGAACGACATGGCATGGGCATCGGAGCCGCCGATAGCCACGACCTTTTGCCCTGTGGCCAGCAGTTCGTCCCACTTGGCCAGCACCTCCGGAAAGGGCGCGGTTAGGACCCACTGCGGGAGATAAGCCCCGGCCACGGCCCGAGGCCACAGCGTGCGCAGCCGCCACTTAACATCGGTCATGGCATTCCACAGTTCGATGCCGGTGTAGCCGCAGATATCCCAGCTAATCCAGGGATAGGTTTCGGCGGCGGCCCGCAGCCCCGGCCGTTCGAGAGGATGCGCTAAAAAGCACAAGCCGCCGGCCTGGTTGACGGTATCGATCAATCGCTGCGGATCGGCGGCGGCGCCGTTCAGATCGTGGCTGATAAAATGGCACAGCATATGGTTGAGTTCCGGATCGAGCCGTTGATCGTTGATCTCCTGGCCCATCAAACGGAGAATCGAGCGGCCGGTAGCCGCATCTTGATACCAGCCTTCAACCCCATCAACCCAGGTATTATGATCGGTGTAAACAATAAAATCCAAACCCGCTCTGGCGGCGGCTGAAGCCACCTCGTCATGAGTGCCGGCGCCGTCGGAAGCGGTGGTGTGTAAATGGAGATTTCCTATAATTTCGGGCATAGATCCATAGTTAAGGAATAAGAACTGTTTTTAGCTGGATTGGCCAGATGACAATTGAGCCAGTTGGCGGGTCAGGTCCACCATAACCGCTTGATATTTTTGGACCGAGTCAGAAGTGGTCTCCGCAGCCACATTATCGGCCAATAACCGCAGCGCGGCCCGGGCCGTGCTGGCCAAAAGATAAACAGCAATTTCCAAATCGCCGGCAACCTCTTGGTAAGTCAAGGAACGAAAATCGTGTAATAGTTGAGCGGCTTGCGTTGACAGCCGGGCAATCTCGGTTGAATAGTCACATAAGGCCAGATGGTAGCCGTTGACCGCCGCCAGGGTATCATCGATGCGTCCGGTTGAGATATCCTGGTTTGACCATTCGACCAGAGTATCTTTAAGGTGGGCCATCTGCCCGATGCGGGCGGTGACATCTTGCCAATCCAATTTATCAACCTGATGGTCTAAACTTAGCTGCATACAGGCCTCGGCCAGGGCAGCCGCATGCGCCGCCATGAGGGCAATCACCGGCCCGGTCATTGGGTAGTACTGGTCGCTCACGGCATCGATGTATTGGCGTACAGTTTTGCTGGTAAATTGGGCTTCCATAACGTGCTCCTGTTGGGAAGGTAATGTGAGTTAACGAAGTTGGCCTAAAGCTTAAGAAAGCTAATGAATTAGGACTTACGCAGTTGGGTGAAACGAACCAGGTGACAGTCACTTTTTGCCGAAAATGAACGTCTGTTTAGCCCAAATAGGTCGATTTATAACACCCAAGTGACTGTCACCTTTTGAACTGCGTAACTCATATGAACGTCCTGATTCTACATGACTACGCTGACAAGCACAAATAAGTTAGAAAGATCGAAGTAAGCGTTCAACTATCAGCCATTAAGGATCGGCTATTAAATAACTTGAGCCGTCAGGCCGGAGAGGGGAGATTAGAGATAAGGAGATTGGCCTTAACAATCTCCCCATCGCCCTATCTCCTTATCTCCATCTTCAGTCTTGTTGAAGTTATTTAATGACCATTCCTAAATAACTTAGGCGACCTGACCAGAGATTAGAGATGGGGCGATAGGGCGATGGGCCATAGAAATTGCCTTATCACCTAATCGCCTTATCTCCCCTTTTAGCGTTGCGGAAGTTATTTATTTTTCACTCTTTAGAGCTGAACGCTTACAGATTAAGTTTTCAAAATGGCGATATTTGTCTATAGACCTAAATAAAGTTTTCAGCTATAATGTTGTGGCTCAGGCAGCGAAACCTTAACAGCTAAATTGTGGGTGCAAATTAGAGGTTTTGGGAGGAAACTCTATGATGGATAGTAAAAACATACCCCGCGTGCTATACGTGGAGGACGAAAAAGATTTGCGCGAGCCCATCTCGCAGATGTTGGAAATTTTGGGTTATGAAGTCGATTGCGCGATTAACGGGGCGGAAGGCGTAGAAAAGGCTGAAAGTTGGCAGCCGGATTTTATTTTAATGGATATTCGTATGCCGAAAGTGGATGGCTTCGAGGCCACACGCCGGTTACGCAGCAATCCCATCACCCAGAAAATCCCCATTTTCATGTTATCCGCTTATGATGACGCTAAAACGCGGGCTTCTTGTCGCGAAGTAGGCGCGGATGGGTTTCTGGCCAAGCCGGCCGACATTGAAAAGATCGATGCCACGATCCGCCGAACGCTGGGGATGGTGGGGTAGGTAGTGAGTTCGTCGGTTGAATAGTTGATAGATTAAGTAATTTTCATAACTAACTTGTGAGTTTGAGACCAGGATGAATAGACAGGATTTACAGGATTTCCAAGATTAAAATAAGTAAAAATCATATTAATCCTGTTAATTCTGTCTAAATTAATGTAACAACTTAGAGTTGAAAACTACTTAAATAGATGGGCGGTAGTTGGTTGGCTAGGGTGTTAGTAGAGGTAGGATAGATACAGCTTTTCTTCGCCTCAGCCCTAGCCTTAAGAAAATGGATGATATTCTCGCCCAACCCACCTAATTCTGTCCTCAACTCGTTACCGGCAGAATGAAACTGAAGCGCGTACCATGCCCCAGCTGGCTGTCCACCCAAATCTGCCCTTTATGCGCCTCGATGATCCGCTTGGCGATGGCTAAGCCTAACCCCGCCCCACCTGTTTCCCGGCTGCGGCTTTTTTCTCCCCGAAAGAATTGATCAAAAATGTGCGGCAAATCCTCCGGATCGATCCCCTCGCCGGTGTCTTCAACATCCACTTGAACCCCCTGCGGCACGATCTTAGTCACCAAACAAATTGTGCCGGTTTCAGGTGTATGCCGGATGGCATTTTGGACTAAGTTATAGACCACGCGCTGCACTTTATCAAACTCAGCCATAATCATTGGCAAATCCTCGTAAAAAATCGGCTGGAGCGAGACATTTTTATTCCGAGCCTGCTGCTGCATCGACTCCAAGATGTCGGACAGCATATCATTGAGATTAACCGGTTCCAGCCGGAGCTGCACCTGTTCAGCCTCCAATTTCGATAGTTCAAACAGATCGTTAATCAGATTCGACAAATTCTCCGTTTGAGACCGGATATTGGTGTGATAACGCTGAACCATCGCCGGGTCGGTTACAACCCCATCGGCCACGGCCTCGATCATGGCTCTAATGGAGGTTAACGGCGTGCGTAGATCATGGCTAACGGCGGCGATGAGGTCGCGGCGGGCCTGCTCCATCTCCTTTTGGCGGGCAAAAGAGCGCTGTAGCTCATCGGCCATCATATTGAAGGCTTCGGCTACGTCGGAAAGTTCGTCAGCCTCATTCAGATCAACCCGCACCGAAAAATCGCCCAGCGCCACCTGGTGCGCCCCCTTTTGCAGCAGCCACAACGATCGAGTGATATTGCTGGCCAGCAAATAACCGAACGAAGCGGAAATGAGCGCTGCGAAGATTAACAGCAGCCCCAATAGTAAAAAATCATGGGTAGAAACAAACATAAGTCTCGATGTAACGTAAATATTGAGGATGGCAATAACAATGCCCAGGCTGTAGGCCAATAAAATTTTATATTTGATACTGCGCAGCCATTTTCGGCCCAGGGCAAAAACGAGATAGCCGCCCAACAATGACGGCAAACTGGACGTCATCAAAAATTGGATCAGATCCTTCAAATCGCTGGGAGGAGCCTGCATCACGTAAATAGCGATAGCGAGCGCCACCAAAAGGGCAATGCCCACCCCCGCCAGCAGCGGCCAAAACTCCTGCATCCTAAATTTAAGAGTCAAAGTTATTTATCCATAGCAAACTTATAGCCAACGCCCCAAACGGTCAAAATATACTCCGGCTTGGTCGGGCGCGTTTCGATTTTTTCGCGCAGCCGCCGCACGTGAACCGTCACCGTGCTGGAGTCGCCAAAAAAATCGTAGCCCCAGACGTGATCGAGGACTTGATCGCGGGTAAAGACCTGGCCGGGATGGTTCATGAAGAACCACAACAGATCAAACTCCTTGGCAGTTAGAATGACTTCCTGATTGTTAACCAAAACCTGACGGGTGGTGGGATTAACCGTGATACTGCCGATAGTGAGCGGCTGAGCCTGGGCATCGACGGTGGCTTTACCACTGACACGCCGCAGCACCGCTTTGACCCGCGCCACCAACTCTTTCGGACTGAACGGTTTGGTCACGTAATCATCGGCCCCCAGTTCCAGGCCGGTGATGCGGTCGGCCTCCTCGCTCTTGGCGGTGAGCATAATAATCGGGATGTTATAATCCCCTTCGCGCAAGATGCGGGTAATTTGAAGGCCATTGATGGCCGGCAGCATCAAATCGAGCACGATCAAATCGGGCGATTTGCGCTCGATGGCTTGCAGGGCGGCAGCGCCATCGCCGGCGACTTCAACCTCATACCCTTCTCGCTGCAAGTAAAGCTCGACCACTTCGCGGATATTCGGTTCGTCGTCAACAACCAAGATGTGGAGTTTGTTAGACACAAGTAAAGTCCTTTGTAAGCGTTCAGCCCTTAGCGGTCAGCTATCAGCTTTTGGCTAAACTTTGTCGTAAATACCAGATTACAGAGCCGGTCTTAAGGGCTCAATTGATAACGTTAGGTCCAAAGCTGAAGGCTGATAGCTGAACGCTTTCTTTTAGATATCTTCCGCCAGCAGCGCCTGAATAATTTCTTCCTGCTGATCGTACCGGCCTTCGCCAATGTGAATGTGCCGCACGTTGCCGGCTTTGTCGATAAAATATTTGCTGGGCCAGTAGCGTTGGTTGAACGGTTTCTTATAGGAGCGCCAGGTCTGCCAATCGTTATCAATGGCGACGGCATAAGGCACGTCGAGACGCACCAAGGCATCCTTGACATTGTCGAGGTCCTGTTCATAACCGAACTCAGGCGTATGAACGCCGATGATAACCAAGCCATCATCGGCATACTTATTATGCCATTCGCGCAGCGACGGAATAACGTGGATACAGTTAATACAGCCGAACGTCCAAAATTCGACAATAACCACCTTGCCATGCAAGTCGGCCAGCTTCAATGGTTCAGAATTCAGCCACACTTCGTTATTGAGTTCAGGGGGAACGCCTTTGATATCTAAACCGGCCAGCAGCTCAAGCTGCTCGGCCGTCGGGGCCGGATGGTTCTGGTTGATCATGGCTACCTCTTCTGACTCAACGGTCTGATCTTGAACTGAAGCTTCGACGGCAACCGGCGCCGCCTGAGGCGGAACGGTCAGGTCGGCCACCGCTGCCAAATCATCGGGAATAAACAGCCGCTGGCCCACTTCGATTACGTCGGGGTTGGTAATGGTCGTGTAAGTGGTATCTTCGGTGGCTTTGGCGTTAGTCGCCTCGACAATGGCTTGGTAGGCCAATGGATCGCCATAAAACTTATCGGCCAACTTGCTGAGCCAGTCATCGGCCTGCACGATATAGTCCTGGCCGCTGTCGCTACCCTCCGGCGGCGGGGCTGCAACCACGACCCGATAACCGATCAAGACCATTATGGCGACAAGCATCACAACGACATTGGTTCGATTTAACATCAATTTCCCCTTTCCTTGCAATTAAATACTAAAACGATGGTGACATTGAGTCTAAAGGAGAAATCTTACAATTTTATTGCCGGACTTATTCTCAACTTAAAGCGCAATGATCTCGGCGGAATTCGTATCGGTATTGTAGATGGCGCAAGTGGGGCTGCCTTTCCAGCCCAGAACCTCGCCGGGATTGAGCCACAGGCAGTCGCCGAACCGCTCTTCGGTTTGCTCGTGGGTATGGCCGGAGAAAACGGCCTGGTAATCGCCGGTTCGCGCCAGCGCCTGGGCGTAAAACGGGTAATGGGTGACGGCCACTTTGACGCCGTCAAACTCAAGCTCGGCATATTCGCCATGCAGTTTCAAATTAGGGTACTGAGTTTTGGCGATATTCGAAATGGCAAAGCGATCGCCATCACCGTTGCCAAAGACCACATGAACATCGCCATCGAACTCGCCGCCAACCACCCGCGACGGAATCGGCGAGCAGAAATCGCCGCAAAAGATCAGGCTTTTAACGTTGCGGCTTTTGAACACAGCCAAAGCCTTTTGAAGATTATCCAAATTATCGTGGATATCAGAAAAAACCCCGATTAGCATGATTTACCTCCCCTTAGTTACTGAACTTTCTTAGAAAATCTATTAGGAATTTTATTAAATCACCACCAATCCGCAAATGGCTGGTGTTATCAACCG
This sequence comes from Anaerolineales bacterium, assembly GCA_020634935.1. Lineage (GTDB taxonomy): Bacteria > Chloroflexota > Anaerolineae > 4572-78 > J111 > JAGRBY01. Next base: position 34,775 of record JACKAT010000008.1, read on the forward strand.
TTTTGTGAGGCTTAACTACATTGACTTCACCATCAGGCTGGCACTGTAGAAAAAGTCTATCCACCAAAAACGTACAAAACCTCACATTATAGCGAGGTCTTGTATGTTTGCGTCAGACGAACCTTTACTAGGATTGTTCGTGGGGCCAACCCGAACTAAACCCATGACTCTTGGGTTTCCTCTGTCTAAATACCTTTTTAACTTGGACCACTCATTCTTTAGAGTGAATAATTGTGTAAGCCCAATATCTCAGGTTTTGTTCCCGCCTTTGTGTTATTACCGGGCGACTTGCCTGTGGCGCGTATATTTGCCAGTTTGCTCAATACATCAAACCAGAGGGGAGCTCCGAGTGAAACTGCCAGAACAGTAAAAAGGAGGCCAAAGATTTTGGTCGTCCGCTGGGTATTAGAAGAGGGGATAAGAAAACGGTTATCCAACTTTGCCTGGGCGACTCGTTGTTCGAATTGTTGAGGCGACTCATCATCTCTTTTCTCAAGCTCTCTGATCCATCCAATTGGAAGCCCTAAGTCGTGGAGTTCGCTCTGAAGTTCATCAATAGTGAAGGAGTCTCCATCTTCGCTTTGTTCGGACTCCTGTTCTACAAATTTTATAGCACCATTCGTCACGGCTGTGCGTAAATTATTATCTCGATACAGCGCCTGGCCAATGGCTATCGTATCTACGTTGAAAAGAAAGCTAATTACTAAGGCGAAAATAAGCGTAAACATTTGTATACGACGTTTATACCAGCCGCTGACCCGATCCATATAATCATCAAACCATTGTTCAAAATCGGATCGCGCTTGAATCAGCGCTTCATCCCAGTCTTTTGCCTCTGCTTTGGCTGTATTGAGTGTCGTCTGGAGGACGGTTTTAAGTGAGGAATTATCTAGCCCTTCTACCGCACTGTAAAACTGATTGAAGGTATGTCTGGTATTTCCCTGTAGCCCTTTAGGCTTAACCTCTCCATAGCGCAGCAAAACTTCTATTGATCCTTTTACAGCGGGTACGCTATTGGGAATTCGCCTAATTATTCTTGCCAGTTGTTTTGCCTCTTCTTCAGACCAGCTATAGCTGTTGTCTGCGGTCGTGTCACCCTCCTCGGTTTTTACGCCAGTTTGGTTGATAACTATATCAAACAAAGCCGAACTGAATGTTTTTGCAGAAATGTATGATGGCCAGCGTGAGAACAGCGGACATTTATAGATGGGCCAGGGTCTGAGTAACGGTTTGATTAATCCGCATTTATTTAAGCGATCCATATCTAGTTTGATCGAGCCCTGGCCTGAGTCACTTTCCACGATTTGCCGTATCGCTTTTTCCAGATGTCCGCCACGTAGATTAAATGCTTGAGCGATAACCTCATTAATTGCTGTAATAATCAAGCTCAGCAATAGGTATACAAAAACAAGACCAATAAGAACATCTAAAATCTGCGAACCGAACATTTTGACTTTTGCTCCTGCCTGAGCAAAAACAGCTCTCTAAGGTGGCAAATGAACTTCTCTCACGATACCCGATAATCGTCGGTTTTCTTGACTTACATATGTGGCAAAAACTTTATTCACTGCTTTTTGGAAATAGATTAAAGAGCGCCGTGATCCCCCAGACCAAAACGGCAAGAAAAACGATCCGGAGTACCCAAACGATTAGATTGAGCACCACGCCGGTTGTCTCACCAGTGCCTAATAACTTATTAAAATCATCAACAGCATGAAGCTTCAGTTCCACAAAACCTAATAAAACCAAGATAATTGCCAAGATAATCAGTATTGGCATTACCCAGTTTTTGGACCCTTTCCCTTTAAACTCCTTTATTTTTTTTGTGATCTTTTGCCATTTACTTTTCAGCCATTCCCATCTTGTTGATTCATTATCAATGAACCAGGTTAGGAGGTAATATAATACTTGTCCAACTATCATAATCAAGAGTAAAATCCCGCTAAGTTTGGCGGCAGGAGCAATTCCAAACAGAGTCCCACCACCCCACATTACGATTAAGATCACATAAAACAAACTCAGCCAGTGTTTAAACGTCGGTCGATTGCCCGGCGTTGCTAATTCAACAATCCCCCACGCTGGTCTTCCTATTATACGAGTCAGAAACGCACCGACCTTTTTGAAAATAACAGAAACATTGTTAGGGAAATTCGGTTGGTTTTGGTCTTCTTCTAAATCATCGGCTAATGTTTCCATTATTCTGCCAACAATCGTGGTGCCTTTAGTCAAATTTTCAAGGACCTCTTGACGCGATAGACTTTTTAAGGTCAGTCTATTTTTTTGAACCGTGCGCCATAGGTCGCACCATTCCGTAAGCAGCTTATCACGCTTACCATACTCCATTGTAGGTATCTCATTTGGGTTCAATTTTTTCATGAAAGCCATTATTTTTAACTTATTAGCCAGCTTTAAACTTTCTAACTTTTCAGCCAAGCTCTGATCGTCCTTGTCCTGCTGATCTTTATCCCCTTGGCCGCTCTCGTTCGGCTGGTCTTTATCCCGCTGGCCGCCCTCATTCGGCTGGACCTTATCCCCCTCACCCTTCTTTTTCTGCAGGTTCGCAATCCAATCGTCGAATTCTTTGCTATCTAATATTTTGACTAAATCCTTGTACTCTTTATCAAAAAAACTATCATCTTCTTGTTTGGCTTCCTCACACAAAATACGCAAATGGGCTTCTTGGATCAGAAACCTACTAAGTTCTTTTGCCTCTGGCAGCATCATCGTAATAATCTGTTCCGCGCCGTCTAGTTTGCCCCATAAGATATCGTTTTTGCGCCACTCTTTTTCCAAGAACGCCCCAAAGTGGAACAAGTTGTTTCCCGCTAATTTGCATACATCACCCTTCTTCCGTTTTTTTGTCGTCTCTTGTTCACCTTTCCCTTTTTCATTAATCAAGCTAATAGCATCTTCGGGGCTAAATCTGTGAACTTGAATCTGATCAATTTCGTTGATCCCGGTGGCGTAAAGAATGGGATATGAAAACCGATCATAAAGTTCGTAATTGTCGTACAAGTAATACAGGTACGTTCGTGCCAGGAATTGAGCATCAGCGTTAGCGTTAGTTTGGGTAGGGTTAAGTATGTCCTCCCTGACTTTTTTTGAGATTTGTCTTAACTTTAAATGGGTAGCTATCCTGATGGCGTCCAGTAGAAGGTTGGAATCGGAATTGGTGTTAGGTTTTGTTTTTGGAACGACGAGTTTATCTATAGAAAATTTATCTAATTCTTCTTTAGAAATTTCGTCTACGCCAATGGCATTTGAATCTACAAAATCGTGTATGAAATACAGAAGTATTTCATCATGTGGTTCAAGGTATTTTTCTATAAATCCTACCAATTTTTCTTTATCAATTTTGTCTTTGTTAGGGAATTCTGACTCAACAAAATTGCTAATGAATTTCCGAAGAATTTTATCATCTGATTTGAGGATTCTTGTTTTTTCTTTATCAATTTTGTCTACGCCATCACATTTTGACTTGATAATATCGTCTATGAACTTTCGGCGAATTTTATCATCTGATTTGAGGATTCTTGTTATTAATTTAACTGTTTTTTCTTTATCAATTTTGTCTACGCCATCACATTTTGACTTGACAATATCATCTATGAACTTTCGGCGAATTTCACCATCTGAGCTGTATTTACATTTGTTGTACCAGGTTGCAAACGGTTCATCGGAATTGGCTGAGGACCCTAAGCTTTGCCTTGTTAGATCTTGTATTCCTCCCTTGTTTATCCAGTTTGCGCGGGTCTTTTCAAAGGCGTATAAATTCTCGGCCTCCTTCATGAGATCTCTTTTTATAGCTCTAAGTCCCATCTTAAAATCATCTTTTCGTTTATCCTCAAAACACTTGGCATCAATTTCCCGCCCCATTTGTTTGAGCGCAGGTAATATCTCATTATCCCTTTGCTCTTCCCAGTTTTTTGGGTCCGGATCGAGCAGATGGCTAATCTTCTTTTGAATATAGTTCAAACGCCTTTTACGCCACTCGATATCAAGTTCATATAAGAATTGAGGGATGCGGGCCTCTTTATCAATCTTATCGCCACTATTATTATCACCATACGTTTTGGAACACCAGCCAGTTATGTTATCAGGTGTACATTGAAGAAGTTCACTCAATCGCTCCTTAATGATATTTACTCTAAGTATCAAATAAGTGCCATACGTTTGATCCTTTTTTTCGTCTATTGCCTCGCCGAGAGTACTTCCACAAAAGTCAGAAATAGTATTACGCTCAAATAGACCCGGTTGAGTTACTAGATCTCTGACAGCAAAAATATCCTGAACAATTTTGACGGTCTTATTGCGCTCTTCCACGTTTTTCAGATCTTCAAAAATTGTTTCATGGCGCGGCAGGTCAATAAGCGCCTTTTTTACGTTGTCTAATACGTTTGGTATTGGAATGTTTCTATCGCCGGATGGGATGTCTTCGGGAGCAGGTTCAATATAAATCAATTTGCGATCAATCCGATTATTTGCTAACCGCTGTTCGATAGTTTTAATCGCATAACTAAACGGCTTGTTGTCAAGAACACCCCCATCACTAAACGCGCGTTTCTCAGGATCAACACCCACCTTTACATACTCTCGCCAGAGTCTTTCCTTGCGATCTTTAGATAGTTTGCTTGCTTTTTTAAAATTTTCTTTGTCTTTATCATCGAATACGCTTACTATTGCTGTCTCATCTTGTTGTCGACACGCCTTCTGCCATTTCCCACGTTCCTCTGCCCTGTTGTCCCAGACCATTGGCTCAAATACAAAAGGAATGGCGGACGTGCATCGAGCAGTAAAAGCCAAAAAGGGATTATTGTTTTCAAAATCGTTTACGTGATCAGATCCCTTAGCCTTGTATTGAAACCGGAAAACGTTGCGATATTGCACTTCATCAATCGTCAGGGGTGACACCACGGCGGGTAAGCAATTTCGTACTTTGAGACCATTGACATCGGTCGCGGTTACACACAAGTCAAGTTCATCAACAAAATTAGTGTCGCAAGAGTAGTGATCAATAGAATAATCCATGCCTTGCAAGCCTTCAAGGATATCTCCATACATCAACCCGCTATTAAGGAGAGATTTTGGCTTATCGGCTTTGCTGTCCAGTAGCTTACTTATATCCCCTTCCTTTATCCAAACCTTTTGTAAGGGTTTGATGTCTTTTTTCTCGACCAAGCCTTTTGCCAGCGCAATCGCATTGATTCCCCCCGCCGATGACCCCGACAAGATATCAATTACAAAACGGGTGTGAACGGTAGAAAACGGTTCCAGACATAAGTTAATACGATCAACCAGCGAATTTTCGGCCTTGATTTTCTTTTTGAGTCCTTCTAATCCGATCGCTTTCTCTAGATCATCTAGTGAATCTTCTAACTCTAACTTTAACTTTACAATCTTTATAATCTCAATGTTCTTGTTGAACTTAGTTAAACTATCTCCTTCTAATCCAAGCACTTTTCCTGGATCATCAAGTGGTTCTTTTAACTCTATATCCTTAATTGTATTTTTGAACTTAGTTAAACTATCTCCTTCTAATCCAAGCTCTTCTCCTAGACGTTTTAACTCTTCATCATATTTTTTAAGACTTCCAAGTGCTCTATCAAGAGGTTTAACGATTGAAGTCCCAACAATCTGTCCAAGCTTTCGATAAACATGTTCAGAGCTGTTCAAATTTTTATCCGGAACGGCCAATTTGTAATTCGAATCATCATACGCCGTTGCCCGAACAAGTTTGAATAATTCGTGAGCCGTGCCATAAATGTAAATGGCTAATGAAATTCCCCCATACATCACCACCGCCAGCCGCACTTCTTGCAGGATATCACAATCAGATGGTTGCCGATCTCTCATTTTTTGGCTCCTTGAACTGAAAGCTGACAATATTGGGACAAGAGACAGATGATACTACTTGGTGTTAGATTTTTAGCTCTATTAGTTAATTATCTTACACGGAGACATTTCTATTAACTGCCACGTTTCTATTTATTCTACTCCACCCATTTCACAATACGACAAAACCACTCAAAACACAATCACTATTTGAACAGTTTATTCCCCAGTTGATTCGCTAGTACACTCAAACAAAGTACCTTAAGATAGAATCGCATAATTTATAGGACCGAACGATTCGACAAGGTTATTTTCTCGCATTTTGTACCCAAGTTGTCGTGAATATGGTATAATTAAGCCCACAAATTTTAACTGGAGACGTGATAAGGTTGGGGCATAAACTTAAATTTGTTGTCTCAGATTTGCATCTTGGCGCGGGACAAACAACACAGGGCCTGGCTCCTTTAGAGGATTTTACAGCGAGCCGAGAATTTATCGCTTTCCTCCACGAAATTGGCCAGGAAGGCGAACGAGACGAGCGGGAAATCGAGCTCATTTTTAATGGCGATCTGTTTGAATTCCTGCAAGTTCCGGCAGTTGACAACTATGACCCGACCCAAACTTACCCTAAAGAAGCCTATCTGAACTCATCAGAGGAAGCGAGTATCAAGCGGTTAAAAATCATTGTGGCAGGCCATCAAGAAATTTTTAACGCTCTGGCCGATTTTATGCATAGTAACGAGCCTCAGCGGCGGATTACGATTATCAAGGGCAACCACGATGTCTGTCTTTTTTGGCCTGGCGTTAAAGGCTACTTACGGGAAGTTTTAGGGGCGTCAGGGGCCAGAGTCTCGCTGCTGCGTTTTGCCGATGAGTTTGTTAGCCGGGAAAAAATTTACGTCGAACACGGCCACCAGCATGCCGAAAAGATGAATGGCTATCAAGATTCCTTCAATCCCCGCTCCACCGACGACCCGTCTCAACTGTTCTACCCGGCCGGTTCGCACTTTGTTATCGACTTTTTTAACCAAGTTGAACCGGAGCGGCCGTTTATCGATCATATCAAGCCGCTGACCACCCTCATTTGGTACGCCCTGCATTGGGATTTCGATTTCGCCGGCCGGGCGCTGGCCTGCTTTATTCGCAAAACCCCGGCTCTGGTGGTCAGTGATACGAATTATTGGCAGAAAAATTCCATCGCCCCTACCGGGTCATTACTGCAAGAATTGGAAGACGAGGTTCAACGTCAAAAATTAGCCGAGCGTTATAAAACCGATACCGCTTTCCGGCAGGCCTTTCACTACCAAATCCAGCAGTATCTTGACGATGCCAGTATCGATAACAAAGGCAGCAATCCCTCGCCGCCGCTTCATGTGAGCGACAACCCCTTGCAAATGGGCCAAATAAACCAGCAGCAGCAGCGGGCGATGCTTCGGCGGGCAGCGGTAGAGGTTGCCGAACGGGAAAAAGCTAAAGTCATTATTTTTGGTCACACGCACGAGCCGACCGAAGAGCTATTAAGCAACGGCAGTATTTATATTAATACCGGCAGTTGGATCAGCGACTTGTCTAAGATTTCCCTTAATATGTGGGAGGCGTTGTTTAATAGCGCAGCGCTGCCGGAAACTATTCCCAGCGCTCTGACCTATGCCCGCATCGATTACAATGAAGATGAACACCCATACGCCAAATTGTTATACTTTAAAGGCCAAACTCATGCCAAAAAAGCCGCCTCTCGGCCGGAGAAGTTGGCCGAACCGCCGAGTTTTTTACGGCGAAATATGCGCCGCTTTATCCGTCGATTTGGGTCTGATCATTCATAATAGAAACGATGGGCGATTATGACGCTTGAACTGAACCAGGTAGCCCAGCAGGTTAAGGCCATGGGCCGCAGTCTGGCTGAACAGCGGCCGCGCCTCGATGAAGAGTTGGCCCGCGCCCAAAGTTTGCTGCGTGAATTTTCAACCAGCTATAGCGAGCTGCACGATCGCATCCAGCGGGCCGAAAGAGCCCAGCAGAGCCAGCGTTTTGAGTGGGTGGGGGCCGCGCCAACTCAAGAAGCTCTGGCTGAGGTTTATCCGCTGCCACCTTGCCCCGCTGAACTCACCGTCATTGCCAGCGACGGTTCCCAAATTCATCCCGATCCGCACGCCATCACCCTGTACTATTTGATCAATACCGGCTGCATCATCTACCGCCATGGCTCGAACCAAAAACCCGAAACCTATAATCCCAAACCGAAACTGTACTACGAGCCGGAAGATTTGTTCGATGAACAAGGCCGGCTGATCTCCACCGGTGAAGTCAATGTCAAACGCGATCTGGCCGAACTTGAAGTTTTGACCAATCTGGGGCCGGCCTATGCCCAAACCGTGCCTGAACCCGTGGTGGCGCTCATGGATGGTCAATTAACGCTGCGGGTCATCGACCTGCCGTTTGACCAGCAGCAAGAGCGGCAAGACGAATATATGGGTTTGCTCGACCTGCTGCGCGAGGCCAACGTTATTTTAGGCGGATATATCGACCGGCCGCGCAGCACGTTTGCGCTGTCGCTGATTTATCTGGCTTCATTGGACATCGAGCAAATCAATGAAGAAACCCTGCGTCGCAATGCCTTTCGGACCCTGACCGATATTGAGTTATTCAACTTTCTCGGTCCTGGTGAACGAAGTGCGGTCTTTACCGTGCGGGCTAAAGGGTTAGACCGGTACACCCGGGCCGGACACGCCATTCACTTCTTTTATTTGAACGTCAGCCGCAATCCGGCCTCGCCCCATTTAGCTCGAGTGGAAGTGCCGGCCTGGATTGTGACCAACCGGCCGGCGCTCGATACCCTGCACGCGGCGATTGTGCGGCAAGCCGCCATCACCGGCGGCTACCCCTACGTGCTGGCCCGGGCCGATGAATTGGCCGTTATCTCCAGCGAAGAGCGGGAAGCGGTCGAGATAATGCTGGCCGTGGAAATGCGCCAGCAGGGGCTGTCGCCGGAAATTTCTCTCAAACAACGTAACAAAAACGCCTATCGATTTGGGCGAGAAAGCTTTAGATTATGACCACAGCATTACCTATCGGTTGGGTGTTACGAGCCAGCACGGTTGGTTTTACCGTCGGCTGCCGGGTCCTGCAGCCCAGCGTGCCTCAATTTGGCGATTTGGTCAAAGTCCCTGTCTCCGATGGGGTGAGTGTCTTTGGCCTGATTTATAATGTCCAGGTGCAGGATGATCCGGCCGTGCGCCAACTCATCCTGGTCGGCGAGATGGAGCCGGAAGCGGTACTCGACCAGCGCGAAAATCGCCTGGTGCCGATCGAAATTAGCGTGCTGATAGTCGGCTATCAACGCGACAAACAGATCTTTCAGGGCTTGCCGCCCCAACCGCCCTTAAGTTTGGACATCTTGATTTTAGGCAGCGACGCCGACATCCGGGCCTTTACGAAAAGTTTCGATTATTTTCGGCTGGTGCTCAACTCGCCTCAGATCCCGGGCGATGAGGTGCTGGTCACCCATCTACGCCGGGTGGCCGAGGTTCAGCCGGCGGAAACGCAGCGCCGATTTTTGCTCAACGCCGGGCGCGAATTAGCTCGCCTGCTTAATTTTGATTTGGTCAGGCTGGATAACATCTTGCGCCGGATTCGGCCTGTGAGTTGATAGAGTTTATGAAGTTTGTGGAGTTTATGGAGTTTATGGAGTTTATGAAGTTTATGGAGTTTCTAGATCAGTGGAATTTACTGAGGCAGAGCTAAACCAGATATTGAACAGCGGCCAAAGTCCGATTTGGCTCAACAACGCCGATCTCAGCGGCGCGGATTTGAGCGAGACTAATCTGGCCAAAGCCCGGCTGCTGCGAGCGAACCTGAGCCAGGTCAATTTGGCTGGGGCCGATCTGAGCGGGGCCGATTTGACCTACGCCAATTTAAGCGGGGCCAATCTCAGCCAAGCTAATCTCAAAATGGCCGGTCTCAGTGGGGCCGATCTGCGCGATGCGGATTTGTCGGGGGCCGATCTGGCCGAAGCCGACTTAAGCCGCGTGCTAATGATCGGGGCCAACTTGCACGGGGCCGACCTGCGGCGAGTCAATCTCAGCGAGTCGAACCTGAACGGGGCGGATCTGAGTGGGGCCAACCTGAGCGAAACGAATCTAAGTGAGGCCAGTTTGGAAGGCGCTAATCTCAGCCAAACTAATTTCAGCCAGGCGCTCATGCGTGAGGCCGATTTGACCGGAACAAACCTGGACGAGGCTATTCTCGACGACGCCAACACCGAATTTGCGATTCTGCCCGACGGCAGTATTGATAACTAAAAAGGTAATTTAATGGCAGATACCGACTTTAACGATTTCGACGCCTTCTTTCCGCGGGCGGTGACTCAAAAGCTGGGTACGGTAATGAGCGGCTCGCTCAGCAAGGGGCTAGAGGTCAAGCTAGACCCCAGCGCGCCGATCGAGGAGATGGCCGTGGGGCGCTACGTGATCGTCGAGGGCGAGCAGCTCAAATTCTTCGGCATGATCACCGATGTCGCCCTGGATAACACCAATCCCCAAATCGAAAAAACGCCGCCCGACGTCAGTGATCCTTTTCTCCGCGAGGTCTACGCCGGTTTCAGCACCTTTGGCCGTATTCATATCTCGCCCATGCTGGTGCTGGATCAGGCCGCCGAGGAGCCTCGCCCGGTCAAGACCATCCCCGGCCACTTTTCGCTGGTGCGGGCCGCCGATGAGGACGATGTCAACATGGTCTTCGGCGCGGAAGATGAGCAGCATTTCCACATCGGCGAGCCGCTCGATATGGAAAATGTCCACGTCAATCTCGATCTGGTGCGTATGGTCGAACGCAGCGTCGGCATCTTCGGCAAGAGCGGCACCGGCAAGAGTTTTCTGACCCGGCTGCTGCTGGCCGGAGTCATCAAGCGCCGCGCCGCCGTCAGCCTCATTTTCGATATGCACAACGATTACGGCTGGGAAGTGCAAAGCGAGAACCGTACCCCGGTTAAGGGGCTGAAGCAGCTTTTTCCTCAGCAGGTAGCGATTTTCACCCTGGACGAAGCCTCGAGCCGCCGCCGTAAAGTTCGCCCCGATTTTACGGTAGTGCTGGATTGGTCTGACATCCAGCCGGAGGATTTGGAAATGCTGCGGGTGACGCTCGATCTGAGCGATCAGATGATCGGCGCGGCCTACAGCCTGCGGCGGGCCTGGGGGCGAGGCTGGATCAAGCAACTACTCGAAGCCGACAAAGACGCGATTGATATTTTGGTGGAAGGCACGACGATCAATCGCTCCAGTTTGGATGCGCTCAGCCGCCGATTGGAACGGTTGACTCGATTTGAATTTTTGCGCGATAGTTGGAAAGGCGACTCGGCCCAAAAGATCATCGATTATCTGGATAAGGGCATCACCGTGGTGCTGGAATTTGGCCGTTACGGGAATTCGCTGGAAGCCTACATTTTGGTGGCGAACTATCTGACGCGCCGAATTCACCAGATGTACGTGGAACGGGTCGAGCAAGCGCTGGGGGATGCGGCCCAAGAACCGCCGCAGCTTATGATCGTCATCGAGGAAGCGCATAAGTTTCTCGACCCGCAAATCGCCCGCCAAACGATCTTCGGCACTATTGCCCGTGAGTTACGCAAGTACAATGTGACCTTGCTGATTGTCGATCAGCGCCCCTCCGGCATCGATGAGGAGGTGATGAGCCAGATCGGCACTCGGGTGACGGCGCTGCTCGACAACGAGCGCGATATCGCTGCGGTGCTGACCGGCGTTTCCGGGGCCGGTTCGCTGCGAGAGGTACTGGCCCGGCTCGATACCAAGCAGCAGGCGTTAATTATGGGCCACGCCGTGCCAATGCCGGTCGTCATCCAAACCCGCAGCTATGATGCCGACTTTTACGCTGCGATGGGTTTTCAGGATGAGGCGGCGCTCCGAGCTGGCCGGTCAACACGCGTTAATTTACTCCGCGGCCAACGCGAAGAAGGCATTGATTAAGCGTGGGGCAGGCGTAATTTCTGATGCTTGCAACGCGTCACTATGTAGGCTATAATTCTAATTAATCAAAAATGAGGAGACTTCTTTGTCCAATTTGTTTAATAATCAATCCGACAAAGATCACGATCTACAATCAAATACGCCGCCCTTGCCCGATTTTGATCGGGACCCGGATGAAGATAACTCGCTGGAGACGGGCGTCAGAACATCTGAGGCAGATGCTTCTGATTTGCACCATTTTTTGAATAGCCAGCGGTCGTCACCAGAAACTGACCAGCCAACCGACGCCGACTTCGATTATAAGTCATCGCCGGCTGAAGCTGATTTCTCTCATTTTTCATTGGAACCGCTGGAAGATGAGATACCGCCCAAGGCCGAAGAGTCGCGCTGGCAGATGGCCTGGTCGATTGTGCGCGAGGTTGGGGAAACGATCATCCTGACGCTGATTATCTTCTTTCTGATTCAAACGGTTGTCAGAAATTTCCGGGTGGTGGGAACTAGTATGGTGAATAACCTGCACGACGGCCAGTACCTCATCATCGACAAGGTCTCGTATAATCCCTTGTTGACGAAATATCTCGGTATTGGTGGCCCGCAGCGGGGTGATGTGATCGTCTTTGAGCCGCCCAATAATCCCAATGAAGATTATGTTAAACGAATTATCGGCTTACCCGGTGAGGAAGTTAACGTCATCAACGGGCAAGTGTTTATCAATGGGGTCAAGCTTGACGAACCATTCAAGCCTGTACCCGGCACCTACACGATGCCTGGTCCCATTGTGGTGCCGCCGGACGATGTATTTGTCCTGGGCGATAATAGGAATAACTCGAACGACTCCCACAACTGGGGGCCGTTACCTATCGGAAATATTGTCGGGCGAGCCTGGGTATCCTACTGGCCGCCGGATCAGTGGGGTACGATTCCGCGCGACATCCCCAGCGAAGATGCAACCCTCAAACATTTTGTGGGCCAATTCATTCCCAGCGCCAGCGCCAACAACGAATAGTGTTATTTGAGAGTTTGGAGTCGCGATGGATATTGCTCGCCTAATTGATCACACCCTCCTTAAACCTGAAGCCACACCTGAACAAATTAAACACCTGTGCCAAGAGGCGCTGACTTATAAATTTGCCTCGGTTTGTGTTAACCCGACCCATGTCAAACTGGCGGCCGAGTTATTGCAAGGTTCGGAAGTTGAGGTCTGTACCGTAGTTGGCTTTCCGCTGGGGGCGAATATCACCGCCACTAAAGTGTTTGAAACCGAACAAGCCCTTAACGACGGCGCCACTGAAATTGATATGGTCATCAATATTGGGGCTCTGAAATCGGGTAATACCTATATGGTAGAAGACGACATTGGCCATGTAGTTGACAAATCGCACCAACACGGGGCTATCTGTAAAGTTATCATCGAAACGGCCTTGCTAACCGATGAAGAAAAAATTACGGTCTGCCGGCTAGCGCAAAAAAGCGGGGCCGATTTTGTCAAAACCTCCACGGGGTTTAGCAGCCAAGGCGCCACGGTTGAAGATGTAGCGTTAATGCGACGAACCGTTGGGCCGGAGATGGGTGTAAAAGCATCCGGCGGAATTAGAACGTATTTAGATGCAAAAAGCATGATCGCGGCCGGGGCTAATCGGTTAGGAGTCAGCGCTGGCGTAAAAATAGTTAAAGAGGCTCAACAACAATGAAAACTTGTCCGGCTTGTCGAATAGGACGTTTAAGAGAGCGGCTAATGACCTATCTGGAATGGCATGGTAGCAGTTTATTAGTAGCTAGCCGAATGCCGGCGTTAGTGTGTGATGTTTGCGGCGAACAGGTTTATGATGATCATGCGATGGACAATTTACAGCAATTGCTTTGGTCAGAACCGCTGCGTGGTACGTCGTCGGTCTCAAACTCAAACGGCCGGTAGTTAAAATCCCCTCATAATTTCCAGCAATCAAGACCCTTGGGCTATTTCAAATAGAAAAAAGATGAGATAAACTACTGTTATCGTAAACATTAAAGCGATTACTAGATCGTAAGCCACAATAGAAGGTCTCTCGCTATGAATACAGTTCGTCGCACCAGTTCAGGTCGAGTAACCGCTGATTTTTTTACCAGCAGTTACCGCTTCTCAGCCAGCATCATTGTCTACAAGCGAAGATTGGTTGATGTCCTGGCTGATCGAATGACCGATTATCTAGACATCGTAGATATCTACATCTCACGCATCAATGCCCCCGGCGATATTATTGCTACTTATCAAAAAGGGTCACTGGTGAAAAATGAGATCATCTTTATTTTGCTGTCTGATGAGTCTGAAGGGATCTCAAAAGAACGATTTTACACCACTCGCGATGATATTCCCCTGTTTATCTCCGTGCCGTCCTTTGAAATTTTAGGCCAATTAAAATGGGGCACTAAAGAATTAGATATCAAAAAGCTCCTATTAGCCGATACTCAGAATTTTCTACCGGTCTCAGAGGTTACAGCCACAAATTCGTTGATGCCAACGGTAAAATTTCAAGGGCCAATGGCCCTGGTCAACAAAACAAAAGTTCAGGTTTTGTGTGGCCTAAATCCCTAATTTTTCGGTAAGGACATTGTTATGGCACATATTCTCATCATCGATGACGATCAAGATATTCTACGTCTGCTGGAATTTTCATTTAAACGATCAGGCCATTCGGTTTCAATTAGCTCTAATGGCGTGCAAGCCTTGACCCAAGCGGAAATTGAAAATCCGGATTTAATCATTTGTGATGTCATGATGCCCAAGATGACCGGCTACGATTTTTGCAAACAAGCCCGCTCGAAGCCGCAGTTCAGAGAAACGCCTATTGTCATTTTTTCAGCCCGATTTCAACCCATCGATCGGCAAACAGCCCTCGATGCCGGAGCCACGGACTACCTGGCCAAAACTGTAGCCCCTGATGTTTTGGTCAGCCGGATTGAAGAACTGCTGCCAAAAAACACCGCCCCTACTTTAGGCAAGACAGTGGGGTTATTTAGTATGAAGGGGGGTACTGGGGTAACAAGTTTAGCCGTCAACCTGGCTATCGCGCTCAAGTTAGTTCATAAAACCAGTACCATCTTAGCCGATCTGGCTTCGGTTGGCGGGCATGCGGCCTTAATGCTGGGCGTTCGTCCAACCAGTAGCCTGCCCAAACTCCTATCAACCGACGAGCCGAATTTTACTCTTGAGATGATCCAACCCCATCTGGTCGACCACAGCAGCGGGGTGCAGTTGTTGGCCTCTTTACCCGTTTTTAGTGAGGCTGTCTTTCCAAAAAATCGACTTGAGCCTCTCATTCAGTGTTTAAAGTCTACCTTTGACTTTACTGTATTGGATGTGCCTCATCTTCTAGAGTCGCCTTCTTCTCCGGTGGTGGCCCTGCTCGATAAAATCATCCTGGTGCTGTCGCCTGATATGCCGTCTATTCAATCAACTGTAATTGCTTTGCAGGGCTTGGCCCGATTGGGGGTAGATGAGCATAAAATTAATTTGGTTGTCAATCAGATCGTACCGCATCATTCGCTGCCCCTGCAAACCATCCAGAAGGTGGTTAAACGCCCTGTCTTGATGGCTGTTCCGTTTGAGCCGGAGATGGTCAGAGCTGCCAACAGCGGAAAACCTCTGCTGCTGGCCAACCCCCAAACGCCGGCTGCCGCGGCTATCGGCAAACTAGTCGATACCCTTTTTAAGTAAATTTTCTATGGATTAGGTTTGCTTCAAACTTAAAGTCGTGGTATATTATTTTCTGTTGCCTTTACGCATCAGATACTGCACGCCCCCTTCGTCTAGAGGACTAGGACACCACCCTTTCAAGGTGGCGACACGGGTTCGAATCCCGTAGGGGGCATTCGCCTGTAGGAAGAAAATAGCGTCAACCAGCTAAGGTTGGCGTTTTTTTTATCCCTGCTCAGGAATTGGTTCCTCGGGATGGTTATCAACGCCCGTATCGATGTCTTCATCAGGGGATTTGGTGAGTCGATGAAAGAGAGAATGGCAGAAGCCATCACCAGAGGCAAAGCTTATGTCGAAGCCGGAGCCGATTGTCTCTAATTGAGTAGCCTCAAAACACTTTGGTGAGCGAGGTAACCAATAGAAATATCGCCAAAATGAGCAGAACCCATAGAATCAATTTTCTAAAGAGTTGGGTTGGAACTTTCTGGCGAATAAAGATTCCTCCGTACATAGCTCCAATCGTAATAACGATTAAGCCTATCAATAAAACGTTATTTAACGTCTCAGCAACAGGTTGACGGTAAATAACCACTGCCTGGGCAACTTTACCCAATAAAAAACAAAGGTTTGTACCCTGAGCCATTTCGTTTTTGTCTTCGGTTACGGAAAAGAGATAGATCAACAAAATAGGCGCCATTGTATTGGTTGCACCGCCGACGACACCGGCCAGTAAGCCAAAGCCAATAGCTAAGGCCATATTATCCGCGGAAAGCCGGAGGGTGTAACCACGAAATTGGGTGTAGACATAATAAAGGATGAGCAGGGATAAAAATAACTGAAGGAAAGTTTGGGGAATCATAAAAAGCAAGTAGACTCCTATTAAACTACCCATCAGGGCCACCAAAGCTAGCAGCCAATACCGTTTGATAATCTGCCCAACAGGGAGGCCGTTAAATACCAACAATAGATTTACACCTAAAGCCGGCCACAGGGTCAAAATAATCGCGTTTTGAATGCCAATAAAAATCGACATGACTGAGGTGGTGATCATCGGAAAGCCAATACCGAACGCGCCATGAATAGCAGCGGCCAGAGCAAAAAGAAGAGCAAGAGCGAGCGTTTCAAAAAGGGTGGGATCAGTCATTTGGGGTGAATGTTATTCCTTATCAATTAAAAGGGACAGCGAGCTATTATTTTTCAAGCGTACATCCAAATTAATGGCAGCGAAGCGGCTGAATTTTACACCGGCCTGACATAAGCGCTAAATCTTGCAGGAGCTAAAGGATGGACAGCTATGATCATAACCAAACTAATTTCATAATTAGACGGGCTACGCTCGACGACGCCCCTGATATTGCCAGGCTATTGCGGGATTTAGGTTGGTCGGAGCGGATCACGGCTGAGGAATTGGCCGAGACAACCAGCCGAGTCGAGCGGCAGTTCAAGCTGTGTCAAGCTGATGACAGCCATTCGGTCTACGTGGCCGAAACAGCCCAGGCCGAGATCGCGGGGTATGTCTCGGTGCATTGGCTGCCATACCTGATCCAGGTGGGCCCGGAAGGGTTTGTATCGGAGTTGTTTATCAAGACGCCGTTTCGCGGACACGGCCTCGGCTCCAGGCTGTTAGCCACCGTTGAGGCCGAGGCTAACCAGCGCGGCTGCGCCCGCTTGGGGCTGATCAACAATCGGGAGCGAGAGTCGTATCAACGCCAGTTTTACAAGAAGCAGGGGTGGGAGGAGCGGATATGGGCTACTAATTTTGTTAAATGGTTAAAATAATCACCTCTTAACCCCGATTCGTTTTTGAGCAAATATGGTAAAGAATTAAAACTTAAAATCTGCCTCCGACAAGTGACCAGGCTAAAAACTAGTCAGTTGTTCAGGACACAATCTCCCCAAATGTCTAGCGTATTTGGGGAGGTTTTGTTTTATATTATAAACAAGGGGAAAAGACTTTCCGCCAAACAAACAATGGAGTTTGAAAGGAGTTGGGATCATGACAAACAAGACGGAATTAAGAGCGCTAACCACGCTGCGTTCATTAGAACTAACCCGTGACATGGAGACCAAACATCTGAAGAAGCTAGCGGCCCTTGCTAGAGAAAAAGATTTTGAGGCCAGCCAGGTCATCTATGAAAAAGGCAGTTTAGGCCGGGCGCTTTATCTGATTCTAGATGGGGAGATAATTATCGAAACAGAGGTACCGGGGCATGGCCGGGTAGTGATGAACCGGTTAGGACCCGGGCAATTTTTCGGCTGGTCATCATTATTCCCACTCGAACGTAAAATGGCTTGGACGACAGCGACCAGACCAACCCGGGTGTTGGCGTTTGATGCCAGCCAGCTACATACCGCCTTCGAAGTCGATCATAACTTTGAGTATGCTATTGTCCGGTGTGCCGGTAAAGATATGGCTGATCGCATCCGCGCTTCTCGCCAGCAGCTTAACGATATGATCATCAATCCTCATTTGACCTATTAGTTTAGATACGTTCGATGATTGGTTTGAAAAATGGATAGGTGGCTGGTTGGAAAATGGGTTAGTTGGAAACATCTTAACCAACCAGCCATCAAACCCACTGACTAGAAGTCCAATCATTAAAGGAGACCAAATATGGCTCTACAAGTTGAAGGTCTGGTCACAATTCCTTTTACTAAGGGTCTCGAATCGCCCTATCTAGAGTTATTAGCTCAACTTGGTCACGAGGCCCATTTTGATCCGGGTACTTATATTTTAAGAGAAGGTGAACCGGCCGATCATTTCTACTTGATCCAGCAAGGGCGAGTGGCGCTAGGCACGTTTATTTCAGGCCGCGGATTTACCACCATTCAAACTATCGGGGACAATGAGGTGCTAGGCTGGTCGTGGCTTATTCCGCCCCATCAATGGCGCTTCAGTGCCTTGGTAATCCTCCCAACCCAGGTCATTCGCTTTGATGGCCAACGTTTGCGAGAAGAATGCGAAGCTGACCACAACTTTGGTTACGCTATCCTTCAACGAATAGCCCTGGTTTTGGGGAAACGCCTTGAAGAAACAAGAAACCGCTTGGAATTATGACGCTAATTATTAGTCTCGACGGAGTATTGCGGCGTGGAAAAATTATCCTTAAACGCTCTCCTAAAAAATCCTAATACGCACTCCAACAGCGACGCTCAACTCAAATTTGTGCTGCAATCGATGCCGGTGGCCATTATCATTGCCAACCAGGATGGTCTCATTACTTTTGCCAATAAGAAGTGTGAAGCTTTATTTGGTTATAACCAAGACGAGTTGATCGATGAGCCGGTTGAGCTACTTGTTCCCGACCGGCTCCGTGGCCGTCACGCTCACCATCGCACCGATTACACGCGCGATCCTTATGTCAGAATGATGGGTTCGGGGATGGACTTGGTCGGGCGGCACAAAGACGGGAGTGAAATTCCCATTGAGGTAGGATTAAGCTTTACCGAGTTTGACGATCGCCAGCAAATTATTGCGTCTATTACCAACATTTCTATCCAAAAGCAGACCAAAGACACGTTAGAACAGCATGTTCAGACTCGAACCAAACAGTTATCAACGCTTCTGCGCATGTCCCAGAATGTCGCTTCTACCTTGGATTTGGAAACGTTGGTAAATTTGACTCTTGACCAGTTACAAACGGTCGTTCCCTTCAATGAAGGGGCTGTTTTCATTCAGGAAAATGGGGACTTACGGCTGCTAAGTTATCGAGGCCCCCGATCTCACCAGGATGTGCTTAATCTCAGGCTGCCAATTGATAAACTTAAAACTAATGGCGACATTTTTAATCTCAAAAAACCGGTCATTATTAAAGATACGCAGACCAACAAAACTTTAGCTTCAGTTATCAGCCAGATAAGTACCATTGCGGAAAGCAACCTGCTGGAGAATATCCGCTCCTGGGCCTGGATTCCTTTGGTGGCTAAAAAACAAACGATTGGGGCTTTAGCCTTATGCCATAACCAACCCAATTATTTCTCACAAGAGCAAGTCCAACTGGCCTTTGCCTTTGCCAATCAGGTAGTGGTCGCTATTGAAAACGCCCAATTATACTCAAGGGTCAAACAACATTCGGGACAGCTTGAATCGATGTTTCTGGTGCATCAAGCAATTACCAGCCGGCTCGACGCTGAAGCCATTTTGCAGCTCATTGCTGACTCAGCCAGGCGCTTGACCAGCACTCGCTTGAGCGTAGTCTACCTAGTAGATGGTACCGAACTACGAGTCGCCGCTTTTTCCAGTGAGAGTAACACATCGCTCTATGTGGGCCAGCGTGTTCCTTTTGCCCGATCAGCCATTGGCCAGGTCATTCAAACGGGCCGGCCGCTGTTAATTAGAGATATAAAAAATAGTACGTTCGTTGATATCGAACCGATTAGACGTCTGGGCATTTGCTGCTATTTAGTCGTGCCTATGCTGTCTATTTTTGAGTCGATTGGCATTATTGCCGTTGGTGATAAGCAACTGGGTGTTTTGGGGCCGCAGGATGAAGAAACATTGATGATGCTGGCCTCCGGCGCCGTAATTGGTTTGGAAAATGCCCGGCTTTATTACCGCGAGCGAGAACGCCGGCTAGAGGCTGATCAGCGCCGCCGGGTAGCCGAAAGTCTGCGAGATATGCTCACTGTCCTCAACTCCGATCGGACAGTGGACGAAATTCTTGAATATATTGCCCTGCAAGCCAGCCAGGTGCTCGATGCCCGGGGCAGTGTGGTTTTTCGGCTGCAAGATGAAGCCTTTGCTATTCAGGCCAGCTACGGCCTGTCGGCCAATAATGCGCTCAAAACTAATGAAGCAATGAATCAGCAAATTATTCGTCATACACTGCTGACGCGCCAACCCGTTGTACTGTCAAATCTTAATGACCCTACCAGTGACTCTGAAGATTTGTTATCAAATGAAAAGATGCAACTGTTATTAGTTAACGGTTTCCGGGCAGTGCTAGCCGTTCCTCTAATTGTTAAAGAAGAAGTCTATGGCAGCTTGGCCCTATATTACAATGAACCCCGAGATTTCTCCACAGATGAGATCGATTTAGCCATCACCTTTTGTGATCAAGCCGCGCTGGCGATTGAAAATGCGCGGCTGCAAATTCAAGCGGAAGAAGCGGCGGTAGCGGCGGAACGACATCGGCTGGCGCGTGATCTGCACGACGCCGTAACCCAATCCCTTTTCTCGGCCAGCCTAATTGCCGATATTATGCCCCGGCTATGGGACCGCGATCAAGACGAAGCCCGGCGGCGGTTGGCCGAACTTCGGCAATTGACCAGAGGCGCTATGGCCGAAATGCGTACGCTACTGCTTGAACTCCGGCCAGCAGCCCTCACCGAAGGTCGCCTAAGTGAAGTGTTACGCCATCTTACCGAAGCCATCAACAGCCGCACCCAAACAGCCATTACACTCAAGGTTGACGGAGAATATGGCCTGCCGCCTGATGTCCAAGTGGGGCTGTATCGCATTACGCAAGAGGCTTTAAATAATATAGTTAAACATTCCAGAGCTGAATCGGCCATCGTTAGTTTAACATTTGAGCCTGAGCAGCTTAAGCTCTGTATTGAAGATAACGGACGGGGATTTGAGACAAGCGGTATCTCATCGGAGCATTTAGGTGTGGGCATTATGCGCGAGCGGGCTGACAATATCGGCGCCTCTTTTAAAATACATAGCCAGCTCGGCAGTGGTACCCGCATCAATGTGGCCTGGCCAGCGCTTCCCTAATCATCACACCGCAGAACAGGGGTTGGGGATTTTCTAGGTATATGTCTTAACTGCCGGTTCTGTCATAACTTTCCTGAAAGGAACAAAAATGAACAAAGTCAATGACACCCTAAAAGTTATAAAAGTGATTATCGTCGATGATCACGCCATGGTCCGAACCGGTTTGACCGCTTTTCTAAAAATATTTGACGATATGGAACTAATCGGTGAGGCTAGCAGTGGTAGCGAAGCCATAGAATTGTGTACTCAGCTAGAGCCGGATGTAATCTTAATGGATATGGTCATGCCGGAAATGGATGGACCAACCGCCATCAAGGCTATCCTAAAGCGCTTCTCCCACATCCATATCATCGCCCTGACTAGTTTTCGCGAACAGGATTTGGTTCAAAGAGCTTTAGAGGCCGGCGCTACCAGTTATCTGCTCAAAGATGTTTCGGCCGATGAACTGGCCGATGCCATTCGCTTGGCCGCAGCCGGTCGCTCCACGTTGGCTCCAGAAGCCGCTCAAGTGCTGCTGCATGCCGCCACCCATCCACGCAATGTCGGTTTGGATTTAACTGACCGAGAGCGACAAGTTTTACCGCTGCTGGTCAAAGGCTTAAACAATGGGGAAATTGCCCGTAAAATGATGATCAGCCAATCAACGGTTCGATTTCACGTTAGCAATATTCTGTCTAAATTGGGCGCTCACAGCCGAACTGAGGCAGCGGCCTTGGCCATAAAATATAATTTGGTTACTTAGCCGGTATCGGCGGCCCTTTCATCGACTATACATTTGCGGCGGAGTTGGCGGATCATTTCGATTTTTCGATCAAAGCGATCCGCCCCAAGTATCACTCATTACCTGGTCATTTAACTACCTTCTAGAACTAATCAACGATCTAGGATCTAAACTACCCAAATGCCTAGTGTTTTTAGTAAGCTTTTAGCCTACACTTAAAACGCAGGAAAAAATCAATCTAAGAGTATGGATCAAGTGCGTGTAATTTTAGCCGATGATAAAAGTCAAGTGCGCGATGCACTGCATATATTGCTAGACCAGGAACTTGACATGCTGGTGGTCGGTGAAGCCAGCGACGCCGAGAGTCTAATGGCCCAAACTCAAACGAGTTTGCCTGATCTGGTCTTAGTTGACTGGGAACTGCCGGGGTTTTCTCAAACCGATTCGCTATCCAGCCTTAAGGTCACCTGTCCTAATCTACAAGTAATTGCCCTAAGCGATTGGCCGGGTGGACAGCGCCAGGCGTTGTCCGCCGGAGCCGACGCCTTTGTCAGCAAGGTCGATTCTCCTGACCGGTTACTGGATGCCCTGCACGCGATGGATACCAAAATCCGAAATATCATCAGTTAAGTCGAAGATGAGTAACCTCCCCCTCTGTAACAGATAGCTCTCACTTTTTTCCCATTCTCCTGAAAAACGCACCGCTCGTGTTGCCAGCTTTACGAGAGGTGTGTTTTTATTATATCGTGATTATTTTCACACACTAGTCGGTCAACTAGGGTAAATACTCCCCAATTGTCTGGGGTACATGGCTAGGTTTTATTTTATACTGGGAAGATAGAGGGGAGGAAAAAGTTCGTAGCGTTGGTATTTTGATTAACAATTACAACAAAGCGGCTTCAAAGAGGTAGCCCTGTGGTGAAACGAGTCACAGCTTTACTGAAATCACTTCACCGTTTTTTCAGTAAATTTAAAGCAAAACCGGTCTCAGTGGGTAATAAATATTCACAGACAGGTCAGCAAAATCAAGAATTACATGCTCATATTCAAAATCTTGAAATACTTCTGGAAAAAATACGCCAATCAGAAGAACGCTATCGGCTGCTTCTTGAATTATGTACCGATTATGCTTACGCTCTTCGAATAGAACCGGAAAAGAAAATTCGTTTGGAATGGGCTACTGACTCGATCAATCAAGTTACCGATTTTTTGTCTAATGATATAAACGGCAACGGCGATTTATCTTATTTTATTATTCACCCCGAAGACAAGACATTGGCCAAACGTCGAATGGAATCGCTTCTTACCGGCCAGAAGGATATCTGTGAGTTTAGGCTAATCGATGAAAATGAGGGAGTTCGTTGGTTCCGCGATATTGGCTGCCCCATTTGGGATAGTACTCGCCAGGAGATTGTTCAAATTTATGGAGTAGCTCAAGATATCACCAAACATAAATCCTTTGAAGATAAATTACTCAATGAACGCGATCTGCTGCGAACGTTGGTGGACCATTTGCCCGATGATATCTACGTCAAAGATACCCAGAGCCGATATCTGCTGGTTAATGAACCACTTAGACGCCATCTGGAGGCGGCAACGGCCCAAGATGTTCTCGGCAAGACGGATTTCGATTTCAAAGCGTTAAAATCGGCCCAACGCTCTTTTGAGGATGAACAAGCGCTGCTTCAGTCAGGACAACCGCTGATTAGTCATATTGAACCTCTAACCGACCACATAAATGGAAACCAAAAGTGGGTTTTAACCACCAAGATTCCCATACGTGACACTCGTGGCCAGGTTATTGGTCTAGTGGGGATGAGCCGCGACATTACTCATCTAAAAATGGCTGAAGACGCACTTCGACGAGGACGTGATTTTGCCGAAGGAATTATTGACACGGCTCAGGTGATTATTTTGGTTTTGGGCACAAAAGGGCATATTATCCGCTTTAATCATTATCTAGAAGAGATATCAGGTTATACCCTAGATGAAGTCCAGGGCAAAAATTGGTTTACAACGTTCATACCGCCGGAAGAATGGGCTCGGACCCGATCGCTTTTCTCGCAGGCCATTAATGATGTGCAGACTCAAGGTGTCATCAGCCCGATTATCACCAAACGGGGCGATATTCGCGAAATTGAATGGTATGATAAAACCTTAAAAGATCACAACAATAATACCATTGGGTTGTTGGCTATCGGCCAGGATATTACTGACCGAAGGCGATTTGAACAAGAGCGGAATCAGCTTTTTGAAGCCGTCAGAAAACAGGGCGAGCAGCTCAGGGCGTTGACCCAGCAACTGTCCAAAACACAAGAAGTGGAAAGAAAAGCGCTTACCCGAGAATTACACGATCAAATCGGCCAAAATTTGACGGCTTTAGACCTTAATCTAAACATTATTCAAACGCAGCTCGCAATAAATTCAGGTCAAGCCAATGAAATCATCTGGTCTCGAATAAAGGACACGCTAGAGATCATTTCACAAACCGGCGACCGCATTCGCGATGTTATGACTCACTTACGCCCACAGATTCTCGATGATTTCGGGCTAATTGCGGCTTTGCGATGGTATACTGATTTGTTTGCTTCTCGAGTCGACTTTTCGGTTAGATTACAGGCGGAAGAACTGAATATAAAGTTAGCGGCACCGGTTGAAGACACGTTATTTCGTATTACTCAGGAAGCGTTAACCAATGCGGCCAAACATGCTCAACCTAATCTGGTCACGTTAAGTATTAACAGCTATAATGACAAGGTTTATTTAATCATTAGCGATGACGGAGTTGGCTTCGAATTAGCCGATCAAGCGGTTCCCATCGAAAAGCGCCATTGGGGCTTGATTACTATGGCCGAACGGGCGGCCGCTATCGGCGGCTATTGTCGGGTCGAATCGCAGCCGGGTAAGGGCACTCGCGTTATTGTGGAGGTACCTCATCTTGATCACGATCATATTAGCTGATGACCATGCCATTGTCCGCGATGGATTACGCTCGCTGCTGGAGGCCCATTCCGAATTAAAAGTTATTGGCGACGCCGCTAATGGGCGCGATGCCTTGCAGTTACTCAGTCATAGCTGCCCTGATATCGCTATTCTAGATATCGCCATGCCTGAAATGAACGGGATTGAGGCCACCCGACAAATTAATGATATTTGCCCCAAAACCCAAGTGATCATCCTCTCCATGCATGCCACCAGCAAGCATGTTTATCGTGCGCTACAAGCCGGTGCTCGTGGCTATCTGTTAAAGGCCTCGGCTGGCTTTGAGGTGGTTGATGCCATCCATGCCGTGTTTGAGGGCCGACGATACCTAAGCCAAAAAATATCGGATATTATTATCGAGGACTATATCACCCAACGTGAGATTGAAGAAGCCGAAAATCCCCTTGATCGGCTTAGCGCTCGTGAGCGAGAAATTCTTCAACTTGTAGTGGAAGGTAAATCCAGTTCTGACATCGCTCAGATACTGTCTCTGTCATCAAGTACCGTGGATACCTACCGCAGCCGCCTGATGCAAAAATTAGCTATTAATGATATCCCCACTCTGGTGAAGTTTGCCATCCGCCACGGCATTACTTCGCTTGAATAACCCCTTATTTATAGTTATCAAGTTTTCCCGACACTAGCTATCAAAGTTATTCTACAGACAAGACCATCAATTTCTAGTACAATGATACTAGAGATTGTGTACATCTGTATTGCCGAATTTTTACCAGGTTAATACAGTGAGGGGAGGCAACCAGTACAATAAGTTAGGCCATCTTTCCTGAAATTATTTATTCGTCAAGAACATAAGTTCCGGAAAATGGCCTTCTTTTTGTCCTCGCCGAAAGCTAGTTGAGCCAAATCAGTTGTAACGCACTTTTCCAGATAATGAGGCTTCTATGCCAGCTACTATCCTTATTATTGAGGATCACCTTCATTTAAGCGTAACGCTCAAAAGGTGGCTAGAGACAAAGTTTCCCGGTTGTCACGTTGTCGAAGCTACTCACGGCAAAGAGGCCATTGCGTTGGCTCAGCACACTGAGCCACATGTCATCATCGTCGATATCGGCCCATTAGGAGCTGATGGCCCTCGGCTTGTTGAACTCTTAAAGGGGTTTTTGCCCGCCATCCCGATTGTGGCGTTGGCCAATTACGATAGTGAAACAAGCCGAACATGTGTGATCGGGTGTGGCGCAAGCGCCTATATCGAAAAAAATACGATAACGGCCAAACTACAACCCACCGTAGCCCGACTATTGTCTGCGGCGGTATAAATTTTAATATTAGATACTTATGTGACTTCAGAGAGGAGGCAAGTTATATGGGCGTAACCAATTACGCAAAAAATGCGGCTGTTGCTAAAAATCTCAGCATTAACCCCGTTGGATACAAAACGTATCCGCCTTATGTATTAATTTTTGGTGATAAATCTTCCACAGGATTAAGGTTAGAAAAACAACTCGAAAGAAATGGCTGTCGGGTTTCTAGAACCGAATCGATTGCTGATGGTCTGGATATTGCCTGCCAACAATTATTCGATTTGATTGTCTTTAATCTTGATCAACAAGATGATGATGATGATGATAGTCTAGCCGAAGCCTATGAAAAGCTCACCAGCGACCCCAAACTTACCAATACTCCGGTGGTCATTATAACCAATCATGAGCAAACCAATTCCCATGTCACTGGAACAAAACCGCTCTCGTCGGTTTATTATCTATCTCAGGAAAATTCCAGCGAAACAAATCTTCTACAAATTGCTACTCATTCCCAGTACATGAGTCATCGCTATATGTGAGCCCAATCATGGATACCTTAACCGACACTGTAATCAAACAGATCAAAAACGGCTCTACCGAAATCTTAAGTTTATGCCAGAATGTACCCGAAGCGTGTCTAGCAGCCCCATTTATGTCTAACGGTTGGTCGGTTAAAGATACAGTTGCCCATATTTCTGCTTGGGTTTGGCGCTGTGCCGGCTTGCTAGAGCATGCGCATAGCACTAATGGCCCTTTGTCAGCTTCACCTGACGTTGATGGGCTTAATCATGAGTTTTATCTCGAGCGGCAGTATTGGAGTTGGCACGAAGTTGAAACGGACTTTTTGCAAGCTCATTGGGCGCTGTTTAATGCTATCAGACAACTACCGCCAACACGCTTAAGAAGTTCATTAGCCCAACAAGTGATAACCAAAAATACTTGTGAGCACTATGCTCAACATTTGCCTGATTTAAACTATTGGCGGAATCGGGTCACGGCCGAAAAATCACCCGTCCTAAAAAGGATCAGGCAACCTCATTCTACCCAAGTAGGTGCATTATGAAAGCTGTCGTCATGGCGGGTGGTCTTGGGTCACGTCTACACCCTTTAACCGCCAAACGCCCCAAACCTATGGTGCCTTTAGTTAATAAGCCGGTATTGTTCCATATTTTGAACTTGCTTAAACATCACAACATTACTGAGGTGGTAATTACCGTTAGACACATGGCTCATCACGTTCAAGAACACTTCGGTGATGGCAGCCAGTTGGGGTTAAATATTCGCTATGCGATTGAAGAAGCCCCCTTGGGAACAGCCGGTGGGGTAAAAAACGCAGAACGATATCTTGATAAAGAACCTTTTCTAGTCATTAGCAGCGATATCGTAACAGATATCGACCTATCTAATTTACTCCAATATCATCGTGAAAAACAAGCAGCCGTAACTATGGCTCTAAAGCGGGTGAGTAATCCCAAAGGTTATGGTGTGGTTGTGCTCGACACTAAAGGCGGGATTCGTCAATTGCTAGAAAAACCCGAGCCGAGCCAAATAACGTCAAATATAGTGAACACCGGTATTTACATTTTGGAGCCGGATGTTCTGAATTATATGCAAGCCGATACTAAGTACGACTTCTCATACGATATCTTCCCCGCCCTTTTAGAAGATGAAGCCCCAGTATTTGGCTATTTAGCCAATCGATATTGGCGTGATATTGGAACCATTCAGAGTTATGAACAGGCTGTGGTTGATGTCTTAAATGGCAAAGTTAGCCACATTAATTTAGGAAACAAGCTTAGCAGTAACGTCTGGGTGGGGCGGGATGTATCCATTGCCAGTGATGTCTGTCTTTTTGGGCCAATTTATTTAGGTGATAACGTCAAAATAAAAAAAGGGGCTACCCTTTACGGCCCTACGGTCATTCATGAGGGCAGTATCATTGACCGTAAAGCCTGGATCAGGCACTCTATTATTGACCAGGAAAGTTATATTGGGAAAGAGACCACGGTTTACCAAAGCATTGTTTCCCAAAAAAGTCATGTAGAGTCAGACGCGGTTGTTATTCGAAAGCTGGTTCACGATGAAACTCCTGTTGGTACAGCCAATTCTTTGCTCCATTCACCTTATACCTCTCTCAAAGAGCGATTAATGACCGGCTATAGCTATAGTTTTTAGCCCATTCGTTTACCGAGCTAAGTAATATAAAAAGGCTCCAAGGGAACGGTCATCCCTTGGAGCCTTTTTATATTAAAACCTTATGCCGTCAGATCGCTCGCTCAAGGGCTTGCCGCATCAAAATTTGATGAGCGTTATCTTCCGTTTGAGCCCCCGTGGCCCGCCGCAAACGATACTGGCCGTTAGCCTCAAGATCCCAGGCCAACCGGTTATCGTTAAGAGCGATGTTAAGCAGTTGAATCAGCCGTTCTTGCAGCGACGGATTCTCCACCGGTACGGATAGCTCTACCCGCTCCGAAAGATTACGATTACGCCAGTCGGCGCTGCCGATGAGGGTAATCGGTTGGTTGTTGTTGTGGAAGTAGAAGATCCGATCATGCTCTAAGAAACGGCCCAAAATACTGACGATGCGGATATTGTCGCTATACCCTTTTAATCCCGGCCGCAAACGGCTGTGTCCCCGAATAATCAAGTCGATTTGCACACCTGCCTGGGAAGCCCGATAAAGCTCCCGGATAGTGCCGACATCGTCCAAGGCGTTCATTTTAGCGATGATGCGCCCGCTGCCATGCTGTTTCTGAAATTCAATCTCCCGGTTAATGTATTCATAAATCTTAGTACGCATATCTCGGGGCGCGACAATCGCTTTTTTGTAGGGTTGCTCCGGGGCGTAGCCGGTCAGATAGTGAAACAGATTAACCATATCGCGGCCAATAATCGGGTCGCAGGTTACCAAGCCTAAATCAGTGTAGAGCCGGGCGGTTTTGGAGTGATAATTGCCGGTGCCCATATGGCAGTAAGTTCGAGGCCCGCCTTTTTCCTGGCGAACAATCAACGTTGCCTTAGCATGAATTTTCAAGCCAACCAGCCCATAGGCCACGTGAACCCCCGCCTGCTCCAGCATATGCCCCCACTCGATATTATTGGCCTCGTCAAAGCGCGCCTTGACCTCCACTAAAACCGCGACCTGTTTGCCTCTTTCGGCGGCTTTCACCAAGGCTTTGATGATGGGCGACTCATCGGATGTACGGTACAGGGTCTGTTTGATGGCCAAGACCTTTTCATCGTTGGCGGCTTCTTCCACCAGTCGTTGGATGGTTGTGGCAAATGAATCGTAGGGATGGTGCACTAAGATATCGCCTCGACGAATGATCGCGAAAACATCCTCTTTAGAGGTTTCGTCATCGTCTAAGGCGACAAACGGCTTCGGGTTGACCGGCTCCCACGGCTCATACTTAAACTCAGGAAAATCTAAATTGGCAATATCAAAGCAGGCGGTTAAATCAACGAGACCATCAACCTCGTAGATGTCATCCTCTTTCAAACCCAATTCGCGGGTCAGTAAATCGCGCACCACGGACGGCGCTTGTGTATCAATCTCCAAGCGGACAACCGGCGCAAACCGGCGCTCTCGCAGTTCTTCGGAAATCATGGATAGCAGGTCGGCGGCTTCTTCTTCATCGCGTCGCAAATCGGCATTGCGAGTAATGCGGAAGGGGTAGGCGCCCAGAATTTCCATGCCGGGAAAGAGGTCGCCTATATGTTCCTTGATCAACTGTTCAACCGGTAAAAAACATCCCTTTTTATCAGGGTCGTCGCTATGGATCGGCAACCACCGGCCCAGATTCGTCGGCATCTTCAAGCGAGCAAAATGTTTTTTCTTCTGCTTACGGTCTTGCAAAATAATGGCTAATGATAGACTCAAGTTGGATAGAAACGGAAAGGGGCGGCCGGGATCGACGGCCAACGGGGTCAGAATAGGGTAAATCTGATTTTGGAAATAGTCATACATGTCCTGGCGCTGTTGATCGTTCAAATCGGCATAGTTATAAATGTAAATACCGGCTTGTTGGCGCAACGCCGTCTTCAACTCATTTTCCCACGTCTCGGTCATTGATCGGTGCATCACTAAGAACGCTTGGGTAATCATCGACAACTGCTCGGTGGGGGTTCGCCCATCAGGCGAAAGATCATGGACGCCCGCCGCCTCCTGACGCTTGAGACCGCCCACCCGCTTTTGACAAAATTCGTCCATGTTGCTGGCGGTGATGGCCACAAAGCGAACACGCTCCAGCAGAGGCGTACGTTCATCGAGCGCCAGGTACAGCACTCGCCAATTAAAATCGATCCAGCCCAATTCTCGATTGAAATAGAGGGCCGGATGATTTAGATCGGCCTCAGGCGGAACATCCTGAGGGATGACCGCTCGTGGGACGGATACAACAGTCCGCTCATCTTCATTGGGCGCCTCTAAGTCAACCGATTGTTTTAAGCGGCTGCCGCCATTTGCCCTCGGTTGACTTGATTGAGCCGCAGATACCGCTTCCGGCTTGTTATCCAACACAGCATCGGCCATGTCATCATCTCCATTGAAATCAGTTGCCTAAAAAATAGGGGAGCTTAATAATAACAAACTTCAGCCATTTCTCAAAAATTCCCTAATCGCCGCCGAAACAGCCCGGCCGCTGAAAAACCACTGCCATGAAGTTAAGCCGGGAAAGTGAATTGCGCCCTTAAAATTTAGGCCGAACCCGGCTGAATCGCCGTTCAACGGCGTCCCTGGCCAAATTTTTCACTGAATCTGATCAGACTTGCTAATTCTTTTCAACACTTTTCCCATGAATCAATAGAAAATCGCGAGTCGCTGCCAAACTTTCCGTGAATCCGATAGGAAAATCGCAAGCCGCTCCAAATTTTCCAACGAATCTTATAAGATTCGCCAATTCTTTCAAACACTTTTCCATAATTCGATAGAAAATCGCGAGTCGCTGCCAAACTTTCCGCGAATCCGATAGGAAATGGCCGAGTCGATCTAATTTTTCCAACGAATCTTATAATACTAGCCAATTCTTTCAAACTTTTTCCCATAATTCGATAGGAAATGGCCGAGTCGTCTTTAGACCTTGGCCGAATCCTATCGGAAAATGGGAATCCTCAACAAGGGGTTGGCCGAATCCTATCGAAAAATGGGAATCCTCGACAAGGGGTTGGCCGAATCCTATCGAAAAATGGGAATCCTTGAAGAGGGATTGGCCGAATCCTATCGGAAATGCCGGACCTTGGTCGAGCCATCGCCTGAGTCCGATAGGAAAAGGAGAATCCCTGAGCCGGGTGTGACCGAATCCTATCGGAAACACTGAATCTTTTTCAGGCGTACGCCCGAATCCTATCGGAAACGCCCGATCGTTTTCTCGACCCCGGCCGAATCCCCAAGGTAGGGTGCATTTCACTTTCACGGCCGTTAAGTTAAGTTTAGCTAATAGCTTCGTTCAACGCATCCAGAAGAGACTGCTGTTTATGTGGCCCAAAACCTTGGGCGGCAGCCGCTTGCATAATCGGCTCCCAACTTGGAACGGGACGATCCTGCCAGGGAATACCAAACTGCTCGAATACGGCGGCGGTCTCCGGCCACTCGTCCACCACCAACCGCACCGCCATAAAGCCCTGGATGCCGCTGAGGGTCGATGCCTGGTCATCCCCCACATCATTTTTACGCTTACTTTTCTCGACCTTAACCGCAGCAGTTTCAGACGCCACGCCTAACAAGCGGGCCATATTCTCACCCATAATCGCCGCATAAACGTCATCCGCTAACCCCAACGCCTCAATCTGCGTTAGAAACGGTCGAAAATCCGGCTCCGACTGCTGGCGGGGGCAAATCAACAGCGGATAATCTGAGCCATACAAAATTTTGTGATAATCGATGCAGGCCAGCGCCACCGGAAAAATTTTCCGGGTGGGATACAGCAGCGGCGAGGCGGCGGTATCATACCAAACATTCTTCAGCGTCCGCCGCACCTTCACCATCAACTCATAGAAGATCAACCCGCCGCCCCAGTGAGCCAGGATTAGTTTGAGGTCAGGGTATTGCTCGGCCAGCCGGTAGTAATGGCGCAGCGGCGTGGTACTCTTGCCGGGGTAGTAGTGGCCAACCTCTTCGCTCACGTGGAGATTGAGCGGCAGGTCGTAATCGATACACGCCTCGACCAGCCGCCGAAAGTCAGGGTCATCGAGCGAGAACCCCTGAGCGTACGGATTTAATTCGCCCACCCCGCACAGCCCGCCATCGAGACACCGCCGCAGTTCATCCAGCGCCGCCTGACCCGCTTTCGGCTGGATAGCGGCAAAGGCCAGCACCCGCTCCGGCCAGCGGTTGACCACGGCCAGCACCTGGCTGTTGCGGTCCACGCTGGTTTCGTGTCGCTGCGGATACTCGCCTTGCATCACCACTCGGTCCACGCCGGCGCGATCCATATCATCGATCATCCGCTCGGCCGAAGCCCAGCCCTGGATCGACTTACCGGCCTCATCCGACGCCAGCAGCAGCCCCCAATACGGCTCTTGGCCGGTAAATTCGGCCAGCCGCTCTCGCCGTGAAGGCGGCATATAATGGATGTGAGCATCGATGCGCATGATGTTGCCTCCAAATATGAACGGGTAGCACAACATTAAACCGTGGAGACGTGAGTACGACGGAAGATCGACCAAATAATCGACAGAATTGACATGATTATCAAGATTTTATCGGTCATAATTCGGTAAATCGTGTTAATCCTGTCCAAATTTTTCTTCACCACGGTTTAGTGCAGAGCTAACTATGAACGTAGGCTAACGAAATATTACCAAACCACAATCCAAAACTCTCAACCACTTTTTGCATCCGGTTAAATTCGTGCTACCCTGCCTGGCTACACTATAATTCACAGAGAGGTTCTTCGCAATGTCGCCAGAAGTCAATTATAAAGCCGAACTGGTCGGCGTTTTTGGCCACCCGGTGGCCGAAAACCCGACCATTGTTATGCAAGAAGCCGGGTTTCGAGAATTGGGGTTAAATTGGCGCTACCTCAATATCGAAGTTTATCCCCAAGATTTAGCCGCCGCCATGCAAGGGCTGCGCGCGATGAATATGCAAGGCATCAACTTGACCATTCCCCACAAAGTTGAGGTGCTTAAATATCTCGATGAAGTGGCCGGTGACGCCAAGCTGATGGGCGCGGTCAATACCGTTCGCCGTGAGGGCGACCGCCTCATCGGTGAGAATACCGACGGCAAAGGTTTTATCCGCGCGCTACGAGACGATGCCCAAATCGATCCCGCCGGCCAGCGGGTGGTTATTTTGGGCGCAGGCGGCGCGGCTAGAGCCATCGGAGTGGAGTTGGCTTTAGCCCAAGCGGCCCACATCACCATTGTCAACCGAACCGTCCAACGCGGGCAGGATTTAGCCACCTTGATCAGTGAAAACACCCCTGCCCAGGCCAACTTCGCGCTGTGGGATGGCCCTTATGCGGTCCCAAGCGAAACCAACATCCTGGTCAATGCTACGTCCATCGGTCTTTACCCCGATATCACGGCCAAACCCGAGCTGGATTACGACACCATCACCGCCGGCATGGTCGTTTGCGACGTCATCCCCAACCCGCCGCGCACGCCGTTTTTGCAGGCAGCCGAGACGCGGGGCGCTCGCGCGTTGGATGGCTTGGGTATGCTGGTCTATCAAGGCGCGATTGCCTTCAAAATGTGGACCGGCTTCGACGCCCCGGTCGAGGTTATGCATCGAGCGCTAGCCGAGGTTTTTAACCCGTGAGTAGGAGACACGCATGAAACTGATTTCGATTAACGTTGGCCAACCCCGCCAAGTTGAATGGCACGGCCAAAAAGTGACGACCGGCATCTTCAAAGAACCGGTCGCCGGACCGGTGATGGTCCGCACGCTCAATCTTGAAGGCGATAAACAGGCGGATCTGTCCGTCCACGGCGGCATCGACAAAGCGGTCTATGCCTATCCGGCGGAGCATTACAATTACTGGCGCGGCGAACTGCCCGATATGGACCTGCCCTGGGGCATGTTCGGCGAAAACTTAACCATTGCAGGTCTGGTTGAGTCCGAAGTCAACATCGGCGACCATTTCCGGCTGGGTAACGCCGAACTAATCGCCACTCAGCCGCGCCTGCCTTGCTTCAAACTCGGCCTCAAATTTGGCCGCGACGACATGGTCAAGCGCTTTCTCGCCAGCCGCCGCACCGGAGTGTATTTCAAGGTGGTGCAGGAAGGCCAAATAAATCTCGGCGATGAATTAGAACTGCTGCGCCGCGATGAAAACGAGGTCACGATTGCCGATATTACCCGCCTCTTTGCCTTCGAAAAGGATGACCTGGCGACCCTCAAAAAGGTCGTCCGGCTTAGTGATCTGCCTGATGGCTGGCGCGACTACTTTCAGCAACAGATTGATAAACGTAGTTAATCCGACTGTTTTCAACGGAACTCCTTGACCCCTAACGGCGTCTATGTATCATAGAAACTAGACCAAACTTGGATCAAAGGAGCGCCTTATGAGAAGAGAAAACCGTTGGAGATTGGAGACTGGAGATTGGAGATTAGGAACACAAATGTCCTCTCCTATCTCCCCCACGTCCGCCCTATTCATCATTCATCATTCATTGTTCATCATTCTAGCTATTCTGCTCACCTTCACCGCCTGCACCCCTTCCACCGCCGCCAAAACCACCGACCCCACCCCGACCAGCCTACCATCAGCAACACCAACCACACCGCCCCCGCCCAAAGTGACCTACACCCCGGTCGAGCCGGGAACCGTGTCGCCGGTCATTGTGCAACGATTTCCCCGGCGCGGCGAGGAGTTGGCCGCCGATGGCACAATCGAGCTAATTTTTGATCGCGCCATGGATCAAGACGCCACGGCTGACGCCTTTACGCTTCAAACAGCGGCTGACCAGCCTCAAGAAATTGAAGGCGACATCACCTGGCCCGATGAGCGGACGATGCAGTTTACGCCGGTCCAACCGCTCGACCAGGACTCGAGCTACGATGTAATCTTAACTCAAGACGCTGTGGCTGACGACAGCGCACCTCTAGCCGAGCCATTTACCTTTCGCTTCAGCACGCCCGGTTTTCTGGAAGTGACCCAGGTTATCCCCGCCGACGGCACGACCGACGTGGAAACCAAGGCGACCATCACGGTGATGTTCAACCGGCCGGTGGTGCCGCTGACCTCGCTGGCGGAAGCCGAAAAGTTCCCGCAACCGCTTGAATTTGAGCCCGCTATTCCGGGCCGGGGCGAGTGGCTCAACACCTCGATCTATGTGTTCACACCGGACGGCGACCTGCCCGGCGGGATGACCTTCACCGCGCGGGTCAAAGCTGGGCTGACCGATGTCGCCGAAAAAACCGATCTACCCCACGACTTTGAATGGCGCTTCACCACCCAACCGCCCGAAGTTGTTTTCACCAGCCCGAACGACGGCCAAACCCTGGTTCCCATTGAAAATCCGATTCAAATCACCTTCAGCCAGCCGGTCGAGACCCAATCGGCTCAAGACAAATTCGAACTAACCGCCACAGGCAGCTTGTTCGGCGGCAGCGTCTCCGGCCAATTTGAAGTCATCAGCGAAACCTTGACCTTCACCCCCACCGAACCGCTCGAGTTCGATACGCGCTACAACGTGACCATCGATGCCGGCGTAACCGGTGAGGCCGGCGGCAGCGGTATGGTCAGCCCGTACAGTTTCGGCTTTACCACCGTGCCTTTACCTCGCATCGTCGGCACCGAACCCGCCGACGGCGATAACAACGCCTGGCCGTATACCGGTTTCACTATTCTCTTCAACACCCCCATCAATCCGGCTACCGTTATGAATCATGTCGAAATGATACCGCCGCTGCCCGTTACCCCGACGCTGGTCTACACCTCTTACTCGCCCTGGAACAACAGTTTTAACTTTAGTTTTGGCGCTCAACCATCAACCGCTTATGAGGTTCGCATTAGCCCCGGCATCGAAGACCCTTACGGCAACCAAACCGCCGAGAACCTGAACGTGCAGTTTCGTACTCAGCCCCTCCCGCCCGATTATCAACTTCGCATGCCTGATTTTGTCGGCACCTACGACGCCGCCTTACCGGCGAAGATGGTGGTTAGCTACGTCAACGTCAACACCCTCAATTTACGCCTCTACAAACTTAATAAAGACGCTGTTTTTGATCCTTGGGAATGGAGCCGAGATAATCTACCCGCTTCATCGAATCTGGTGCGCGAATGGCAAGAAAAGCTCGAAGCGCCAACCAATCAGCAAGCTTTTCAGGTTATTGATCTGGTTGACGGCGGCGGCGCTCTCGATCCGGGTGTTTACCTGCTCGATACCGACTCGCCGCAATTTGGGAACGACAATTATTACCACAACCATCGGCATGTACTTGTTGTCACCCATATTAATCTCACGCTCAAAACCGGACAGCGAGAAGCAATGGTTTGGGCCACCGGGCTAGCCGATGGCGAACCGATTTCTGGTCAAGAAATTGTTTTCTACAACACCTCCCAACACCACCAAATTGAGACTGTCACGACTGACGGTGATGGCCTGGCTCGTGTTGATTTAACTCGAAATGATGGCGGCGGAATTGTCGCCTACATCGATGCCGAAGGCGATAATTTTAGCGCCGTATCCGAAAACTGGACACGCGGCATTAGCCCCTATGAGTTTGGGGTAGATTTTGCCCAGAGTCAGCCGAGCTATAATGTTCATATCTATACCGATCGACCGATCTACCGCCCCGGCCAAACCATTTACTTCAAAGGTATCATTCGTCGCGAAGATGACGTAGCGTTTAGTCGCCCCGATGTTGGCCAGGTTAAAATTACTGTTTTGGATGCCGCTTATGAAACCGTGTTAGAGAAAGAGGTTGAAGTTAGCCCAGCCGGTACTTTTAACGGCTCGGTCGATTTAGAAGAAGGCGCGTCTTTAGGAAATTACACAATTGGGGCTAGATTTGGCGCGAACTACATCGAGCAGTACGTCCAGGTGGCAGCCTATCGCCCGCCCGAATTCGAGGTCACGGTCGAACCGAGTGAGCCGGAACTCCTGCGCGGCGAAGACGTTGAAGCGACCATCCATACCAACTACTTCTTTGGCGGGCCGCTAGCCGGAGCCGACGTTACCTGGAACGTGCTGGCCGAAAGCTACCGCTTCGATCCGCCTCAGTTGGGCGCCTACCGCTTCACCGACGCCGATGATCCCTACGTTTGCTTTGAATGCTGGTGGTGGCAATCCAACCCGTTCCCGCAGCCCATTCTCGACGGCAGCGGCGCGTCCGACGCCGCCGGCCAGTTGAGTCTGACGCTCGAAGGGCAGGAATTGGATGAAATCTTGGAAACCGGCAGCCAACGGTTAACCATCGAAGCGAGCGCCACCGGTCCCGATAATCAGTTCATTTCAGGCCGGAGCAGCGTCGTCATCCATAAGGGCGACTACTACATCGGCCTCAGTCCGCAGGAACAGGTGGCCGATGCCAATGAAGAAACCGCCATCGACCTCATCGCCGTCGATTGGGATGCTCAACGACTGGCCGATAAAATGCTCGATGTTCAAATCGTGCGCTACGAATGGGTCAATACCTTCATCGAGGGAGCCGGCGGCGGCTACTGGAAATCGGAAACCCAAAAGGAATTGGTCGATCAATTTACCGTCACCACCGACGCCCAAGGCGAAGCCATCGCCCGCTTCACCCCGCCCCAAGGCGGCTCCTACCAAATCATCGCCCAAGATCAAGCTACTCTGGATGCCGCATCTTCCAATAACCAATCCCCTGATCTCCAATCGCCCAATCTCCCTGTTTCCCCCATCCGCTCCTCCATCTTTGTCTGGGTCGCCGGTGAGGACGATATTTCCTGGCGGCGCGAAAACAACGACCGCATCACCCTCATCAGCGACAAAGCCAGTTACGAACCGGGCGAAACCGCCGAAATTCTCATCCCCTCGCCGTTTGAAGGGAAGCACTACGCCCTGGTTACGGTTGAACGCGGGCGCATCATTGAGCAAGAAGTCATCGAGATGACCAGCACCAGCCAGGTATACCAACTGCCGATCGCCGAAAACTATGCCCCCAACATTTATGTCTCCGTGGTGCTGGTTCAAGGCCGTGAAGGGCCAACTACCGATGACGCCCCGCGCCTGGCCGATTACAAAGTAGGCATCCTACCTATCGATGTCAAACTCTCGGCGCAGTTGCTCAACATCAGCCTCACCGCCTCGCCGGAGCAGGCCGAACCCGGTAGCGAGATAACTTATAATTTAGAAGTGACTGATGTCAACAACAAGCCGGTCTCGGCCGAGTTCTCGCTCGATCTGGTCGATAAAGCGGTGCTGTCGCTCCAGCCGCGCCAGCCGGAAGCCATCGTCAAGGCTTATTATGACCGGCGAGCGCTGGGCATCAGCACTGCCAGCGGCTTGAGCATATCGGGCAACCGCCTGCTGTTGGAACTGGCCGAAGATTTGGGTTTGGATAAAGATGATTTTGCTGAGGCTGCGCCGCCGGCTGAAGCGCCGGTTGCCGAAATGGAAGCGGCAGCCCCCGCACCACAGGCTCTGGCCGGAGCGCCCGCTCCCACCAACGTCGCCCGGGCCGAAGACATGGTCGCCGACGAAGCGATGGGCAGCGCCGCCGCGAATAAAGCCCAAATTCCTGCCGGCGTTGAAGTACGCGAAGAGTTCAGCGACACCGCTTTTTGGGAGCCGGTTATCGTCACCGACGAGAGCGGCCAAGCCGAGGTAACGCTAACCCTGCCCGACAACCTGACCACCTGGGTGATGCGCGGCGTCGGCGTCACCAACGAAACCCAAGTCGGCGAGGCCACAACCGAACTGGTCGCGACGATGCCGCTGTTGATCCGGCCGGTCGCCCCCCGTTTCTTGGTGGTCGATGACAAGGCCCAACTGGCGGCCAACATCACCAACAACACCGATAAGGCCATCGAAGCTGAAATAACGCTTTCAGCCGATGGAGTGATCATCGACAGCGCCACCGCCGCCGTCCAAACCGTCGATGTGCCGGCCCGGGGCGAAACCAAAGTCACCTGGGACGTGACCGCCGAGGATGTGACCGAAACCGAACTGGTCTTTGCCGCCGTCAGCACCGACGGCGAGTACAGCGATGCCGCCAAACCGCGTCTGACCACCGGCCCGGACGGTTCGCTGCTGGTCTATCGCTACACCGCGCCGGATATCGTCGGCACAGCCGGACAATTAACCGAAGGCGGCGACCGAACGGAAGTGGTCGCTCTGCCGCCCAACTTTGACGAGCGACGCGGCGAGTTGAGCATCCAGCTCGATCCCAGTCTGGCCGCCGGTATGCGCGACGGTCTGGATTATCTGGAACATTACGAGTACGAATGCACCGAGCAAACGATCAGCCGTTTTCTACCCAATGTACTGACCTTCGATGCTTTGCAATCGCTGGGCATCGAAAATCAAGAGTTGGCAGCCCGCTTACCGGGATTAGTCGACGAGGGATTGAATAAACTTTACAACCAGCAAAAATCGGACGGCGGCTGGGGCTGGTGGTCAACCACCGAAAGCAATGTCCACATCACGGCCTATGTCGTTTTCGCCTTGACCAAAGCCCAACAGGCCGGGGTCGATGTTTCGGCCACGGTGCTGGCGAATGGACAGAATTTCCTACTCAACCATCTTAAATCAACCCGCCAGTTGAACAGTACGCCCGATGCCAATCGCCACGCCTTTGTGCTGTACGCCCTGGCCGAAGGAGATGCCGCCCCCGTCGATGCGCTAGAAAACCTGTTTGAGAATCGCGAAAAGCTGGCCCATTACGGCCGGGCTTACCTGGCCTTGGCGCTCAACCTGACCGACGCCCAAAAGTACAACGACAACATCGATACCCTGCTGGCTGATTTGAACAATGCCGCCATCTTGAGCGCCACCGGGGCGCATTGGGAGGAAAACAGTTACGACTGGTGGGCTATGAACACCGATACCCGCTCGACGGCCATCATCTTGGACACATTGGCTCGCCTCGATCCGGACAACGCCCTGATCCCGAACGTGGTCCGCTGGTTGATGGTCGCCCGGCAAGACGGCATTTGGGAGACCACTCAGGAAACTGCTTGGTCGCTCATCGCCCTGACCGATTGGATGGTCGAGACCGGTGAGTTGGAGGCAGATTATGATTACTCGCTGTTCTTGAATGAGGACGAGCTCACGACTGGCTCGGCTACGAAGGAGAATGTGCAGGAGAGTATCAAGCAGCGCATCCCGATTGCGGATTTGTTAGTCGATACCGGCAACGCATTGACGGTGGCTCGCACCGACGGCAATGGCCGGCTCTATTACAGCGCTCATTTGAAGGTCTACCTGCCGGTTGAAGCTATCGAACCCGCGGAGCGCGGCATCATCGTCAGCCGCCAGTACCGGTTGGAGTCGTGCTTGACTGAGCAGACCAAAGATAGAAGCGTGGTTTGCCAGGAAGTGCGAGAGGCCAAACTGGGTGATGTTATTCGGGTCGATTTGACCCTCATTGCGCCGAATGATCTGTATTATGTGGTCGTGGAGGACCCGCTGCCTGCCGGGGCGGAGGCTATTGATACCGGGCTAGCTACCACCAGTCTGCTGGCGATGGATCCCACCTTGCTGCGCACCAGTCGAACCTACTTTGGCGAGGAAGATATCGCCTATGGCGGGCGACCAGCGTATTGGTGGTGGTGGAATTGGTACTCGCGCAGTGAACTGCGGGATGAGAAAGTCGTCCTGTTTGCCGATTACCTGCCCAAAGGCACCTATGAGTACAGTTACACCATGCGGGCCACTCTGCCGGGAGACTACCAGGTCATTCCTACCGTGGCCTCGGAGTTTTATTTCCCAGAGGTCTTTGGGCGTAGTGACGGCCGGCTGCTGAGTATTGGTCGATAAAACAAAAAATCCCCCCAATTGGGGGGATTTTTTTTACCGCATTTTCTGTTATTAAATAATTTCTAAATTGACCCGCTTACCATCTTTAGCGGCACTGGTGCGGAGCAACGTTCGCATGGCGTTGGCTACTCGACCCTCTTTGCCAATGATGCGGCCCATATCATCCGGCGCAACACTGAGCTCGAGGACAATCATCGAGGCACCCTCTACTTCCTCTACTCTCACTTCCTCGGCCTTGCTAACGACGGCTCTCGCCATTTCTAGTGTTAAGTCTTTTAGATGTCCCATTTTCGAACCTCCCAATTCGAATCTAGTGTTAGGTTTATTGGTACTTGTATCAAGTCAGTATATCAAGTTTGCGGCATTGGGTCAATAGATGTTACTAACCCATAAGTACTAAGGTACCCCGCATAGGAAGATATATTAAGAAAAAGAACTTAAATTATAATAAATTTTGTTAAACTTAATGGTAAGGTGATATTATACACCAGCTAAATTCTTACAACAAATATCCAGGTGAAAAAAAGAAACATGAATCGACTTAGAGTAGGAATAGTAGGAATAGGCGTCGGCCTGCTCCATTTAGAAGGATATCAAGCATTAGATAATGAGGTTGATGTTGTCGCCATTTGTGATTTGGACGAAACACGAATAACTAAAATTGGCGCCGAATACGGTGTTCCCCAGCGTTATACCGACTATAATAAGCTATTTACATCCGGCGAGGTTGATGCGGTCAGCATTTGCCTCCCTAACAGCCTGCACGCCCCGGCTTCTATTGCGGCGCTAGAAGCGGGGCTCCATGTTTTGTGTGAAAAGCCGATCGCCGAAAAAGCGGCATCGGCGCAGAAAATTGTCGAGGCGGCAGCGAAAGCGCCTGGTAAATTTATGGTGTGTTACAACCGCCGTTACCGGCCCGATGTGGCTTGGATGAAATCAGCGGTGGATCAAGGTCTGCTGGGGCATGTTTATCAGATCAAGGCCGGTTGGGTTAGAGAAACCGGCATTCCGGCCAAAACGGGTTGGTTTATCACCAAAGCCATTGCTGGAGGTGGCCCATTGATTGATCTAGGGGTTCATGTGCTGGATTTAGCGCTGTGGATGCTCGACTACCCCAAACCACTGACGGTCAGCGGAGATGTCCAGGCCAATTTTGGTCCGAGTGGGTTTAAAATCAATCGAAAACCAACCGATAATGCGCTTCCTGTTTATGGGGTTGAAGACTCGGCCAATGCCTTTATTCGCTTGGAGGGGGGAACCCTTTTGAATTTAGAAACAAATTGGGCGTCCCACACCAAGCCAGGTAAAGACGATTTCTATGTGGTCTTAATCGGCACGAAAGGAACGATTGAATTTT
The DNA here is from genome assembly GCA_020634935.1 of Anaerolineales bacterium. GTDB lineage: Bacteria > Chloroflexota > Anaerolineae > 4572-78 > J111 > JAGRBY01. Next base: position 77,188 of record JACKAT010000008.1, read on the forward strand.
ATGTGGAAAATTACGCCTCAGAAAATACGGTAACATTTTTTACCGAGATCGAAGGGGCGCCAACCACTATCTACCCTCATATTATCGGCCAGAGTAGCGACCATCGCTATGCCGTCGCCGAGTTTGTTAAATGTATTAAGGAAAATCTACCGCCCACCGCTACGGCAGAGCAGGGCTTGACGGTAATGAAGATTATCGATGCTATTTATCAATCAGCCGAAAATAGCCGCGAGATTGTGCTGGGGGAATAAACTTGCGTTAAACAGACCCGTATATAATACCGGCTATAAAACCTAATAAAATTAGCCCCATAAAAACCCACAGCCAACTTACCGCAGTTGGTTGAGTTTTGGAGGCATGGTGATTTGAGGAATACAAAGAAGGTTGAGCGAAGATCCCGTCAATTGGTATTGAGCGGACAGGAGGAAGGGAAAGGGTCGATTTTATTCTATCAGGGTTATCGACCAACCATTCCGCCCCATCATGTCGGTACCACAACCCGGTTTGATAACCGATCATCCAGAAATAGCCGTCTTCGGCAAAGTCGATCATTTCGATAAGGTGCGTCCGCAAGGCATGCCGATCTATCACGCCGGCAGAAAGCTGCTGATTCAATCCGTCTACAGTCCGCTCCACTTTGGCAAAATCGATCATCGGGTTGACTAATCTTCCCACTCCGGCGGTATATCCGGTTTTTGATATTTGGGAATAATGGCCATTGAGGGTTGGGTATCATCGAGAGCGGTAGTAGGAATAGGAGATTTAATTTGGGGGGAATAGCCAGCCGCCGGCGGTTCTTGGTCGGAAACCTTGATAATTATCGCAGTGATATTATCCGGGCCGCCGGATTGGTTGGCCATGTCGATCAACTGCTGGGCGGCGACAAAAGGGTTGGATACGGTAGTGAGCACATCAGTGATGGCTTGATCGCCTATTTCGCCCCACAGACCATCGCTGCATAGGATAATGACGTCGTTAAGCTGGAGCTTTTCCGTTACGGTATAAATTTCTAAATCCCCACCTTGACCGAGCGCTTGATAAAGTACATTGCGGCGGGGATGGTTGAGGGCTTCTTCTTCGGTAATTTTGCCCATTTCAACCAATCGGGATACCAAGGAGTGATCTTTGCTTAACAGCCGTAGTTTACCGTCTCGTAGCAAATAGGCGCGCGAGTCGCCTACATTCATAGCCACAATGGTGTCACTATACAAAACTGAGGCGATGATAGTTGTACCGCCGCCTTGCGTGGCGTTCATCACCTGCTGATTAGCCGTTTGAATGGCTTCAGCCAAAGCATCGGCGATGGTCTCTTTTTGGGCGGCAGGAGTATGGTTATTACGGCGAGCGTAATATTCTTGGTTAACGGTCTCAATGGTAATGGCCGAAGCGATTTCACCTTTTTGATGACCGCCCATGCCATCGGCCAGAATATAAAGGTGACCTTTTTGGGCTAAGATCTCAGGGTCAGTTTCCGCCGGAAGCATATAAGCATCTTCATTATGATCTCTAACCATGCCCGTATTAGTAATGCCAGCGTAATGATAGTGAAGTTCCGAACTGGTAGAGCTTGATTTTTCTGATTTCTCGTTGGACAATGCTAATCGCCTCCTTAAGTGCTACGTTTAAGACCTACTAACCCTAAAAATGCAGTGGCTTTTCCGGTTAAGCTCCATTATAACGCTTTTCGGAATAATTTTCCAAACCTTATGATTAAACAGCCGAGGTTACCGCTGATTTTGACAGCAATGGTTCAATCAGTGGCAGCGCTAGTGTAGGGGGTGTATATTACGAACAATAACACAGCGTATCTGGCTCATTTTTAGCTGTCGAGCCGATTATAATGACTCCGTTGTATGTAGTCTGGAGCGTAAGGCCGGAACTTTTGCCATCGCATAAGCGGCTACCAAAGCCGCTTCGTGAGGGTAGCAGCCAATAAAATAGGTGGCATACTCTTCATTCTTTCGCTGAAGAGCAAAGCCGTCTGTGTAAGCCTGAACATTAACCACTTTTCGGTCAAGTCGAATGAACGTAAATTGATTACTAGGTAATACGAGGCGCTGGTTAGTACAGAAAAGATTGCCTTCATCCTGCCACTTCATATTTTCGCGAGGGGCTTTTTGAGTAGGCCAATATCCACTCTCGTCCGAAAGAGGCTGACCATGCCCGCGCCGCAGGCCATTGACATTAATATAACAAACTTCGTTAAGCTGTTCTAAAATGATTTGAGCCAACACTGTCTTAACCGGCGAGATAATATCAATGTTGCCACTCGCAATTTCGGCTAACTGCTCATCGCTGTAGATATTGCCAATAACCACCTTCAACGGATCGGGTTTGAGAACAATATTATCCAGTTCCGGCGTAACCAAGCTAAAATTACCTTCAGCCAAATGAATAATCTGGTATCGCCCTTTGTTAAACAACCCCAATACAGCACGATCCTTAAGAGTCAGACCGCACTTTTCACAAATATAGCTGCCACCTTGCAAAGAAATAGGGGCCTCCATACAGAATGGACACTCTTGATAAAGAGTATCAGCCATTAAATTCTCCTTATAGAAAAATAAGAATCTCATTGTAACAAAAACAATCGTCTTAAACAAGAGTTGAACATAATTTTTGAAAAAATGAAAGCGTAAATAAATTCAGGAGCGGTCACCGAAAGCATGCAAAGCTGGCCCGAAAATTGTATAATACCCATCGGGAGTGAATGGTCGGCGGCCGGGAGTTCCTATTAGGAGATTACTTAATGATTGAGCTACTTATCCGAACTTTGTGCGATAACCCACCCCCGAAGGCGGCTGAGGGGACTTATCTTTTCGGCCAAACCATCGATAACCAACAGTCGGTCTTTGAGACAGGAATTGAGCTACTTCAACAAGGCTTAACCAAAAAGCTGCTCATCTCTGGGGCCGGGATAATTTCCGGCTATCCCGGATTGGCTGCCTGGCAGCAGGACCTCGTGGCTTTAGGCATTGATGCGGCCGACATCATCGCCATTGAACCCTTAACAGATACAATACTCCATACTCTAATAGAAGCTGAAAGCTTGGTCCGTTACTTAAAGACAAACAATTGGAAAACCGTAATGTTGGTCTCAGCGCCGTTTCACCAATTACGCTGTTTTATGACGGTTGTTTCGGTAGCGCTTAGGGAAATGCCGGAACTGCAAATTTATAATCGGGTGGGAACCACCCTACCCTGGCATGAAACCGTAACTCACTCCCAAGGCACGCTACATCTAAAACGCAGCGATTTTATTGAAAGCGAGCTACGGCGAATTGATACCTACCAACAAAAAGGGGATTTGGCTAAAACCCAGGCGGTATTTAATTATCTGCTTCAACGTGATCAAAGACAGATAGGTTAAAGGGTGATTATCAATAACAAATTGATTTCTATACGAAGTCAATATATGTTCAGATTTATCATTGGTTTTGGGACTCTGGTGTTGCTGGTGATGGGAGTGTTTGCAGCTCAAGTTCAGTCCCAAACCCCTGAGGCGGCTGCCCCGGACTTTTTTATCAAAGCTGAGGTGGAAAACACCAACCCCTATCTCGGCCAGCAGGTGACCTACATTGTTAGCCGCTATCAGGCAATAGATTTTCCCAACCCGCCCCATTTTGAGGAGCATCCCTTTACCGGCTTCTGGCACACCCCCCTTATTCAGCGGCCTACTTACACCACCACTATTACCGGGCGCGAATATCGTGTTCAAGCGACTTACCTGGCTCTTTTCCCCACTCTAGCCGGCTCCCTCACCATTGCGCCGGCCCGGCTCGTTATTCCGGGCGACGGCCCTGAAGCCGATACCATTCTTGAAAGCCAATCGATTGACATCCAGGTGCGTTCCCTACCGGCCAACCCGCCAACCTACTACACCGGAGCGGTAGGCCGATTTGAAATTAGCGCCTGGTTCAGCCCGGAAGAGGGGCAGGTTGACCAGCCGATGAACTTGATTGTCGAGCTTACGGGCACGGGGAATATTGAAGGCTTGACTGAACCGATGCTACCCAATTTGGAGCATTGGGTTGTAGGGTTATTTGGGAGCCATATCGAGACGAATGTTCCGCTGAGTAAAGATTTTGTAAAAGGCTCGCGCCGGTTTGAGTGGATGGTTGTTCCTCGCCAGGCCGGCGAACAATTTTTCCCAGCCATCCGCTTCAGCTACTTCGATCCCCAAACAGGCCGTTACGAATCGATCCGAACCGAGCCGCTGCCAGTGACCATCCTTTCGAATGAAACTGGCTCAACCTTTCTCAGTCCCGCGCCGGCGCCCCAACAAGCAGTTCTCCGGCATGGAACAGATATCCGTCATATCAAGCCGGTTCCAGACAGTTTAAGCAGCAGACCCATTACCATCGGCCCGATATTTTGGGTCAGTGTGGTTATCCCCCTTATCGTCGTTGGCGGTGTTGGGCTGTGGCATTGGACCCATCTCCGCCGGCTCGATAACCGGCCATTGGCCCGCCGCCGTCGCGCCGGCCAGCAGGCCCGGCAAATACTCGCCACAGCCCGCAAGAATCCGGCAGCGCCCGAGGCCAGCATTTACCGAGCACTGGCCGGTTACCTGACCGACCAACTCGACCACCCCATCGCCGGCATGACCTCTAGTCAGTTAGCCACCCTGTTAACCGAGGCCGGGGTAACTCCGGACTTCATTGATCGAGTCCGAATTTTACTGGCCCAAGCGGAAGCCGGTCGATTTGCGCCGGTTAACAGGTCACCCGAAGCAACAACCGCTCTTTTGGATAAAGCCGATAATTTGCTCGATGATTTAGAGCTATTTTTTACCCGCCACTAGGCCTGTTTATTCATACAAACCCCAGCCAACAAATATCCCCAGCACCGTCACTCCGGTGATAAACCAAAATACGGTTTGGTAGGCCATAATCGGCAATAGCGCTTGGTCCAACCCATGCTGGAGGACAACGCCGCCCACCGTCGGCCCTAGAACATTGCCGCCAAACCGCACCATACTGTAGACGCCGGCCGCTGTCCCCGTCTGTTCATTCGGGATTTTGCTCAGCGAAGCCCGATGGAGCGCGGCCAGTGACAAGCCGGCTCCCAAACCATGCAAGATAATGATCGTCAACAATATTTTAAGCGAAATCGACGCCGGCAGCAGCGCCATCACAATCATCGAGGAGACTTGGACCATCAGCCCGATCAGCACCGGCCAGCGGCTGTTCCAGCGATCGGCTAACTGCCCGCCGATGCGCATGGTGACCAGTAGGGCGCCGGCATGCAGCATTAAGATGCTGCCGGTGGAAGCGGCGCTCAAATGGTGGACATCGGTCAGGTAGAGCGGCACCAGAAAACTGATACTACTCATCGCAAACATGCGGATGCCGGAGCAAAGTGAGGCCCGGCTAAATGTTTTATCGCTAAAAATAGAGAGGGCAATGTACGGGTTTTTATGGCGCTTTTCCCACGCGACAAAGGCCATCAAGAAAACCAACGCTAAAATGAGCAACCGCCAGTCCCGCAGCGAGTCCACCCCGGTAATCACCTGGCTTGACAGATAAAAAACAGTTGTGGTCACCACCAGCGTCAAAAAGGCCACCCCTACCCAATCGAATGACCGCAGCGAGTTAGCGGGGGGGCGGTTGTGCTCTGCTGGAATTTTGCCATGAATCACAGCCGCCGCCGCCAGTCCGGCCAATAAAATTGGCCCAAAAATGGTTCGCCAACTGAGGTGGTCGATCAACAAGCCGGCCAGAAAAGGAGCGCCGATGCCGGTTACCGGACCGATGGAGTTCCACGTCCCCAGAGCTTTACCGCGTTCGGCCGGCGGAAAAATTTGCGAAATGATAGCCATACAGAGCGGCACCACCCCCGCCGAACCCATCCCCTGAATGATCCGGCCCACCATGATCAGCGGTAGTTGTGTGGCGCTGAGGACAATAATTGTACCGACCATAAAGGTAGAAATACCCAACAAAAATAGGCGATGCTTACCCAACTCATCACCTAACCGGCCATAAAGCGGCATCGACACCATAAAAGGTATGGTGTAAACGGTGATCATCCAGGCTGCGACTTCAGCCTGAATGTGAAACGTATCGCGAATCGTCGGCAGCGCGACATTGAACATGGTGTTATTCATAATGACCATGACGACTGGAACCATGAGGCTTACCAGAATGGCATGGTTATCGGGCGGGGTCAACGAACGGCCGCCATTGGCCGTTGACCAACTGGTACGGAAGCGTTGGGGTGAAGATGAGGGATGTTTCATTCATTTAACTCCATAGATTTAAGATTGCACCTCAGATAGCGAGGACTTAATCGCCATGAAAGCGCCCACCATCGAGTCTACCGGATAGCTGTGATAAAAAAAAAGCCGGTTGTTTGGTTAAACAACCCGCCCCTATAGCTGATTAAATTGGACCTTGTTAGGGTGAAAAGCCAGATTTACGGTTTTTAATTATCCCAAGGAAGAGGGCTGGTCAGGCCATTATCCGGCTTGGATTGAAGGTCAAGTTTCATTTCTATTCGAACAAACGAGGTCAGATAGCCGAGCGCCTTAAAGGCCGGCCAATGAATATCATCGGCTGGTAAATTTTCAACGACCGTATCCTGGGCCGGGTGAAGAGTATGCAAACTTCGAAGCAGATGGGTCGCGACTTTAAAGGGATCGCCCGCTTGCGTCTCAATTACCACTCGGCTCAACTGAAAAACGGTATTTTGATATACCAGCCAACCGCGCCCCCCATCGACTAAATCGGCCACCAGCGCCGATAAATTCCCGGCATTTTTGAGCGACGGATTAGCCGTTACCCATGAAGGGGCATCAGTTCGGGTCTCAATCAAGTTCAGCGCTTCCTGATACCCCAAGGTCTTGATCGAATCATCCGCACCAGGCGCATCTAATTGAGTAGGCGGGCGGCGAATAACCAGCAGTTCTCTTAAGGTTTCAAAGCCCAGGCTTTCAAATAGGTTACGGGCCGGATTATTATTTTTGATAACCTCCAAGATGACAGCATTGGCCTGCAACTTATGAGAGCGGTGAATTAAATGTTCCATCATTTTGCGCCCAACCCCTTTTTGACGACCTTTGGGCGTAATCCCCAACCGAGTGACCCAGGTATAATCACCGCGCCGCCCCAGGAAGCCCAACCCAAACGTACCTTTCTTGGAGGTGGCGACCACCGACTGCGATAAATCGACATCATAAACTTCGATATATTCCCGCATTTTGGCCTGGCTCATGGGCATTGGCACCACATAATCGACCCGAGTTTCATTGTAAATATCGGTGAGTTGTTGCAGCGTAAATTCATTAGCGGGTACTAAATCATATAATGCTTTAGTTTTTCTCACGCGCACATTGAGTTGGGTAACTTGGGTATTAATCAATTTTATCACCTCGACGTTAATTGCTCGGTCGTTTGTAGTAGCCAATAGCTTAGATGACACTGACACTCAAAAATCGGGCTAAAACCGCCTGAATTTGCTGCCGGTCGGGTGGTTTGTGCAGGAACCCGTCAAATCCGGCCTCTTTGGCAATTTGCTCAATTTCGGCGTTGCCGTAAGCCGTAAGCGTAACCACCGGGATATAGCTCAATTCGGGCGAAGCTTTGATCCGGCGGGTCAATTCGAAGCCATCAATATCGGGCAGTAACAAATCGATAAAGATAAAATCAGGCAACTCGCGTAAAGCTGTTTCCCAACCACTTTTACCATCGACGGCTTCAAGCAGTTCGTGGCCTTGTAAATGTAAGATACGTTTAACCAGCAATCGATTCTGGGGATCGTCATCAATGTAAAGAATTCGTTTTTTCATAGACCTGTTTGCTCGAAAATCCCAAGGAATGAAAATGATGATTCGCGTTCCTTAAATTTCATAGGATATCATACCGTATCGGTGTTCCCTAATCGTTGCCGGATCGTTGCAAACCAGGTTGCACCGCCCAAGAATCTCATTGCTCTTTTGTTTTTTTTAAGATAAAATTAGGCCAGAGAGGATAATTTTATGCCTCACCTGGCACTTTTTTTGTTTGGCCCCCCTCGAATTGAATTGGATGGACACCCTGTCAAAATCAACCGTCACAAAGCCACGGCTCTACTGACCTACCTGGTGGTAACCGGCAAAACCCACAGCCGCAATACCCTGGCGACCCTGCTCTGGCCGGAAACCGATCAACGTCGGGCGCGATCGGCGCTGCGCCGGGTGTTAGTAACCCTGCATCAGGCCGAGTTAGGCCCTTGGTTGGAGGTGGAGCGTGAGACGATTAACCTGAAACAAAACACCCCCCTCTGGTGTGATGTGACGCAATTTCGCCACTGCCTTGGACAATGTCTGGCGGCTCAACACGAGGCCGACACGGTTTGTCTCCCGCTGCTCACCGAAGCGGTTTCGCTGTACAAAGCCGATTTTATGAACGGCTTTAGTTTACGAGATAGCGCCAACTTCGATGACTGGCAGTTATTTCAAACCGAAAGTTTGCGTCATGATCTAACCAGTGCGCTGGCGCGGCTGGTGCGCTATCACAGCAATCTCGGTGAGTTTGAGCCGGCCATTGCTAACGCCCAGCGCTGGCTAAAGATCGATCCGCTCTATGAGGCCGCACATCGCCACTTAATACAGCTATACGCCTGGAGTAACCAGCGTACAGCGGCGCTGCGCCAATATGAAACCTGCCGCCAGATATTAAAGGAAGAGCTAGGCATCCAACCTTCAGTCGAAACGTATACGCTTTACCAACGCATCCAACAAAATCAAGAACCCTCAATCGAACCCAAGCCGCAACCGTCGCCGTCTCTACCACTGCGCCAGACGACTCGCTTGCACAACTTCCCGGCTCAACCAACGCCCTTTGTCGGGCGCCAGCAGGAATTACAGGAAATTGCCAATCGGCTTGAAAAACCCGACTGCCGGCTGCTGACCCTGACCGGTCCCGGCGGTATGGGTAAAACCAGACTGGCCATTCAGACCGCCGTTGAACATAGCGAGGCTTTTCCCGATGGGCTTTACTATGTGCCTCTAGCGCCGATTAGCTCTCCTGATTTTGTAGTCGCGGCTATCGCCGATCAGCTTAACTTTTCATTCGATGGCCAGGGGGACGCCCAACCGCAATTGATCAATTATCTGCGTCCCAAAAAATTACTACTTGTCTTGGACAATTTTGAGCATTTAATCAAAACAGCCGAACTACTGGCCGCTATTTTAATAGAAGCGCCCAGCCTTAAAATGCTGGTCACGTCGCAAGAGCGGCTCAATCTCCACGGCGAATGGATTTATGAAGTTAAAGGCATGCAATTTCCTAAAGACGACCAGGTTGACCATATCGAAAGCTATAGCGCCGTGGCTCTATTTTTACAACGCGCCCACCGCATTAACTCCAACCTAACCCTGACTGACCAAGACAAACGTGATATCGCTCGCATTTGTCGTCTTCTGGAAGGCATACCACTGGCCATTGAACTGGCCGCTGCTTGGGTGCGGGTCCTGTCTTGCCGGGAGATCACCATCGAGATAGAGCAGATGTACGCTGCCCACAAAAATCTCGATTTTTTGGCCACATCACTCCGTGATATACCACCACGGCACCGGACGCTGCGCGGCGTCTTTGAGCATTCCTGGCAGCTTCTTGCTACCGAAGAGAAGCGGGTTTTTTGTCGATTATCGGTTTTTCGAGGTGGAGGTCAGCGAGACGCTATCGAATGGGTCGCAGAAGCAAGATTGATGTTGATTACCGCTCTGGTCGATAAGTCATTGTTAACGAGAAATGCTTTTGGCCGATACGAAATGCATGAACTACTACGACAGTATGCGGCTGAGAAGTTGAATGATGTTTGGCAAGAGGAACGGGATGTTCAGGATCGTCACTGCGCCTATTATACTACCTTTTTAAAGCAACGGGAAACCCGGCTTAAAGGTATCGATCAAGAAGAAATTCTGGGCGAAATTGCCAGGGAAATTGAAAATATTCGAACTGCCTGGCATTGGGCAGTCACACAAGGCAAAATCAAGGAAATTAGCCATGCGCTGGAAAGTTTAGGCTACTTCTACGCTATGTACAGTTGGTTTCAAGAGGGTGTTGAAGCCTTTGGTCGGGCTACTGAGGTCGTGATCGATGGCTCAGATCCGGACCAAAAATCGCTAATGGGGCGCATCCTCACCTATTTGGGATGGTTTTTCCTGCGCCAGGGACTTTATGAGCAGGCCAGATACCTGTTGGGGCAAAGCCTTGAACTACTGCAAAATTTAAACGATCGAAAAAATTTAGCCGTTGCGCTTAACTATTTAGGTATCTTAGCTGGCGAAGTAGGCAACTCGGCCGAAGCCAACCGCTTCCTGCAAGAAAGTTTAGACCTGTACCGTGAAACCCAAAACCAGTGGGGCATCGCCTGGACCTTGAGTCATCTGGCCTATCATGCCGGCAGTTCGCTGCATCAACACGATGCTGAGGCACTGCTCACCGAAAGCTTGTCGATTTATAAAGCCATCGGCAACAAGCAGGGGATTGCCGTGGCCTTAAATAATTTGGGCTACAATGCTTACCTCCAGGGCGACTATACTGTCGCCCAAAAATATTTACAGGAAAGCCTGACTTTACGGCGAGAGATAGGTTTCCCCCGAGGTATCGCGGTCTCGTTAAACAACCTTGGCCATGTTTACGAGGCCTTGGGTAACTATCAAACCAGCCAAGCGTATTATCGGGAAAGTTTGGATATTGCCACGGATATCAAAGCGCTGCCGTTAGCTCTCAGCGCTCTGGGGGGAATAGCTGTTTGCCTGGCTCTTGAGGAAAAAAAGGAGCAGGCGGTTGACATTCTAACGTTGGTTTTACACCATCCGGCCAGCAACAAAGAAACCCTCGATCGAGCCTTCCAAGCGGTGCATCAATTGACGCCTCAACTGCCGCCGGGCAGAACTATTCCGGAATTCACCACCCCTACCTCGGCTCAGATGGAAAAAGCGGCGGCCCGTTTTAATTCGCTGGTGGCTGAGATTTTGGGCGTCAATACAAATACCCGTCATCTAATACCTGAACCGTAGCACTGGTCGGGCCAAAGTTGAGCTGCGCCAGCCACCATTTGGCCCGCATCCCATCTGAAAAAACCTGGATTCGCATTTGCAGCGACTGCGGTTCGCGAGTGGTCACTCGAAACGTCCCAAACCACTTATTCAAGCCGCGATGAATTGCCTCGGCAAATGAAGAAATATACATGTCATGCTGACTGGGTTGGGGCTGCGTCTTAATTACAAATTTTTCAGCGGTCAACTGGTGATCGTCGGTCATATCTAAAAACTCGACGGTCATGGCCGTATCTTTGGCCACGGCCATCGCCTCGTTTTTGGCGAAAATCGGAATCGACCAGATCCACCCGCCCTCGGTTTGTTCCACTTCCATCTGACCAACGCGCGGTTCAACTTTAGGATGGGCCGCTCGATTCAAAACATCTCGAATCTCATAATCTTCCATCGGCACCGACTCAAAATTGAAGCGTTTATAATAACGATTAGTACTGCTAACCTGATGAACCGTATCGCTTTGCGGAATTGAAACGACGTAGGCGACATGCGTAGGGGCGCTGCTTAACGACACCGGGGAAATAATAATGCCGCTAATACGAGGTTGAATATTACTGCTGATGATTTGCTCAAGTGTCTCTTTAGAACATTCACGCCGATCAACCGCGCTAAAGGCCGCCGGGCGATGCTTTAACTCAAACGCTTCATGCTCGCGGATGCCGTAAATAATGACCCCACCCGCCGAATTGGCCATAGCCGACACATCTTTGGCAATCTCTTTCGCCCGCCCATTTTTTTTGAGCAAAGCGTCGCCGGCTTTGTAGTCAAGCGTTAGACTTTCTTCAACCCCCTCGTCGATGTAACGTTGTAACCGCTGTTGATCCCACTCTCGAGCCATAAACTTTACCCGTAATTACGAGCTGCGCGCCATAACCTTTGATCGATTAATAATGTTCTGTGTCCAGTAAAATGCAGCCGGGTTACATGCCCCTAATAATATAGTCCATTTTCAAAACAGTCAATACTCATTTTAAGGATATACCATTAACAAAAAAGCCGGGAGTATCCCCCGGCTTTAGTCAGGCTACTTCTCATCGATTAAAACGACACCCATTTTTGGGCGCTATTACTGCTTTCAACCACTTTCTCGATAAATTTCACGCCGCGAGCGCCATCATACACCGTCGGGAAATCTAACTCTAATTCCGTAGGTTCTCGGCCGGACAGCCGGGCGCGAATGGTGTCGGTAATATTCATATAGATATTTCCAAACGCCTCAAAGAAAGCTTCCGGGTGGCCGGACGGCAAGTGAGTCGATCGGGTGGCGGCCTCACTCAAATAACCGTTGCCCCGCTTGTAGATCTGCGTCGGCCCGCCTTGAGTTTTAATATAGAGCCAGTTGGGATGCTCCTGCTGCCATTCGAGGCCGGCTTTGGTGCCATAGACCCGAATGGTCAGCCCATTTTCTTCACCCGTCGAAATCTGCGACACCCATAGAACGCCCCGCGCCCCATTTTTGAAGCGCAGCAAAACACTGGCATCATCATCGAGCCGGCGGCCGGGGACAAACGTGTTCAAATCGGCGCAAACGGCGTCGAGTTCCAGGCCGGTAATGTAACTCGCCAAATTCTCGCAGTGCGAACCGATATCGCCAACAGCGCCGGCAATCCCGGATCGAGCCGGATCGGTGCGCCACTCAGCCTGTTTGGCCCCGGCATCTTCAATCTTATTCAGCAACCAATCCTGAGGATACTCAACCACCACCCGCTGGATCTCACCTACTTTGCCGGAGCGCACCCAGTCACGGGCTTCTTTGACCATCGGATAACCGGTGTAGTTATAGGTGACGCCAAACACCACCTGATTTTCTTCCACGGCCTCGAGCAATTTCTGCGCCTGCTCGCTGCTGTGAACCATCGGCTTGTCGAGGATGACGTTAAACCCGGCTTCGACAAAAGCCAAGGCTGGTTCAAAGTGGGCGTGATTGGGGGTGACAATGCTAACAAAATCGATGCGCTCGCCATCAGGCAGCGCATTCTCTTTTTCCAGCATCTCTTGCCAGGAGCCGTAGACGCGCTCTAACAACAGATCCTGACCTGATAACTTGGCTTTGCCGGGATCACTCGACAGCGCGCCGGCAACAAATTCAGTAAATCCGTCGGAAATGGCCGCCCGGCGGTGTACCGCCCCGATGAACGAGTCTCGCCCGCCACCGATCTGGCCAAACTTTAACTTTCGTTGTAGTTTGCTCGATTCATCTTTACCGCTAACCATAGCTGAAATCTCCTTTGATTGATTGATACGTGGTCCTATTTATACACCCAGATAAAACTTTTGACAAAATATATTTGACAAAAACCCATACTGCTCGTATTATCTCCCCATACATACGGTATACAGCTTTAATACGATTACCATTAGAAGATCAACGAATCCAATTCGAGGCACTATGACTGTTGACGGCATGAGCAAGTTGGAAGATTATCTGTCCACCAAAGGCAAAATTGATGGGGCCAATTCGCGCTTATTACGCGAAGCTGCCTACGAGCGTCTGTACGAAGCCATCAAACACGCCCAATTACAGCCGGGCGAACCCCTATCCGAAACGCGGCTCTCCAAAGCCTTAGGCATCAGCCGTACCCCTGTGCGCGAGGCGCTTCAGCGATTGGCCAAAGAGGGTCTAGTGCAGGTCATTCCTGGCCGGGCTATTACCATCGCCGCTCCATCTATTCAGGATGTTTTTGATGCCATTCACGTTCGAGAACTGCTCGAGCCGGAACTGGTGCGCCTGGCCGCCGAAGCCATGCCCACCGAAGAAAAAACCAAAATGCTCAGTTTAACTCACGAAATGGAACGAGCCGCCAAGGCTGGCGACCGGCCCCGCTGGTCAAAAGCCGATATCAAATGGCACGAAACCTTATGTAATGCCTGCCCCAATCACCTTCTGGGTGAGATGGTGATGCAGGCCCGAAATCGTATCTTCACCCAAGCCGCCGATGAGCACGTCCCCGAACAGTACCTCATCGAAGGAACGGCTGAACATCTCCAGATTGTGCAGGCTATTCTCAACGGTGAGGGTGAAAAAGCCAAACAAATTACGCTTGATCATATCCGTAATGTCAGAGAAAACATGGTAAAGCGGTTCTTCCAATACTAGTTAAGGAAACCCCCACTGTGCATCGATTACAGAGTCAGATGATTAAAACCGAATTGGCCGGTATTGTCGGTCCGGAGTATGTTCTCACCGAAGAAGCCGATCGCACCATTTACGGCGTCGATTACTTCTGGGTGCCCCGTTTGCTCATCGACCGGGGTGAGCTGCCGCCGCTGCCCGATTTTGTCGTCCTGCCGGAAACGGTCGAGCAGTTATCAGCGGTAATCCGGCTGGCCAATGTCTATAAAATCCCGGTGATTCCTTGGGGCGGCGGCTCCGGTACGCAGGGTGGTATCGTGCCGGTTTACGGCGGCATCACCGTCGATCTCAAACGCCTCAGCCGCATCATCGCCATCGATCCTCAATCGCAAACGGTCACGGCCCAGGCCGGCATCAACGGCTTCGATTTAGAATGCGCCCTGAACGAACACGGCTTTATGCTGCCTCACTACCCGGCGTCAGTTCATTCCGCCACATTAGGCGGTTATTTGGCCGCGCGCGGCTCCGGCACGATCTCGACGAAGTACGGCAAGGCCGAGGATATGGTGTTGACCCTTCAGGTGGTGCTGCCCAACGGCGACATCATGCGCACGCTGCCCGTACCCAACCACGCCGCCGGCCCCGGTATCCTCCAGGTGTTCGTCGGCGCGGAAGGTAGCTACGGCATTATTACCGAAGCCACCATGCGCCTGGAAAAACTGCCGGAAGTCCGCCGTTTTCGCTCGTTCCTCTTTCCCGATCTGCACAGCGGCATCGAAGCCGGCCGCCGCATTATGCTCGATCGCCTTCAGCCGCTGGTGATTCGGCTCTACGACGAACCCTCGACCATCAAAACCGTCAAACGGGTGCTCGGCGCAGACGTCGATCACGGCTCATACATGGTCATCGGCTTCGACGGCCTGGCCGATATCGTCGACGTGCAGGAGAACATCGCTTACGACATCTGCCGCAGCTTCGGCGCTGAAGATTTAGGCGAAGAGCCGGGCCATCACTGGTGGGAGCATCGCTACGATTTCTACTTCCCGCCTAAAACGCTCGACATGCCCTGGATGTTCGGCACGCTCGATACGGTTTGCACCTTCGATAAGCTGGAGCCCCTCTATGAGGCCAAGAAACGAACCTTGGAAGAGCGCTATAAGAAGTGGGACATTTTCTACTACGGCCACCTATCCCACTGGTTCCCCTGGGGCGCGATGCTGTACGACCGCTTCATCATCGAAAATCCGCCGCAAGACCCCGACGAGGCGCTAGCCCTGCACAACGAAATTTGGGACACCGCTGTTAAAATCAACCTCGAGTACGGCGGCGTCCTCAACGAACACCACGGCGTCGGGTTAAAAATCGGGCGACATGTCCGCAGCCAGTACGGTCCGGCCTTTCAAGTTTTGGATGCCCTAAAGCAAGGCCTTGATCCGCACAATCTACTCAACCCCGGCAAGATGGGCTTCGGACCGGTGAAATAAAGTAATTGGTAATTAGTCATTGGTAATTCGCGAATTTATTTACCATTTACCAACGACTAATTACCGTCATAAGTTAGTCTTCACGAGAAAACCATGACACGCTTAGCCACCCACAAACAATCGCTTTACGAACTTCGCTTCTCGCCGATGTGCAAACCCGCGGCTGAAGTGGCGAATTTGACCAAGCTGGAAAGCCACACCACCCGCGGCCGGGTGATGATGATGTGGCGCATCGCCGAGAATATCATCACCTGGAACCGGCGCGAGGTGGAATTGATGTACCAATCCACCCTCGACAGCATCAGCGAGGCGTTCGACGTGTTCCACTACCCGGTCAGCCAATATATGCTCGATGCCCGGGCCGACATTTGGGCCGCCGGGCTGGCCCCAGCTGGCGTGGTCGAAGCGGTTGAAGCCAGCAAACTTGAACCGGAGCGCGTCCCAACCGGAGCGCGGACGCTGCTGCTGGCCGGTGAAATCGCCCAACTTGGCGATGACGCGCTCTTGGAACCGATGCAGGCGACGCTGCAACAGGCCGGCGTACAAGCGGCCCCGTGGGTGGCGTCAACCGGCGCATTAGCCTATGCGCTCGGCGCGTTGGATGTCGCTCAAGTTCAAGCGGCACAGGTGATTGAGCATATCCAGGCCAGCGGCGCGCAAACGGTTATCGCCGATGGGCCGGAGACCGCTTGGGCCTTGACCAAGATTTATCCGGCGCTCGGTATCGACTTACCGGGCGGGGTGGCGGTCAAGCTGTTATCGACGGTGCTGGCCGAGAACACCGCCCAGGGATCGTCCCACTTAGGCGTCGTTTTCGTCCACGACAGCCGCCCGGCCTGTTTGATCGCCGATCGGATGGCCAATAATCTGGCCGTTTTACCGGGCTACCGGGAAGATGAGGCGGCGTTTGGGACAGGGGACGTTTACGAAGCGCCCCGCCGGCGGCTCGACATGCTGGGTGTGGAACGCGTCTTCAGCACCTGGACGCGCTCACTGGCTAAAAGCAGCGGCGCTGATGATGGCCTGTGGCTAACTTATCCCGATTTAGCCGCCGGTCTGGCCCGGCAGCGGCTCGACTACGCGGCCCAATTGGGCGCAACCACCATCGTCACCGACTCGCCCCTGGCCGCATCATTCCTGGCCAAACACATCGACGAACGTGACCTACAAGTTAAGCTTTTGGCGGCGATATAAATGTAAACGGTAACTATAGCCTGCCGGAGACCTATAAGGTTTTCAAACCCACCAGCAGATGAAATCCTCTAACGATATGGCTCGATAGCAGTCTTGAAGTCACCTTCGGAAACCTTATAACCTGAGTTCGGAAATAGAGGTGTTTCATGTCATTTCGAAGCGCAGCGGAGAAATCCCTGTGACAATACGCTTGAAAAGGTGTCCGGTTGGGAAAATGTGCAGCGACAACGCTCATTTTTTCCCAGCGAATGCTTCATTTATGGGGATGTCTGAGGGATTTCTCCGCCTCCGGCTCCGAAATGACATACCCGATTTTAATTATCGAACTCAGGTTTATAGGTCTGAGCAGCGGTAGGAACCATTTTTCCGTGGTAGGAATCGTTCGGCGGTCGGTAGGAACCATTTTTCCGCGGTAGGAATCGTTCGGCGGTCGGTAGGAATGACTTTTCGTCGGTAGGAATCATTTTTCCGTGGTAGGAATCGTTCGGCGGTCGGTAGGAATGATTTTTCGGCGGTAGGAACCATTTTTCGATGGTAGGAACCGTTCGGCGGTTGGTGGGAATGACTTTTCGGCGGTAGGAACCATTTTTCCGCGGTAGGAATCGTTTGGCGAATGGTAGGAACCATTTTTCCGCACGAACCATTTTTCGACGGTACGGACGATTTTTCGACGGTACGAACCGTTCGGTAGTCCTCGTTAAAACCGCCTATAAATAGATCAGATTCGGTAACAAAGCTGTTGCCCCCGGCGCTTGACGCTGGCTGCGCAGTTGCAAATTTATTCAAAGAAGATAATCAATGTAAAGCAAGGAGGCTACACCTATGTTTCTTTCAATGCACAATTGGATGCGAGCAGAACCGATTGACGTTACCATTCGCCGCTTAGCCAAACACGGCTACGACGCCATCGAAATTGAAGGTGAACCGTCAAAATACAATACCGCCGACGTACGGGGCCTGCTCAAAGAGCACAATCTGCGCTGCTTCGGCTCCGTCTCGCTCATGTTTGAAGGCCGCGACCTCATCCACGCCGACGAAGCGGTGCGGGCCAGCACCGTCCAATACCTGAAAGATTGCGTGACGATGGTCAAGGAACTCGAAGGCGAGGAGATGACCATTGTGCCGTCACAGGTCGGCAAAGTCGCCGCGATGGCCAGCCCGGAAGAGGAATGGGCTTGGGCCGTCGAGGGCCTCAAAGAAGTTTACGACCACAGTGAAAAAGCCGGCATCGTCTTAGGGCTTGAACCCCTCAACCGTTTTGAAACTAACTTCCTCAATCGCCACGATCAGGCGCTACTACTGGCTGAAGCGGTTGGCCCGAACTGCGGCATTTGCCTCGATGCCTTCCATATTAATATTGAAGAAGCCAATCTGTACCAGGCTATTCTCAACAGCAGTGAGCGGCTGGTCGCGTTCCATGTGGCCGATAACAACCGCATGGCCTGTGGTCAAGGCGATTACGATTGGGTGCGCCTGCTGACCACGCTTAAAGCCGCCGGTTACAACAGCGCCCTGACCGTGGAGTTCGTCGCGCCGCTCGACCGCACCCCGGCTAACCCCTACAAAAACGCCACCGCCGCCGCCGAGTCGGAACTAACGCCCGAACAACTCAAATTCATCGAAGATCACGGCAGCGGCGTTCTCTCCGACGAATTCTACAGTTGGCTGGTCGAAATCTCCGCCAACACCCTGCGCGACGCCATCAAAAAAGTCGGCGGGTAAAGGGAATTTATGAATTATGAATTATGAAATCAGAATTATGAAGGTCACATCGATTCATAATTCATAATTCATCCTTCATAATTTGCGGGAGATGATGATGAAAACCGTGGCATTGATTGGCACGCTTGATACCAAGGGGCCGGAGATAGGTTACTTGCGCGATCGCTGCCGGGAGTTGGGGCTGAAGACGCTGGTGATCGACTCCGGCATTTTAGGCGAACCGCTTGAGATCGAGCCGGATATTAGTCGCGCGGCGGTGGCGCAGGCTGCCGGCAGCGATATCGACACGATCCGGCAGGCCGGCAGTCGCGGCGCGGCGGTTCACGAAATGATGAAAGGCGTTCGCCAAGTGGTGCTCGATCAGTACGCTGCCGGCCGGCTGCACGGGGTGGCTTGTTTGGGCGGCGCGGAAGGCTCGGTCTTGGGGGCGCACGCCATGCAAGCCTTGCCGATCGGCGTACCCAAGCTGCTGGCTACCCCCATCGCCTCCGGCAAGCGACACTTCGGGCCGTTGATGGGCCTGCGCGATGTGATGGTCATCCACTCGATCATCGATATCCTGGGCCTCAACCCGATTAGCCGAACGATTTTCGACAATATGGCGGCGGCGCTGGCCGGGCTGGTCGAGCACGGCCACCCGATCAATCTGGATACGAATGAGCGTTACGTCGCTATTACAATGTTGGGCAACACCACCAAATCAGTGATGGCGGCCAAAGAGCGGCTGGCTCAAGAGGGCATCGAGGCCATCATCTTCCATTCTAATGGCGTCGGTGGACCGGCGATGGAGGAGTTAGCCGAGAAAGGGCTGTTTATCGGCGTGATCGACATGACCACCGACGAACTGGCCGATGAACTGGTCGGCGGCTTCCACAACGGCGGGCCGGAGCGGCTGCGGGTGGTGGGCCGGTTGGGGCTGCCGCAGGTCGTCGTCCCCGGCTGCATCGACTTCACCGTCCACGGCCCACCCGAGGCCGTCCCCGAGCATCTGCGTGAGCGGCCGTTGTACACCCACAACCCGGTCTTTACGCTAGTCCGGACGCTCGAACCGGAGATGGCCGAACTGGGCCATCGCTTTGCCGAGCGGCTCAACGAGGCCACCGGACCAATCAAGATGGCTTATCCGACCCAGGGATTGTCCATTCCCAGCTATCCCCCCGACGGCGTTTTCTGGGACCCTGAGGCTGACGCGGCTTTTATGGCCGCCCTTCGCCAAGATCTGCGCCCGGATATTCCCATTTTGGACTACCCACGGCACGTCAACGACCCCGCTTTTGGGGTTGAGATCGCCGAGCTTTTTTTGGAAATGATGAATAGGGAGAAAGAAGGCCAAAATTAAATTGGCGTATTTGCCCCCTAATCCCTACTTCCTACTCCTTACTCCCCAATTTGAACCCAGGCACGGTAACTTGAGTGACATTATATTATAGGAGCATAATCCATGAGCAATAATGGTCAATTTAGATCATACAACATCGCTGACTTAACCTATGTCGATATCCAGGAATATTTGCAAACGAAAGACATCATCATGGTGCCGGTGGCCAGCACCGAGCAGCACGGCCCGCACCTGCCCCTCAAAACCGATACCGTCACCGCCGAAGAGGTATCCCGCCGTGTGGCCGAGCAAATTCAAGTGTTCTACACCCCCTGTATCTGGACCGGCTACTCCCCCCAACACATGCACAAACCCAACCAGGGGCGCGGTACGATTACCGTGCGGCCTGAAACGCTGCTCAATCTCATGTACGATGTCGCCCGCAGCTTGATCCACCACGGCTTCAACCGGATTGTGTTTATCAACGGGCATGGCTCCAATGTCAAAGTGGTTGATCCGGTGCTGCGCAAACTACGCTACGATACCGGCGCACTAATCGGTTTTGCCAAACCCTATATGGAAAATTACGTGGGGTTGATGGAAGGTTTGATGGTCAATCCGCCGGAAGAAACCCCCGGCTGGCACGCCAGCGAGTTGGAAACTTCGCAGATGCTGGCCCATGATGTGGTCGAAGGCACTAACTACGTTCGGATGGATCGCGCCGAGAAAACGCTGGCTCACGTCCCGGAATTCCTGCCCCGCAGCTTCGCCAAGAAAGACGGCATGCCCGATGTGCAGTTCGAGGGTTACAAATATTTCAACTTTCCGATGGACCATCACGAGTTCATCGAGTCAGGCACCATCGGCAACCCGACCACCGCCACGGCTGAAAAGGGTGAGGAAGCCTTTCGCCGCTTTTCCGATCACGTCGCCCGAGCGATTTTGGAGCTAATGACAGTACCCGTTGAAGTTCACACCCGTGAATTCAACGAGCGAGTTTAGTGGTAAATGAACTGGAAGTAGGAATTAAAGAATCATACCAAATTCTTGTTCCCTACTTCCAGATGTCACCCTAATTTTTCTATATTCTAACAATATCTGATACAATCAAACTATATCCATATTATGGATTTTCACATGCTTGCCCGGAGAAGATATCCTTCTCATGATGAGGCACTGATGCGGGGGAGAGTATCAGTGCCTCTAAATTTTTACCACGTCACGCCTCAGGTGACTGGCACTTTTACTCAACTGAAAATGTAGAGAGGAACATAACGCTACAGTTACGACGATTAAGTGCCAGTCACTCCCCCGTTACGAAACCACAACAACCTCATCCGTCACCAGCCGAAAGCGATCAGGCGCACAGTGGGCCTTGATATCCGCCCCGGCCTGAGCGCCGAATTCGGACTCGAGGGCCGCTTTGAAATCATCCAGCGTATCGAAATACAACTCAGACACGGCATCGTAGGGGCCGTCGGCGTGTTCCGGCTGCACCACGCTCATGCGGTAGTGGCGAATTTTGGGAAACTGCTTGCCGATAGCCGCATGCTCCTCAAAGGCCCACGTCCGAAACGCCTCGATACTCATGCCTTCCTTACGTTTCATCAATGATACAATTTTTACCATAATAATCTCCTGTGAGAATAGATGTTGTAGGACAAACTTAAGTTTGTCCTACAACATTTTCATTGTCGGTGTCGTCCAAAAGGGACTGTTCGACTCTTGTAAAAATAGAGGTCTGGAGCGTCAAAGTTTACTTTGACCTGACTCTGAATGACAAAGCCAGCTTTGTCGCTCCGTTACATTTTTATTCTGGGTGTTGTCTCAATCGAGACGGTCTGACTCCTGTCGTTAATGATAGGAATGAACAAAAGTCAACTAGAATATTCCGTGAGAAAATTAGAGATTGGATTGGCTACGCTTGAGCCGCCTTCTCTTCCAACGCTCTAAGGACCACCTCCGGTGTAACCGGCAGGGTGGTAATCCGCACGCCGAGCGCATTGTTGATGGCGTTCACAATCGCCGGAATGGGGCAGTTGGCCGTCATCTCGCCGACGCCTTTAACGCCGTACGGGCCGTTCGACGACGGAAATTCAAGCACCACACTCTCCATCTCCGGCAGTTCCGCCGGGCCGGGCATCAGATAATCGCTGAAGTTAAGCGGGCCGTGATCGATGGCCGGGTAGTAGGGATTGGTGGTTTCGTACAGGGCGTGGCCGATGCCCATCAACGCCCCGCCGACAATCTGCCCTTCGACCAGAGCCGGGTTGACCTGCTGACCCACTTCATAGGCGCTCTTGAGACTCAACACCTTGACCTCGCCGGTTTCGGTGTCAACCTCCACCTCGGCGACGGTGCAAGCGTGGGCCTCGGTCGAGTCGGGGTCCATTTCGCCGGTCAGGGGATCGACCTTACTTTTGGGCTTCATATAGATCCCACGTCCGGCGATGGTTTTGCCGTGTTTGAAATGCGCTGCCAAAGCCGTATCGATGACGCTGATCGACCGATCCGGCACACCTTTGACCACAATGCTGCCGTTGCCGTCCAATTCCAAATCATCCGGGCTGGCTTCCAATTCATCGGCGGCTACATCCAGCAGGGCTTTTTTGGCCTCGTTGGCCGCCATCATCACCGCGTTGCCCACCCGATGCGTGGCTCGGCTGGCAAAGGTACCCATACAGTGCGGCCCGGTGTCGGTGTCGGCGGTATCGATTATGACGGTGTCGAAGGGAACGCCCAGCGTCTCTGCCCCAATCTGGGCAATGACCGTTTTAAGCCCCTGGCCTAAATCGGTGCTGGAGAGAGAGATAATGAAGTTCCCGGTTGTGCTGGCGTGAATGAGCGCCTGTGAGGGATCGCCCCCCAGATTCATGCCGGTGGGGTAATTGATAGCAGCCATCCCCTGGCCTCGAACCTTAGTCATGTTGACCCCCATTTCTGTCCCAAGAATTCATTGCCAGTAGATGTTCCGGTAGCTCGTGTCCCGCCAATTTGGCTGCGGCCTGCATCGTCTCGATAAAAGTGACGTCCTCGGCCACCTTGCGGTGCGGGCGCACATCGCCATTGCGATAGGCGTTGATAAAGCGAATCGTCCACGGGTCCAGCCCCACCGTCGCGGCGATCTTGTCCATTTGCAGTTCAATAGCGAAGGAGGCCATCGTCACCCCAAAGCCTCGAAAGGCGCTGCCGGGGGTGTGGTTGGTGAAAACGCAGTGGGCATCGATATGGACGTTGGGGATGGTGTAGGGACCGGCCACATTGGCCGCGTGCTTGGTTACGGCGTATGGTGTGTGGCGGTTGTAAGCCCCGGCATCGGCATAGGAGGTGATCTGTCGGGCCACTATCCGGCCGTCTTTCATCACGCCATCCTTATACTTCAGCCGCCAGGCGCTGCGCGGCGACGAGACCTGCATCTCCTCGGCCCGGCTGTAGATGAATTTGACCGGCCGGCCCGTTTTCATCGCGGCCAGGGTGGTAATCGGCTCGGTGATGACATCGACCTTGCCGCCGAACCCGCCGCCCACCGTGCCGCCGACAAAATGCAGCTTTTGAAAGGGGACCTGCAAAATCAGCGCGGTGTTATCCAGCGAGAAATAAAGCGCCTGGGTGTTCGTATGCACCGTCACGCGGCCGTCGGCTTCGGGCTTGGCCACACAGCCGGTGGTTTCGGTCGGCGCGTGCTCGATGGGCTTGGTATTGTAGGTTTCTTCCACAATAAAATCGGCCTGGGCGAATCCCGCTTCGACATCGCCGTAACGCACCCGACGGCAGTGGTGGCCTTCGTAGATAAAGTAGTTGACGCCCGTATCGGCGACGATAGGCGCGCCGGGTTTGAGCGCCTCTTCGACATCGAACACGGCCGGCAGTTCTTCCAAATCGAGCTTTACTTTGGCAACCGCCTCCAGGGCTGCTTCCTCCGTTTCGGCCAAAATAGCCGCTATCGGCTCGCCCTGATAGCGCACTTTATCGACGGCCAGCACCGGTTCGTCGTCGGGTCCCACGCCGATCAAACACAAAATGGTATAGATATTTTTAGGGACATCCCGATGAGTCAGCACCCGCACGAAGCCGGGTACCTTTTCGGCTTCGGAAAAGTCGATGCCGTTAATTTTGGCGTGGGGGACGGGACTGCGGACCATCTTTAAATGCAGCATACCCGGATAGTGAACATCGCCAACAAATTTGGTGGTTCCGGTGACGTGGCCCATACCGTCTCGGCGCGGCACCGATTGGCCCACCACACGATATTTCTTTTCCGCCGCTTTTTCCAAAACATTAGCGCCCATTTTGGCCTCCTTTTAGTGCTTGCGCCGCCGCTTCGACCGCCTCGATAATGGCGGTGTAGCCGGTGCAGCGGCAAATATTGCCGGAAATGGCCTCGACAATCTCCTCACGGGAGGGGGTGGGATTGCGATCCAACAGGGCTTTGGTGGTTAAAATCATGCCCGGCGAACAGTAACCGCACTGCACCGCGTAATGGTCGAAAAATGCACGTTGAACCGGGTGCAGCCCGTCGATAGGCGTCAATCCTTCTAGCGTAGTGACCTGCTGGCCGGCCACATCTTCCGCCGGCAGTAAACAAGACAACACCGGTTCGCCGTTGAGCAGCACGGTGCAACTGCCGCAGCCGCCTTGCCGGCAGCCGGTTTTGGTGGCGGTGTGGCCTAACTGCTCCCGCAGCACCACTTGCAGCGTGGTCAACGGTTTGACCATCACCTCGGTTTCTCGTCCGTTGAGCGTAAAGCTGACAACTTTGGAAGCCATTTATTGCTCCTGTTCCATAATTTGAGTGAGGACCCGCTCCAAGATGACTCTGACCATCCTTTGCCGATACCAGCCGCTGGCCACAGCATCGCTGGGCGGATCGACCGTTTCCGCAGCCGCCTGCGCCGCCGCCGTGATTGTTTCCCCATTGAGCGGCTGGCCAACGAGCATTTTTTCGGCGGGGATGGCCCGTACCGGCGTGGCGGCGACGCCGTTCAGAGCAATCGAGGCCGCGGTTACGCTGTCGCCGTCTCGCGTGATGTGAGCGGCGATGGTCACCACGGCGGGGGTGTTATAAGCCCGACGGCCAAATTTATGATAAACGGTTTGGCCGGTGGGCGGCGGCACGAGAATATCGGCCAAGAGTTCTCCCGGCTCCAATTGGCGGTTCGCGGCAAAGAAATCGGCCAGCGGCAAAACACGCTCCCCGTTCCGGTTGATCACCCTCAAATCGGCATTCAGGGCCAGTAAGGCGGTGGCGACATCGCCGTAAGGGTTACGGGCAAATAAGTTACCGCCGACCGTCGCCATATTCCGCAGCGACCAGGACGCCGCGCTCCGGGCCGCTTGCGACAGCATCGGCACGCTCTCATTATTCGCTAACGTACTCAATGTCGTCGTAGCGCCAATCGACAGCTTGCCGTTGATTGTGATGGCATCCAGTCCGACACGACGCAAGCCCATCACCTGATCGGGCAGCAGATGCCCCTCGTTCATGCGCATCATGGCGATGGTGCCGCCGGCCATTACCAGCAAATCCGGGCCGCGTTCGGCCAGCAGGGTAACGGCTTCGTCGAGTGACTCCGGTAAAAAATAGTCTTTTACAATCACATTAATACCTCCTTGTACTATGGCCACAGAAGATAGTTAATCGAGCAGAGCGAAAAACCGAGCCGGCGATCCTTCCGCTCCGCGAATTTTGATAAACGGCCCGAAAAATTGAAATCGTCGATCGGTGGGCAGTTTGGAAAAATTGGTGAGCTGCTGCATCAAAATCGCGCCGTTTTCCAACACGATCTTGTGAATGATGAACTCTTCCGAGGTGAAATTGGGCAAGCGGGCGCAATATTCGCTGAAACAGTCGAAGCCGACCGCTTTGGCCCCACGATCGATCAACCACTGGGCCGCCTCAGGGGAACAGTAGGGCGACTCCATGTAGTAGGTGGGGAAATTACCCCAGTGCTTTTCAGTCCAATCGGTGCGAACCAGCACGATATCGCCGGGTTGAATGGCGGGTGCGTGGGTCTCCAGATCGGCCACAGAGATTTCGTGGTTAGCCTCGGCAAAGCTCAAATCGACCACCAGCGCCTGGCCAAAAACCCGGGCCAGATCGACATCGACGGCGGTTTCGCCGTCTTCCTGGACGTGCTTGGTAAAATCGACATGCGAGCCGGTGTGAAGCAGCATTTCGATTTTGCTGGCCTGCCAAAAGCCGGGGCCGCGATGATAGCTGGTCATCTGAAATTGCAGATTGACCGACGGCGGGCTGAGGGTATCTTCGCCAATAGGCACGGACAAATCGACAATTTGGGTCATAATCGTTTCCTTTACATAGTTTGAGCCTTCAGCTTTCAGCGTTCGGCCGTCAGCTTTAGTCTCTTTACCGGCTCATTAAATTCACAAATCGCCACAAAAGCTGATGGCCGACAGCTAAGAGCTGAACGCTTATATAACCGAATTGCGGAGTATCCCCAAACCCTCTATCTCGACTTCGACGACATCGCCGGATTTGAGAAAAACTTTGGGCTCTCGAAACACACCAACGCCGTGGGGCGTGCCGGTGATAATCACATCACCGGGATTAAGGGTTGAAGATTGGGTAATGAAAGCGATCAGTTCGGGAATTTTGAAAATCATTTCGCCGGTGTTTGAGTCTTGCATCAACTCGCCGTTCAACCGGCAGCGGATGGCCAGATTGTGCGGATCGGCAATTTCATCGGTGGTCACCAGATAAGGCCCCAGCGGGCAAAAGGTGTCGAACGACTTACCGCGAACCCACTGGCCGTCGGAAAATTGCACATCGCGGGCGCTGACATCGTTGGCGATGGTGTAACCAGCGATATAGTCATAGGCCGCTTCAAGTGGCACATTTCGGGCAGTGCGGCCGATGACCAGAGCCAATTCAGCCTCATAATCAACCTGCTGGCTGACATCTGAGTTCAAGGTAATCGATTTTTCGGGACCAATAAGGGTCGAAGGAAATTTGGCGAACAGCAGCGGTCGCTCCGGCACCGCGACGCCCTGCTCGCGGCAGTGGTCGTGATAGTTGAGACCAACACAGACGATTTTACTGGGATTAGGCACGGGAGCCATGATTTCGATGTCCGAGAGGTGGTGGACAAACGGCTGTTCGATGATATTAGGCAGCGATTTAACCCAGGCGATAACATCAGTGACGATCGGCCAAATCGTATCACTATCGGCCAGCAGTGACATCATATCGGTTGAAATTACAATGGAGGTGGCCTCATTATGCTGCTGTTGAAAGGCGAGAGCCGCCTGGGGTAAATTAATAATGACCTTGTCTAACAGTACACCAATGTAAGTTGTTCCGCGATGAACATAGGTTGTCAGTTTCAATGACGGTCTCCTTATGAAGTTAAAATTCTGGAGCAGCCAAGCTTGCTTTGTCAACGGTCAAAGTAAACTTTGGCGCTCCCGCAAATCTGGGTCTGAAAGGATTATTCCCCAGACATTTTAGGCAGCGAGGCGACCAACTTGGCCTGCACGTTATTGAGATGTTGCAGCATCGCCGCTTGAGCCGCCTCCGAATCTTTGGCCTCCAAGGCGGCGACAATCGCTTGATGATCGGCCAGCGACTGCTCGCGAATACCGTCGAGTTCCGTCGTTCGGGTACGGCTGGCTCGGGCCAAATGGTTAACGGAGTCGAAAATTCGAGTTAGAATCGGGTTTTGAGCAATTTCGGTGATCTTTTTATGTAGATCGACATCAACTTCAAGAAACGCCGCCGGATCGGCGACGGCTTGTTCGGAGCGAGCCAGGTTGGCTTTTAATTCGGTAATATTTTCGGCGGTGATCCGTTTCGCCGCCAGGCCAATGATGCCGACCTCAAGGATTTTGCGGGCTTCGAACAGTTGAAGCAGCGTCGAGTCATCCAATGCCAGCACCAAAGACAACTGCTCAACCAGCAGCTCCGGGTCCAACGACGAAACGTAGGTGCCGTCGCCCTGCCGAATCTCCAACACATTCATCATCGACAACGCCCGCAGTCCCTCCCGCAATGAAGGCCGGCTGACCTGCATCATCGCCGCCAATTCTCGTTCCGGGGGCAGTTTATCGCCGGCCTTAAGCTGCTTTTCTTTCAGCAGAGTCATCAACCGCCGGGCGATCATCTGCCACAGCGGTTCTTTTTCAAATGTCCCAAACTTTGTGGTTAAATTTTGTTCGATCATAGGTCAACAGGCCAAATGGTCAGACCAATTTATCTAAACTATAACCAGACAGGATGAGAATGTCAAATCAAACCGGATAAGTTCAACGCCGTTCAAACTCGGCCAATTGGTGAGCGATGGCGCTGAGGTGGCGATCAGCCTCGCGATAAATCTCAAACAGGTCGTTGTAAATTACGTGTCGTCGAGTATCCGGCTCCAGCCGTCTCTCGATTTTGACCAGCGGTTGAATCGAGGCCGGATCGAGATCGAAAAAGCCTGCCGCCACCCCGGTAATCAAGGCCGCGCCAAAAGCCGCATCCTGCTCGACCGGCAGCAGCAAGGTCTCACCCAGCACATCACATACCATTTGCGACCAAAGTTGGCTTTTCGATCCGCCGCCAATGAGACGATACTCTTGATAAGTCAGGCCAATCTCGGCCAACCCCGCGATGGCATCCCGCAGGGCAAAAGCCACCCCTTCGAGCGCGGCGCGGGTAAAGTGGGCCTGGGTGTGGCGCATCGTGGCGCCAATGAAGTTAGCCCGTAGCCGATCATCCCAATGGGGCGCCCACTCGCCCAGAAGGTGAGGGTGAAACAGCAACCCTTCACTGCCGGGCGCAATTTGTGCCGCCGCGGCGTCCATTTCGGCAAAGGAGGGCTGCCGCCACAGGTTATCGCGCAGCCAGCGTGGCACCGTCGCCGCCGATTTGGTGCCGCTGCCGGGATACCATAATCCATCGATGATGTGCCGGTAATTGAGAATACGCAGATCGTCGATAGGCGTCGGGTTGACCACGGCCAAGCGACCGACGCTGGCCAGTTTGACCATCCCCTGCCCCGGCTGCAACAAGCCGGAGCCAAAGACCTCGGCCACCGTATCGGTCGTGCCGGCGATAACGGGAGTCCCCGGCGCTAGTCCTGTGTCCGCCGCGCCTTGTTGGCTCACCGTCGAGACGACCTCCGTCGGGTGAACAATTCGAGGTAAAGCATTGTCCGGCAACCCCAAATCGCGGTAGAAATCGGGCAGCCAGGTCTCGGCCACCGGATCAAACAGCAGTGTACCGGCGGCGTCGATCGAGTCGGTTATATAGTCCGGTGCCAGCCGGTGCCGGACGTAATCTTTTTGAAAAAGGATACGCTCAACTTTCTGCCAAACCTCGAACTCGTTGTCTTTGACCCACAGCAACTGCGGCCAGGTCCACAGTGGCGTCACCGAGTTTCGCGCCTGGCGTTGAACCCGATCCCCCCAGTCAGCCAAAATTTGTTGGCACTGCGGACCGCTGCGTTGATCAAAGGTGAGGATGCATGGCCGTAGCGGCCGATCCTGATGATCGAGCAACACCGTATTGTGGGTTACCGCCACCAGACCAACCATCGCGATCTGATCAGCCGTTATCCCCGCCTGGGCAATAACCCGGCGCGTGGTTTGGGCAAAAGCAGCGTACCAATCGTCGGGATTTTGTTCCACCCAACCCGGTTGAGGATAAGCGGTCGGGTACTCGGCTCCAACGCTGGCCACCACCTGCCCGGAATTATTGAGAATAAGGGTTTTGCAACTGCCGGAACCGAGATCGCTGGCCAGAATATAGGATTTAGACATGGAAATCTCCTTGGGTAAAACGGCTCAAACAATTCTTTTTATTATTCTTGCCAGGTTCAATATTTTGGGTAAACTCAATAAGTGTCAACGTCTATTATCCATAATTTACCGCTTGTTGATAATTTCAACTAATTACTCATAACTACCCACGCAAAATCGACTGACCATCGCCCTATTTATGTCAATCCTTAAATCTAAGGAGATTCTATGACAGAATTGACTGCATCGACCAAATAACTCATTTTTTGAGGAGAATTACGATTCCAGAAAAATTTATATACATCCTGTATACAGCGACCACACAAGCAATATGTCAAAGTTATACATGGATTTTGACTAACCAAAATTTTCGTGCTACCATCTCCACGGCATCTAGAGCGTCACTTCTTAATGCATACTGCTTGCTGGCTACTTCCGCCTGATTGGGTCAAAAATCCAAGCTATTGAAATTGAAATTATTTAGAGGGAGGTGATATAAATCTAAAGAGGCCACCGGCTGTATCCCCTATTTAATTGCATGCACCACACTTAACAAAGATGAAATAACTTTCAATGAAGAATGAATTTGCTTTCAAGGAGGAAGAATATGAATAAACGTTTCTTTTGGCTGATTGCTTCTATTGTAGTAGCAGCCATGGTTCTAGCTGCATGTGGTGGACAGGCGCCCGCGCCGGCTGAGGAAGCCCCGGCTAAGGAAGAAGCCGCCGAACCAGCCGCCGCAGAGGAAAAAGCTGCGGCTGAAGAACCAGCCGCCACTGAAGAAGAACCGGCCGCCGAAACCGAGGCTCCCGCCGAAGAAATCGATACGTCCGGCGTGACCGAACTCAACATTTTATGGGCTCAATGGGACCCGGCCGACTACCTGCAAGAAATCGGCAATATGTACGAAGCCGAAACCGGCATCAAGGTCAATGTCATTCAAGAGCCGTGGGGCTCGTTTGGCGACCTGTTTTTCACCGAAATGTCCGCCCAAGGCACCTCATACGATATGGTTATCGGCGACAGCCAGTGGCTCGGCCAAGGGGCGACCCAAGGCCACTATCTTAACATGACCGATTTTCTGGTAGGTGAAGGTATTGCCGACACCGTGACGCCGGCCACGCTGACCTACTATGGCGAGTACCCGACCGGGTCTGGCCAATATTGGGCCTTTCCTACCGAAGGCGATGCCAACGGCTGGGCTTATCGCAAAGACCTCTTTGAAGACCCCGACGAAATGGCCGCCTTTGAAACCGAGTACGGCTATCCGCTCGCTCCACCCGAAACCTACGAACAATTGATGGATATCGCTAAATTCTTCACTCGACCCGACGATGGGCTGTACGGCGTCGGCATCTACACGCAGGCTGATTATGATGCCTTGACGATGGGTGTGGAGAACGTCCTCTTTAGCTGGGGCGCCAACTGGCAAGATGCCAACAACAACGTCGAGGGCGTGATCAACTCCCCCGAAGCCGTCGCGGCCGTCGAATTCTATCGCGAATTGTACGACTGCTGCCAGGCGCCCGGTCTCAGCAACGCCTTCTTTGCCGAAGTCAACGACGCCTTCATCGGTGGTCAAACGGCCATGATTATGAACTACTTCGCCTTCTTCCCGGCGCTGGCCAACCCTGAAGTCAACCCCTATGCCGAAAGCACCGGCTACTTCGTCAATCCCAAAGGCCCCAACGGCGACCAGCACGCGGCGCTCGGCGGCCAAGGAATGAGCATCATTTCCTACATTGCCCCGGAACGGCAAGAAGCCTCCAAAGATTTCATCCGCTGGTTTGCTCAACAGGATATCCAATCGGAGTGGGCCAAACTCGGTGGTTACACCTGTAATTCTAAGGTGCTGGCTTCGCCGGAATTCGCTGAAATCGCGCCCTACAACCCGGCCTTTGCCAAAACCATGACCTTTGTCAAAGATTTCTGGAATGTGCCTGTCTTTGGTGAACTGTTGGTCGTCTCCCAAACCGAACTCGGCAAGTACATCGTCAGCGGCGAAGGCACGGCTGAAGACGCCATGAACACCATTGCCGAAGAACACCAACAAATCCTGCAAGATGCCGGATTGATCGGTGAAGGAGTCGCGCCGGGCGCTCCTACTCAAAGCGACAGCAGCGAAGCCGCGCCCGCTGAGGCCACGGAAGAACCGGCCGGCGAATCGTCATCGGCCCTACCGCCTCCGCCTGAAGGCATCGACGAACTCAACATTTTATGGGCCCAATGGGACCCCGCCGATTATCTACAAGAGATCGGCAATATGTATGAAGAACAGTTCGGCATCAAGGTCAATGTCATTCAAGAGCCGTGGGGCTCGTTTGGCGACCTGTTTTTCACCGAAATGTCCGCCCAAGGCACCTCATACGATATGGTTATCGGCGACAGCCAGTGGCTCGGCCAAGGGGCGACCCAAGGCCACTATCTTGATTTGACCGACTTCATGACCGAAACCGGCATTGCCGACACCGTGACGCCGGCCACGCTGACCTACTATGGCGAATACCCGACCGGGTCTGGCCAATATTGGGCCTTTCCTACCGAAGGCGATGCCAACGGCTGGGCTTATCGCAAAGACCTCTTTGAAGACCCCGACGAAATGGCCGCCTTTGAAACCGAGTACGGCTATCCGCTCGCTCCACCCGAAACCTACGAACAATTGATGGATATCGCTAAATTCTTCACTCGACCCGACGATGGGCTGTACGGCGTCGGCATCTACACGCAGGCTGATTATGATGCCTTGACGATGGGTGTGGAGAACGTCCTCTTTAGCTGGGGCGCCAACTGGCAAGATGCCAACAACAACGTCGAGGGCGTGATCAACTCCCCCGAAGCCGTCGCGGCCGTCGAATTCTATCGCGAATTGTACGACTGCTGCCAGGCGCCCGGTCTCAGCAACGCCTTCTTTGCCGAAGTCAACGACGCCTTCATCGGTGGTCAAACGGCCATGATTATGAACTACTTCGCCTTCTTCCCGGCGCTGGCCAACCCTGAAGTCAACCCCTATGCCGAAAGCACCGGCTACTTCGTCAATCCCAAAGGCCCCAACGGCGACCAGTACGCGGCGCTCGGCGGCCAAGGAATGAGCATCATTTCCTACATTGCCCCGGAACGGCAAGAGGCGGCTAAGCATTTCATCCAGTGGTTTGCTCAACAGGATATCCAATCGGAGTGGGCCAAACTCGGTGGTTACACCTGTAATTCTAAGGTGCTGGCTTCGCCGGAATTCGCTGAAATCGCGCCCTACAACCCGGCCTTTGCCAAAACCATGACCTTTGTCAAAGATTTCTGGAATGTGCCTGTCTTTGGTGAACTGTTGGTCGTCTCCCAAACCGAACTCGGCAAGTACATCGTCAGCGGCGAAGGCACGGCTGAAGACGCCATGAACACCATTGCCGAAGAACACCAACAAATCCTGCAAGATGCCGGATTAGTTCAATAAATAAGTTAGATCGTAATGGCCTGATAGTATTCGGCCATTACCTCTAATTGTTTTTCAATCACTTTTGGCAGCGACGAGTATAACTCGTCGCTGCCAAAGACCTTACCTTAGGGTGAGGCGTCAAAAAACGAACAGAGAGCCCATTATGTCCACAGTCATCAAATCTCAGACAGAGGTCGCCAAAGCACGCAGCGCCCAACCCAACCCCCGGCGCGATCTCAGCGATAAAGCGATCCGCAACCTATTCATCTTTCCCACCCTGGTGCTGCTAATTGCCATTAACGTGTTCCCACTGATCTACAGCCTCTACCTGAGCTTTACCAACTACTCGGCCATCGCCAATAAGCAGCCGGTCTGGATCGGTTTCGAGAACTTTGGGCGGGTGCTCAGCGATGACCGCATGTGGGAATTCTTTTCGACCACCGGCCAGTATGTACTATTTTCCGTCCTATTACAGCTCATTATAGGGTTTGCCCTGGCCATGCTGGTGCGCGATAAATTCTTTGGCAGTGGCCTGGTCACCACCTTAATTCTGGTGCCGATGATGCTCTCGCCAGTGGTGGTCGGCCTGTTTTGGAAATTGATGTATAACCCTACCTTCGGCTATGTCAATTATCTACTCGGGTTCAGCAACCCCTCGCTAGCGCCCGATTGGCTGGCCAGTCGTTGGGCGGGGCAGCCAACGCCAGGGCTGGCTTTATGGGCGGTCATCTTCGTTGATGTCTGGATGTGGACGCCCTTTGTAATGCTGCTGATTCTGTCCGGTTTAAAAGCCATCCCCGATTATCTGTACGAAGCGGCGGCCATCGACCGGGCCAGCGCCTGGTTCCAATTCTGGCGTATTACCCTCCCCCAAGTTGCGCCGTTGATGATGATCGCTATTTTGTTCCGCACCATCGAGGCCTTCAACAAATCGTTCGATCTAGTCATGGGCATGACCGGTGGCGGACCGGGAACGCAAACTGAGGTCGTCGCGGTGACGCTCTACAAACAGGCGTTTCAGGGCCAGTGGCAAACCGGCCGAGCCAGCGCTCTGGCCTACATGGTGCTGATCATCATCATTGCCATCAGCAACCTTTATATTAGAAATCTCAACCGCATGAAGGAAGGGGCTTAATTATGGCCGCATTTGAGGAAACCGGGCCGCGCAATCCGGTCACTGAAAGCATCCGCGTGGACAAAGTCCATCCCCGGGCCAGATTTATGAAGAACGCTCGGGCCATTCTGGTGCTCATTCTGGCGCTGATCGGCTTGATCCCCGTTGTGGCGATGGGCTTAACCGCCTTTAAATCGCGGGCCGATGTCGTTGCCGTCCCGCCTAAGCTTGCTTTTGAACCCACGCTCGAAGGGTTTGTCTTTCTCCTCACCGAGCGGTCGCAGCTCTCCGGCTCCAAACTGGAAGAAGCCAAAGCCAACGCGGACGATCTCGGCTTGTTCGGTCAGATTGCCCTGCGTAACGGCCAACGCGTCAACGGCCCCAGCGACTACGTCACCCGGCTGTGGAACTCGTTGATTATCGCCGGCGGCTCAACGATCATCTCCGTTGTCCTTGGCTTGTTCGCGGCCTATGCCTTCAGCCGGTTCGATATCCCCGGCAAGGACGATCTGCTCTTCTTCATTCTCAGTACACGCATGCTCCCGGCCGTGGTCGTCACTATTCCGCTCTTTTTGATGTTCCGCCAGTTGGGGTTGTTCGATACCCACCTGGGCATGATTTTGCTGTACACGGTCTTTAACTTGTCGCTGACCGTCTGGCTGCTCAAAGGCTTCATCGATGAGATTCCGCGCGAGTATGAGGAAGCGGCCTTGGTAGACGGCTACACTCGCTTCCAGGCGTTCTACAAAATTGTGCTGCCGCAAGCCGCCACCGGCATTGCCGCGACAACGGTATTCAGCCTGATCTTTGCCTGGAATGAATACGCCTTCGCCCTGATGCTGACCAGCAACAACGCCCGCACCGCTCCCCCGGCCATTGCTACCATGCTTGGCCGCGGCGGCATCGAGTGGTCGGCCATCGCCGCCGGCACGCTCACCTTCCTGATTCCGGTCGTTATCATCACCTTCGTCCTGCGCCGCCACCTGCTACGCGGCGTTACCTTTGGCGCGATCAGGCAGTAAAAGGAAATAAAAATAAAAATTAGAAATAAGAAAATAGCACCTGTTATTCCCGGTCAATCCTCAAAAACATTTATTTCTTATTTCTAACATCTAATTTCTTATTGGAATAAACTATGGCAACCATCAAACTCCGACAAGTGGAAAAAAGATTCGGCGAATTCCAGGCCGTCAAACCGATGGACTTGACCATCGACAGCGGCGAGTTTGTCGTTTTTCTCGGCCCGTCCGGCTGCGGCAAAACGACCACGTTGCGCATGATTTCCGGCCTGGAGTCGGTCAGCACTGGCGACATCTTTCTGGACGACCGCAAGGTCACCTGGCTGCGCCCCAGCGATCGCGATATCGCTTTTGTCTTTCAATTTTTCGCGCTCTACCCTCACATGACCGCCCAGCAAAACATCGCCTTCCCGCTGCAAGCCGAAGGGGAGTCGAAGGACGAGATCGACCGGCGGGTCAAAGAAGTGGTCGATCTGCTCCAGATTGGCCATCTGCTTAATTTCCGGCCCGGCAAGTTGAGCGGCGGCGACAAACAGCGCGTCGCCCTGGCCCGCGCCCTGGTGCGACGCCCCGCCGCCTTTCTGATGGACGAGCCGCTCGGCGCGCTCGACGCCGATTTTCGGGAGAGTATGCGGGCCGAAATCAAGCAGTTGCACCTGAACTTGAACGCCACCACCGTCTACGTCACCCACGATCAAATCGAAGCGATGGCCATGAGCGACCGGATCGTCGTCATGTCCAACGCCGAAGTCCAGCAGGTCGGCACGCCGGCCCAGGTTTACTACGATCCGGCTAACTTATTTGTAGCCCGCTTCATCGGCAGTCCGGGCATGAACTTGATGGCCAGCCAATATGGCAATGGCATCGTCCGGCTGCCGGGCGCTAATCAATACGTCGTTTCACCCGATTGGCGCATGGCTTTGGGCGAAGGGCTTGATAGCGACGACGTCATCATCGGCTTCCGGCCCGAGGCGGCTCATATCAAACCCGACGGCAACCTGGTCGGCGAAGTCTACGCTTCGGAACTGTATGGCGCTTACACAATGCTCCACGTTGAGCTTGACGGTAACGAAATTGTCCATATCCGCAGCGACCGGCAGACCCGATACCCAATCGGCAGTAAGGTTCGGTTCGATCTTGACCCGGAGATGGTTCGATTTTTCAACCCCAAGACCGAAATGGCCATTAATTGAGGAACTGTTTATGAGTGACGTAACTTTAAAGCACATAACTAAACGTTTCAGAGATGTAACCGCCCTCAAAGATGTCT
Source organism: Anaerolineales bacterium (assembly GCA_020634935.1). Classification (GTDB taxonomy): domain Bacteria; phylum Chloroflexota; class Anaerolineae; order 4572-78; family J111; genus JAGRBY01. The sequence goes on from JACKAT010000008.1 coordinate 113,591, forward strand.
CGTTTGAAATTGAAGACGGCGAATTTTTTGTCCTGCTCGGCCAGACCGGCGCGGGTAAAACCACCACCCTGCGCGTTATTGCCGGACTGGAACAACACGATGAAGGCCAACTATTGTTTGACGGCGAGGCGGTGGACAACCTGACCCCCGCCGACCGGGATGTCGCCTTTGTCTTCCAGCAGTACTCGCTTTACCCGACCATGTCCGTCTACGACAATCTGGCTTTTCCGCTGCGCTCGCCGCTGCGCAAAACGCCCGAAGCGGAAATCCGCCAGCGCGTCCAAAGCGCCGCCGAGAAACTGCGCATCAACCACCTGCTCGACCGGAAAACGGCTCACCTATCCGGGGGGGAGATGCAGCGCGTGTCGATTGGCCGGGCCATCGTCCGCGAACCGCGCATCTACTTAATGGATGAGCCATTGTCTAACCTGGACGCCAAACTGCGCGAAGCCCTACGCGTTGAACTGCAACACCTGCAAAAAACCCAGGGCAGCACCACCCTCTTTGTCACTCACGACCAGGTCGAAGCCCTGACGATGGCCGACCGGATCGGCGTGCTGGATCAGGGCCGGCTGGTTCAGGTCGGCAGCCCGGACGATATCTACGACCGGCCGGCCACCACCTTTGTGGCCCAGTTGGTCGGAACGCCGGGCATCAATCTGCTGCCGGCCACCCGCCAAAACGGCTCACTAGTGGTCAAAGATAGCTCGATTCAGCTACTGAAGCAGTCGGGTTCGGACAAAGTCCCAAACGATTTCATTCTGGGTGTTCGGCCGGAAGACGTGCAGCCCACGCCCGACGGTGATTTTGCCGGCGAGATCCGGCTGATCGAGCCGCTGGGCGTCGAAACGATCTTGCACATCAAATCAGGCCAGCAGTCGTTATTGAGCATCGTCACCGGCATGGCCAGTTGGTCTATCGGCGCGCCGGTTCGCTTCAACATTGCCGGCGACCGGGTTCACTATTTCTCTAACAATGGTAAACGGGTTAGTTAGTTAGTTAGTTGGATGGTTGGATAGCTCGTTGGATGGATGTAGCCAACAAACCAACCTTCCAACGAATCAACTAACCACCATCCCCCATTTTATAAGGAGCAAATTATGATAGGTATCCGCCGCTACATCCCCATCCAACTTATTATCTGGATTATCGTTTGTCTGATCATGGGCGCGATTTCCAGGCCGATCATTCAAGCCACCGCCTCCGAGGAGCAGCTCACGCGCAACGTGCTGCTGTCGGCTATTCCGTTCATTCTTTACTTTGTAACCATCGTCCTGTTTTTTATCGCGTTGATCGTCATTACCGCCAACCTGCTCAATCACAAAATTCCGGCCAACGTCTACGGCCCGATTGAGAAGAGTATCATCGCCGGGATTCTCATCGGCATCGTCGGGATGTTCCAACCCTGGTGGTTTCCCGGCTTTCGGCTGGGTTTCTTTCTCCTCTTGATTTCCACCCTGGCCTTTATTTTGTGGAGCCACGTTACCCCCAAAGGCCGTCATCATGAAGAACAGACCGGCAGTGTTTCTATCAGCGAGTTTGAGCGGCAAGAAGCATCGTAGGCTTGATTAAAGGAGACTCTCATGAAGTTTGGCGCAAACACCTGGATTTGGTTTTCTCCCTTTACCATGACCGAGCTAACCACCACCGCCGGCCGTATGGCCGAGGCCGGCTTCGACCTGATCGAATTTCCCATCGAAACGATTGACGGCTTCGACTACGCCGCCGCCGCCGCCATCGCCCACGACTATGGCCTGGGTACGAGCACCTGCGCGGCGATGGGGCCGGATCGCGATCTGATCCACCCGGACGAAGCTATTCGCGACAATGGGCTGGCCTACATCCGCCACAGCATCGAGGCGGCGCACACCCTGGGCTCATCGACATTGGTCGGGCCGATCTACTCCGCCGTGGGGCGCACCTGGCAGGCCACGCCGGAAGAGCGGTCGAGAGACATCGACTTGCTGGTGCGGCAACTGGCCAAGCTGGCTGCGTATGCCGCCGATTACGGCGTCACTCTCTGCCTCGAACCCCTCAACCGCTTTGAAACCAGCTTCCTCAACACGGTCGAACAAGCCATCGAAATCATTGATCGGGTCGATCACCCCCACTGTCAACTCCTGCTCGACACCTTCCATATGAACATTGAAGAACCTTCCCTTGGCGACGCCATTCGGGCCGCCGGGCCGCGCGTCGGTCACTTTCACGCCTGCGAGAATGATCGGGGTGTGCCGGGGTCGGGCCATGTGCCGTGGGACGATGTGGCTCAGGGCTTGCGGGACATCGACTACAACGGCGCGGTCGTCATCGAATCATTCACGGCCAAAGTCAAATCCATTGCCCGCGCCGCCGCCATCTGGCGTTCGCTGGCGCCCACTCAGGATGCGATTGCTTACGATGGAGTGACGTTTCTGAAGGGATTGCTGGCATAGTTCAGATTCTTAGTCAACACCGCTGCTAATAATTTTCACCACAGAGGGCCCAGAGAAGACGCAAAGCACACCAAGCAAACCTCTGAGAACTTTGTGCCTCCTTGGTGTGCTTTGTGGTAAAAATTCTCGTCCATGACATAAATCTGTAGTTAAGTTTCTTGATGACATAGGGTTCTTAGCAAAGAGAAAGGAGATAACCAATGCCATTCATTTTACGTGAGACAGCCCTGACGCGGCTGCGCGAGCAGGTCGCCCAGGGTACCCCCATTATCGGGGCCGGCGCTGGGACGGGTATCTCGGCCAAATTCGCCGAGCGCGGCGGGGTCGATATCATCATCATCTACAACTCTGGCCGCTTTCGGATGGGCGGGCGCGGCAGTTTAGCCGGGCTGATGCCCTACGGCGACGCCAACGAGATTGTGGTCGATATGGGCCGCGAAGTCCTGCCGGTCGTCAAGCAGACGCCGGTGCTGGCCGGCGTATGCGGCACCGACCCCTTTCGGTTGATGCCGGTGTTCCTGCGTCAAATCAAAGATATGGGCTTCGACGGCGTGCAGAACTTCCCCACCGTCGGCCTGATCGATGGCGCGTTGCGCCAAAACCTGGAAGAGACCGGCATGGGCTACAGCCTGGAAGTCGAGATGATCCGGCTGGCCCACGACATGGACATGCTGACCTGTCCCTACGTCTTCACCCCGGACGACGCCCGGGCTATGGCTGAAGCCGGCGCCGATGTGCTGGTCCCCCATATGGGCCTGACCACCAAAGGCAGCATTGGCGCGGAAACGGCGCTCACCCTGGAACAGTCGGCCAAACGGGTGCAGGCCATGCGGGATGCGGCGGTCGAGATCAATCCCGACATCTTGGTGCTGTGCCACGGCGGGCCTATCGCCGAACCGGAGGACGCCCAATACATCTTCGACCACACCGAGGGCATCGCCGGCTTCTTCGGGGCCAGCAGCATCGAACGGCTGGCCGTCGAACCGGCCATCGAGGGGCAGGCCAAGCAGTTCAAAGGGCTAAATCTTTAACCAAAAAGTACGTAGGACAAACTTAAGTTTGTCCTACCAGCACGATTACAAGGAGACTCTGATGAGTAAATTCACCCTATCAAGCCAAGTTCTGCGCGAACAACTGGATTGGGGCGAGATCGGCTGGGTGGCTAACCCGCCCACGACCGAAGCTCAAGATATTACCGTTATGGAAGTCACGTTGAACCTGGGCGCCGGCCACAACTTCCACAAACACCCCGACCAGGAAGAAGTTATCTACGTCATGGCCGGTCAGATTGAGCAGTGGCTGGAAGAAGAAAAAACCATCCTCAACCCCGGCGACTCAATCTTCATCGAGCCGGATGTCGTCCACGCCTCGTTCAACATCGGCGACGGCCCGGCCAAACTAATGGTGGTGCTGGGGCCGGCTATCGGCGAGATTGGCTATGAAGTGGTCGATGTGGCCGGGGAAGAACCCTGGAAATCATTGCGGTAACTCTTCCTGTCATTTCGAGCGATTAGCGAGAAATCCCTGCGGAGTGGCTTTGCACCCAACCATCTCAGGGATTTCTCCGCCTCCGGCTACGAAATGACATGAATGACATAATTCTAAACAATACGTAATCTCGTTGCTACCTTTCCCTTACGACTTACTCCCTACTTCCTACTCCCCGGCGGCAACTTAGTTACAAGGAGAACCAAACTATGGCAAGACCTGTCACCCTTTTCACCGGCCAATGGGCCGACCTCTCATTGGAAGATTTAGCCAAAAAAGTCAGCGGCTGGGGCTACGACGGCCTGGAACTGGCCTGTTGGGGCGACCACTTTGAGGTGGATAAAGCGATGGAAAACGACCGCTACGTCCGCGACAAGCGCGATCTGCTGGAAAAGTACGACCTCAATTGTTGGGCCATCAGCACCCACTTGGTAGGGCAGTGCGTGGCCGATCCCATCGACGACCGCCACAAGGGCATTCTGCCGCCGCGTCTGTGGGGCGACGGCGATCCCGACGGGGTGCGTCAGCGCTGCGCCGAGGAAGTGATGAACACGGCCCGAGCCGCCGCAGCTTTCGGCGTGAATGTTGTCAACGGCTTCACCGGCTCGCCGATCTGGCATATGATCTACTCGTTTCCGCCCAACGACTTCGCGCAAGTCGAAGCCGGCTACCGCGAGTTTGCCGACCGCTGGAACCCCATCCTGGACGTTTTCGATGAAGTCGGCGTCAAGTTTGGCCTGGAAGTCCACCCCACCGAAATCGCCTACGACTTTGTGACCACGGCAAAAGCGTTAGACGCCGTAGGGCGACGCTCGGCCTTTGGCATCAACTTCGATCCCAGCCACCTGGCTCACCAGTTCCTCGACTCGGCGGCCTTCATCGAAACATTCGGCGACCGCATCTATCACGTTCACGTCAAAGACTCGAAAGTACGCATCGGCGATGGCCGGCGCAGCATTCTCGGCTCGCACCTCAACTTTGGCGATCCCCGGCGCGGCTGGGATTTCGTCTCGCCCGGTCACGGCGATGTCGATTTTGAGTCGATCTTCCGGGCGCTCAATCGCATTGGTTACACCGGCCCGCTGTCCGTCGAGTGGGAAGACAGTGGCATGGACCGCGACTGGGGCGCGCCCGACGCGCTGGCCTTCATCCGCCGCACCGACTTCGCGCCCTCGACCGTGGCTTTCGACGCCGCCTTTGCCTCGGATGAGGCCTAGTTAGCGCTGGAACATCACAGTTTGCTTTGATCGTTTGTTGTCTTGGAGCAGCAAAGCTTACTTTGATGATGACAAAGCAAGCTTTGTCGCTCCACAATTATGTTTCGGGACGGGGGGTGATGTTCACCGGTGATTCGGTTGTTCCGTAGCTGCCGACCGTTCGATTCACCGTGAATCAGATGACCCGTAGCTACCGACCGTTCGATTCACCGTGATTCGGTTGTCCCGTAGCTGCCGACCGTTCGATTCACCGTGAATCAGATGACCCGTAGCTACCGACCGTTCGATTCACCCGTAGCTGCCGACCGTTCGATTCACCGTGATTCGGTTGTCCCGTAGCTACCGACCGTTCGATTCACCGTGAATCAGATGACCCGTAGCTGCCGACCGTTCGATTCACCGTGAATCGCTTGACCCGTGGCTGCCGGTTGTTTGGTTCACGAGACGATCAGTCGGGTCGAGGCGTCCGGTCATCGCTAGCGCTGTTCGATCAGACCGGCAACGGCTATCGGGCAACCGATTCAAGCTCGCCGTCATTAGCCGAGGGGTGGGGACCCACTTTTAGAGAAGGGCAGGTTATGCCTTTTACTCAAGATTCAGTATAATATGGGGCACTACGAAGGAACAGAAATCAAATAACTTCTCTAATTTCAGCGGGTCGTAACGGATAATTCATAAGTAGAAATTGCGTCGCCAATCACCGATGACGATTTACCAAGGGCCACTTACTACGCTTGCAAACTGGTGATGTTGTTTAATTTTCCATCCTAAAATACGCTAAAATCCCTAATCAGCGAGGATAATAACCTAATGTACGATCCAAAACCCGAACATAAATTTACTTTTGGTTTGTGGACAGTGGGCAATATTGGCCGGGATCCCTTTGGGGAACCGGTGCGCGCGCCGCTGTCCCCGCCAGGTATTGTTCACCTGCTGGCCGAGTTGGGCGCGTGGGGGGTCAACTTCCACGACAACGATCTGGTGCCGATCGACGCCACACCGGCCGAGCGGGACCGGATTGTGGCCGATTTCAAAAAAGCGCTCGATGACACCGGTCTGGTCGTGCCGATGGCGACGACCAACCTGTTCACCGATCCGGTCTTTCGCGATGGCGCTTTCACCAGCAACGATCCCAAGGTGCGGGCTTATGCCCTGCAAAAAACAATGAACGCGATGGATTTGGGCGCGGAGTTGGGCGCAAAAATCTACGTCTTCTGGGGTGGTCGTGAAGGCACCGAAACCGACGCCGGCAAAAACCCGCTGGACGCGGGCAAATGGTTCCGCGAGGCGCTCAATTTCCTGTGCGAGTATAACATCGACCAGGGCTACGACTACAAATTTGCCCTGGAACCCAAACCCAACGAGCCGCGCGGCGACATCTACCTGCCCACGGTCGGCTCGATGCTGGGCTTTATCGCCACGTTGGATCACCCCCGGATGGTCGGCGTCAACCCCGAAGTGGCCCACGAGCATATGGCCGGCCTCAACTTTATGCACGCTGTGGCCCAGGCCTGGGATGCCGGCAAGCTGTTCCACATCGACCTCAACGACCAAAAGTTTGGCCGTTATGACCAGGATTTCCGTTTCGGCGCGGAGTCGATTAAATCGGCCTTCTATCTGGTTAAGTTCCTGGAAGATGTCGGCTATGCCGGCAGCCGCCATTTTGACGCGCACGCCTACCGCAGCGCCGATCTGGAGGATGTTAAAGCCTTTGCTCGCGGTTGTATGCGCACCTACCTCATCCTCAAAGAAAAAGCCGAACAGTTCAACGCCGATATCGAAATCCAAAACCTGCTGGCCGACATCAAAGCTAACGACGGTTCGATGGATCAATTCCTGGGTGTTTATTCCAAAGAAAAAGTCACCGCCCTCAAAGCGCACAGCTTCGACCGCGCCGCCATGGGCCAGCGCGGCCAGCCGTATGAGCAACTGGACCAGTTGTTGATTGAGTTGCTGTTGGGGATACGATAAGGAGTAAGGAGTAGGGAGTAGGGAGTCAGAAGTAGGGAATAGGGATACATCTTGTTTAGTTTCCTAATATCTGATTTTTAATTCCTACTTCCTACTTCCGTCTCCCTACTCCATAATTAATCAAAGGAGATTACATCATGCCAGGCACTTTCCGCTTTTCTTTTGGGCCGTGGAACATCCACGAAGGGGCTGACCCCTTTGGTCCGATGGTACGCCCCACAGTGCCGTTTGCGGAGAAACTCACACTTTACAAAAAACTCGGTTTCGATGGCGTTCAGTTTCACGATGACGATGCCGTACCGGAGCTGAATGATAAATCGAGCGCCCAGATTGAAAAAGAGGCCCAGGAGATGCGCCGGATGCTCGAGGGCGAGGGGCTGGTGGCCGAATTTGTCGCGCCGCGCTTGTGGGAAGACAGCCGCACGATTGACGGCGGCTTTACCGCCAACAGCGAACGCGACCGGCAGTACGCCATCGACCGCACCCGCCAATGCATCGATATCGCCAGAGCAGTGGGTACCAACTTTATGGTGGTTTGGCTGGCGCGCGAAGGCACGTATATCCGCGAGGCCAAAGACGCCAAGCTGGCCGTCGAGCGGCTGGTAACGGCCATCAACCAGATGCTGGCCCACGATTCCGACATCCGCATCGCCATCGAGCCGAAGCCGAACGAACCGATGGATTTGGCTTACATCCCGACCATCGGCCACGCCATCGGCCTGTCGTACCTGACCGATGATCCCAGCCGCGTCGGCAGCCTGGTCGAATCGGCTCACGCTATTCTGGCCGGGCTTGATCCCTCGGACGAGATGGCCTATGCTCTGGCCCACAACAAGCTGTGGAGCGTGCATCTCAATGACCAGAACGGTCTAAAATTCGATGAGGACAAAGCCTTTGGCGCGGTCGATTTGCGGCGAGCGTTTATGCAGGTGTGGGTGCTGGACCGCAGCGGTTACGGCCGCAACGGCGAATTTGTCGGGCTGGACGTTAAGGCCATGCGCACCCAAAAAGCCGAACAGGCCACCCAACACCTGAGCAACAGCCGCGAAATCTTCCTAGCCCTATTGGATGTGGTACGTGGCTTAGATGCAGAGCGCATCGACAGCCTCATCGCCGAACGCAACTACGAACTGTTGGAAATGGAAATCATTCGGGCGCTCATGGGGCGCTCATAAATTTATCGGAGCAACAAAGCTTGCTTTGTTTGGGCCAAGGTCAAAGCTGAGCTTTGACGCTCCACTTTTGGATCGACAGCAGCAATGGAAATCAGGCATTAGGCATCAGGAATTAACCTTTCCCTGATGCCTAATGCCCAATCCCTAATTCCTATTTTGAGAGGAGACAATCATGCCTTATTATCTGGGAATTGACTCATCGACTACCAGTGTGAAAGCGCTGCTCATCGACGAAAACGGCGATGTGGCCGGCGCTGCCACCACCGAACTATCTCTCTCCACCCCCAAACCGTTGTGGAGCGAACAAGACCCGGCCGATTGGTGGCAAGGCGCGGTCAGCAGCATTAAGCAGGTGTTGCAAAACACCGGCATTCCCAGCGATGAAATCAAGGCGATTGGGCTGACCGGCCAGATGCACGGCTTGACCCTGCTCGATGAAGCCGGCGACGTACTGCGGCCGGCCATTCTCTGGAACGACCAGCGCACCGGCCCGCAGTGCGACGAAATCCGGGCGCGGCTGGGCAAGCAGCGGCTGGTCGAAGTTACCGGCAATGATGCGCTGACCGGCTTTACCGCCCCCAAAATCCTGTGGGTCCGCCAACACGAGCCGGACATTTACGATGAAATCGATCAGATTTTGCTGCCGAAAGATTACATTCGCTACCGGCTAACCGATGACTACGCCACGGACAAAGCCGGGGCGGCCGGCACCTTGCTGCTCAATGTCAAAAGCCGGAATTGGTCGGTTGAGGTTTTAGACGCGTTGGAAATTCCTGCCGGCTGGCTGCCGCCCACCTATGAAGGCACGGAAGTAACCGGGACTGTTTCGGACGAGGCCGCGCTGGCCACGGGTCTGGAACTCGGCACGCCGGTCGTTGCCGGCGGGGGCGACCAGGCGGCGCAAGCGGTGGGGGTCGGGGCTGTGCAGCCGGGGGTTATCGCGCTGACGTTAGGCACGTCGGGCGTGGTCTTCGCCAGCGCCGCCGAACCGTTCATCGAGCCGGAAGGGCGGCTGCACGCGTTCTGTCACGCCGTGCCAGGCCGCTGGCACATGATGGGCGTGATGTTGTCGGCGGCAGGCAGCCTGCGCTGGTATCGCGACACACTGGCCCCCGGCGTCGATTTCGACACGCTGCTGGCTCCTACCGCCGATATTCCGCCCGGCAGCGAGGGCTTGCTGTTCCTGCCCTACCTCACCGGCGAGCGCACACCCCACCCCGATCCCCTGGCTCGCGGCGCGTTTGCCGGCATCACCGTGCGCCATACCCAAGCCCATTTCACCCGCGCCGTGTTGGAAGGCGTGGCCTTTGGCCTGCGCGACGGCTTCGAGTTGATGAAAGGCGCCGGGCTGACCGATATCAAGCAGGTGCGCGTCTCCGGCGGCGGGGCCAAGAGTCCCATCTGGCGGCAGATATTAGCCGATGTCTTGAATGTAGAATTGGTGACGGTCAATACGTCCGAGGGAGCGGCTTATGGCGCGGCGCTACTGGCGGCGGTCGGCGCGGGAGCGTGGCCGGATGTCGATACGGCGACCCAGGCGTGCATCCAGCTCACCGGCTCAACCCGACCGCAGGCTGAAACGGTAGCCGCTTATGAGCGATTTTATGCGCAGTACCGGCAGTTGTATCCGGCGTTGAAGGATATCTCGCATAATTTGGGCCAATTAACGTCAGAATAGCACAAACAGTTGGGCAGTCCACAGATTGAACAGATTTCACAGATAAACCATCTGTGGGTCTTTGTATCCGTCTGTGGACATTTTATTTTCACGTGATTTGTAATGTCCTTGAACTTTCATACAATGGTTATCATCACGTACTCGGCAAGTCGAACGAGGCAAGATAAGCCGTGCTTAATGGCGTTGTCACCCAAAAACTGCAACTATTAGACGAAATTCTCAATGAACTTCGCTCGTTGGGCCAAGTTGACGCGCAGCAGTTACAAGCTGATTGGCGAACACGCCGAGCAGTGGAGCGCGATTTACAGGTGCTGGTCGAAGTCGTCATTGATGTCTGCCAGCGTTTGATTTCTCTGCAAGGGCAGACCCCGGCCAGCACAAGTATCAGTGCTATTGAACGCTGCATTCAACTGGGCGCTCTAACGGATGACGAAATCTACCGCCAGATGGTCCGTTTTCGCAATTTTATTGTCCATCGCTATGAGCGAGTCGATCCGAACATCCTGGTCGAAATGATCAACGAGCACCTTGTTGATTTTGAACAATTTCGAGACGAGATCCTAAGTTATGTCAAAGACCATTGACTGGAGTCAAACCGAATCGATCTGGGCCGATGAACCAAATATCATCGCGGCCTGGGCTTTTGGTTCGGCTCAGGAGGGGACGATTCGGGACAGCGGCGATATCGATATTGGCATATTGGTAGAGTCTGCGCCATCACTCAATGAATTGACCAGGCTACTTAGCCGTTTACAAGAGGCGCTTCAATTCGAGGATATTGATTTAGTTGTCCTCAACGACGCTAATCCTATCTTGCGCTTCGAGGCGCTCTCCGGCCGATCCCTTTTCTGTCGCGATTTGTCCCGTCGGGCTGAATTTGCTTCACTCACAGCACGAGAGTATGAGGACGCGATGGCATTTTTCGAGTGGGGGTTAAAGCAGCGGCCATCAAAGAATTAGCCGTCAAAGTGGCGACGGCTTACTGCGTTACGACGTACTAATAAACCATCTCGCCGTGGATGAAGGCTTTGGTCCGGGAATCGGAAGGGTTAGAGAAAAACGTGTTGGTCTCGGCGATTTCCACCAGGCGTCCCTCTAGCAGCAAGGCCGTGCGGTGCGCTAGCCGCTTGGCTTGAAAGATGTTGTGGGTGACGATGACGATGGTGGTGCCTTGCTCGCGATTGACTTGGGTGATGATATTCTCGATAAGTTTGACGTTGTATGGGTCCAGATTGGCGGTTGGTTCGTCCAGCAGCAGTACCGCCGGCTGAATGACCAACGCTCGCGCCAGAGCGACTCGTTGAGCCTCACCTCCACTGAGCGTTCTGGCCCCGGTGTGGGTCAAGTTGTTTAACCCCACCAGATCGAGCGCGTCATCGACAATCTGTTTAACCTGATCGCCGCTTTTACCGCGCAACTTTAACCCATAGGCCACATTATCGGCCACGGAACGGGTGAGCAAAACCGGATTTTGAAAGACAGTGGTGATTTTGCGCCGCAAGTTCAGCGGAACCCCCTCGCCGTTGAGGTGGAACGCTTCAAACTTCAGTGAGCCGGAAGCCGGTCGCTCCAGAAAGTTGAGATGGCGCAAAAGCGTACTCTTACCGGCTCCACTGGGCCCGACAATCGCCAGAATCTCCCCGGCGAAAATATTGAGCCGCTCGATGTTCAAGACGGTGCGATCGTTATAGGTCTGCGTCAAGTTATGCAGTTTGTAAACGGAGTTGGTAGACATCAATCCATCGGCCCTAAGAAAACGCTTTGCCCTGCAACCGAAGCAGGGCCACGTTTACCAAAAATGATAGCAACAGCAGGACCAAACCCAGAGCAATGGCCAGGTCGAAATTACCTTTTTGCGTTTCCAGAACAATAGCGGTGGTCAGGACGCGGGTTTTACCTTCGATATTGCCGCCGACCAGCATTACCGCTCCCACTTCAGAAATAATCGCCCCAAAGCCGGCTACAATCGCCACAATCACCCCGATTTTGGCCTCGAGCAGAATAGTCACGGTGGCCTGCCACGGCGTAGCCCCCAAGGACATTAGCTGCCGGCGCAGATGGGGATCGACGCCCATCACGGCTGCCATGGTAAAACCGGCCACGAGCGGAAATGAGATAATCGTTTGGGCGACAATCATCGCTTTAGGAGTAAACAACCAGCCCAACTGACCGGCCGGGCCGCTCCGGGAGAGCATCAGGTAAACGAAAAGCCCGATGACGACCGGAGGAAAGCCCATGCCGGTATAAAGCAGCGCCGTCATTAGCTGCCGCCCCGGAAATCGAGTCAGGGCCATCGCGGCCCCCAAAGGGATGCCCAGCACCGTACTGAACACCAGCGCGATGCCGGACACGGATAAGGATAACCAAATGACTTCGTAGAGGGCCGGATTCAGGCTGAAAATGATCTCAAACGCTTGAATGATGCCCCGGATCAGGTCATCCATGACTTACTGTTTGGCCGCGTTCCAGGCGACCGAATCGGCCACAAAGAGCGGCTGGCCGAATTCAGCCACGCCAAACTCGCTGATCATCTGCTGGGTTTCCAGCGAGGTCATCCAATCGATGAACGCGGCGGCCCCCTTGGCATTGACGGTGGGGTGCAGTTCCGGATTGACGGCAATCACCCCGTAGGGGTTGAAGAGGCGCGAGTCGCCCTCAACCAGAATGACCAAATCGATGCCTTCCAGGGTACGAGCCAGGTAGGTGGCGCGGTCGCTGAGGGTGTAAGCCTGCTGCTCGTCGGCCACAGTTAACGTCGCCCCCATGCCTTGGCCAATCGATTGGTACCAATCGCCCTGGGGTTTGTAGGTGATTTTCTTGGCATCTTCTAAATCTTTCACTTCGTCCAGCGGTAGACTGGTGGCTTGCCACAGCGTTTGTTCTTTGATGTGGGTGCCGGAGTCGTCCCCCCGAGAAATAAAGAGGCTGTTTGTCTCGGCGATTTGGGTTAGCGCCGCGGCTACGTCGGTCATGCCTTTGATGCCCGCTGGGTCGGTTTCAGGGCCGAGAATCACAAAATCATTGTACATCACATCCTGCCGGTTAACGCCGTAGCCGGCTTCAACAAAGGCATCTTCCCGATCACGGGCGTGGACCAGAACTACATCGGCATCGCCATTTTCACCGAGTTCGATCGCCTGGCCGGTGCCAACGGCGATAACCTCAACCGAAGCGCCATATTTGGCCTCGAAATCGGGCAGGATGGCGGCGAGCAGCCCTGAGTTTTCGGTGCTGGTGGTGGTGGCCAATACCAGCCGGCCTACATCGGTGGTTACCGGGGCGCTATCGGACGGCGTAATTTCCGGCGCAGCCAGGGCAAAATCGAGCAGGGTTTGGGCGTCGGCTGCACTGGGCAGGCATAATTTCCAACCCACTTCAATCAGATCGTAATTTTCGATCTGGGCGAAAGACTTGTCTTCTGCATTTTTGAGATTGGTGGCTTCAGCAATGGCCGGATAGGTCAAGACGTCCCCGTAAGCTTTTTCAGCAATCTTCGAGAGCCAATCGTCGGCTTGAACGACGACTTCTTGCTCACAGGCCACCGATTTTGGAGACGACTGCGCGTGAGTGGGCGCCGAGGTGAGTGGCCCCCCGGTTAACAACAGTAAGGCAACAACCAAAACCATTTTTTGTAAGTAGCTAAGCATCTTTCATCCCCCTTGATAAGATATCGTTATGATATCACAGCATAACGGAAATAAAAAAATTTGCCTCTAAATATCCGAGAAATATTTCTCGAACCGTTCAGAGACAAATTCATCTAAGCCGGCTGTAAATTTTCTAAAGCGATCGACGTAGGCCACGGCTTCGGGGGTAAGGCTGGAGCCGCCGCCGCCGGAGCCGCCGGTTTGGGTATCGACCAGTTTCACGGCCAGCCGGGCTTCGCATTCTTGTATCTTTTCCCAGGCCCGGCGGTAAGATACACCCATTTTTGAGGCCGCCGCCGAAATAGAGCCGGTCTCGGCGATGGCTTCCAGCAGCCGAACCCGCCACAGGCTGAGAACGACTTTATCATCCTTTTCAATCCAAATGTTGGTTTTAGGTTCCAAAGAAATGTCGCTTTTTGTGAGAAGGCAAGCTGGGCCAGGGTAAAGCAGCCTGAGGGTAACGCTATATCGAATTTATTTTTTGACTAAGCCGTTAATTTTGCCCAGCAGGTCTCTTACAACAAACGGTTTTACGACATAATCATCGAACAGCTCGGCGTAATTGGACGTTTCGGATTCATCTTCAAGGTAGTGGCGGGCAGTAAGCATAATCACCGGTAAGTGGCGATGATTAGAACTATTTTTAATTTTTTCCAATACTTGCCAGCCGTCCATGCCAACCATCATAATGTCGAGCAATACCAGATCGATTTGGCTATTCTCATCGTTGAGGATATTTAATCCTTCCGCGCCATTGTAGGCCGAAAGCACATCAAACCCTTCGCGTTCCAGGATCAATTTTCCCAGGGTCACCATCTCTCGGTCATCATCAACCATCAAAATTCGGTGTGTCATGAGTTACTCCTTTGGTAAACGTGATTTATGGTAACCCGTTTATACTAAACGAGTATAACATAATTAGAAAGTGTTGGCAATGTGTTTTTGGTTGAAGCCATTATTTAAGTCTAGCATAACTAGCAGACATTTAAAGTATAACACGAGCGATATAACTGTCAAAGCATCAAAAAAATTTAGAGGAGTTAAATGGATTGGGTCAAGTTTAGGAACGAGCCATAAAATTTAGGGGCTGCTTCCATTATCTTCAATAGATTTATATAATAGAAACGTATCTATTTAGCCGATCAGATGACCACCTTTACTCGCAATTTAAGCAAAAAGGCCGGCCAACTGAATAGATACATAGAATCATTATAATATAAATGCGCAGAGTGATCAGACGAGCTAATTGCCCTTACGAATGGCCGATCAAGACAAACCCACAGCCCAACTCATCGATGAACTGAACGAGTTACGCCAGCAGTTAGAGGAAACAGCCTGCGCAGCTCACCAACAGCGTGAAACGTTTACCGAGGTCATGTTGACGTTGACCTCTAAGATTAGTTTGACCGATGTTCTGGACGAAATTTTAAAGCAGGCTCATCGACTGGTGCCGTATCATACGGCCAGTATTATGCTGCTCGATAACGATACCCTGCGTATTGCTCGCTGGCAAGGTTACGAAGTTTTCGGCAGTGAAGAGATGGTTTCCCGGCTGGAACAGCCGCTGGCCGAATTTCCGATGGATAATGAGGTTATTCAATCCGGTGAGCCTATTGTTATTTATGACACGTATCAAGATCCACGCTGGGTGGTGCTTGACGAAACAACCTGGATTCGATCGACGCTGATGCTGCCGCTGCGCTTGCGGGATCATATTCCAGGTGTGCTACGGCTTGATGGCAGCCGGCCCGGTGAATTTTCTATCGACCACGCCCAACGCCTTAAACCCTTAGCTGGCGCCGCCGCGATTGCGCTTGAAAATGCCAGGTTGTTTGAAGCCGAGCAAATTGCACGCAAACAGGCCGAGAATCTGCGTACAGCCAACCTGGCCTTGACTAAAACGTTAGATTTAGATACCATTTTGGCTACAATGCTAGATTATTTAGCCCATTTGGTGGCTTATGATCACGCCAGTGTAACAATTTTAGGCGCGGCCAAGTCGCTGCATGCCGTTCAGCTCAGTGAAAAGCTCGAAATAAGTTCCAAACCGGCCTTAAAGGTCGGTAACAATCCTCTGATTCGAAAAATTATCAAGCAACAAAAAGCGATACTCATCCCTGATGTGACGGTTGAGCCGCGTTGGCGGAAAAGCCGTCATGCGCAGCGATGTCAAAGCTGGTTGGGCGGGGCATTGATTGCCGGCGGCCGGGTTATTGGGTTCTATCTACTGGATAAAGCTCAACCCCGATTTTTCAACGAAGACCATAAACGGCTGGCAGAGGTTCTGGCTGCTCAAGCGGCTACCGCCATAGTTAATGCTCAACTATACGAACAAGTTCGGGCCGGACGCGAACGACTGCGGGAGCTATCGCGCCAACTTGTTGAAGTCCAAGAGGCGGAACGTCGTTTTATTGCTAAAGAGTTACATGATGAGGTCGGGCAGGCACTGACGGGACTTAGACTGCAACTAGAAATGGTGGCGAGACTTCCCGATGGAACTAACAATGCGGCAGGGGCGTTAGCGAAAGCGCAGCAGCTTGTAGACCAGATGATGATGCAGATTCATCATCTTTCGCTCGATCTACGCCCGCCGATGTTGGACGATCTGGGGCTGCTGCCGGCCCTGCTGTGGTATTGCCAGACATACACCGATCAGACCGGCGTCCAGGTGTCGCTCAAACATCGTATGGTCAAGAATAGGCGTTTTCCGCCAGAGATCGAAACTGCGGCTTATCGCATTGTCCAGGAAGCGCTGACGAATGTAGCTCGACATGCCGGAGTGAACCAGGTGACGGTACGCGTTTTGGCCGCCGACCGATCCTTACGGGTTCAAATCATCGACCAGGGAGCCGGGTTTAATTTATCAGATGTTTTGAAGACCAATCATCGCCGAGGATTAAATGGCATGCGGGAACGGGCCAGTTTATTACGGGGGCAATTGCAAGTTGAGTCAACCGTTGGTCTGGGAACTCAAATCACAGCCGAATTACCCCTCCCGGTAAACATGGTAGACAGGAGTCGTTAGCCGCATGAGCATCACTATTGTCCTGGCCGATGACCATCACATTGTACGGGAAGGGCTAAAAACCATTTTGAATGCTCAACCGGATTTTCAAATTGTGGGTGAAGCCGACGACGGGCTGCAGGTGGGTCCGCTGGTTGAACGCCTGAAACCCAATGTTTTGGTTTTGGATTTAATGATGCCCGGCCTGAATGGCCTTGAAATCAGCCGGCAGGTACGGCGTAATACGCCTCAAACCCACATTGTCATTCTTTCAATGCACTCTAATGAAGCTTATGTGGCTGAAGCCTTAGCGGCTGGAGCCGCCGCCTACCTTTTGAAGCGGGCCACTTCTGACGAATTGATTAATGCTATCCATGAGGCGGTGGCGGGCCGGCGCTATCTCAGTTCACCGCTGTCTGATCGCTTGATTGATGCTTATATTAGAAAATTAGAAGCTGAAGAGGAAGATCAGCCCTATACTGCGCTTACCCCCCGAGAACGGGAGGTGCTGCACTTAGCCGCGGAAGGTTCTACCAATAGCGAAATTGCCGAGCGGCTGTCGCTGAGCGTTCGGACGGTTGAAAAACACCGTAGTAATCTGATGCATAAGTTAGGTCTAAAAACGCAAACGGACTTAATTCGCTATGCTTTCCAGAAGGGTCTGCTGCCCCCTGAACCCTAAATAAAGACAGCGAATGGGGATCTCAGCCGGACTACGTAGATACCCCCCCCAAATTTACGGGATTTTCACCTCATAAAAGGAGTAGAATCCCCCTTGCTAACAAGCCCATATAATGAAAACATGAAGGGGTACTATTTTTAGTATTAGCCCAAACAATTGCTCTATAACCAGACGATTGGGGCCATATTGACCAGACCAGTTGCCTGTTGGCAAACCCATTCACAAAAGCGTGACTTTATTGAAAATCAAATAATTCATTTAAGCCTAAGAACAAAACAAACCTACTTCGTCTTTCTGCTGATAATATTTAACCTGAATATCCATTAGAGGCTACCCCATGAAGAAGAAAAGCCGGTCAGAACTGATCAATGAATTAGCTGTTCTCCGTGAGAGAGTAACTCAGCTTGAAACAGAACTGAGCTTACACCCTCAGGTCGATCCCAGCCGCTCTCGAAAATCTAAAATTCTATACGCCACTCGCCAAAAACTGCCACTCGACGATGCGTTGCTTCGACCCTTGCCAAATCACCCTTTTAATTTAACCCGATCAAATTACTCTAGCGAGCAGCAAGATGAACTCAAACAAATTGCTTATGCGGCCTCGCATGATCTACAAGGACCTCTGCGCATTGCGCTTAGTTACCTACAATTGATCCAGGATAGATATAGCGATAACCATGACCCTGAGTTCAACCGCTTTATCGAACAGGCTTATGGCAGTATGTTTGATTTGAAACAGCTCATCCATGACCTTCTACTGTATTTAAACATTGAAATTCAGGGTAAAGAACTAGCCCCAACTAACTGCGAAACTGTGCTAAAGCGGGCGCTGGCTCAACTGGGGCCGGCCGTCAAAGATAACCAAGCCATTATTACCCATGACCCGCTACCATCACTCTTGGCCGATGAATTACAGTTGGTGCAGTTATTCAAACAGTTGCTTGATAATGCTATCAAATTTAGAGGAGATGCCTATCCGAAAATTCAAATTAAGATCAATCAAAAATCTGAGGCTTGGCTATTTTCCATCCACGATAACGGCATCGGAATTGACCCCAAACAGGCTGACCGGATTTTTGTACTATTCCAAAAATTACATCAAAAAGGAAAATTCCCCGGCACAGGAGCCGGATTAGCCATTTGTAAAAAGATCGTCGAGCGACACGGCGGTCACATCTGGTTAGATACCGATGTAACCATCGGTTCGAAAATTGTCTTTACCCTACCAATTCCAATTTCTGACCGTAATGACTACAAAATCAAACAGGACTACACAATAATCAATGAACATCAACAATTCCAAAAATATCCTTATTAGAAACCGAACCAAACCCCACGTCTCACCGATTAAAGTATTACTCATTGAAGACAATCCAGGAGATGCTTATCTTATCAAATTTTTGTTAAAAGAGTCGCTCACCGCCGAGTTTCAGGTTAAGAATGCTGGGCATTTAGCCAAAGGTCTAGATTTGCTGGAAAACGAGGATTTCGATGTCATTCTTCTGGACCTGCAATTGCCTGATAGTTACGGCATTGAAACTCTGGAAAAGGTTCAGCAGCATGTACTGCATATCCCCATTGTCCTTTTAACCGGGCTGGATGATGAAGCCTTTGCTCTTGAAGCCGTGCGAGAAGGCGCCCAGGATTACCTGGTTAAAGGCAAAATAGAGAGCGATCTGTTAGTCCGAACCTTGAAGTACGCGATCGAACGCAAGCAGGCCGAACAGATGATCCGGCGTCGAAATATGGAGTTGGCGCTGTTAAATGAAGAACGACAGCGCTTAAGTACAGCCCTGGAACAAACCGCCGAAAGTATCATCATCACCGATGCCGAAAATATGATTGTGTATGTCAATCCGGCCTTTGAGCGGGTGACAGGCTACAGCCACAGCGAAGTCATCAGTCTCTCTCCCGATTTCCTTTGCAGCAAAAAATATGACGCCGAGCGTTATCATTCGCTACAACTGGCCATTGCCGCCGGGCGGGTGTGGCACGGCCGGCTGACCGGCAAAAAGAAAGATAACTCATTGTATGTGTTTGAGTCGACCGTTACGCCGGTGCGGGATGACGATGGAATTATTGTGAATTACGTTAGCGTCCAACGTGATGTGACGCGCGAGATGGCCCTGGAAGAGCAGTATCGCCAGGCTCAAAAAATGGAAGCGGTGGGGCAGTTGGCGGCCGGCATCGCTCATGATTTTAATAATCTATTAACTGTAATCAACGGTTTTGCCGCTCTGCTGCAAACCGAAATCGATGAAGATGACTCGGCTCAAGAGTCGGTTGAGCGAATCTTGCATGCCAGCCGCCGGGCAGCTGATCTGGTTAGTAAACTTCTAGCATTCAGTCGCGAACAAGCCATCAAACCGGAAATAGTTAATTTGAATCACATTATCAGCGACATGACCAAAGTTTTGCATAGTATAGCCGGCGAGCAAATTGATTTAAAGCTTGATTTAGCCCCGAACCTATGGTTAACCAAAACCGATCTGGCCCAAATTGAACAGGTTATTATTAATCTGGTGGTTAATGCTAGAGACGCTATGCCTGACGGCGGACGCTTAACGCTTGAAACCAATAACGTGTTATTGAGCGAAGACAATAATCTGGATGCTCTACCTGGCCAGTACATCGAACTATCGGTGAGTGATACCGGTATTGGCATGCGTGACGAGGTAAAATCACATATATTTGAACCCTTTTTTACCACGAAAGAAGTAGGCCAGGGAACAGGCTTGGGGCTGGCCATTGTCTTTGGTATCGTCAAACAGAGCGACGGCCATATTCAGGTTATCAGTGAGCCGGGGCAAGGCACAACGTTTAAGATTTATTTACCTTGGATCAGTTCTACCTATAGTGCTGTCTATCACAAAGAACCCACAGCCACCGCATCATGTGGGTTTGAAACAATTCTTTTTGTAGAAGATGATAAAGAGATGCGAGCCTTAATTAGATGGGTTTTACAAAAATACAACTATAATCTTTTAGAGGCCGAAAACGGCGAGGAAGCGTTAACGATCTACAAAACCCATCCCGAGCCAATCCATCTGCTATTAACCGACGTCGTCATGCCCGGCATGAGTGGCCGGGCGTTAACCGAGCGGTTAAAGGCCGAACAAGCCGAATTAAAAGTAATTTACATGTCCGGTTATAGTAATGATGCGATTAGTCATTATGGTGTTTCGGAAACCGATGCTACCTTTTTACGCAAGCCTTTTAGCCCGGTAGAGTTAGCCAATAAAATACGCTGCGCTCTCGACACTTAAGCGATCTTCATTATGCCTGAGCAGTTGTCCCTTCAATTAGAGCGAGAAAAACGCCTGCTGTCTGAAACCTTAACTGAGATTGCCCTGGCGCTCACCTCTCATACCCGGCACAAAGAGGTGCTGGATGAAATTCTAACACAAGCCAAAAGGCTGGTTCCCTATCAAACCGCACATATTCTGTTGTTGGAAAATGACTCGTTACGGATTGCTCACTGGCAGGGGTACGAGAATACCGGTAGCGAACAACACATCTCTACTTTGGTTCAGCCACTAGCTAATTTTCCGTTCGACCAAGAGGTTATCCAGTCCAAAACGGCTCGTGTTCTGTCTGATACTCATCAGGAACCAAGTTGGATAGTTACCCCGGAGACAAAGTGGGTTCGCTCCCATTTGGTGCTGCCGATCTATTTACACAATCAGGTTCTGGGGGTGCTGCGGCTAGACTCTAACCAACCCGGCCAATTTACGTTAAAAGATGCCGAAAACCTCCAACCGCTGGCCAACATTGCCGCTATCGCCTTGAAAAATGCGCAGTTGTACGAGCAGTTTCGCCGGGAACTGAAAGAGCGCCGTCGAACGGAGGCCGCGTTAAGAATAAGCGAGGAATTTGGTCAAACTATTCTCAACTCGCTGTCCGCCCAAATTGCAGTGTTAAATCATAAAGGGGAGATCATCCACGTTAATGAAGCCTGGAGTACATATGCCCGAAAAAATGGCGGCAACCCGATTACTCAGCAAGGGCAAGGGCTAAACTATTTGGACGTTTGCCGGACGGCAATAGCCGCCGGATATCCAGGAGCCCAAGATGTATTTGATGGATTACAACAAGTCCTGAGCAACGCCGATTCGAGCTTCGATTATGAATATCCATGCGATTCGCCTACGGAAAAACAATGGTTTTTACTGCGGGCTTTACCCCTAAAAAGCAAAGATGGGGGCCTGGTGGTAGCCCACATCAACTTTACCCAAATCAAACAACTTGAAAGCAACATCAAACATATTCACCAACTGGGCCAGGAATTAACCTTATTACGGGATAAAGAAACCATCATCTGGCGCGTGTTGGAAACCGCCAGCAATGTTTTAAAGGTCGATGCTATTGCTTGCGGGTTGATCGATTTGGTGAAACAAGAGATCCGTTTTCCCTGCCGGCTGGTTGACGATCTACCGGAGTCGATAAATTTAAGACTATCGCTCCAGGACCAACAGAGTATCATTGCCAAGGTGGCTCGCGACGGGCAACCGATCAATATTGCTGACACCCGTCAAATTGCCCATTACACCCCCATCGGCTGGGCAGGGCGATCTAAATTATGCGTTCCCTTGAAAGTGGGCGAGCGAGTCATCGGTATTTTGGATATAGAAAGCGCCAAACCCGACTACTTTACGCCCGACAATACCCAAATTGTTCAGATTCTGGCCGACCAAACTGCCGTGGCCCTGGAAAACGCCCAGCTTCATCTCAACGCCCAACGTTATGTCAAAGAGTTAGGGGCGCTCTACCGAGCGGGGCAAACGATTACGTCCAATTTAGATCTGAGCCTGGTGCTGAACCAAATCATTGTGGAAGTGACGAATTTATTTGAAGCCCGAATGGCTTGCCTGCTGCTGCTCGACTCTCTGGGTAATGATTTGATCTTCGCGGCCATAGCGCCCACTCCAGCCGACACGTTGGTTGGTTCGCGCATTCCCCTGGCCGACGGCATTGCCAACTGGGTGATCAAAGAAAAAGAGCCGATTGTGGTTGACGACGTCAAAAACGATCCGCGCTTCGATGGCTACTTAGATAGTATTACCGGCCTGACAACTCACTCGCTTCTGGCCATTCCCCTAACCGTCGAAGACAGTCCAATCGGTTTAATCCAGGTTATCGACAAGGCCGGCGGGGCTTTCAATCAACAAGATTTAGAGTTGTTGGAAGCGTTAACCAGTTCGGCCGTGATCGCCATTGAAAATGCCCGGTTATTTGAACAGTCCGAATATCGGGCCAAACAGCTTTCGGTTCTCCACCAGGTTGATCGGGCGATTACAGCCAACCTGCACATTAACGAAGTCTACGATGCCTTTGCCCAAAATATTGCTCAACTATTTCCCTATGATCGGCTGTCAATTGCGCTGGTAGAAGAAAATAGTCTTCGCATTACGCACGCGATTGGTTATGCTAAAAATGAACTGCCGACCAGCGCCACTTTATCGCTCCACAACTCGGCCATAGGTTGGGTTGTATTAAATCAGAAGCCGCTCATTCGGGCCAATATTGCCGACGGCCCCCATTTCATTACCGACAAGATGCTGCTGGCCGCGGGTCTCAAATCGGCCATGAGTATCCCGCTTCAAATCAAGGGACAAACGATTGGAACCTGGAATTTATCCAGCAAATATAAAAATGCCTATCAACAAGATCATCTACCCATTGCTCAATCGTTAGCCGATCAATTAGCTATCGCCATTGAAAACGCTCGATTATATCAAACAGAACGGGAGCAACACCTGCGGCTTCAGCATTCGCAGGAACGACTGGTGCAGGTTGAAAAAATGGCGGCGCTGGGTCGCCTGGTGGCTTCGATTGCCCACGAAATTAACAATCCGCTACAATCAGTGCAAAGCTGCCTAACCTTGATGCGCGAGGACCTCAATGATGTACTGCGGCAGAGAGAGTTGGAGAGTATTGCGGATATTGCCGAGGAAGAAATCGAACGTATTTCGTCGTTGGTAAGCCGGCTGCGCGAATTCTACCGGCCGGTCTCGCCCGCTCAAAATGATCGACCCGAACCCTTAATTTCACTAGATGGCTTTTATCGGTTGGATAACGGTAACTCCGGGCCGGTTGACCTTCATGTGATATTGGAGGCCGTACTTAAACTGGTTCATAAAAAATTAGAAGATCATAATTTGACGGTCAAGTGTGAGTGGCATAAAGAACTCCCTCCCATTCAAGCTAATCAGGATTATTTGAAGCAAATATTTCTTAACCTGATTCTCAACAGTTTGGATGCCTCACCCCCATCGGGCAGCAGCCTGATAATCCGTACTGGCCCAGACTGTATTGTGACGGAAACCGGCCCATCCGTACCTGCGGTGCGGATCGAGTTTAGCGATACCGGCCACGGTATTCCACCGGAAATTCAATCGCGGTTGTTTGAGCCCTTGTTTACCACCAAAGATCACGGGTCCGGGTTAGGTTTATTTACCACTTACAAAGTCATCAAAGCTCATAATGGTCAGATTACGGTCAACAGCAAAGTTGGCAACGGTACAACGTTTACTATCTTACTCCCGGTTCAACGGCTCACGCTTATCCATCCAGATAACTAAGTAGTTTTCAACTCTACGTTGTTACGTTGGTTTAGACAGAATTAACAGGATTAATATGATTTTCACTTATTTTATCCTGAAAATCCTGTAAATCCTGTCTATTCATCCTGATGTCAAACTCATAAGTTAGTTATGAAAATTACTTAGACTGGCGGCGCCAATAAAAAAGCCTGCATATTTCTATGCAGGCTTTTGACCTTAAACAGCAAATGGATTTATTCTTCGGCTGTTTCAGCTTCAGCATCAGAGGCCGTTTCAGCCGCTGTTTCGGCTTCTTCCAAAATAGCTTCAGCTTCGGCTGTATCAATGCCGGCGGCCGCAGCTTCGGCTGCGCTAAGACGTTCTCGTTCTAAGATACCCCCTAGCGGTAAGACTTCAACCTGGATAGTCGTCGATAAATCGATCATCAATTTAACGGTGACATCTTGCATACCCAAGGTGCGGATCGGTTCAGCCAGAGCCACTTTACGCTTATCGATTTCAATTCCGGTTTTGTCCAACATGGCATCGGCAATATCGCTTGAGGTGACCGAACCATAGAGTTTACCGGTTTCACCGGCTCGGCGTTCAAATACCAGTTGTAACCCCGAAATTTGGTTAGCAATGGCTTGCGCATCTTCTCTTTCTTGCGCTCGAATCTTTTCACCCGCTTTGCGAATGGTTTCCGCTTGCTTGATGGCTCCGGGTGTGGCTAGAATTGCCAAATTCTGGGGGAAAAGATAGTTGCGGCCGTATCCGTTTTTAACTTCCTTTATATCGCCGGCATAGCCCAAGTTGTCGACGTCTTCAATCAATAAAACCTTCATAACTTTTTCTCCGGTAAAGTAAAGATCAATGCGAGATGATTAATCAAGGCTGTTAAAGCCTAATTTTCTCTTAAACACACAAAAGTTAAGTATACTATAAATCCGTTTGAAACACAAAAGAGCCAGGGGTTGACAGCCCGGCTCTTTTAAGAGGGAAGGTTTTAGCCTACCCTTTTTTTGAGAAGTTACCGCAAAGGATTTAGAACATTCTGGCCCCAAAGATATTGGCCGGCAGATGGATACCGGAGGCCTCAATTTGATCGATAAACTTGGGTCGAATCCCGGTTGCTTTTAACCGGCCCACAATGACCCCGTTTTCAATCCCTTGTTGTTCAAAGGCGAAGATGTCAGACATAACGATGACATCACCTTCCATGCCCTGCACCTCTGTCACATGGATAATTTTCCGGCTGCCATCACGCATCCGAGACTGGTGGACAATTAAATCAACCGCCGAAGCGATCTGCTCGCGGATGGCCCGAATGGGCAAATCCATCCCGGCCATCAAGCACATGGTCTCCAGACGCGACAACGTATCGCGCGGGCTGTTGGCGTGGGCGGTGGTTAAGCTGCCTTCGTGACCGGTGTTCATGGCCTGCAACATATCCAATGTTTCGCCGCTGCGACACTCACCCACGACAATTCGGTCAGGCCGCATCCGCAGGGTATTGACCACTAAATCTCGAATGGTCACTTCCCCTTTGCCTTCGATGTTGGGCGGGCGCGATTCCAGAGTGACCACATGCTCTTGACGGAGTTGCAATTCCGCCGCGTTTTCAACCGTAATAATCCGCTCATCGGAGGGAATAAATGAGGACAGGATATTCAGCAGAGTGGTTTTACCTGAGCCGGTACCCCCTGAAACAACCACGTTCAACCGGGAGATAACACATGCCTTAAGAAATTCTGCCACTTCGGACGTAATCGAACCAAAGCGAACTAAATCGTCAATCGTCAACGGGTCTTTTTCAAATTTTCGGATGGTTAAGGTTGGGCCGTTGAGCGCCAGGGGAGGGATAATCGCGTTCACCCGTGAGCCATCAGGCAAACGGGCGTCCACCAGCGGCGAACTTTCATCGATGCGCCGGCCCAGCGGCGATACAATCCGGTCGATGACTTTTAGAACGTGCTCATTACTCTCAAACTGAACGCGGCTCGATACAATCTTACCTTTACGTTCGACAAAGACCTTCTCCGGGCCATTAACCATAATTTCACTAACGGTTTCATCCGCCAGCAGCGGTTCTAGCGGGCCAAACCCCAGGATCTCGGCTACAATACTCTCAAACAAACGCTCTCGCTCGGTACGGCTGAGGATCAGATTTTCCTGAGTCAGGATTTGTTCAAACATATCCTGAATGGTACGTCGAACCTCATCTGTTTGAGATATATCCATTTGGGGGTCGAGTTCGGAAATGAGCCGATCTTGAATGCGCTCTTTCAACTCGCGGAAAGCATCTCTTTGAGCATTGCGCGGCGCACCGCGTACTTCCTTACCGGTTCGATTGGGGGTTCGAAAATTTCGTTCGGGAAAACGGGGCTGCACTGGCGATTTGCCGGGGGCGGCGTTGGAATCCGATTCACTAGTATTCTTTTTAATCCGCTGCATCAAAGACATATAAATCCCTCCTCAAGGTCCCTTATCTTTTTGATGAATTTTCAGTTATATACTTATGAGCACATAGAGCTGTAAACCGGCTCAAACAAGGTCGATGTAAACCAGGTTGCGACGTAGGTTAATTTTTTAAGTTTACGGATTCTGGTCGAAAATGGAGGATAGAAAGCGAGATGGCCAATTTAGTTTATATATTATAATAGATTTTCTCAAAAGTGGTAGTGTTAGAATCTTTTTTGGCATATATCCTATAAATGTAGTGAGCTTAGAAGCTGTTTGAAAAGATGGGTTCAGTCTGAAAGTGGCCTAATATTGGCCTGATCTGAGACTTTTTCGACCTCGTTTCAGGTTAATAGACTGAACCCATCTTAGCCGGTTGGATTTTTAAAACAACCTCTTAACCTTTTGTTAATTCTGATATATGCTCAAGACATCCCCGGCCACGTTAATGGCTACACTTAACTCCACCCCCTGCTCAGCCCCTAACTCCACCGTCCCGGTGGTCGCGACATAGGGCCGGCTGGCGGTGAAGGTATAGCTACCGGCCGGTAGATCGATGGCCAATTCATCGTTGTTGGGGATAGAATATTCTCGGCCGCCAATAGTGAAGGTTAAAGTTTCACCAGCATAGTTTTTAACCAGCAAACCTGGTCCAACCGTAGGCGAGTCATTGGCGACCGGTTCAGTGGCGAGACCTTCACCGGCCGGTAATGGCGCGGCCACATCAACCGGTGCGGCCGGCTCAGTTCCAACTGTGGCTTGCGCTGTCAGGTCTTCTTGCGCTACCGTCATAGTGACGGGCAGCAGAAAATCATACTTCTCACCGACATCATATTTTCGCTCCTGGCGCACGCCATTGAAACTCAACCCAACCACCTGCCCTGTCGCCAGGTTAAGGGGGCCATTCAGGCTGCCGCCCGGTACACTAGCGGTGTAGGTATAATCGCCGGGAGCAACGTCGATCTGCAGCCGGCCTGGAATACCATCCGCCGCTGGGGCCACCTTGAACAGTTCACCATTTAAATCAACCGTCAACTCATCACCAATATAGTTGATCCAAACAATGCTCGCTTGCCCGACGGTCGCTGCGGCGGGCTGCCAGGTATCGACCGGCGGTGTGTTAGCCGCCGGTTCTACATTGGGATCAAAATCGAACACATTAACAATATCTTTGGGTTTAGCTAACAAGGTTCCGTCAGGACCAATCGCGGGAGCGGTTTGATCCAGCCGAGCGGCTTTAGCCACAAATCCGCCGGGCGTCACAGTGAACTCCCCGGCTTTGCCGATAACACCGGGGACGTTGGCGGCAAATTTGTGCTCACCCGGATTCAATGGCAAACTGAGTTGGCCGCCTTCCGGGGCCGTATTGGTGCCGGGTATCGTATAGGTCACATCGTCCAGGTCAAGGAACAACTCTTGACCAATGTAGTTAATAAAAACAAAGTTATCGACCGGCTCCTGAGCCTGGATTTGAGACCCAAAAAGTGTAAACATTAAAGCGACAGCGGCTAAGATACCTAAAGTCATCGTTACCGTTTTTTTGAACATCATCTCACCTCGCGTGATGCAATAAAATTTATGTATTTACTCAGCAGATGAGGTGACTGGCACTTTATCGCCGTAATTGCAGCGCTGTATTACACCCAGCGCTCTCGATTTGAGCCAAAGCGCCAGTCACCTGAATAGATACAAATTTATAATAGAACTTGCCAGAGAAATCTTGTCAAAATCGGCTATCTACAATGGGAAATCGATGTCTAAAACGAACCGGGGTGGATCGAACGCTAGCGGCTGTACGGTTTATTTAGAAACCCATGTTTATGTAACCAGTTTTCCAGGTCGCGGTTATTCGGTTCGGAAATCATCGGGCCGCGATCGTAGCCTTTGATAGTGTGTTCGGTAGGTCTGGGCAGAAAATCGGTATGGGGGATATCTTCGCCAGGGTTGGTCAGGATGAGGGTGGGGACGCTGTAGCCATTTGTCCAGGTTTTTAGCCGGGCGGCAATGTCCGGATCAGAGTCGATACTGAGTTCGCGATAGGGGATCTCATAACGCCTCAACAAATCGCGGGCGAGAGCAACGCCGGGGCAATAGGAGTTACGCACGTACATGACGATTTCTCTATTCAAGATACTGCTCCTGAAGCTTGAATAATCTACTCTAGATTATAGCACAGGCGCGTTAATTTTGAATTAGAATCGATCAGGTTACTGTAGGGCTGCTTACGAGGGCGGCACGGTATAAACCGAAATTTCGTTACCTTCTGCGTCTCGTAAAATAATTGTGGTGCCGGGCGGCCAAGCGGCTTCGCCCTGGTTGAGAAATAGATCGCTGGGGGTGTTTTGTCCGGCGGAGGTATGAACGCGGATACTACCCCCACTAAAGAGGAAAATATCGGGAAAGGTAAAATTAGCCAAGGACGAGCCTTCCAGCCGCCAATCGAGCAGGCTGGTGCCGGCCCCCTGGTTGAGAATGACCGCCGTCTCCTGAGTCAACGTGCCGGCCCCCAAAACTTGGGTAATCGTTACATTGATTTCATCCAGCGGAGCCGCGGTTGAGGCCGACAGGGCGGTTAATGTGTCAGCCGACGGGGCGGGCGTGTCACTAGGGGTGGGGGAGGGCCCGACAGTCGCCGCCGGCTCGGGCGGCACCTCAGCATCATCCGGTAGCGGAGTCGGTGGATCGAAGGGGAGGGGGGTTTCGGTTGGAATAGGCACAGCGGTAAAAGTTGCGGTTCCGGTCGGTAAGCCGCCCACCGGGATCGTTAATTCTTGACCGATTTGAATAAAATCTTGGTTGCTCAGGCCGTTGGCCGTCATCAAATCAAACAGCGATACCGAGAACTTATCGGCGATCAAGCTCAGCGTATCGCCCGCTTTAACCTCGTAGACTAAAGACTGAATTGGGGTGCTTTCAGTAGGCACGACAGCGGCGGCTGTCTCTTGTAAGCTAACCGTAGCTGCGTCACCGGCCTGGCTTACCGCAGAGGTGGCTGAATCACTACCGGCACCAGGAACAGCTATCGTTCCCGGCGTTACCTCCCGATTAGCAATCAGCACCACGCCGACACTAATAATTAATGAAACCACAGCATTGACGCCTATGATCAACAACAGTTGACTCAATGGCAGTCCCACGCCCGTTACCTGATTGTCGGCATAACTGTCATATTCGTCAAAATCCGGTTCCAGGTCATACCTGGTATCATTCATTTCAACCGCCTTATGTCAAAAAGTAGGCATATATAGTATGCAGAAAAAACAATAACCCCAATATATAGCTTCTGATATTATACTCCATCTTCGATGAACTGACAATGCTAGCCAGGGTCGATTCCTTGATTTGACTCTTTAGCCATACACAGTAGAATATCTAGGCATAAAGACACATCAAGTAGATAGGTAAACACATTGAGGAGAAGCACTATGGCTAAATTGGATATGCGAACAGGTAGCACGGCGGTTATGATTTTGAAGTTGCTATCAGAACAATCAATGTACGGCTACCAGATTGTCAAAGAGCTGCAAACTCGCAGCGAGGGTTATTTCAACCTGGAACAGGGTACGCTTTATCCGGCTCTGCATCGATTAGAAAAGGACGGTCTGGTCGAAAGCCGCTGGGAAGTGGTTGAAGACGGCCCCTCTCGTAAATACTACTATATTACCAACAAAGGTGAAGCTGAGCTGAAAAAATCGGTTCGACAGTGGAGCGATTTTTCCCGAAACCTGTTAAAATTATTGGACAGCACAACCTAGCCTGTCCATTTGACCTATGTCAATCGATTAGCTCAATGTTCTCAAGTAGGCCAAAACCATGAAGGCCAACCCGCCACTTGACGGTATCATTTTGATCAATTTGTTGGTAAAGTAGTCCCGGAGAAGTACAAGCTAATGTCAGCCATAAAAACGTATCTAAACGAATTCAAAAAATCGCTGCCCCGCGACTTGCAACCAGAAGCAGAGGCCGAAGTTTACTCGCACCTTGAAGCGTTGGCTCAGGAATTTCAACAGGCAGGCCTGCCCCGCTCCGCAGCCGAAGCGAGAGCCGTACAGCAATTTGGCTCGCCGCACGCCATTGGCAGCGCCTGGCGACGCGCCGCCGGGGTGGTCGATTGGTCCGACATCCTCCTGGCCGCCTTGCCCATTTTGGGCATTACCGGCATCGGCTGGACCTTCGTCGGCCAGCATATCCCGCTCACAATTTATCTGGTCCTGTTTGGGCTTGGCGCCGGGCTGGCCTGGTGGCGAAACTGGCCCACCTGGTGGTACGCCTGGTTAGGCTGGCTTTTTCTGGCGGCCCTGATCGTACCGCCTACCCCGTGGATGTTCATTATCACCTTTCCCATTATCGTCACCATCCTGGCTATCGATAGTTGGCAGTATGCCACCTTGATGACTCTCCCTTTTACCACCTATCTGGCCTTCGCCACCTTAATCGAACGCCACCAGCTAGCGACGACCGGCTGGGGGCCGGGCAGCCTCTATCCGAGTAATTTGATCTGGTTGGAAACGGCTTTTTCCATTTTATGGATTGTTATCCTAGCCGCCAGTTTGCGAGCCGCTCGCCCCACCCGCCGAGGCGTCTACCTGGTCGCCGGCCTGCTCGGAACTCAAACGATTTATATCAGCTCGGTGGTGCTCACGCTGCTGGTGAGCCGATTGATGCCCGGCTACTTTATTACCACCTTAACGCCTCACCAAATTATGTTTGTTAAGCTGCCAATTGGCCTGCTGACCATGGGCCTAACCCTTTATCCCCTTTTGGTGTGGTTGGTTGCCCGTTGGCTGCGCCAGAGTGGCCCCCACATTGACTCGCATCGAACGACTTGAGACCGTATCCCCCTTCTAAACTGCCAAAAAGGACATCAAATACCATGATCAATCTTCACGCTGTATTCTTAAAAAAAGCCGCTGGCCTTATCATCTACTTTTTTTGGGTAGGCTTGTGGCTGTTGGGACTGGGTTTAGTTTTATGGTATCCGCTGCGCTGGTGGCCGGGCGATAAACTGCTTCCGGTGCAGCTTATTAACTACTTTATGCCCTGGCTGCTGCTAGCCTTGATCCCGGCCATAATTATCGCCGGCTTAGCCAACCGGCCCGGATTGATCGCCCTTCTGACCCTGCCCACGCTCTTCATTATCTTTAGCTATGCCCCGCTCTTCCTACCGCGCTCCAATATGGTCTTGGCCGACAGCG
Source organism: Anaerolineales bacterium (assembly GCA_020634935.1). Classification (GTDB taxonomy): domain Bacteria; phylum Chloroflexota; class Anaerolineae; order 4572-78; family J111; genus JAGRBY01. The sequence continues at coordinate 145,082 of JACKAT010000008.1, forward strand.
GCCGCATAAAAGTGATGAGCTACAACATCTGGGGCCGCAATCATAATATGCGGAGCGTCGCCGCAATCATCCACCGCGAACAACCCGATATTCTCCTGCTGCAAGAAGCATACAGCCATTTGTCCGACTCGCTCATGGAGGAATTAACCCGGCTTTACCCCGATCAAGAACTCTATTACACCTTCACGCCCGGCGCGGGCCAAGCTATCATCAGCCGCTTTCCCCTTTCGCCGCAGGGGACCTCTTACGAACAGGGCCGCGCCCAAAAAGCCATCGTTCACACTCCTAACGGCGACATCCTGGTTTGGAATGTTCATCTCAAACAGCCCCGTTATTGGTCAAGCCAGTATGACCAGATGGTGCTGCTCGAACAGGCCATCGCAGCCGTCGATCAACCCCTCATCGTTGGCGGCGACTTCAACACCACCGATCAGTCCGAAATATACCACATGATCAACCAGCATTTAGATAACTCTCACTGGGAAGCCGGCTGGGGCTTTGGCTTCAGCTATCCGGCCAACAAACCGACCATCAACGGGGTTACTGTCCCCACCCCAATGATCCGGATCGATCACATCTTCCACAGCCGCCACTTTTATGCCTACGACGCCAAAACATTATCAACCAACGGCGGGTCGGATCACTTCCCGGTGGTCGCCGACCTGTCATTAACCCGATAACAGGCAAAGACTCATGAAATTTAACCGACGTACCTTTCTGAAAGGCGTAGCCGGGTTAGCCGCCACAACGGGTCTAACCGGCGCAGCCGGCGTGACCGGCTACGAGTACGCCACCCGAGTCGAGACAACGTGGTTATCCACCGAACACCTGCCGGTGCCCATCAAGAACCTGCCCGCTTCACTGGAAGGCTTCAAAATTGTCCAGCTCAGCGATATCCATCTCCACCCATTTACCCAAATCGATTTTGTCAAGGAGGTGGTGGCAGCGGCCAACCAATTGCAGCCGGATTTGGTGGCCCTGACCGGCGACTTCGTACTCAAAACCGCCGGCTCGATCTTCGAGCTGGCCCCGGCCCTGGCGACGCTCAATCCTAAGTACGGCATCTTTGCCGTACTGGGCAATCATGATATCTGGACCGATGCTCGCACCGTCCGCGCCGGCTTGGAGGAAGCCGGGCTGCCGCTCTTACGCAATGAAGGGCTGGCTCTAGGGGTTGGGAAAGACCTGTTGTACGTGGCCGGCGTCGATGACGGCTGGAGCGGCCGGCCCGATCTGGCCCTCGCCCTCGACCGGCATCGCGGCGACATCCCCACCCTGCTGCTGGCCCACGAGCCGGACCTGGCCGACCGCTTCGCTGCCGACCCCCGCGTCTCATTGCAACTGTCCGGCCACACCCACGGCGGCCAGGTGCGCCTGCCGGGCAAAGGGCCGCTGGTTTTACCGCGCCTGGGGCATAAATATGAGATGGGGCTCTACCGGGTGGCGGATATGTGGGTTTACACCAATCGCGGCATAGGCGTGATCGACCCGCCCGTTCGCTTCAACTGCCGGCCCGAGATCACCGAAATCACCCTCGTTGGCGCTTGAGGCTCAGCCCGCCGCTTGGCGTCCGACCGGCCAGACCCGCTCCGCCAACTGCCCCTGCCCCACGTATAAAGCGTAGTCGCTCACGTACTCCGCCACCGCCGCCGCCCCTTCAAACAACATGTCCAACTGCGACCGATAAGCCTGAATACCGGCCACCTTCACCCGCAGCGCCTCGTCCGACAGGCGGCGCAGTTCAGGCGCCAACCGCAACTCCTGGCTGTCGGTCAGGGCGGCCTCTAAAGGATAGGCGTTCCGGATCGAGTGGCTCGAATACGGATAGGCCGGATCGGCGTAGGGGTAATCCTCGTAGAAAATCACCCGATAACCTTGGGCCACCAACTGCCGGGCCGCCTGGCGGGTGAGTTGGTGATCGACGTGATGGCCGACGGCCAGCGGCGCGTAAATCACGGTTTTAGCCGGCTCGGCGATCAGTTCAGCCACGGCGGCGACAATCTGCTCGGCCAGGGGCAGATCGTCGGGATGAATATCGCCGAACAACGCCTCGTTGCTGGTGTAGTACCACACACCGGCCTGAGGGTCGCCCCGATAAATGCAATCGGTGAAGGGTAGATACCGGGCTTCGCAGCCCAAGACCGTCATCGAGGCTTTATCCTCGGCCAGCCGGGCGGCGACGACCTGGCCGAGATTGCCCCAGATGCCGTGCATCCAATCCGCGTAAGCGGAGAAGGTCTTCACCGTGGGTTGGGCGGCGAACACTGTGGCCACCAGCACCGCTGCGCCGGCCTGGCGCTGCTGGTAAATAGCTCCCCCACACGACAGCGATACATCATCGATATGGGGCGACAGGTACAGTTGCTGCTCACTGGTCATCGACCGGCCGGCCTTTCCCCATTTGTTCGGCCAACAGATCATAATAGACAATGGCCGTCTCGATGCCCCGGTAGAAGTTGGGCAGGTGGAACTTTTCGTTGGGCGCGTGCAGGTTGTCGTCCGGCAGGCCAAAGCCCATCAGCACCACCGGCGCGTGCAAAATGTCGATGAACATCGGCACAATCGGCAAGCTGCCCCCTTCCCGCAGATAGAGCGGCGGCCGGCCAAAGGTTTGCTCGTAGGCGTCCGCCGCCGCCTGGATGGCCGGGACTGACATATCGATGACCGCGCCGCCGCCGGCGTTGATGGTCTCAACCGTTACCTCCATCGTGGGCGGGCTGATGCTGAGGACGTGCTGGGTAAACAGCTCGGCGATCTTCTTCGGATGCTGATGCGGCACCAGCCGCATGCTTACCTTGGCGCTGGCCGTGGCCGGGATCACCGTCTTGGCCCCCTGGCCGATAAAACCGCCCTTGATGCCGTGAATATCGAGCGTGGGGCGCGCGCCTTTGCGTTCGGCCAGCGTATAATCCGGGTCGCCCCACAGCGCCGGCGCGCCGGTTTCAGCCAGCACCAACGCCTCGCTGACCGGGCCGGCGTTGATCGCCTGCCGTTCCGCCTGGCTTAACGGCTCGACATCGTCATAGAAACCCGGAATAGTTACCCGCCCCTGCTCGTCGCGCAGCGAGGCCAGCAGCTTGACCAGCGCATTCAGCGGGTTCTCGACCACGCCGCCATACGAACCGGAGTGCAAATCCTGCCGCGAGCCGCGCATCGAGATTTCCATATACGTCAGCCCGCGCACCCCGGTAATCAAAATCGGCGTCGCCGGATCGAGAATGTGCGAATCGGAGATGAGGGCGGCATCTGCTTGCAGCAGGTCCCGCTGCGCCATCACAAAATCTTCCAGATGCGCGCTGCCCGCTTCCTCTTCGCCTTCCAGCAGAAATTTGATATTCAACGGCAGCCGCTCCGCCGTTTGCAGGTAGGCGGCCACCGCCGCCACGTGAATGTAAAGCTGCCCCTTGTCATCCGCCGTCCCCCGGCCAAAAATATCCTCACCCTTGACCGTCGGGTCAAACGGCGGCGTCAGCCACTCATCCAGCGGATCGACCGGCTGGACATCGTAATGGCCGTAAATCAGCAGGGTCGGCGCGGCCGGTCCGGCTCCCAGCCAATCGGCGTAAACAATCGGGTAGCCGGGGGTCGGCATCATTTGGACATGGTCCAGGCCGATGGCGGTCAGCCGGTCAACCAGCCACTGCGCCGCCTGAACCATATCGCCGCTGTGTTCCGGCAGCATGCTAATGCTGGGGATGCGCAGGAATGCTGTCAACGCCTCCAGGGTCTCGGCCTGGTGGGTTTGGGCATAGGTTAAAGCTTGCTCTCGCATAATATTAATCCTTATGATAGATGAAGTAACCCTATTCTAACCCTGAACGGGCCTACTATGAAATCGACCCGGTGGTTTTGCGGGTTGACCCGAAACCGGATTGACAAAGTTATCCGACCGTGTTAAACTCCCCTAATCACGATATAACAACCGGCTGGATGACGTAGGGTGAGAGAGCGTTCGGCTCAGGCCGAACCGCCGAAGGTGCAAGGTCACGGGGTAAGCCGTATCCCGTCGCCGAAACTCTCAGGCAAATGGGTCGCTCTATTGACAGCCACTCTGGAGAGACGACAATAGTGGGCTACCCACCGGCGTCGCACCGACGGGGCAACCCCAGCAGGGGCAATCTCTCAGGTTTAGGACAGAGACAACGGGCATGCTCTTGCAATGCCCGTTTTTGTTTATAAGTAGGGAGTAGGGAGTAAGGAGTAGGGAGTAAGGAATAGGGAGTAAGGAATAGGGAGTAATAATAGTTCCTATTATCCAACTCCACCTCTATCACCAAACTCCACCTCTATCACCTACTCCCGTTAAACGCATTGCAACGGAGGCAATTCATGAGCGAGTCCCTTATGCGAACCCGGCTGTACCAATGGCACGTCGATCACGGCGGCCGGATGGTGCCGTTTGCCGGCTGGGAAATGCCGGTGCAGTACGCCGCCGGCCCCATCGAGGAACACCAGGTCACCCGCCGCTCGGCCGGGCTGTTCGACATCGACCATATGGGGCAGCTTAGCCTCACCGGCCTCGACGCCGAACGGTTTCTCAACCGGCTGGTCACCTGGGACATCACCCAAATGGCCGAATACGAGGCCCACTACGCCCTGATGTGTTATGAGACCGGCGGCATTGTCGATGATGTCTTCATCTACAACCTGCCGGACCAATGGTTTGTGGTGGTCAACGCCGATAACCTGACTAAAGATTATGATTGGATGATAGCCCAGGCCGGCGGCTACGAAGTCACCCTTAAAGATGTTTCGGTGGACACCTACATGCTGGCCCTGCAAGGCCCCCACGCCATCGACTTGTTGCAGCCCCTGACCCCCGCCAACCTGGTTGACCTGCCCCGCTTCACCGCGCTTAAAGCCGAGGTGGACGGCGTCAAAACCCTGATTGGCCGCACCGGCTACACCGGCGAAGACGGCGTCGAACTCTTTTTCCCGGCCGACAAAGCCCTCCACCTGTGGGAGCGAATTTTGGCCGCCGGGGCCGAAACCGGCCTCGAAGTCCAGCCTATCGGTCTGGCCGCCCGCGACAGCCTGCGCTTTGAACCCAGCTTCCCCCTCTATGGCCACGAGATCAACGCCAACATCACCCCATTGGAAGCCAACCTGGGCTGGGCCTGCAGCTTCAACACCGACTTCATCGGCCGGGCGGCCCTGCTGGAACAAAAGGCACAGGGCCTGACCAAAAAGCTGATCGGCTTTGAGCTAATCGACAAGGGGGTGCCGCGCCAGGGCTATCCGGTGGCCAATGAGCAGGGGCAAGCGATGGGCGAGGTCGTGACCGGCCTCTACGCCCCCACCGTCGATAAATACTGCGGCCACGCCTTCGTCCCGCCCGAATACGCCAAACCCGGTACGCCCCTGCAAATCATCATTCGCGACAAACCCAAGCAGGCCGTGGTCGTCAAGCGGCCGTTCTATAAACCGGCTTACCGGTCGTAGAACGTGGAACGTGGAATGTAGGGCGTAATGCGTCGATCAACTACGCACTACGCCTTACGCCTTACACACTATTGACAGCATATATATCTTGAAACCTAAATCTTTATTGTCAAAGGAGCATTCCCCATGAATATCGATGCCAGCGCCAAATATTTGGAAAGCCACGAGTGGTCCCGCCAAGAAGGTGATGTGATTGTGTGCGGGATTAGCGACCACGCCCAGGAGAGCCTGAGCGACGTGGTCTACGTTGAACTGCCGGAAGTCGGCGCCACCTTTAGCAAGGGCGATGTCTTCGGCGTCGTCGAATCGGTCAAGGCCGCCAGCGACCTGTATATGTCGATGGACGGCGAGATTGTCGCCATCAACGAGGTTCTGGAAGACGAGCCGGAACTCATCAACAGCGACCCCTACGGCACCTGGCTAATCAAATTCAAACCCTCCGACCCCGGCCAGTGGGACGACCTGCTCACTCCCGACGAGTATCAAGCCGTCGCCGAAGCCGACGAGTAAATAAAAATTAGGACTTAGGAATTAGGAATTAGGAATTAAACATTAGACGGTGACGCCGTCTCCCCTACTCCCTACTTCCTACTCCCTACTCCTTATCTTCAGGAGAAACAAATGACCTATCCCACCGACTCCCCTCGCAGCCTGCTCAACCCCATCGACACCTTCGCCCCGCGCCATCTTGGCCCGAGGCCGGCCGATGTGGAGCAGATGCTTGAATTGTTAGCGGTTAGCTCGCTGGACGAGCTAATCTACCAAACCATTCCCGATTCGATCCGGCTGGCCGCGCCGCTGCGCCTGCCGCCGGCCCGCACCGAGTCGGAAGTGATCGCCGACTTGCGCGAGCTGGCGACGATGAACCAGGTTTATCGCTCGTTTATCGGTATGGGCTACGCCAACTGCCTGGTACCGCCGGTCATCCAGCGCAACATTCTGGAGAACCCCGGCTGGTACACCCAATACACCCCCTACCAGGCCGAGATTGCCCAGGGCCGGCTGGAAGCGCTGCTCAACTTCCAAACGATGATCGGCGACCTGACCGGCATGGCCATCGCCAACGCCTCCCTGCTGGATGAAGGCACCGCCGCCGCCGAGGCCATGACCCTGTGCCAGCGGGCCATGCCCCGCAAATCGACGGCCAACACCTTCTTTGTCTCCGACCTATGCCACCCCCAAACCATCGCCCTGGTTCAGACCCGGGCCGAGGCGCTGGGCATCGAGGTCATCGTCGGCGACTACACCCAGTACAACGTCAGCCCGGCCACCTTTGGCGTGCTGCTGCAATACCCGGCCACCGGCGGCGCGATTTTGGATTACGAACCGTTCTGCCGCCAGGCCCGCGCCGCCGGCGCGCTGGTGGTCATCGCCGCCGACCTGCTGGCCCTGACCCTGCTGCGCCCGCCCGGCGAATTCGGGGCCGATGTCGTGGTCGGCAACAGCCAGCGCTTTGGCGTGCCGCTGGGCTACGGCGGGCCGCACGCCGCCTTTATGGCCACCAAAGACGAACACAAACGGCTCATGCCGGGCCGGCTGGTGGGCGTCTCCAAGGACAGCACCGGTAAACCGGCCCTGCGGCTGGCCCTGCAAACCCGCGAGCAGCACATTCGCCGCGACAAAGCCACCAGCAACATCTGCACCGCCCAAGTGCTGCTGGCCATTATGGCCTCGATGTATGGCGTCTACCACGGCCCCGCCGGCCTGACCCGTATTGCCCGGCGGGTGCAACTGTTGACCGGCGTTCTGGCCAAGGGCTTGCAGCAGTTGGGCTACAGTCTGGACAGCGCGACCGTGTTCGACACCCTGAAAATCAGCGGCGGGCCATACGACCAGGCCGCGCTCATCGACCGGGCCTTAGCCCGCCGGATCAATTTGCGCCGGTATGACGACGGCGCGGTCGGCGTGGCGCTGGACGAAGCGACCACGTTGCAAGATTTGAACGACCTGTTTGAGATATTCGGCGCGGCCCTGGGCCAGATTGACCCGGAGGCGCTGGCCGAGCAGGTCGAGACCGGCTACAGCGGCATCCACGGGCGCACCAGCTCCTTTATGACCCACCCCGTCTTTCACCGCTGCCACTCCGAAACCGAGATGCTGCGCTACATCCACCAACTGCAAGGCCGCGACCTGTCGCTGGCCTTCTCGATGATCCCGCTCGGCTCCTGCACCATGAAGCTGAACGCCACCACCGAAATGCTGCCGATCACCTGGCCGGAGTTCGCCAACCTGCACCCCTTTGCTCCAGCGGAACAGGCCGAAGGCTACCAACTGCTGTTCGAGGACCTGGAAGCGTGGCTGGCCGAAATTACCGGCCTGGCCGGCATATCGCTGCAACCCAACGCCGGCTCGCAGGGCGAGTACGCCGGGCTGCTGACCATCCGGGCCTACCATCGCGCCAGCGGCCAGAGCCATCGCCGCGTGTGCCTGATCCCCAGTTCGGCCCACGGCACCAACCCGGCCAGCGCGGTGATGGCCGGCATGGACGTGGTGGTGGTGCAATGCGACTCCGACGGCAATATTGACGTGGACGATCTGCGGGCCAAGGCCGACCAGCATCGCGATAACCTGGCCGCGCTGATGGTCACCTACCCCTCCACCCACGGCGTGTTCGAGACCGCCATTCACGACATGTGCGCCATCATCCACGACTGCGGCGGGCAGGTTTACATGGACGGCGCTAACATGAACGCCCAGGTCGGCCTGTGCAGCCCCGGCAGCATCGGGGCCGATGTCTGCCACCTCAACCTGCACAAGACCTTCTGCATTCCGCACGGCGGCGGCGGGCCGGGCGTCGGGCCGATTGCCGTGGCCGAACATCTGCGGCCGTTTTTGCCCGGCAGCGCCGTGGTCCCCCACGTCGGCGGCGAGCGCAGCCTGGGGACGATTGCCGCCGCGCCGTGGGGCAGCCCCGGCATCCTGCCCATCTCCTACGCCTACATCGCCATGATGGGGGCCGAGGGGCTGACCGACGCCAGCCGCATCGCCATTCTCAACGCCAACTACATCGCCCAGCGGCTGGAACCGTATTACCCGGTGCTGTATAAAGGCGCTATTGGCCGGGTGGCCCACGAGTGCATCATCGACCTGCGCCACTTCAAGCACGAGGCCGGCATCGAGGTTGAGGACGTGGCCAAGCGGCTGATCGACTACGGCTTCCACGCCCCGACCATGTCCTTTCCGGTCGCCGGCACGCTTATGATCGAGCCGACCGAAAGCGAGTCCAAGGCCGAACTGGACCGCTTCTGCGAGGCCATGATTGCCATCCGCCACGAAATCGAGGCCGTGGCCACGGGCCAGCTGGACCCAACCGACAACCCGCTCAAGAACGCCCCCCACTCGGCCGAGGTCATCACCGCCGCCGAGTGGTCCCACCCCTACTCCCGCGAGCAAGCCGCCTACCCGGCCCCGTGGGTCAAAGAAGCCAAGTTCTGGCCCTTTGTCTCCCGCATCGACAACGTCTACGGCGACCGTCATCTATTTTGCGTGTGCGTGCCGCTGGACAGTTACGCGCCGGTGGAGGTCGGCTAACGCT
>JACKAT010000080.1 GCA_020634935.1 Anaerolineales bacterium
ATTCCTTATTTTAATCTTGGAAATCCTGTAAATCCTGTCTATTCATCCTGGTCTCAAACTCACAAGTTAGTTATGAAAATTACTTAAAACAGTTTCTAAGAGTAGAGTTCCTTTCTACTACAAAAAAAGGCCGGGAGTGCAGCGACTCCCGGCCTTTTTGTTTTTAGAGCGGACAATAGACCCTTGCCTACAGCCACGGCGATGAAAATAAATTGGAGCGACAAAGCTGGCTTTGTCATATTGACGATCAGGTCAAAGTAAACTTTGACGCTCCAGGTTGTTGGGTCAAAGTAAACTTTGACGCTCCGGGCGGTCGGCGGTCGGCCGGCTTGGCCCTAGGCCCGATCCCGCGCCATTTTCAAGGCGCGTTTGGCGAAGGTTTTAGCGAGTTCGATCCGGTAGGGGCCGGAGGCGTGCATATCCCCCATCGGGTCGCTGATGGACAGGTTGGCATCGACGGCCTGGTCAATCGTGGCATCGTCGAGCGTCTGGCCGGCCAGGGCGGCAGTGACGGCGCTGGCGTTGTGGGGGGTGGCGGTGACGCCGTTGAAACAGAGGCTGGCGCTGGCGCAGGTGCCATCGTCATTGAGCGTGACCACTGCCGCCGCGCCGCAGACGGCGTAACCGGAGGCGGGATGCTCGAACTTGAGGTAACTTGTGCCGGTTTTGCCGCTCAACGCCGGCACTTCGATGGCAGTCAGCACTTCATCTTCGTGCAGGTCGGTCGCTAGCAGGTCGAGGAAGAAGTCGGCGGCGGCCACTTGGCGAGCGCCGCCCGGACCCATTAGATGAATCGTGCCGCCTAAGGCTAGCACTGCCGCCGGCATGTCCGAGGCCGGGTCGGCGTGGGCCAGGTTGCCGCCGATGGTGCCTTTGTGCCGCACCTGCCGGTCGCCCACGTTGCCGGCGGCTTCGGCCAGCAGCGGGCAGTTAGCCTGGAGCACGTCCGAAGCAGCCACGTCGGCGTGAACGGTTAGGGCGCCGACCTTGATCGAGCCGTTGTCTTGCGACACGCCCTTCAATTCGGCAATGCGGCCGATATCGATGATGGCCGGCGGTTGGGCCAGGCGCAGTTTCATGGCCGGGATTAAGCTGTGTCCACCGGCCATTAGTTTAGCGTCTTCATGATCTTGCAGTAGTTGAATGGCTTCCTGCACGCTGGCAGCGCGATAGTAATCAAATTTTGCCGGATACATGATGTTACCTCCCGTTTCCGCTTGAATGAATAGCTTCCCACACTTTTTGCGACGTCAACGGCATATCGAGATGGGTAATGCCGTACGGGGCCAGGGCGTCGACCACGGCATTGACCACGGCCTGGGCCGAAGCAATCGTACCGGCCTCGCCGGCGCCTTTAATGCCCAACGGATTGACCGGCGACGGTGTTTCGGTGCTGTCGGTTTCAATCATCGGCAACCAGTGCGCTTTGGGCAGAGCGTAATCGGTCAACGAGCCGCTAATCAACTGGCCATTGTCATCATAGACCGCGGTTTCCCACAAGGCTTGGCCCGCCCCCTGAACGATGCCGCCGTGAAGCTGCCCGTCGACAATCAGCGGGTTGATTTTCTTACCCACGTCATCTACCGCTAGATAGCGCTTGATGGCCACGTGGCCGGTATCTTTATCGATCTCGACAACGCAGATGTGCGTGCCAAAGGGATAAGTACAGTTGGGTGGATCGTAATAGGTGGTGTCATCCAGGAACGGCTCGGTCCCTGGCGGCAAATCGTAGGCCACCGCTGCGGCCAGCGCCACTTCCTGAATGGTCTTGGCCTTGTCGGGCGAGCCTTTGACAAAGACCTTGCCGTCTTCAAAGGTCACGTCTTCGGGCGCGGCTTCGAGCATGTGCGCCCCGATTTTCTTGGCCTTTTCGATGATCTTTTGGACGCTGTTGTGAATGGCGACAGTGCCGACGGCCGCACTGCGGCTGCCGTAGGTGCCGTAGCCGAACGGCGTGCCTAAGGTGTCGCTGTGCTCAACGCGCACGTCATCGACCTCAACACCCAGCATATCGGCGGCCACCTGGGCCATCGTGGTTTCAAGGCCCTGACCGTGCGACTGCGAACCGGTGGTGACGACGACCTTGCCGGTCAAATGGACCCGGACGTTGGCGCTTTCCCACAAACCGGCCCCCCAACCTTCGCCGGGCAGCCCAATCCAGGCCGAAGGCGCTACCCCGCAGATTTCGACGTAGCTGGAGAAGCCGATGCCCATCAATCGGCCGGCTTCGCGCGCGGCGGCCTGCTCCTGGCGCAGATTTTTGTAATCGACCAACTCCAGAGCCTTGTTGAGCGCGCCTTCATACTCGCCGCTGTCGTATTTCAAGCCGTTCAAGATATTGGAGGCCGGGGCATAAGGGAAGGCGTCAGGCGGAATAAAATTCACGCGTCGGACTTCAGACGGGTCCATGTTGAGTTTTTGGGCCACCAGATCGATGGCTCGCTCTACCAGGAAGGACGCTTCCGGGCGACCCGCTCCACGATAGGCATCGACCATGCCGGTATTGGTGTAAGTACCGTAGACGTGACAGTAAATGTTGGGGAATTTATAGACCCCGGACAGCAGCCGGCCATACAGCGTAGTCGGAATACCAGGGGCGATGGTGGACAGGACGCCGCCCAAGTTAGCGTACGTGTCTACCTTCAAGCCGGTGATGGTGCCGTCGTTCTTGGCGGCAACCTCAAACTCGGTGACGTGATCGCGGCCGTGGGTGGTGGCGATGTAATTTTCGCGGCGGGTTTCCATCCATTTGACCGGCAAGCCGCCCAGCTTCTTCGAGACCGCGGCCACCATACAATATTCGGGATAAAGGAAAATTTTGGTCCCAAAACCGCCACCCACCTGGGGTGAGATACAGCGCAGTTTGTTTTCAGGCATACCGAAGACAAAAGCCGTCATCAACAGCCGCATCACGTGCGGCGCTTGCGAGGTCATATAGACGGTGTAATCTTCGGCCACGGGAGAATAGATGCCAATCGCGCCGCGTGGTTCCATCGGCGTGGGGATGAGGCGTTGGTTGCGCAGCGACTGTTTGATGACCACATCAGCCTCGGCCAGGGCTTTATCGGTGGCGGCTTCGTCGCCGCACGACCATTCCATGCAGATGTTGTTGGGCGCGTTCTCGTGGAGCTGCGGCGCGCCGGGTTCGGTCGCTTTTTTGGCGTCAACGACCACCGGCAGCACCTCGTAATCGACGTGGATCAACGCCAGCGCGTCTTCGGCAATGTAGCGGCTTTCGGCTACCACGACGGCCACGCCGGCCCCGGTAAAGGTGACTTTGTCGATTTCCAACGTGCGCGGTGTGTTGGCGTTGTTGTTAACGCCGCCCGCTTGCCAGGCGCAAGGCAGCGGGTTGAGATCGGCGAAATCCTTGCCGGTAAAAACGCCCACCACGCCGGGCAGGCTTTCGGCCTCGCTGGCGTCGATGCTGTTAATTTTGGCGTGGGCGTACGGGCTGCGCAGCACCGCCGCATAGACCATGCCCGGCAGTTGGATGTCATCCAAATATTTGGCCCGACCGGTAATCAGGCGCGGGTCCTCTTTACGCTTAAGTGCTTGTCCAATTGCTTTTGCCATTAGTTGCCCCCTTGCATCTTTTCGGCAGCATACTGAACTGCTTTGACAATATTATGATAGCCGGTACAGCGGCATAAATTGCCTTCCAGCCCATGCCGGATTTCATCTTCGGTCGGGTTGGCGTTGCTTTGCAGCAAATCGACGCTGGCCATGATCATACCGGGTGTGCAGTAACCGCATTGCAGCCCGTGCTTTTCCCAGAAGCCTTCTTGCACCGGATGCAGGTCGCCGTTGCTGGCCAGCCCTTCGATGGTGGTCACCGAACTGCCGTCGGCCTGCACCGCCAACTGGGTACATGACTTCACGGCCTGTCCATCCATGAGAATCGTACAAGCCCCGCAGACACTGGTTTCGCAACCGATATTGGTTCCAGTGAGTCCCAGCACATCTCGAATGAAATGGACCAGGAGCAGGCGAGGCTCGACGTCACGGGTGTAGGATTTCCCGTTAACTGTTACAGTAATTTCTGCCATAGAAGCGATCTCCTTCGATTGATATTAATAATTCTGTAATCGTAAAAATATTGGTAATTATTGGAAAGATTTGTTAGTTGTTAAGATTAGGATCACCCTCCTTCGACCAATCGATTGACAACTTTCTTAGCTACTTTATTGGCTATCATATTGGTCCACCAATTAAAGAACATGAACACCGCCAACACTCCCACACCGGCTGCTGCCAGCGCCAGCATGGGTTGTTTTTCCGGCGGGACCAAATCTTCGAGCATATTTTTCGCCACACCCATAGCAAATTCAAATTCCGACGGCGCTTGAATTTCAGGGGGGGCAGAACTGACGACGCGGCGAGCCGGAGCCGAAGCGGCCGAGGCGGTGCTGGCGGTTGCTGCGCCGTTGTGGGGGGCGGCGGTCGACTCGGCCGCCGCAGCGACCGGTTCAGGCTCGAGCATGGCTAGAACCTGCTTGTTGAGATTATCCAAACTTTGCCGGGTGAGCGCTTTGGCTGTGCTATCGAGCAGCCGCTGGCCCACACTGGCAATACGGCCGCCGACCTGGGCCGTGCCGTCGTACTCCATTATGGTTGAGTTGCCCTGACCGTTGAGCCTAACATTGCCGGTCGCTTTCATGAAGCCCGGCGCGCCTTTGCCGTCAACGTTCAGGGTGTAACTGTTCGGCGCGTTGACATCAGACAAGGTAATCACCCCCTGAAATTTCCCTTGCACCGGACCAACTTTGATTTTGAGCACACCTTGATATTTGTTTTCTTCAATTTCTTCCAGTTCTTCGCAGCCGGGCATAATTCTGGCCAACACGTTCGGATCCATTAAAGCGTCCCAAACCACTTTTTGAGGGGCGTCAAACGTATAAGTGCCTTCTAATTCCATATAATTTTCCTCCGTGAGTATTTTACTCAGAACAATTGGCTAGATTGTTCTCCAAACTCCGTAATGCTTACTGATGTAAAAAAACGCGCAAAACTTCTCGAATCGCAGCGGGTTTAGGGGGGGCAGGGCGATAATTCAAAACCGGCCTTAATTAAGGCCGTTGATTTTGTTGGTGAACGATCTGAGTGATAGGCTCAAGATGTCTAACCAAAACGACTTCTGTTGGAGAGTAAGATGCAGGTCAGCCTCAAGTAAGTTGTGACTGTTACCCGTTTTGAAAAATGATTTATGCTACGTTTTTCGGGGAGATTATGTTAGTTACAATTGGTGATTTTATCACGAGCCTTAGGTGCTGTCAAATGAGTTTTTCGGCTCAGCCATTCTCATTTTGATAATAGATTGGTTCACTTTTCGCTAGTTGTTAGTGGTAATACGACCTCGATAAGCAAACTGGACCAATCTCATAGCTGTTTTTAGCGGCGGCTTAGTCGGATGAGGTGATCTTCGGTGCTACTCATGGTATACTACTTGACCAGAGTATAAGTATCTGGATAGTTCGCAGTAACCGCTTTAACGGCCCTATCCCGAGCAACGGCTAAAGCCATTACTACGAACTGAAATGTTACTTCATATTTTGGTGTACGACTATCTATCCCGGTGCGGAGTAACTCATGCCCCAAACTCAGCCACCCGCCGGTCTGGCGACCGCCGCGTTTCGGCCCGATATCCTGCTGGCGACTAAACTGTATATTCCGCCCCCACGCCCCGGCTCCGTGGCTCGGCCTCACCTGGTAGCGCGGCTCGAGGCGGGCCTGCAGCGCCAGCCGGGGTTGACGCTTATTTCCGCGCCGCCCGGCTTCGGCAAGACCACGCTGCTTGGCCAATGGATTCACCCAACCAGCCATCCCGGCCTAACGCCTCGTCCGGTGGGCTGGGTCTCTTTAGATGAAGAAGATAACCGCCCGCGCCGCTTTTTGGCCTACGGCTTGGCCGCGCTCCGCCAAATCCAGCCCGGTATCGGCCACGACGCCCTGGCCCGGCTGGATGACCAGACCCTTACCCCCCAAACATTTTTAACGCCGCTGATCAACGAGATGATGGCCATCGAGACGCCCTTTATTTTTGTCCTCGATGACTACCACGTCATCAAAACGCCGCTCATTCACCAGGGCCTGGCCTTTGTGCTCGATCACCTGCCCCCGCAGGGTCAACTGATCATCGCCAGCCGGACCGAACCGCCCTTCTCGCTGGCCCGCCTGCGCGCTCGTGGCCAACTGACCGAACTCACCGGCCACGACCTGGCCTTCACTCCGGCCGAAACCGCCGAATTTCTCAACCGGACAATGGGCCTCAATCTCGCCCCGCGAGAGATCGAAGCCCTGGAAACCCGCACCGAAGGCTGGATTGCCGGCCTGCAAATGGCCGCGCTGTCGATGCAAGGCGTGCAAGACACCGCCGGCTTCGTCCGGGCCTTCACCGGCAGCCATCGCTATATTTTAGACTATTTAATGGAAGAAGTGCTCAACCGCCAGAGCGAACCCGTTCAAAACTTCCTCCTCCACACCGCCATCCTCAACCGTCTCACCGCCTCCCTGTGCGATGCCCTTCTGCTCAACCATCACCCCAATCCGGCCGAAGCCAGGGATCAGGCATCAGAAATCAACCCTCCCAACTCCAATCTCCCAATCTCCAATCTCCAATCTCCAACCCCCATTATCAATTGCCACGCTGTTCTCGACTACCTCGAACAGGCCAACCTCTTCATCATTCCTCTCGATGACGAGCGGCGTTGGTATCGCTACCACCATTTATTCGCCGATCTCCTGCGCGACCGGCTGATGCGGCAGTTCGACCCGGCTGCCGTGATCGAACTGCACCAACGGGCCAGTGATTGGTTCCACCAGCACGGATTCGCCGCCGAAGCCATGAGCCACGCTCTGGCCGCGGTCGATACCCGGCGGATTGTGAAACTCGTTCGAGAAAAAGCGGCCAGCCTGGTCAGCCAGGGCGAATTTGTGGCCATGTTGAGTTGGCTGGAACATTTACCGCCGGAGATGACCCGATCTTGGGCGCGGGTGCCATTATTACCGATCTGGGCGCTGGTTTTGACCGGGGAACTGGATACTATCGAGCCGCGTTTACAAGAGGTGGAGCAGCAGCTTTTGATCGAACCTCAAGCGGTTGGTTTAGAACGCCAACGAATTTTCGGCGAAACCACCGCTATTCGGACCTTTGCGGCTTATTTTCAGCGCGATATGGTTCAGGCCATTGTCTCGTGTAAACAAGCTTTAGCCCTATTAGGGGGCGGCCATCCGTTTCTACAAGGCATTTTGGTCCAAACCTTAGGCTCGGCCCTGAGTTGGAGCGGCCGCACCGATGAAGCCGCCGAAGCCTTTATTGAGGCCGGCGCTATCAATCGCACCGCGGAGAATTGGGAAGCGGTGGTGATGGCTCAGTGGAGTTTGGCCTCGATTCGGGCCGAACAGGGCCGGCTCAAACAAGCCGGCGAACTTTACCGGCAGGCGCTGACCCTGGCCGTCTCCGAAACGGTGCTGGCCGCCTCGCTCACGCCGCCTGATCCGGGCCGCATCTATTTAGGGCTGGCCGAACTATACTACCAGCAAAATGAACTCGATCAGGCCCAACATCAGTTAGACGCCGGTTTGGAAACGTTAGCGGCGGAGCAAGATCGGGGTATGCTGGCCAGCGCCCACTGGATGCAGGCTCGACTGCACACCGCCCAGGGTCGTCACGATGAAGCCCGCGCAGCCATTGACCAGGCTGCCCGCTTAGCCCGCCAGCATCCCGGCCCGTTCTATTGGGCCGGTCAGATTGCCACCTATCAGGCCGCCCTGTGGCTGGCCGATGGCCGTGTGGCCGCCGTGCAGAGTTGGCTTGCCTCGCGCGAGTTGTGGCCGGCGATTACACCATTCAGCGTGCCTTATTTGCGCGAAGCGGAGTATCTGCTGCTGGCGCGGTTCTTGTTGGCCCACAACGCGGCCCCAACTGGTCGAGCCGAGTCGGGAGACGCATCTGATTTGACGCTCGCCGCCGAAATTCTGGCGCTCGTCCTCAAGGCTGCCCAAGAGAATGATCGCACAGGCCGGGTCATTGAAACGTTGGTGCTGCAAGCCCGGCTGCTCGAGACTCAAGATCAATTAGACAAGGCTATGGCCGTGTTAGGGCAGGCTTTAGCTTTAGCCGCGCCGGAAGGGATGGGTCGCGTCTTTATCGATGAGGGCGAGCCGCTGGCCGGCTTGCTGCGACAGTTCATTGCCGGACGCGGCTCGACGCCTCAACGGGCCTATGCCCTCAAACTGCTGGCCGTCTTCGACGCGGCAGAAACACCAGCCTCCCCCTTACTTGATCCGCTCAGCGAGCGCGAGTTGGAGATTCTCCGGCTGACCGCCTCGGGTCTGTCCAACAAAAAGCTGGCCGAGACGCTGATTCTAACCGTCGGAACGGTCAAGTGGCATCTCAACAATATCTACAGCAAGCTCGGCGTCAGCAGCCGCACGGAAGCCGTCGCGCGCGCCAGAGAACTGGGATTGCTGTGAACCTACCAAGTAATTTTTAGAAGCCTCGCAAAATGATAACCAACTGTACATAAATATTCTTTTCGGTTATAATTTTGATAGTAATGTTAATGACCTTAAACGTTGGCCACACGTTTTGATTTATAAAATATACTACTCCAAAAGTGTACCCAGTGTCGGTTTCTTAGAAGCTATAGGACTTACGCAGTTGGGTGTATCGAACCCGGTGACAGTCACTTAGACACGATAAATAGAGTTTTTGGGCTTAAGCGGACGTTCATTTTCGGCAAAAAGTGACTGTCACCTTTTGAACTGCGTAACTCCTAAGCTAATCATAAAAATTCACTACTTAGGTAACCGGCACTTCTGCTCAAATCGAGAACGTTGAGCGGAATATAACGCTACAATTACGGTGATCAAGTGCCAGTCACCTGGATGGCTAAATATATCCAAAATTCAGCAAAGGAGTAACCTATGGCTGTTCCTTACGGCGAAAACCAGTATATCTACGGGCTTCACGATCCCGGCGGCGAGCATCTGTTAATGCATGAGGGAAAAGCCAAAGGCTGGGTTTTGGTTACGGAAGAGATTCGGGCGAACCCAGTTGATCCCGGTGGGAAAGGGGATTTCTACAAACGCCTGGCCGATCAAGGTTTCGGCGTTATCGTCCGGCTTAACCACGCCTATGGGCCCGACGGCACCATTCCCCTCCAGGCCAAATATCGCGATTTCGCTCAACGAGCGGCCAACTTTGTGCGAAACTCACCCGGCGCACACATTTGGATTATCGGCAACGAGATGAATTTTGAGCGGGAACAGCCGCGCCTTAACCCTGGTAATCCCCAGGCCGAACGCATCACCCCGCGCCGTTACGCCGAATGTTACAAGCTGTGCCGTCAGGCCATCAAGTCGGTGCCGGGCCATGAGCAAGATCAGGTCGTTGTTGGGGCTATCGGGCCGTGGAACGCTGAAACCTCATACGAGGCTGACCCGCAGGGCAAATATCCGGCCAATCAAATTCCCGGCGCACGGCCCGAGTATCCTTACAAGGGTTTCTTTGGCAACTTCATTAAATATATGCGCGATATGTTGGTGGCCATTGGCCGTGAAAATTGTGACGCTATCGCTATTCATGCATATTCCCACGGTTATTCGCCTAGCCTGGTATTTAGCGATGAAAAAATGGGGTCGCCCTTCCAAAACTACTACTTCCATTTCCGCACGTATCGGAATCAAATGTGGGCTATCCCCCCAGAATTTCAGGATCTACCGGTCTATCTGACCGAAGCCAACGGCGATGTCGATCCCACCGGGGTCAGATGGCCCGATATCAACAGCGGTTGGGTTAAAAATGCTTACAAAGAAATCAACGATTGGAATCAGGCCAACACCCAGCAGATTCGCTGCGCCATTTTGTATCGCTGGTCGCGGGATGACGCCTGGCACATCGACGGGAAAGGGCTGGTTCAGCAAGATTTGCGTGAAGCCGTAGCCAAAAACTATGCCTGGCGGCCGGTGGTTGCACCGCAGCCTCAGCCTCAACCGCAACCGCAGCCCCAACCCCAACCGCAACCGCAGCCCCAAACACAGCCGGTTTCCACTCAACCTATCCCCAGACCATTGGAACCGGGCTATCGAACTCGTTATCTTACCCATAATACCCCTACTACCGCTACCGCCGGGCAAACCTTACCGGTCAACTTGACTATACGCAACGCGGGCAGTTTTACCTGGGTCAAAGACGGCGACAAACCCTTCCGCCTGGGTTTTCAATGGATCAATGCGCAGGGGCAACCCGTGACCATTCCGCCTCAGCTCGATTTTCGCACCTCGCTGCCGCGCGACATTCCACCTGATGGGTTGGTGGTGCTGCAAGCCCAATTACGCACGCCCGACACAGCCGGCGTCTACCAACTGCGCTGGGATATGGTTCACGAAATGGTCACTTGGTTTATCACCCAAGGCGATGCGGGCCTGTTAGTCAGTCCGATTACCGTCAGCCCGGCTGTAGTCGAAGTGACGCCGGTGCCGGTTCAACCACCTGCCGTACCGGTGTCTCAGCCGCAGCCGACGCCGGTGCCGCAGCCCCAACCCCAAACCCAACCGACGCCCACGCCGGTACCTACCGCTCCGGTACAAATTCAAAACATCATCGAGCAGTTGCCGCAGCATGCCTCTAAACGATACGCCCAGCGAGAGACAACGGCCATCAAGCGGATTTTCATCCACCATACCGCCACACCGGCCAACATTACAGTGGCTCGTATCGCCCAATTTTTAGTTGAGAACCGTGATTTGCCGGGTATTACTTACCATTTCTGCGTAACCGACCAAGGGCTGGCCTATCAAACCCAACCCCTGGTGGCGATGGCCGCGCACGCCGGTCAAGACAGCCGGGACAGCGTTGGCGTTGCTTTAATCGGCAACTTTACCGACGCCTCGCCGCCGGAGGCACAGCTTAATGCGACGGCGGTTGTGCTGGCCCAGTTACTCGGCAAATTAGGCTTGACTACCGCCGATATTTACGGCTATCAAGAGATCGCCCGGACGCAAAGTCCCGGCGCGACCTGGCCGCAGTGGAAGCCGATCTTGCTGGCCAAGGTCAACAGCTTGTTAACGCCGGTAACTGCCCCGGCCGAGACGGTGGTCGCGCCCCCGATCAGTGATAGCCAACCGGTCGCCGGCAAGCCCATCGAGCATTACATGTTGTTCTGGTATCAGAGCCCGGACAATTGGGCTGAGTGGGACCTGCGCGGCGCCATCGAATATGTAGCGCGTTTCCCGGTAACGATGGGCTTTTCGATTGAGGAAGCCAAATTAGCCCAAGCCGTCACCATTGTAGGTGGGCCGGAAGGGGTACCGGCTGCGGTCGATGCGGCGCTGCGAGCCGCCGGCTGTAAGGTCGATCGCATTGCCGGGACGACCCAACGCGAAACGCGCGAGATACTGGAAGCGCTGGTGTTGCAGGGTAAGCGGTTTAGGAATTTGCAATAACATCGGGGAGTAGGAAGTAGGGATTAAGGATTAAGGAAAAAATGCCCTACTCTGAAAATAATGATCTGGAGCGTCAAAGTAAACTTTGACCTGAGTGGGAATGACAAAGCAAGCTTCGTCGCTCCTGAGTTAACGCCTTTCGCGATCACTGGCAGGGCAATAATTTGATTGAGAAGAGACGAGAGCAGGGGATCAAAGTCTAGGAGAAGATCATGCCATTATATAAGGGTGAAAACCGCTCGATTTACGGCTTGCACGATCCCGGCGGCGAGCATTTGATGATTGTCAACGGTCAGGCCAAGGGCTGGGTGGTGGTGACGGAAGAGATCGGCAGCGAGGCCAACGATCACCGCAGCGCTGATTACCGCACTATTTCAGACCGGGGTCTGGGCGTCATTGTCCGGCTCAACCAATCTTACGGGAGCAACGGCACAATTCCTCGCGAGGAGCGATATCCGGAGTTTGCCCAGCGCGTGGCGAACTTTGTGGCCGGTTCGCAAGGGGCGCACATTTGGATTATCGGCAACGAAATGAATTTAGAGCGCGAACAACCCCGCCAGCGCAGCAGCAATCAAGCCGAACCGATCACGCCCCGCCGCTACGCCGAGTGCTACAAGCTGTGTCGTCAAAAAATTAAAGCCTTGTCCGGCCATAGCGACGATATCGTGGTGGTCGGGGCCATCGGTCCCTGGAACGGCCAGACCTGGTATGAGGCCGACCCCAAAGGGGCCTATCCGGCCAATAAAATTCCCGGCGCGCCGGGCAACTATCCCTACAACGGCTTTTTTGGCGATTTCATCAAATATTTTCAAGATATGTTACTGGCGATTGGCCCCAGTAACTGTGACGGTGTCGCCATCCACGCCTATTCGCACGGTTACGAGCCGCAGCTTATCACCGATACGGCTAAAATGGGGCCGCCGTTTCAAAATTATCATTATCATTTTTTCACTTACCGCGATCAGATGAACGCCATCCCGGATGCGCTGCGCCACCTGCCGGTTTATCTAACCGAAGCCAACGGCGACGTGCAGGGCAAACTGGAATCGCACCAACCGGGGGCGACCTGGCCGTTTGGCAACAACGGCTGGATTAAGGCCGCCTATAAAGAGATTGACAGTTGGAATCGGAGCGGCCGGCAGCAGATTCGCTGTATGGTTCTATTTCGCTGGAAAAAAGACCCGCTCGGCTGGTCGATTGACGGCAAGCAGGGCGTTCAGCAGGATTTTACCGAAGCCATCGCCCAAAACTATCAATGGGACCCCGACGCCGGCCAGCCCAAACCGGAACCGGCCCGCCCCCCTTATCTGGCCAAATATCTCAGCCACGATACACCGCAACAGCTAACAGCAGGTCAAACGGTGACGGTCAACCTTAAGCTACAAAATGCCGGCAGCTTCCAATGGGTGCGCGGCGGCGATAAGCCGTTTCGGCTAGGCTTTCAGTGGTACAACGCCAGCAACCAGCCGGTGTCGCTGCCGCCGGCCTTCGATTTTAGAACCCCGCTGCCCCGAACCATCGCCCCGGATGGCATGGTAGAGTTGGAAGCCCAACTACGCGCCCCGGATCAGCCGGGCAGCTATTTTCTACGCTGGGATATGGTGCACGAGTTGGTGACCTGGTTTTCGACGCAAGGCGACCCTGGCCTGGTTGTGCCGGTGGCGATTACCGCCGCTGTCCCGGTGACACCTCCTGAGGAAGTCGAACGCGAGCCGGGCGGCCAGCCGATCAGCGTCGAGGCGCAGGATGTAACCGGATCGCTGCCGCAGCATGCCACCAAACGCTACCCGATGCGAACCCACGCCGATATTAAGCGGATCATTGTCCATCACACCGCCACCCCGGCCAACATTACGGTTGAACGCATCGCTCAGTTTCAGGTTCAAAATCGAGACCTACCCGGCATCGCCTATCACTTCTGTATCACAGCCGAAGGCGTGGTTTACCAAACGCAATATCTGGAAACCGTGGCTATCCATGCCGGGGCCGACAGCGACGACAGTGTGGGCGTCTGTCTTATCGGCAATTTTACTAATCAGCCGCCGCCTAAAGCGCAGTTGACGGCAACCGCCACGCTGCTGGCCCAATTGGTCGGGCTGCTGGGGCTGCCGACCAGTTCGATTGTTGGCTATAATGAAATCATCGCCACCCAAAGTCCTGGCGCGACCTGGCCGCAGTGGAAACCCACGCTGTTGGCCGATATCGATCGCCTCCTCAAAAGCGAAAAACCACCAACCACCCAACCGCCCGAAGTCGATAAACCATTGGAGCATTACCTGCTGTTCTGGTATCGCACCCCCCAAAGTTGGGGCGAGTGGGATTTGCAAGGCGCGTTTGATTACATCGCCCGGTTTAAGCCGGTGGTCGGGTTCGATATCCAAGAGGCGCAACAGGCCAAATACGTGACCATTGTTGGCGGCAAAGACGGCGTTCCCCCCAACGCCGAGCGCATTTTGCGTAAAGCCGGCTGCCAGGTTGAGCGCATTGCCGGCGCATCCGAGGAGGAAACCCGGCAGATGTTGAAAAAAATGGCGGCAGAAGGCCATCGTTTCGACACGCTGACGTGAGGGCCGGTTTGAAGACCGACCAGGGCCTGCTAGGCGACTCGCCGTACAAAGCGTATGTAACCAAACTCGATTTGTTCAATCGATTTGCCGAACCGGAACTGCGCCAACTGCTGGCCGGTCTGAGCCTGAAAGAAGATAGCCACGTACTGGATGCCGGCTGCGGCACGGGCTTGATGACCACCTGGCTGGCCGATCTGGCCCCGGCCGGGCTGGCTTTGGGCGTCGATCTATCGACCGGTCACCTGCGCCACGCCCGGAGCCGGCTGGCGGCCAGCCCCTCGCTCCATTTTCTCCAAGCCGATATGACGCGCCTGCCGCTAGCCGTTGGGCCGTTTGATTTAATCTGGAGCAGCAACGCCATCAACCATCTGCACGATCCGGTCGCTGGAGTACGCGCCCTGACCGCCAAACTGCGGCCCGGCGGGCGATTGGTATTGGGGCAAAGCGCTTTTCTGCCGGACATGTTTTTTGCCTGGGATGCCCGCCTGGAAAAGGAGGTCATGCTGGCCTGCCGCCAATATTACCGGGATAAATACGGGCTTGAAGAACGGGACACCACCGCTGCTCGTAATTTATTCGGCTGGATGCGCCGGGCCGGGCTAAAAAATATCACCACCCAAACGATCGTCATCGAGCGCACCGCTCCTCTGTCTGAGCCGGATCAGCATTATTTTGTGGAAGGCGTCTTTCAAGGTTATTGGGCGCACCGGGTGCAGCCCTATCTCACCGAAACCGATTGGCGCACCCTTGAGGCGCTATGCGATCCGGCCTCGCCCCAGTTTTGCTTGAACCGGCCCGATTTCCATCATATCCAGACGTTTTCAATCGTCATTGGCCGGGTGTGATCAAAATATTTCAGTCGTTATTTCGAAAATTCTCCCTTTTATCCCTAATGGTAGCGCAACATTAAACCGTGGAAACACAAAATAGCTCTAATAATCGACAGAATTAACAAGATTTACCTTAATTATGACAAATAAAATCGTGATAATCTTGTAAATTCTGTCTAATTCTTCCTTACCACGGTTTAGTGCAGTGCTACCTCCCTAATTTCTAACCAATTTTATATTATTTTCAAATCATATAACGACTCTCCTCTGTTAAAATAGCCCCACACGAACAATCGCATTAAATTGAGTAACCTGAGTTCGATAATTAGAGCCGAGCATGTCATTTCGCAGCCGGAGGCGGAGAAATCCCTCAAACGTTCCCATAAATGAAGGCTTCGCCGGGAAAAAGGGCGTTGTCGCTTCAAATTTTCTCAGCCAGACCCCCTTTCCTTGTATTGTCACAGGGATTTCTCCGCTAGCGCTCCGAAATGACACGAAGTACATCTTTTTCCGAACCCAGGTTAGTAGGAGTACCCCACCCGGAGGATAGTTAGCTCTATGAATACAGTCAACAGAGAAGCACCGCTTAACCGGGAAACCCGGCTAAGCCGTATACCTATGGTTGTTCTTTTGGGTCTCATCTTTTTAGGATTAACCTTCACGTTATTCAGGCAAAGCCCCGCTCTGGCTCAACCGCAGCAGCCTATCCCCGCTCGCGCTGAGGCCGTCAGTCTGGCTATCGGCGATCCGGTAAGCCGGATTCAATGTACGACCGGCTACACAGCTTACCTCTATACCGATCAACTGGATAAGCCTCACGGATTAACGTTTGGCCCTGACGGCAAACTTTATGCGGCTGAGGAGTCGCTGGGGCAAATCAGCCGGGTCGAGGCGAACGGCGCTGTCACGCCGGTCTTAACCGGCCTCACCGGTCCTGAAGGCGTCATTTTCGACGGCGACGGCAATATGTATGCGGTAGAGGATATCGATAACGGCCGGGTGGTGAAAAAAGCGGCCGGCAGCGGCGGAACCAGCGGCACAACCCTGGCCGGAGGCTTAGAAGCGCCGGAGGATATCATCTGGGTCGATAACGGCGGCGACGGGACCCTTTACCTGACCGAGTCGAATTTGGAGCATGCGCTCGCCATTAGCAGTACTAATCCGGCGGATTATCGCACCCACGTCACTGAGGTATCCCTGGCCGGCGCAGTGACGCGCTTATTAACCACTACTGCCGATATAAACGTTGTTATTTTCCCGCCGAAAGTTGACGCCACCTTTTGGAGCTACGCCAGTTTGACGTCCAACAGCAGCAATCTCCTCTATGTCGCCAATGAACTATCCGGCAAGCAAATATCCGGCAATTTCAATGGAATACCCTACACGGCCGACTCGACCGAATCGATTTTTGTAGTGGACCCCACCGCAGCTACGCCTAGCGCCACGGCTTTCACCAACGGCGCCGATGACGCCATTGCCCCGGAAGGCGTCAATTTTAGCGCCGGGCCGGCCTTTCCCTTGTATGTCGCTGAAGAAGATATTAGCGATGACAACAGCGGCGTCGGTCGTTTAAGCCAGATCGATGCCGCCGGTCATCGGACCGACCTCTGTACCGGCTTTTCCACGGTAGAAGATGTGGTGTTCGATGAGAACGGTTGGCTGTACATCAGCGAGGATGGGAACGGTATGGTCATTCAAATCCGCTTCGATTCGTCTTCCGGCCCTACGCTCGATAAGTTTATATGGCTGCCGATCATTATTCGATAGCCGATTATTTGAACACTTTTTCCATGAATCAATAGAAAATCGCGC
>JACKAT010000081.1 GCA_020634935.1 Anaerolineales bacterium
GGCTTGCCTGGCTAACAACAGGCTCAACTGAGGATCGACCAGCAAATTACTTTGAGCCGCCGCCGCCAACCGGCGCGACTCGGCCAGACGAGTCTCTGACGAGACCTCAGCGGCCTCCCGGCGGGTGATCTCGGCTTCCCCGGCCTGAGCGGTGGCTTGGGCCAGCCGCGCCTCGTCAAGGGCAGCCTCGGCGGTGGCCCGGCTGGCGGTCTGCCTGATTTCGGCGACTTGGGCTTGGGCTTGGGCGGTTTCAGCAGCCACTTGCCCGGACTCAGCCGTGGCTTGCGCCGCCGCAGCTTGCTGGGCCTGCATAGCCGCTTGTTGTTGCAGGTAAATCACATACACGATCGCCGCCAGTGCAATAACTAAGACGATAACAAACGCTATCATTAGTTTGTTAGTTGGCGATTTGGTTTCAGTTTGGTTGTTGGTCATGCCTGTCTCTTTTTATAGTGCAATAATTTTGCCAGAAGTTAGCCTATTTTTTAGCCAAAGCTTGAGCTTCAAGCGGCGTATAATGACTAGGGGGCGTATCAATCTTCAGCTATTAGAAAGCCAACGGCTGAAGGCTGATAGCTAATAGCTGACAGCTTGATAGTTAATCTGTCCTAATTGACCCAAAAATAGTGCATCCGTACTTTTAAACCTTTAATATTTCATCTATACTTTATAGACACTTGCCATAAAATCCTTGACCCGGTATCCGAATTTAATGTCCCAGCCATCTATTTTTATCAGCTACAGCCAAAAAGATGAAGCCGAGAAAGACAAACTGCTGTCACACCTGGGGGTATTGCAGCGGGCGGGGTTAATTGATCTGTGGAGTGTCGACCAGATTAGCGCGGGTACGGAAACCGCCCAGGCCATCGATCAGGCGATTGCCCGGGCTAAAGTAGCCATCTTGCTGATCAGCGCCAACTTTCTCACCTCCGATTTCATCTTGAGCCAGGAGGTGCCAAAACTGCTCAAGCGCCGCCAGAATGAAGGGCTGGTCGTTTTTCCGATCATCGCCACTGCCTGCGCCTGGCGTATGGTCGATTGGCTGGCTGAAATGCAGGTCCGGCCTAAGTCGAGCAAGCCGGTTTATGGCGATGGCGGCAGCCATGTTGACGAAGATTTAGCGGCGATTGCCGAGGAAGTGGCCCAAATTGTCCGGCAGCCTGGCCGGGCTGTGACCGGCTCGGGCCGCCGGACGGATAGCGCCGATGGTTCATCCATTCAAACCCTCGATGATCGCGACTGGGACAGCTTGTTGTACCGCATCAAGGCCGGCCAATGTACCCCGTTTCTGGGGCCGGAAGTCACCCGAGAGATTATCACCCCTGATCGCGATGTGGCGCTTAGTTGGGCCGTTGAACATGCCTATCCGCTGGCCGACCGGTACAATTTGCCCAAAGTCGCCCAATTTTTGGCGGTCCGGCGCGATCCGGCCTTCCCCGCCGACGAGTTCGCCCGCTCGCTGTCCGCCATCAAGCTGCGCCCCAACTACACCGATCCCAACGAGCCGCACAGTTTTTTGGCGAAGCTGCCGCTGCCGTTTTATATTACAACGAACTACGACGATTTTATGGTCCAGGCCCTGAGCCATCACACTCGCAGCAGCCATCGCGAGGTGTGCCGCTGGAATCGCTATGTAAAAGATCAACCCTCCGTATTCGATTCCGACTCCGGGGCGAGCTTTGGCCCGACCAACCCGGTGGTCTACCATTTGTTTGGCCATATTGGCCTGCCCGAATCGATGGTGCTGACCGAGGATGATTACCTCGACTTCCTGGTCAATATTTCCCGAAATTCTACCATCATTCCCCGCCAGCTCGAAAAGGCGTTGGTCCAAACCTCGTTGCTGTTTGTGGGGTATGAATTGAGCGATATCCGTTTTCGCATCCTGTTCCGGGGTCTGATCGCCTCGTTGCAGCGCGGCCTGCGGCGAACCAGTATCGCCGTCCAACTTCGGCCGCAGCCGCCGGAGAGCGGCAACATTGTCGAGGCCCAAATTCGGGAATATTTGGAAGAGTACCTGGCTAAGGCCGATGTCCGCGTGTACTGGGGCGATTCATTTGAATTTGTAAAAGAGTTAAGAGCACGCTGGGAGGCATTTAATGGCTGAGGCGATGGCCCCACCCGCCCCCATTCGGAACCCGTATGTAGGTCCCAAACCATTTGAAATCCGCGAACGGGAGCTTTTCTTTGGGCGCAATTGGGAAGCGGAGCAGTTGATTGCCCTGGTGGTGGCCCACCCGGTGGTACTGCTGTATGCCCAATCCGGCGCGGGTAAAAGTTCGCTGCTCAATGCCAAAGTGCTGCCCGAACTTGAAGCCCGGGAAGGCTGCGAGCTCATGCCTGTGGCCCGGGTTCGCGGCGATTTACCGTCCGGCATTCGACCGGAGACGATCACCAACCTCTACATGTTCAACACACTGATGAGCTGGACCGAGATGACCGATCTCCAGCCGGCGCAGCTCATCGCCATGTCGCTGGTCGATTTTCTGCGCCAGGTTCCGCGCCGGGGAGATGAAGACGGCTACCCGGTTTTGCGCGTGCTAATCTTTGACCAGTTCGAAGAGATGTTTACCTTTTATCCCGAACGCTGGCCGGAGCGGGAGCAGTTCTTTCAGCAGGTCACGGCCGCTCTGGCGGCTGATCCCTATCTACGGGTGATGTTCGTGGTCCGCGAGGATTTTCTGGCCCAAATCGACGCCTTCGCCGAATTTCTGCCGGAGCAGCTTCGCTCGCGCTTCCGGATGGAACGCTTGGAAAGTGACGACGCCCTGGCCGCGGTCGAGGAGCCGATGAAAAAAACCTATCGCTCCTTTGCGCCGGGCGTGGCTCAGATGCTGGTCAACGAACTGTTGAAAATTCGAGTCGAAGGGGCGGGCGGCCAAACGGATGAAAAGCCGGGCCGTTTTGTTGAGCCGGTGCAGTTGCAAGTGGTCCTGCAAAATCTGTGGGAGGCCCTGCCATCCGAAGTGACAGAAATCAGCGCTGACAGTCTGGAGGCCTTTGGCGATGTCGATCAGGCTTTGACCAAATTTTATGAGCGGGCGGTCAGCGACACGGTCCAGCGCCTCGGCGGCATCCGCGAGCTAACCGAGTGGCGGTTGCGAAATTGGTTCGAGGATGAGATCATCACCCCGGCCAGTACGCGCGGCCTGGTTTATCGCGGCACCCGCCGCACCGGTTCCGCGCCCAACCAGGCGGTCGATATTTTAGAAGGCCACCACCTCATTCGCGGCGAACGCCGGGCCGGAGCGCGCTGGTATGAACTGACGCACGATCGCTTCATCGGTCCTATCCAACGGGCTAACCGGCGCTGGCGGATTAACACCCTCAAACAGTTAGCCCGGGTGGCCGCCACGTTGGTGGGGGTAATCATCGCGGTGCTGATTGCTTTTGGCCCGGTCTATAACGTTATCCTGCAATTTACCCAGCGGGCGGAACTACAAGCGGTCAGCGCCACAGCTACGGTGGCCATTGCCGAAGTTCAGGCGACCAGCACAGCGGTGGCCGAGTCCGTGCGCAAGGATCGCGTGCGCCCGCTGCGATCGGGCCTGAGTATTGGCGGCCAGGATGCTACCGCCGGGACGCTGGGTTATTTTGCCGTGGACAAACGGGGCCAGGTGTATGTTATTAGCGCTGCCAGCGTGCTGGGCAGCACCATCGACGGTTTGATCTTACAACCCGGTCCCTTTGACGGCGGGCAAATCCCGAACGATATTATCGGCCGGCTGTCGACCAACTACATTCCTCTGCGTGGGCGCGAGTCGGCGGCGAACTTGACCGCGCTGGCGGCGCTGGCCCAAGGCATTGATTTCACCGGCGCGGTGACCGGCGTCGGTCCGATTGTAGGCCTACGCGAGCCAGAGGTTGGCGCAAATATTCTCAAATTGGGTCGAGCCACGGGTGAACAGTCCGGTCAGATTACGGCTGTTAACCAGTCCATTACCTTTAATTTTGGGACAGGGGATATCCGGCTTGAGGGGGCTGCTTTGACCGACATCGAGGGGACCGCCGGGGATGCGGGCGCTCTGGTCTTTGATGCCGACGGCTACGCTATTGGCATCTTTGTGGTCGTGGGCGACCAAGGCATAATTGTGCCGATGACCACCCTGCTCGATCTATTTGAAGTCACGCTGCTGCCGTCCCAGGTGCAGATTCAAGATAAATCCGCCTTACTGCGCCACAATCCGGATATGCAGTATGACAGCCGCGACGAGTCGACCATCACTAGCATTGTGATCCACCACACCGGCAACTCGACTGATGTGACCGTCGAGAGTGTTGCCGAGTATTTGGTCGATAAACGTGCTTTGCCAGGTATTACTTACCACTATTGTGTAACCGCCGATGGGATGGTCTTTCAAACCCAGCCGTTGTCCATCATTCCCAGCCAGGGCGATCGGGAGAAAAAAGAGACCAGTATCGATATTTGTCTCCTCGGCGACTTCACCGACGCGCCGCCACCGCGAGCGCAGCTCAACGCCACAGCCGTGTTAATCGCCCAACTGGTCACTGCCTATCATATTCCGGTGACGGAAATTTTCGGCCGCAGTGAGTTACAGCCGCCGTCCGCCAGCCCCGGCCAAACCTGGTCGCAGTGGCGGCAGGTACTGCTCGATCTGGTCAGCGCTCTCTTGGACCAGGGCGTTCCTACGCCCCAAGTGACCCCGGCGCCCACTTTTACCCCCGTTCCCACGGCCACGCCGGAGGGAGGGGCAGGGAATTAACTGCCGCCCATTAGCAATTCTAGATGGGTTTAGTTTGAGTTATTTGATTGAGAATGCGGTTCAAGTGAGCGAACTGGCAGGAGATTGGCCTAAGAAATCGCCCGATCGCCTTATCTCCATCTTTAGTATTGTTGAAGTTATTTTATTGGCATTCCTTAAGGAAACGGGGCCAATCTATGCTCACCTAAATACCCTTGATATACAACCACCGGCCCTGAAGCCGGCGAAACAGACTCTGCTCGGTTGACGAGATATCCTGGTCGCCCCGGAACATCGTGGCCCGGTAAGTCACGTAGCCCTCATCGGGTGTATCACCCTTTTTGACGGACAGTACAGCCAACTTTTCAAAGCGGGTGGTGGTGCAGAAGATCGAAAGCTGCGCCCGCCAGGCCGTTGGATCGGCCTGGTAGAACGGGCTTAAGGGGTGAGTAGTCTCCATAATATAGTCCACATTCTTCAGCACATAGGCCGAGTAGCGTGAACGCATCAAATCCTCCGGCGTTGCCGCTGGCAGTCCCCGATGCAGCGCGCCGCAGCACTTTTTATATTTTAACCCGCGCCCGCAGGGGCAAAGGGCGTTGGGGGAAATTTTCATCGTGCTCCTTTGAAAATAGACGCTGTAGGACAAACTTAAGTTTGTCCTACAGCGTTTTCATTCTCGCTGTCGTCCTGTAAGGACTATTCGACTCCTTTGAAAATAGCGATCCGGAGCGTCAAAGTTTACTTTGACCCCATCGTGGGTGACAAAGCCAGCTTTGTTGCTCCGATACATTTTCATTGCCGGTGTCGTCTCAATCGAGACTATCGCACTCCTTTGAAAATAGGTTTTGTAGGACAAGTCAGCGACTTGCCCTACTGTATTTCCTCAAAAACGCCTCGATCTCTATTCTTGCGGCACTTGAACGGATCGAATATCCGCCCATTCATAGCGATGTAGACGCCGTCCGGCATCGACGAGATGGCGCCGATGGCGACGCCCACGTTAAAAACCGCGTCGCTCGATTTGTAGTGGGCCGGTTCCATGGCTCCGGTCAACACGATACATTTGCCGGAGATACCGCCGAGCGCCTGGCCGGTGTTGACCATGCGGTCGGTGCCGTGGGTGATCAGGATTTTATCCGCCGGGTCGGCCTCTACCCGGGCGCGAATCAGGGCGCGATCCTCGTCAGTCATATCGAGGCTGTCTTTGCGCAGCAGCGACTCGATCTCGTACTCGAAGGCAATCGGCAGCGCCTCCAGAATATCGCGGATGCTGGGGAAGCCGACCTGATATTCGCTCAGTTTGTCGAAATAGATTTTATCGATGGTGCCGCCAACCGAGAATATTTTTATCTTCATGAGATCCTCTTTATTAATCCGAGTTTGACAACTAGACAGGATTTACCTGATTAAAAAGATTTTCACCTGTTTTTCATCTTTCAAATCCTGTTAATTCTGCCAATACGGCGCATTCCTACAATAGCTTCATCTTCATCCACGGCGCGGAGTTGTGAAAATTGGCTACGGCGCTGCCCGGGGGAACCAGTTCGTCGCAAGCGGCTCTGATCGTTTCATCGAGCGCCATGTCCAGCACCGGCAGCAAATGATCAAGCTGCTCGATAGTTCGGGGGCCGATGATCGGCGCGGTGATGCCCGGCTGATCCTTGGCCCACAAGATCGCCAACTGCGCCCCGGATAAGCCGTGCGCTTGCGCCAGCGCCACAAATTTATTACCCATTTCGACCGCTCGGGGCGTGACGCGGTCGGCGTAGATGCCGCCGCGCCGCGCCGCCCGCGAACCGGTGGGCCGGATATCGTCATTGGCGTAGCGGCCGGCCAGCATGCCCATCGCCAGCGGCGACCAGCAGATCAGCCCCAACCCATAAGCCTGGCACAGCGGCACCAGCTCATTTTCGATGCGCCGGTCGAGCAAATTGTAGGGCGGCTGCTCCGATACGAACCGGACGTAGCCTTTTAACTCGCTGGTCATCATCGCTTCCATCACTTTCCAGGCCGGCGCGGTCGAGCTGCCGATGTAGCGGACCTTGCCCTGCCGCACCAAATCGGTCAGCGCGCTCAACGTCTCGTCGATAGGCGTCTCGAAATCGGGCCGGTGCAGTTGGTACAGATCGATATGATCGGTTTGCAGCCGCCGCAGCGAGTCCTCGCACGCTTTCATAAGATGCAGCCGGGAGTTACCGCGATCGTTGGGGCCGGGGCCGGTGGGATAATGCACTTTGGTGGCGATAATGACCTCATCCCGCCGCCCGTTCTCGGCCAGCGCCTGGCCGATGATGCGCTCGCTCTCGCCCTGCTTGTAACTGTTGCTGGTGTCGATCAGATTAATCCCCGCCGCCAAGGCGCGGTTGATCAGCCGGATCGACTCGGCTGCCGGTGTAGGGTTGAGAAAATTGTCGGTACCCAGCACCAGCGGCGAAACTTTCACGCCGGTGCGACCCAAAGGACGGTAGTTCATGGTGATCTTATCTCGCTGTATATCCGGCGTCAACCGCCACCAACGAGCCGGTCATATAACTGGCGGCGTCGGAGGCCAGGAAGAGGACGACGCGGGCAATTTCAACCGGCTCGGCCAGGCGGCCCATTGGGACGGTGTCGGCGATCCGCTGCATCATTTCCGGCGTTACCGGCTCGTGGCGCTCAGATTGGAGCATGGGCGTGTTGACCTCGCCGGGGCAGACGGCGTTGATACGGATGCCGTCTTTGGCGTGGTCGAGGGCCATTGCTTTGGTTAGCAGATGCACGCCGCCTTTCGTGGCGCAGTAAGCCGCCACCCCCGCCGCGCCGACGTCGCCCCAAATTGAGCCGAAGTTGACAATCGCGCCTTGGCCCTGCCGTTTCATCGGCGGTATCGCCGCCCGGCACATAAAAAAGACGCCGTTGAGGTTAACGCCGATGATACGCTGCCACTGCTCATCGGTGGTTTGCTCGCCGCTGGCGCGGACAATGACGCCGGCCGCATTGACCAGCACATCGAGCCGCCCGTGTTGGGCCAGCGTTACCTCAACCGCCCGGTTGCAAAAGGCCGGGTCGCTCACATCGCCGATGATCGGCTCGCCCGCGCCGATGTCGCCGGCCACCTGCCGGGCCAGGCTCTCGTTGCGATCAACGATGACCACTTGCCCACCCGCCGCCGCAAATTCGCGGGCTGTAGCCGCGCCCATACCGGAGGCGGCTCCGGTGATAATGGCTACTTGTCCTGTAAAATCCATAGAAACACTCCTGGAGATGAGGAGATGAAGAGATAAGGAGATAGGGAAATTGGGTTGATGATCAATCCCATCAATCTCCCCCTCACCTAATCACCAATCTCTAATCTCCAATCTCCCAAAATTCCGCCTCATTATAATCCCGAATGACGCTATGTCAACGCCCCGAAAAACAATGACTTGGCTCAGGTCGCCGTGATTTTTTCGCCGAAAGAGGCCCGGTCAAACTTCAAAATTCAAACTGTAAACCGCTATTTTTCATTTTTTTCATATACAAGTCATCCATTTGTTGGCTTTGTTCAGCACTGAAATGATTTCGCCAATCACCGATTTCACCTTTGCGGAAATGTTTCGGGACACCAGCCCGTTGGGGAATCCAGTCGAAGTTGGTGGTCTCCTGCGAGGTCATGGATTTGAAACTGCTCAAGGTCACCACGGTATCAATTAAGTGCGAATCAGCTTGAATACCCAGAAAAGCGGCGATCTTCGCGACATGGCCCGCGTGGTCACGTATCATATCCTCGTATTTCAAGAACAAGATATTCTTATCCTGTTGGCTGGCTTGCCACCAGGCTAGGATATGATCAAAATATGGACCGAACCCGACATCATCATTCAGAAAAAGTTGGAAGTATTCCTCCCACGTGCCTTCATAGTTGGCTTTGCTTTGAACATGGAAATAGTTTGAGATAGCCACGTCTTTAGGATTACGGGCAATATACACAACTTTTGCCGTTGAGCTGTTGAGCGGAGGCATCAGTGAGTAAGGCAAATGACTCGTAAACAGGCGACGTGGTGGCATCGTCTTCAAAAATTCCCCCATGCCGTTAGGGCGATGAGGTAACGTTTCCAACCAGGGCACGGCATCTGTGAGGCGTTGCTCACCTTGCTCACCGTTATTCACCAAAAGATGCACGATCTGTTCGGTCCAGGTTGTGCCTGACCGGGGATACGTGGTTACAAAAACATCCCCATCTTGGACCACAAATTCTTTTTCGATTAGATCCATATCCGCTTGTGAGATAAACATTGGCAATTTGATCGACTCACCGTTATTGTTTCGTACTAAATATAAGGTTGATCCTGACATGAGTAGCGCCCTCCCCAAACTTTGATTTAATTATTACGCTAGCATTGATTAATTTATCCAGCCTGTGCCTGACTTAGAAACCGTTTTAAAAGTCTTCAAGGGTCCACAGATAAACCCAGATGGTCACAGATGTTATCAAAATTGAGATAAAAATCTGTGATTATCCGTGTAAATCTGTGGACAAGTTCGTAAACCTCTACCTTTAAAACAGCTTCTTAGCCTATGTTGAGATAATTATCTCATTTCGAAGGTGAAATCATACCACACGGAAATGGGGGAGCAAAGACCGCGCTTCATCTACCGGCTTAAGCATCCTGCGACAATGTTCAGCAGACGTATCGGATTGTTCTTTAAGCGGCATACCCCAAGTCTGCTCAATCGTCCATTCCCCTGAGTCCAAGACAACGATGAAAGACGATGATAAAATCAAGGCGTCCGCATAAGATCGGTGGCCAAATTGCTGTCCAGCTCAGAATCACCCTCAATTCGTTGTGATTTTGAGCGGATTCAGAGTACAATACCGCCATCATTTTCGTCAAGATCGCGCTATCTCACCCGCTTCTAACCAGCATAATCCTCAAACCAACTACCACTGCGCCCAAGTTTAATTCAACACCACTATAGACTACTCACCCTCAGACCAAACTATATCAAAGCGGGATCAAGGCGAGGCGTACTCGGCTAGATAAAGAAGAGAGGAAAATGAGTGCATTTGATGGGGTACTGATTTTTGGAGGGGTGGGCCTGATAATTATTCTGCCTATCGTGGCCCTTGCCGGTGTTTACTATCTGGGGCGGCGAAACAAGCACAAATTTCAAAGTGTCATTGAGATGGATGGGGCCAGATGCGTTCAAGCCAAGGACGGCCGTGTTGCCATTGCCCCCAGAACATGGTTAAACTTTTCGGCCCTTATTTTTTTTGTGGTCATTTTAGGCATGTGCGCTTTGTTGCTGGCCAATAGTGTCAGCCAGAACCTGACCCTGTCTGCCCTTGAACAAGCTGCTGTGCTCGCATTTTCTACCCTGCCGATTATTTTAGCAATCATTTATCTATGGCGCGCTTTACGGAAGCCGGCCTTTTATTTCAGCCCTGAGCGTCAAACATTGGACATCAGGCAGGGCTGGTCTGTCCGCCAGATACCTTTTGCCCAAATGGCCAAACTCGCCGTTGAGGGTTGGCAAGTAGATAACAGTCAGATTGAGACACCCTGCGCCGGTATCAAGCTGGACCTGACCAACGGCGAAGCGATTGAACTAGGCACACTGTCAAGCCTAAAGGGTGGGGAAGATTTGCAGAAACGGTGTGAGCGTATATGTCGTTTGGTAGCCGATGTCACCGGGGCTAGTCTGCCACCAGAACTCCACGCGGGAAATGCCTAACTCAAAGAAGCCTCTATAGCCGGCCTATTGTTCGAAGAAAGTGGGGAACATCTTTTTATGCAAAGGTAGGAGACATTTTAACGCGGCTAATTATAACCGGCCAGCGCCAAAGGAGCGACCAATGTATCAAACCCATAGGTATGAAGGCATGTTAGCGGAAACTATCACCCTAGCGGGCGACCATAACACGCTGATCAATGCTTATTTTGCCCGGCCGTTGGGGGCCGGCCCCTTTCCGGGCCTGGTTTTAATTCACCATATGCCGGGCTGGGATGAGTGGTATCGGGAAGCCACACGGAAGTTTGCTCACCACGGGTATGCCGCTATCTCCCCCAATCTTTACTTCCGGGCCGGTCACGGCACGCCAGAAGATGTCGCCGCCAAAGTTCGGGGCGATGGCGGCATTCCTGATGATCAGGCCGTTGGCGACATTGCCGGCGCGATGGTCTACCTGCGCTCGCTGCCCTATATTAACGGTAAGGTGGGGGTGTTCGGCACATGTTCCGGCGGCCGCCACGCCTATCTGGCCGCCTGCCGAGTTCAAGGGTTTGATGCCGTGGTCGATTGTTGGGGCGGTCGAGTGGTCATGGCTGAGGCCGATTTAACCCCTTATTATCCGGTCGCGCCCATCGATTACACCGCCGATCTCTCTTGTCCGATTTTGGGCCTCTTCGGCGAGGAAGATCATAGCCCCACGCCGGACCAAGTGACGCTGCACGAAGAGGCCTTAAAAAAGTACGGGAAGCCTTATGAATTTCACCGCTATCCGGGAGCGGGGCATGGCTTCTTTTATTATCACCGGCCCATTTATCGACCGCAGCAAGCGGTTGATGGCTGGGAGAAGATATTCGCTTTCTTGGGCAAATATCTGGCGGCGGATTAAAGATCGGCTATTAAATAACTTGAGCTGTCAGACAGGAGATTGGAGATTAGAGATAAGGAGATTGGCCTTAGCAATCTCCCCATCGCCCTATCTCCTTATCTCCATCTTCAGTCTTGTTGAAGTTATTTAATGGCCATTCCTAAGCAACGGGAGTAACTGACCCTTAATCGTAGTCATGCGTCAGTGTGCCAGTTACTTGAATAGATTATAGGTTACGCAGTTCAAAAGGTGACAGTCACTTTTTGTCGAAAATGAGGGTCCGTTTAGCCTAAACAAGTCGACTTATCGCGTCTAAGTGACTGTCACCTGGTTCGATTCACCCAACTGCGTAACTCCTATAGATACCAGAGAGGAGTCGTAAAATGTGTACGATGATTGTCAAAAAAGTAAACATCGACGGCGGCGGCAAAGGCGCCGAGGGCTGGTTTGCGCTCAATCGAGCCAATGTTTCCTACGATCATCCCTTCCACGTGGCGATGGAGCATGCCTTGAACATCGATTTTGTCAACGAGGCGTTAGGCCCGGGCGCCAGAGTGGCCGTCGAACTCAGCGAACAGGCCGCCCGCAGCCTGGTCGCGGCGATTTTGGAAGTGTTACAACAAGCCGAAGCCGGCGGGCATCTCGAACGTTGATCTTCATATGGTTTTAAGGGAGTCGAACAGTCTCGGTTGAGACGACAGCGAGAATGAAAATATAGGAGCGACAAAGCTTGCTTTGTCATACTGACGGTCAGGTCAAAGTAAACTTTGACGCTCCGGATCGCTATTTTCAAAGGAGTGCGACAGTCCTTACAGGACGACACCGAGAATGAAAATGTATGGGAGCGACAAAGCTTGCTTTGTTATTCAGGCAGGGTCAAAGTAAACTTTGACGCTCCAAGACTGTATTTTCAAGGGCGTGCGACAGAACCTCGGTCCAGCAACGACGATGAAAATTCCGTAGGACAAACTTAAGTTTGTCCTACACCCCCATTTTCAAAGGAGCCAGGCAATGACCATGAATTATCGAAGATTAGGCCGCACCGACCTTGACGTGTCTGTCATCGGCGTGGGGACGAGCCAGCTACGCATGGTTCCGGAGCGGCAGGCCATCGACACCCTGGTTCGGGCGTTTTCACTCGGCATCAACTTGGTGCATACGTCGCCGGATTATGAGGGGGCCGAGGGGTTGATTGCCAAAGCGATGGCAGAGACCGACCGCAAGGTGATTGTCTGCGGCCAGGCGTATGACCGGCACAACCATCCGCACGACCCGGTCTCGCATTTTGAGCGGCTTTTTGAACAGTTGTGTGAAACGTTAGACCAACCCCAATTAGATATCTTCGGTATTGCCTGTATTGATAACCGGGAAGCCTTTCAAGAAAATGTGTGGGGCCGCGGCGGCATGGTCGAGTTCCTGCAACAGCAGAAGGCGAACGGCCGGCTCAAAGCCAGCTTTTGCACGACGCATGGCGACGCCGCCTACATCAACAATCTGATTGCCCGCGACGTGTTTGACGTGATCATGATCCCTTACAATGTGCTTGGCCAGCATTTGCTCAGTTTCAATCCGCCCTCGCATTGGGCTAGAGAAAATCTTCATGACAATCAACGCGATGTTTTTCCGATGGCCCGCCAAAACAAGGTGGCCCTATTTGTGATGAAGGCGCTGGCGGGTGGTTTGACCTGCCGGCCCAAAGCCCTATCGCCGCACGTGCCGCTGCTGGCCCCCACCGATTACATCGCGCCGGTGGAGATGCTGAAGGCCGTGCTGCAACATCCCGAAGTAACCTCGGTGGTGACCGGCGTGATGTCGCCTGAGGAGATTACTGAAAACGCGCAAGCCGGCTGTGTCGAGCGGCAGCCGTATCCGCTGGAAACGATCTCCGGTAAATTGCACGCCATCAATACCAAAATCTGCAACCGGTGCGGTCAGTGTGAAGAACTCTGCTCGCAGCATTTGCCCATCTCCTGGTTGTTTCGAGCCGCGTATATTAGCTTTCGCGGCTCGGAGACCTTTGAAACCTGGGAAGATGTGGAGTATTTTAACCTGTATCCTGCGCCGGCGTCGGTGTGTGTCACCTGCCAAACCCGCAGTTGTCAATGTCCGCAGGGGATTGATATCCCCCCGACCTTGATCGATATTCATGCTAATATGCTCAAGCTGGCCGAACAGGGCTACGTTCAGAAACCCGTTTCGCAACGACCGCCGGCCCAAGGGACCGCCGAGTTTGGCGCTCGTCTGGTTATTCGAGACCTGCCCCCGGCGCTTCGGGCCAATGAAACCCGATTGAGCCGGATCTATGTCGAAAATAGCGGTCTCCGGGGGTGGTTTGCCACGGCCAACCCCTATCAGGGCCACGTTCGCTTGGGCATCTACCTTAACCACAAGTTGGTTCGCTATGAAAAGCTGCGCAGCGATGTTCACCCCGGCGAGCGCGTCCATTTTTCTTTTGAGTTACAGGCGCCCGCCACCCCCGGCGCTTACACCCTCCAACTCTACTTATTAGGCGAGCATCTCGGCTATGCCAAAGAGCGGGGCATCCCCATTTACGATGAACCTTTGCGCGTCGAGAGTGATCGCCATGTGACGCGCTGTGAGGTGGGGGACGGCCTCCACCTGGTCTTTCAGCACAATATTCCCGCCCAACTCCCGGCCAATTATATGGGCATGCTCTGGTTCTGTCTGGAAAACACCGGCCACGACGCCTTTCCGGCCGGCGGCCTGGACGAGACCCCGCCCAGAATGGAACTCTCGCTCAATGATACCCCCTGGCGGGATTTTGTCTTGCCGTGGACCCAACTGGCCCCCCACGAGAAACGCTATCACTATGTCCCGTTCCAAACGCCGGATAAACGAGGCCCGTACACCTTGCAAATCGATCTCATCTTCCGGGCGACGGCCCCTCATGAGCCGGTGCGGGTGGTTGTCTTTCGGGGCCGGCTGGCTATCACCGCTGCAAGCGCCGCCGCCCGCCGGAGCGCCAAGCTGCGGGAGATCGCCTTCCGCAGCAATTCCTGGGCTTATCTGCCGACGCAGGGCGTGCTGCAAGGGCAAGATGAGCAACCCTATCCGGTTTTTATCAAAAGCGCCAAAGGCTGCCGGTTCAAAGATTCGCAGAATCACAGCTATCTCGATTATGTGATGGGCTGGGGCACCGCCTTGCTCGGCCATGCCCATCCGGTGATCACCCAAGCGGTTAAAAAAGCGATGCATACCGGGGCGACGCCATCATTACCGCATGTTCTTGAGTTGGAGGTCACTCAGATGCTAGGCGATATGATTCCCGGCGTGGAAGCGGTGCTATTTGGCAAAAACGGTTCTGATGTCTGTACGGCGGCGGTCAGGTTGGCCAGAGTGACAACCGGCAAGGAGAAGATTCTATTTTGCGGCTATCATGGCTGGC
The DNA here is from genome assembly GCA_020634935.1 of Anaerolineales bacterium. Taxonomy (GTDB): domain Bacteria; phylum Chloroflexota; class Anaerolineae; order 4572-78; family J111; genus JAGRBY01. Next base: position 14,669 of record JACKAT010000081.1, read on the forward strand.
ACGATTGGTACGCCGAACCCGCTGGCCTGCATCAAACCGGGGTGCCGGCCCGACCGGAGCCGGTGGTTGAGCCGTTTGCCTACGGCCGGCTCGATCAACTGGAGGCGTTGTTGGCCAAGCATCAAGACCAGGTGGCGGCGGTCATGCTCGAACCGGCCGGGGTGATCGAAAATCTGAACGGGGTGATCCATGACGCCGATGGCGAGTTTTTAAGCCGAGTCCAGGAATTGACCCGCCGGGCCGGTGCGCTGCTGGTGTTTGATGAAATTATGACCGGATTCCGCTATCGGCAGGGCAGCGTTCAACAAGCCTGCGGGATTACGCCGGATTTGAGCTGCTTTGGCAAAGCCCTCAGCGGCGGCCTGCCGCTGGCGGTTTTAACCGGCCGCCGGGACCTGTTGCAAGCGGGTATGGCTCGTATCTTCTATCATCCAACGTATAAAGGCGAAGTCTGGTCGCTGGCCGCGGCAAAGGCGGCTTTGACTTTCTACCGTAAGCATGATGTTCCCGGCCATATTGAGCATTTTGGCCGCCGCTTGCAAACGGCGGTTAACACCCTGTGTCACGAGATCGGCCTCGAGGCCGAAATGGTCGGCCCGCCGTTTCGAATGCTGCTGGTGTTTCGGGGACTTGACCCGGTGCGCCACAGTTTGATCCACACCCTTTTTTATCAGCAGTTACTCAAAAATAACCTCTTAACCTTCAACGGTATTATGCTGCCCTCTTATGCCCATCGCGACCGGGAGCTGCGCGAAACATTACGGGCGTTCCGCCAAAGTTTAACCGTGGTCAAACAGGCCATCGACACCGAGACCATTGTACCGCTGCTGGAAATTCCCGAAACCAACACCCATAATCAGTCGCTGTTCTTGCTGGCCGGCTAATCGGCCCTTAAATAACTTGAGCCGTCAGGCCGGAGATGGGAGATTAGAGATAGGAAGATTGGCCAGAAAAATCTCCCAAGGATCGGCCCTTAAGTAGTTTTCAACTCTAAGTTGTTACATTAATTTAG
>JACKAT010000082.1 GCA_020634935.1 Anaerolineales bacterium
GATTGGTCGATTCTGAGTTTGGAATCGATTGATCGATGTATCGATTGGTCGATTCTGAGTTTGGAATCGATTGATCGACGTATCGATTGGTCGATTCTGAGTTTGGAATCGATTGATCGACGTATCGATTGGTCGATTCTGAGTTTGGAATCGACTGATCGATGTATCGATTGGTCGTGGCTGAGTTTTGAATCGACTGATCGCGGTCCAGCTCACAACCGCTGGAAATGGCTATCCAGTGAGAGCAGCCGGTACCGGATGGTTAAAGCCATTACGATGAACAAGAGGCTTCTCCGCCTAAAGTCTGACCTGGTCTCCGCCGTTTTTCGGATGAGGGCTGGCCGGAAGCACAGTATACTGATCGCAACACCACATCATCTCGCTCAGTTTGCAGCGAAATCAAGGATTACGTATGAACTCAAATTGGAAAAGAAAGTTGAAGAAAAACTGGGGTATCTGGGTAATAACGGTACTCATGGCCTGCACGTTGATCGGCCGGGGCGCGCCGTCGTTGATCCGGGGTATCTCTGGGCTGATGCCCAGCTCCGGCCAACCCGCAGCGGCAACCACAACCACCCCCACCACGGCGACGGCCGCCGCAACCGGCAGCACGCCGGAGGCCGCCGCGGACACGCCAACAGAAACGCTAGCGATTGCCGCCCAGTTTGATCACGTGGCGGACTTTCACCAAGATCGAGCCGCGGTCGAGGTCGATGGGCAGTGGGGCTACATTGATAAAACCGGTCAGATGGTCATCGAGCCGCAGTTTGACGAGGCCGGTAACTTTGTCGAGGGGTTAGCCTGGGTGCAGACGGAACAGCAGTACGGCTATATCGATCCGACCGGAGCTTACGTGATTAAGCCGCAGTTTGACCACGCCCAAAACTTCAGCGATGATCTGGCGGCGGTTCAAGTCAACAACAAGTGGGGCTACATCGATAAAACCGGCCAAACGGTCATCGAACCGGCTTACGATTTTGCCGATCCCTTTGCCGAAGGGTTGGCCCTGATCAAACAAGCTGACAAATGGGGCTATATTGATGAGCAAGGGCAGGCGATCAGCCAGGCCCAATTTGATGGCGGCTGGGATTTTGCCGGCGGGCTGGCCTGGGTCATCGACAGCGGCCAGCGCGGCTATGTCGACAAAACCGGCCAAATCGTCATCGAGCCGCAGTTTGATCAGACTCGCGATTTTGCCGAAGGGTTGGCTCCGGTTGAGCAAGCAGGACAATGGGGATTCATCGATCCGACCGGGCAGATGGCTATTAACCCTCAGTTTCAGGCCGCCGCGCCGTTTGCCGATGGTCTGGCCCCGGTGCAGTCTGACGGCAAGTGGGGTTATATCGATAAAACCGGCCAAATGGTCATCGAGCCGCAGTTTACTCACGCCGAGATGTTTCACGAGCGCATCGCCAAAGTGGACCTGACCGGCAAAACCGGCTTTATCAACCAAAAGGGTGAATTTGTCATCGAACCCCAGTTTGACCATGCCGCTTCATTTTCAGAGGGGCTGGCCGCGGTGGAGGTCGATGGCAAGTGGGGTTTCGTGGCGCACAGTTCATAGCGTTTATAGAGTTTTAGAGTTAGGGAGTTTTGAGTTATTTAATCAATAGGACCAGATGACCGGCGATTGATCGGTGCGCAAAAATGCCTGTCGCCTGAACAGAAACCCGAAAAGGAGCTTTAATGCTAGTTTTGGAATTGGTTGACATCAAACTGGAAGATAATATTGGTACGATCACCCTCAACCACCAGCGTAAGCTCAACTCGATCGGTGACGCCTTAGTCGATGACCTGATTGCCGCTTTCGACGAAATGGAAAGCGCCGAGGCGCAGGTGGTGGTGCTGCGAGCCAAGCCCGGCGTCAAGGTCTGGTCGGCCGGACACGACATTAGCGAACTACCAGATGGGCGGCGCGATCCGCTGGGCTATCACGACTCGCTGGAGAAGTTACTGCGGCGCGTCCAGGATTTCCCCGCGCCGGTCATCGCTATGGTTGAGGGGACGGTGTGGGGCGGCGCGTGCGATTTGTGCATCTCGTGTGATATCGTCATCTGCGCCGACGACACGACTTTCGCCATTACTCCGGCCAAATTGGGCTTGCCCTATAATGCTTCGGGGTTGGTCCACTTCATCAACGTAGTCGGCCCGCAAAAAGCCAAGGAGATGTTTTTTACGGCCCGGCCCATTCTGTCGCGCGAGGCACTCAACTCGCGCATGGTCAACCACGTGGTTAAGCGGGACGAGTTAGAAGCGTTCACCTACCGCATCGCCGGCACCGTCACCGAAAATGCGCCGTTAGCTGTGCGGGCGCTCAAACGTCAGTTTCGCCATCTGTTGGGCGGTCAGATGCTATCGTCGGAAACCTTTGAAGATATTCAAGGCATGCGCCGGGAAGTGTATGACAGCCAGGATTACCAGGAAGGGCTTCAGGCTTTCAAGGAAAAACGCAAGCCTAATTTTAAGGGGTATTGATGGGCGACTAAAGCCGTTATTACAAACTTAGTTTATGGCGGCAGGCAGATGCGCACCGTGGTTCCCCGCCCCGGTTCGCTGTGCAGTTCAAAGCTGCCGCCCAGTTTTTCGATCCGCTCCCGCATCGAGCGCAGCCCCCAATGGCCGGTGAAGGGTTGGTCGGGATCGAAGCCCTGGCCGTCATCGTCGATTTCCAGGGTTAAGCCTTCGCCATTTTGCAGCGACAGCGTGATCCGCCCAGCCTTAGCGTGTTTGACCACATTGTGGGTGGCTTCTTGAGCGATACGGTAAAAAGCTTCTTTGCAGGGTAGGGGAACCGACGGCTCCGGGCCAAAATCAGTCTCGACCTGCAACTTGTGGCGCACACGCAGGGCTTCGGCCTGTTTGCTTAAAGCCCCGACTAAGCCTTCCGACTCCAAAATCTCCGGACGTAGTTCAAAAATCAAGGCTCGCATTTCGGTCAGTCCGGCTTCGGCCAGATTCATGATGTAGTCTAGTGGTTCGGCCAGTTTGGTCGGGTCGCGATCGAGCAGCATGCGGGCGGTGCGTGTGCCTAAAGCGATGCCGTATAACGCCTGTGAGACTGAATCGTGCAGTTCGCGGGCCAGGTGGCGGCGCTCTTCCAGCGAGGCTAAGGCTTGGGCTTGCTCATACAACCGGGCATTCTCAATGGCGATAGCGGCCTGATTGGCAAACGCCAAAGCCAGGTCAACGTGCCGGGCGGTATAGAAGTTAGGCCGGCAGTGGCCCAATTCTAACATGCCGATAGCTCGATCCTTAAGCAGCAGGGGGACGGCCAACCAGGAACCAATCTGGGTCAGGGGGCAGCCGGCCATCGTTCTCAAGGCCTGGGCCGAAGCGGTGTCGGCTTGCGTATCCGGCACGAGAACGGGCTGCTGCTGCCGGGTAACTTCCACAATCAAGGGGGCATCCAGTGATAATTGTATGAGCGCGGAGCCGGTCTCTTGCGGGCCAACGTAGAGCAGGACATCAAGGTAGGTTTCATCCACCAAATCAAACAGTCCGGCGCTGTCATAAGCCACGACCTGGCGCAACTGCTCGACAATCCGCCCCAGCAGCGTTTTGAGATCAAGCGTGGCGGTCAGGTCGCGCGAAACGCGTAGCAGGGTTTCCAGCTCTTGGGTCCGGCGGGTAACGCGCTTCTCTAATAGCTGGCGGGCTTGAACCAACTCGGTCAACTGCGCCTCGACCGTTTGGGCCAGGCGGGCCTGCCGTATAGCAATGACATAAGCCAGGGTCGTCCCCAAACTAACCACCAACAAACCGGCAATTTGCAGCACCCAGATCGATTGCTCGACCACCGCCATCTGACGGTGTTCCTCGGCAATCAGGCTGGCTTCAAACCAGCGGTCAACCAGCCACCACAGCACCAGCAACGCAACCAGCGTCACGACCGCACTGGTCACCCCCCGCCGCTGCGGGTTGGTTGAGGGGGTTAAATTGAGATTGTCTTGATCGGCCACAATCCCTCTTCTCTTTTGACTGGCTTTAATAAGAAACCAGCCCCATCTTGACCGCATGGAGGGCCGCCTGGGTACGGCTGAGCACGCCCAGTTTGTTCAAAACGGCGCTTACATGCGTCTTGACGGTCTTCTCGCCAATATTCAATTCACGGGCAATCTCTTTATTGGACAACCCCTTGCCGATTAGCCGCAGCACCTCGGTTTCACGCTCGGTCAGGTTTTCGGGGGTGTCGGGCAGCTTGACTTCGCGCACCAAGCGGGCCGCGGCCTCCGGCGAAAGTTGAACCTGCCCGGCGGCGGCGGCGTGGATCGCCCGGCATAACTCATCGGCTTTGGTGTCTTTGAGTAGATAGCCCACCGCCCCGGCTTTAACCGCCCCGACCACCGAGGCGTCTTCCAACACGCTGGTCAGGGCAATAATCTCAACATCGGGCTGATCGCGGCGCAGTTGCTTGATGGCGGAGATGCCGTCCATTTTAGGCATCAACAAGTCCATCAGGACCACATCAGGTTGCAGGTCGCGGGCCCGGACCAGCGCTTCCTCGCCGTTCTCAGCCTCCCCCACAATTTCAATGCCTTCATCTAAGGTTAAAAACATCGTCAAGCCTTGCCGAACTACGCTGTGATCGTCCACAATCATCACTCGAATGGTCATTTCCTTCTCCTATCCCACCTGGTTATCTCGTCATCTCCGACCAAAGTCTGAGGCTAGCCCACGCCTTTTGCCGGATGTCCGTACACCGGTTCAATGGTATGCTTATGAAGCAGTTATCACAACTTTCATTTTACCCTATAAGTTTTCCAGTCGAAAATCGCAGCCGAGGTTGGTCCAGTCAACTTTAGAAAGGGATGGCGTGAATGATAAAGATTCTTCTCATCGATGACGAACCGAACGTCATTCGGGGCTGGCGGATGCGATTGGCTCTGGAAGATGATCTGGCGGTCGTCGGTGATGCGCGTGATCCGGAGACCGCGCCGCTGATGGCGCGGGTCACCCAACCTGACGTCATTCTGCTCGATTTGATGCTGACTGGCCGCAATGGCGCCGACCTGATCCCGCACCTATTTAAGGCCGCGCCCGGCTGCCGGATCATTGTCGTATCGATCTACGACAACGCCGGGAATCGCTATTTAGCTTTGCAGGCCGGCGCGGCCGCTTTTGTGGCCAAGCAAGAATCGCCCGAAACACTGCTCACAACGATTCGGGCGGTGATGGCATAGAGTGTAGAGATTTTAAGGACACCTTATGAACGATGAATTGTTTTTCCAAGAAATGGCGGAAGCGGGCTATCTGCTGCTCGAACCGCTTCATCCGGCCAGCCCTGGCGGGACGCGGCTGCTGATTGCCTTGCGCCAGACGCCCACCGAGCGCCACTATGATCCCGAACGGATCGATCTGAGCCGAGCTGACGCAGATGGCTGTGCTGGCCGAGTCCGCTTAACCTTGGCTGCGCTGACCAGCGGCAATTGGCCCCTATGCCCCGGACCGGTGGTGCTGCGCGATCGCTTTGACAAACGGGTTTACTTCTTTAGCTACGGGGGCGCTCTGGAAATTTATACCAACGCCGGAATGGCGGTCTGCGTTCTGACCTCGCCGGCGCCGATTGTGGAGATGGCTAACGAACCGGACAACGTCGCCGAGCAGTTAGCCTCGGAAACCGAAGCGCTGCTGGCCCGGATGCACGCCAATTGGGGTCGTGATGACCAGGGGTACCAACAGCGGCTGGTTGAGATCGACCCGCTCGAGCTATATGCCGCCACCATTATTCATCTTCTAGAGAGCTACAAGCAAAATTCCGCTTTACGCCACAGTTTTCATCGTTTTTACGGCATGCTGCTCAACGAACAAGATTGGCTGCAAGGATTAGAGCGCCCACATATCTCATCAATACCGTTGGATGTGCTGTTGGCGCCGGCCGGTTCAGATCCGGCTTCGTCGAGTTCATAATTGAATAGACCAAAGGAGGCTATAAATTGTCGTCAGATCAGGTTAAGCTGCCCCAGGCTGGTTCCGGCATCTTCACCGAAAGCTTTGAAAGGTTAAAATCAGGGGTCAATTTCAATAACTTTGCGACCCTGATAGTGGTTGCCGTGGTGATGGGGGCGGGGACAGGACTAATCACCGTCATCTTTGTTAAAGCTATTGCCTGGGTTAGACACATTTCATTTGAAGAGGGACTACCTCAACTTTTAGCGCCCCTGGGCGTCGGCTGGATTATTTTAGTACCCGTTATCGGCAGTTTGATTACCGGGCCGATGATCGCCTTCTGGGCCATAGAAGCCAAAGGACACGGCGTGCCGGAAGTGATGCAGGCGATTATCATGAGGCGAGGCCGGATCCGGCCTCGAGTGGCGCTGGTGAAATCGGTGGCTTCGGCCATTTGCATTGGCACCGGCGGTTCGGCCGGGCGAGAGGGACCCATTGTCCAGGTCGGCGCCGCCTTAGGCTCGACGGCGGCCCAACTGTTAGGGCTTGGTCCGCAGCGAACCATCACCTTAGTGGCCTGTGGCGCAGCAGCCGGTATTTCGGCCACCTTTAATGCCCCCATTGCCGGGGTTATTTTTGCGATGGAAGTGATTTTGGGTGAATTTACCACCCACTATTTTGGGATGGTGGTCATCGCGGCTGTAGCCGCCAGCATTGTCAGCCGTGAATTTTTGGGCGACAATCCCGCCTTTGCCATCCCCTCCTATGCCCTGGTGAGCGCCTGGGAACTGCCGATGTATGCCCTGCTGGGGGTGTTGGCGGCGCTGGTCGGCCGCGGGTTTGTCAAGATACTTTACTATTTTGAAGATCTGTTTGACGACTGGCGCTTTCCAACCGCGTTCAAACCGGCCGTCGGCGCGATTGGCGTCGGGCTTATTGGCGTATTGTATCCTCAAGCCCTGGGCGCCGGGTTAACGACCATAGAACAAGGGTTAAACGGATCGCTGCCCTGGACGCTGCTGTTAGTGCTGGTTTTTGCCAAGTTGATGGCCACTACGTTTACCTTGGGGTCGGGCAATTCAGGGGGGATTTTTTCGCCGTCCTTATATATGGGCGCCATGCTGGGCGGCGTCTTTGGGGTCGGCGTGCATGCTCTCTTTCCAACGGTGACGGCCAGTTCCGGCGCGTATGCGCTGGTGGGGATGGCCAGCGTCTTTTCAGCCGCCGCTCACGCGCCCCTGACCGCTTTTTTAATTGTGTTCGAGATGTCAGGGGATTATCGGATGATCTTACCGCTAATGGTGACAGTGGGGTTGAGCACCTTGCTGTCACAAACGATGAGTCCCTTATCCATTTACACCTTGAAATTAGCCAACAAAGGTATTCCGCTGGAGCGCGACCGCGATGTCGATGTGATGAAAGGTATAACTGTTGGCGAAGCTATGACCCAAAAACCGGACATAGTCCGGGCCGAAATGAGTCTGCCTCAGTTAGCTGATAGATTTGTCGAGACGCGCCATCACGGCTTTCCGGTTTTAGATAAGGATGAGCAACTGTTAGGGGTGGTGACTATCAAAGATCTGGAACAAGCGCCCGATCACGTCAATGAGCAGCCGCCGCTTGTAGCCGACATCACCCACCAAGAGATTGTGGTGGCTTACCCCGGCGATCCCCTCTCCAAAGCGTTACGCTACATGAGCGATCGGGGCTTTGGACGCATCCCGGTAGTTGATCCACAGCAGCCTAAGCGGCTGGTTGGCCTACTAAGACGGGTGGATGTGGTGCGGGCCTATCGCCGGGCCATTCTGCGCAAAATGGAAAATCAATATGCAACCGAGAATCTGCGGCTGGGCCGGCTGACCGAGACCGAGATTCTTGAATTTATATTGACCAGCAATATGGCTGCTGTCGGGCAGCAGATTATGGATTTAGACCTGCCGCCCCAGGCGCTGATCACGTCGGTCCAACGCAACAACCAAATCATCATAGCCCACGGCCAAACCCGCCTCCAGCCGAGCGACCGGGTGGTGGTTATCACTCGGCAAGGCACGGCCGACGCTGTACGCCAGGCTATTGTTGGGCACAGTTAGCCAATCTAAACAACTAAGGGAGATCACTACATGCTAAGAAACTATATCCATCCGGCTGACCGCCAGCAGGCCGGAGGCCAACTACCTCGTTTAATGGTTGAAGGACTGTTGTTGGGCGGTACCGGGTTGGGTGTTCTGGCCCTTATTTTTGAGATTGCGGCCGACGCCTTTAGCGTGGCTGCCTATCAAACCCTGCTGGCGATTCACGGAGCGGGGGGATATCACCAGATTGCCATTCTGGCCTTTATTGTTTTATCGATACTGTTGTTTTTTGGCATTGTGCCGGCTTACAAAGCCGGGGCCTACTTGCGACCCAATGCCGGCGGCAGCGGGCCGTTAGTGGAAGCCATCGGCCCGCCCTGGCTGCGATGGTTATCGTGGGTGGGTACCAGTCTCTTTTTTCTCGACGCCATTTTGACGATTATTATCAGTTCGATCTCGGCGGCCGATGTGATGATGTTGATTCTGCCCGAACTGGCCCCGTATCGGATCGCGCTGGCTGAACTGTTTGCCTTTTTCATCATGGCGGTGTTGGTGGCTATTGGTCCCAAGCGGGCTGTGCCGTTGTTTCTGATCGGCGGCGGTCTGTTTACGTTGTTCACCATTGCCGCCCTGGGGATGGTTGGCATCTCCTCCTTAATCCATCCTCAATGGGCTTTCCTCACGCAAGGCATCGTGAACCGGCTGGAAGCCAACGGCGTGGTTCAACAGGTCATCCAGGTTCAACAAGATATTTCGGCCATCGGTACGCTGCTCTTTTTTCAGTTGTTCTTTCACTCTATGTCAAGCGCCATGTTAGGTTTCTCCGGATATGAAGTGATCCCGGCCAGCGGCAAGCATGCCGCCCGTCCCAAATGGGTGGTTATCAACACCGCCCTAACCCTGGCGGCGGTTTTTTTGATCGGCACCGGCGTAGTCCAACTGTATGCGGCTCAACAGTGGAACGTCCCGGCCACCGAGGGCTACAGCACCCTCTTAATTGAATATGAAATTGAGGCGGCGCAGGTATTGGGCCACGGCATCAGACCGGAAGATGTAGTGGTAACGAACGATGATCGACAATCTGCGTCGAATCTGTACAACTCTATTCCGGTCGAGCGGGCTTCGGAAGAGTTGTTTGGCGAGGCCAAGTCGCACCTGGCCAGCGAACGTGACCGCCTGTCGAAGGACGAATTCATCAACGAGGTTTCTTACGATATTGCCCTTTCACGGGCCTTGAGTAACGCCATCACGGGGACGCCGGGAGACACCTTTTTGGTGGTGGCCGGGCTGCTGCTGGCCATTATCTTGCTGCTGGCTCAAGGCGGCGGCTATGTGGGGGGAGCGGCTGTCGCCGCTAATGCCGCTCGCTTGGGTCGCTTGCCCCATTTTTTCACCGACGATCGGCTGGGTATTGTGGTGATTTGGGCCATCTCGGCCGTGCTTATCCCCATTATCCGGGAGGTGGTGGTGGTCGAGGCCTATTATGCCTTTGGCTTTGTCAGCGCGTTTGTGATTACCAGTACGACTGTATTTTTCGTGCGGCCCGATGTGCTTCATAATCGCGGGATCGATCCCCACTCGGCCGAGGCCCGTTCCCTACGCTTTGCCGGTCTACGCGGAATGATTGCCAGCTACTTTATGGCCGCCGTCCTGGTCACTCAAAAAACGGAAGCGCTGGGGGTGATTGCCCTGGCCGGCGTGGCCATAACTTTGTATCAAATTTATATTGCCAATGGCGGGTTTAAACGACCGGCCGAAGCCGTCGCGCTGCCGGCGGTTTTGCCTACCGGCGAGCACAACGCCGCGTTTGAAATGGGCATTCAGCGCGCCCACGATTATGCCCGGCAGCGGGGCATTGTTGATGCCCTGGAGGATCTGATTGAGTCCAACGCCCTGGCTAAATTTGATGTCGGTCCGGAGCGTCATCGCACCCTGGTGGCTTACCTCTACAATATTGACCCGGCCCTGTTTAACCATAACGAACATCACGACGATTACGAACGGATCGAAGAACCAAATATTAAACTCGAAGAAACATATCAATTGGCCTACAGCCAGCGGGAACAGATTGTCAAACGGATCGAGCATTATTCGCATTTCGGCATCTTCATGTTTATCCGCAACTATCACGTCAATTGGGTGGCCCCGGAATACGGCCGCGAGGCGGCGGACGTGCAGCAAGCCATGGTCGATGTTTTATTTCCACAAACCGATCACGACACCATTTGGGCCGAATACTGCGGCTTTCAACCCACTCGCCAACCCGAACCGATCTGGCAGTTTTCCCGCCGCCGTTACTTATGGGCCAAAGCCCAATGGCCCAACCTTAGCGGCCGCATCACCACCATCTGGACGCTGCAAGATTTCGATCTGATTCCGAAGAATATCGATGTGCGCATGGTCATCACCGTGGCCGACGGCAAACAGTTCCGCCATGTGAAAATTCATACGGGCGACGGCAATGACGACGGTCCCGTCTCCGTCTCATAGCCGGGCCGCGACGACTGGCCGGGCCGGATGATTGGCGCTTGGAGGGCGTTGTGGTACAATACCCCTGGCAAACAAGTGTTCTAGGGGCATAAAGAGTGGCTATTCGTATCCTGCCGCCGGATGTTGCGGCGAAAATCGCGGCGGGCGAGGTGGTGGAACGTCCTGCTTCGGTCGTCAAAGAGCTGGTCGAAAATTCAATCGATGCCGGAGCGACCTTTATCCGGGTTGAAATTCAGCAGGGCGGCAAACGGCTCATCCGGGTCATGGATGACGGCTGCGGCATCCCCGCCGCCGAAGTGCCGCTGGCCTTTGCCCGGCACGCCACCAGCAAACTCGACACGGTCGAAGATCTCAACTGCGTCAAAACCCTGGGCTTTCGTGGCGAAGCCCTGGCTTCGATTGCGGCCGTATCTCAACTGACGCTGTCCACCCGGCCGGCCGCTCAGGCCGCTGCCAGCCGCATTCGGGTTGAGGGCGGGCAGCAGGTATCGCTCGGTTCAGCCGGGTCGCCGGCCGGCACGATCATCACCGTTGAAAACCTCTTCTATAATGTGCCGGCTCGCCTCAAATTTCTCAAAGCCGAGGCGACTGAAGCCGGCCACATCCACCGCATTGTCTCTCACTATGCCCTGGCCTACCCTCACATTCGCTTTACCCTACTCAGCGACAACCGCACCACCTTCCAAACCAGCGGCAGCGGGCAGTTGTTCGATGCCTTAGCGGCTGTTTTCAGCTTGGAAACCGCCCGCCAGATGTTTGAAGTGGCCGGACAAGAGGACGCGCCGGAGCTGCCGCAGCCCATCGAACTGTATGGCTACACCGGCAGCCCGTCGCTCCATCGCGGCATGAGGGATCAAATTGTTTTCTTTGTCAACAAACGCTGGATTCAAGATCGGGCGCTCAACCAAGCTGTGGTGCAGGCCTATCACACCTTTTTGCCGGTCGGTCGATTTCCGGTGGCGGTGCTCAATATTGAGGTTGATCCGGCTCAGGTTGACGTCAACGTGCATCCCACCAAAGCCGAAGTCAAATTTCAAGAGCCGCGTCTGATCTTCAAAGCGGTTCAGCGGGCCGTTCGAGAAGCGGTGGTGGCCGCCGCCCCGGTCCCCAGCTACGGCACTCATCCGGCTCCCTCAGCTACCGCGTTTACCGGCCACGCCGGCGATGCCGTCGCCTGGAGCAGCGCCTTTCGCGGTCACAGTCGTATTGAAGCCGGCCAATTTGGGTTCGAAGCGCAGCGCACTTTACCGTTTCACCCGGCTGGCGAGGATGAGCATGGGGAAAACGCCTGGCCGGTCGAAGCTGAGTCGACCTCAAAAAAGTTACCGCCTATGCGGGTGGTTGGTCAAATTCAGCAAATGTATATCGTCACCGAAGGGCCAGACGGGCTATACTTGATCGATCAGCACGCCGCCCATGAACGCATCTTGTATGAGAAATTGGCTGCCCAAAAAGCCAAAGCCGATGTCCCGCGCCAGCAACTGCTCGAACCGTCCGTGGTCGAGCTGTCACCTGGCCACGCCGCCATCGTCGAAGCAGAATTAGATATCTTAACCGGGATTGGTTTTGAGATTGAACCGTTTGGGGGTACGACTTATCGGCTCCGGTCTGTGCCGGATATGCTCAGACAGGCTGAGCCGGCTCAAGCCTTCATCGACATTGTGGCCGAAATCGCCGATGGGGCTATTCCTCTGGCTAAAGAAACCCACGAGAAAATTGCCATTACGGTTTGTAAACGGGCTTCGGTTAAAGGGGGCCAAGTGCTGTCCCACGAGGAGATGCGCGAGTTGGTGCGCCAGCTCGAGGCCACGGTGGCGCCCCGCACCTGCCCGCACGGCCGCCCGACGATGATCCACTTGAGCGGAGCGCAGTTAGCACGGGAGTTTGGCCGGATATAAAAAGAGGAGATTATCTAGCCTAAATCTCTTTTCATTTTGTTTTCAATATAGTTATCGAGGTTTCCGTTCGGCCACCCATAAATGAGCTAATCCCCGCCAGCGCTCATGATGGTTAACCACCAATCCCGCCTCGGTAATATGCTTGGTCCAGGTAGCTGCGGAAAAAAAGCTGTAAACCCCCGGCCCAAACGCGATAAAGTTCAGCCAGTCGCGGTCATGTTCAGCAATCAGCAGTTTACCGTTTGGTTTGAGAATCCGGGTGAATTCGCTAAAAATTTTCTGCCGGTCGGCGGCATCGTGCAGTTCATGTAGGCTAAAGCTGCAATAAATCACATCGGCCCAGTTGTGCGGCATAGGCAGGCTTTCCACTTTGGCTGTCCGGCGATAGATGCGGCGGTCGGTATCTAAGGGCGGTGTCATAGCTCTGGCGCGCCGCAGCGCGGCGTCGGGCATTTTGTGTGGATCGTAAATATCTAAAACAAAGTAATGGCCCCGATTGAAACGGGCGAGCAACCCCTGTGTGCCTCGCACCTTGCCGCAAGTAATATCAATAACCAGGTTGGCTTCGCTCAAGTTGGCCAGTTCAGCCAGCCGGTCATACTCGCGTCTTGGGCCGAAGTCATAAACAATAAACGACGCCACCAGAATATTGAAAATAATGACGATAGCCCCCACGCCGGCCGCTAGAAATAACCACGACCAGGGCGCTGTTAAGAACGCGCTCGATATCAGCGCCGCCAGCCCAAACCCCAAGATGCCGGCAAAAATAGGCCAATTATAAATTAATGTAGAGAACGTACCCGAATACTGTGGATTACGCAGCAGTTCGGGGAAGAAGCCGGGCTGTGATTTTGCAGTCATGCGTTACTCCTCAGATAATTATAATAAGGGCTATTCAATATAAACCTTCATATTTTTTAGAAAAGAATGAAAGTTTTGAATAAAAAGGGGCGAGAAAGTTTACCTATGACGATAACTTTTTCACCTTAAGGGCCGTGCCGAGCAATTTGAGAATACTGTTAGGCTTGTGGGCTTCCAAATCTTTGTAAACGTCAACACCAGTTTCAAAGAAGTTTAGTAAATTTTTAACTTGTTCTCGTTCGTAGGCCCCTTCAGACGGCGGCATCGTTTCCAATTCGGCCATACTTTCGCGGAGCATATTGATCGTCGGATCAACCTCTCGCTTCTTACGTTCGCGGGCGATAATCCGCCCCATAGTCCAGACATCCTTCTCGGTAGTGTAATATTCGCGCCGCTCGCCCTTAATGTGCAGCCGGGTGACTAGCCCCCAGGAAATAAGCTCACGCAGAGCCATACTGACATTGCCCCGGCTAATTTGCAGTTCTTCCATTATGTCATTGGCGCACAGCGGTTCATCCGAGAGAAACAGCAGGGCGTGAACCTGAGCCATAGTCCGGTTGATACCCCACAACGACCCCATTTCGCCCCAATGCAGGATAACTTTTTCTTTTATTTGATCAAGTGTCGGCATGGTCTTCTAAGATTTCAGAATTTACTGAAAAAATGATAGCATAGAGCCGGTCAGAAGTCAATAACTAGCCATTGGTTTGTCCCAATTTTCACAGCTTCTGTTTAAAAAAAGGCGTGTTTTAGGATGACATAAACCGCCCTAAGGCCATCGCGCCAGCTTATTTTTTTACCTTCGTCATAAGTCCGGCCGTAATAGGAGATACCCACCTCGTAGATGACACAGTTGAGACGAGCCACTTTGGCCGTAATTTCCGGTTCAAAGCCAAAGCGATTCTCTTCGACCTCAATCTGGTCTATGACACTTTTCCTAAAAACCTTGTAGCAGACCTCCATATCCGTTAGGTTGAGATTAGTAAACATGTTCGATAAGAAGGTCAAGATGCGGTTGCCAATTGAATGCCAGAAATACAACACCCGGTGACTCTCGCCGCCCACAAAGCGAGACCCAAAGACTACATCCGCTTTACCATCCAGAATAGGTTTGAGCAACTTAGGGTATTCAGTGGGATCGTATTCCAGGTCGGCGTCTTGGATGATAATCACGTCGCCGGTAGCATGTTTGAAGCCGGTTCGGAGGGCGGCCCCTTTGCCCTGGTTTTGCGGATGAAAGATAACCTCAATATTAGGGTGTTGTTTGAGGCTGTGCAGGTAGTCTCGGGTGCCGTCGGTTGAGCAATCGTCAACAATAATAAGCTCCCGATCGATAGGCAGATCGACATTGAGGATAAGTTGGAGAATCGGCAGAATGGTATCGCGCTCGTTGTAGCACGGGATGACAATCGATAACTTCATAGAGGTAAACGCCTGATGCGGCGGCGATCAGGCTCGCTCCCTTCTGCGGCTGCGACGTTTAGGGTGATCGCTGCCGTTCACGGCGGGCTCGGCGGCTAAATTTTGAGCCAGGATTTGGGCCAACGATGGCGCGACATAACCGGCTAGCGCCGCCTTCATGGCTGTGATGTGCTCAGGATTGCTGCCACAGCAGCCGCCCAGCATCTTCACGTGTTGGTCGGCAAATTTGAGAGCATAGTCAGCCATAATTTCAGGGGTTACATCGTAAATCGCCTCGCCGATGCCTTCCAAGCGCGGCAGCCCGGCATTAGGTTTAGCCGCTAACGTGGCCTCCGGTAAGGCGCTGCGCATGGCCGTGAGCGCCACTAAATTATCCTCTAAACTTCGACCGCAGTTGACGCCCACGGCCAGAACCCCACTGCCCCACAAGGCACGCACCGCTTCGGCCGGGGTGACGCCCATCATCGTCCGGCCGTGGGTGTCGAAGCTCATGGTCACAGTCACCGGCAAATCGGTTACCTGCTGGGCGGCTTGAACGGCGGCCTGAGCCTCGCGCAGGTCGCTCATGGTTTCGATGTGAATACCATCGACCCCGCCCTGGACCAAGGCCGCGATCTGCTCGGCAAAATAGGTCACGGCTTGATCATATATCATCGCGCCCATCGGATCCATCAAAACGCCGGTAGGTCCCACCGAGCCTAAAACCAACACGGCCTCACCGGCTACTTCACGAGCCAATTCAGCCGCAGCTACGTTGACGGCTTGAGTGAGATGCTCGCTCTGTTCTAACACCAGCCGGGGGCGGGTTCCCCCAAAGGAGTTGGTCAAAATGGCATCTGAGCCGGCC
>JACKAT010000083.1 GCA_020634935.1 Anaerolineales bacterium
TGTTTTTGATCAATTCATAGGCTTCTTCCAACCGTTTCATTGTTTGTTGGAGATCGATGATGTGAATCCCGTTGCGTTCCGTAAAAATGAAACGCTTCATTTTAGGATTCCAGCGGCGAGTCCGGTGCCCAAAGTGAACGCCGGCCTCAAGTAGGGACTTCATTGAGACGACTTGATCTAAAGACATGTTTGACTTTCCTCCGTTTTTAACTAACTACCTCCGCTCCTATCAACCATTCGGGAACCTTTAAGGAAATTTTGCCACCATCATCAATGCTATCAGCAATAATCTGGTCTCAAATATCACCAAGGCACGGCCCGTTTGTAAGAGAGCGTGTGAAATTAAGTAAAACTCCAAGCGATTAGTATAACACAATCGCGTTTGATAAGCAAGGGCAATCTCTAATTTCACATTCTACCGCAACTACCAGACAACAAGCAGGTTGCCTATTATTTCCAGGCAGCGAGCCAGTGGGCAAATTAAAAAGAGTTTGGCAAACATTATTTTCGTGTGTATAATGACTTAGGTATAAACTGTTAGAGTAAAAAAAGCCACAAATAAAGAGAGAAAGCTCTAACGGTTATGAGCGTAGCTGACGAAATTAAATCAAAAATTGATATTGTCGACTTTATCTCAAATACTGTTAACTTGAGGAAAACAGGAAAGAACTATACCGGTTTTTGCCCTTTCCATCAAAATACGAAAACCCCTTCTTTTGTTGTTTTTCCCGATACCCAAACCTGGCGTTGTTTTGGTGCTTGCGCTGATGGCGGTGATATTTTTAGCTTCGTGATGAAGCAGGAAGGCTACGAATTTAAAGAGGCCATACAGGCGTTGGCCAAGCAGGCCGGCATTACCCTGACTACACCGGAGTTGGGCCACGACGAACAGGACACGCATTACCAAAAGCTACTAGAACTAACTGCTGCCGCCGCAGCTTATTTTCATCATCTACTAACTCATTCGCCAGCCGGCGCTCTGGCCCGAACTTATCTGGCTAAACGTGAAGTTACAGCGGAAACCATTGCCACCTTTCAATTAGGGTTTGCCTTAAATGAATGGGATGCGCTAAAAAATCATTTTCTGAAAAGAGGGTACAGCGCCGACGAACTACTGGCGACCGGGCTGATTGTTGAGCGAGATAACGGCTCGCCCGGTTATGATCGCTTCCGCGATCGGCTAATCATCCCGATCAGGGATGGTCGCGGCCGAGTTATCGGTTTTGGGGCTCGGGCCTTGCAAGCGGAGCAAGTCCCTAAATATTTGAACTCACCGCAGACGGTTTTGTTCGATAAAAGTAAAACGTTGTACGGTTTAGACCTGGCTCGCAAGCATATTCGCGATGCTGATCAGGTGATCATTGTTGAGGGCTATATGGATGTGATCCAGGCCCATCAACGAGGGGCCCGAAACGTGGTAGCCCAAATGGGTACGGCGCTGACCGAACAGCAGTTACAACTGCTCAAACGGACAACCGGTAACTTCGTTTTAGCCCTTGATGCGGATACGGCCGGTAACGCGGCCACATTACGTGGCTTAAACTTAGCCAGAGAAACTCTGGACCGAGAAACGGTGCCGGTGCCTACCGCCTGGGGGCTGATTCGCTATGAAGGCCGTCTGGAGGCCGATATTCGGATAGCCTCGCTGCCGCCCGGTCGAGACCCGGATGACATTCTTAAAGAAGGGCTGGCGGCCTGGCAAAAAATTATCGATGAGGCTGTACCGGTTATTGATTTCTATTTTCAAGCCGCTACCGCCGAACTGAATTTAACCAGCGCCAAAGGCAAAAGTATTGCCGTCCAGAAGTTGATGCCGGTCTTACGCGATATCGGCAACAGCGTCGAGCAAGAACATTACGTCCAAAAATTGGCGCGGCTCATTCATATTGATGAGCGGACGTTGATGACCGAGCTGAAGACCAACCGCAAGCCCGGTAAAAAACGTCAGCAGCCGCCCCAACCGGTCGGGCCTGATCTATCAAAAATCCAGAAAAAAGCGCCCGCTGCGCCTTCAGTTGAAATCAATGGCGACGCCGGATTGGAAGCTTACTGTTTGAGCCTCATTTTGGCTCACCCTTTTGCTCTGGTTATGTCGAGTGACATCTTGGAGCAGCAAAAAATCACCGGTTTGAATGCCAATGATTTCAAACGCGGCGATCATAAAGAAATCTTTAAATCATTACAGTTATGGACGGCCGCCGAGTCGCCCCGGATCGAAACATTAACCGAAATGGTTGGCGAAACTTTAGAAGGCCGGCTGGCAACCCTGGCCACCCTGTGGCACCGGCGTCCCCCGGCTCCGGCTGAAACAGCATTTCGAGACTTAAGCATTGCTATTTTGCGGCTTCGGTTGCAAAATGTAGTTCAGCAAATAGAAGAATTGCAATTCATGCTGCGCGAGGCGGAAGACAACCATGAAACAGAAGAAGCTCGCCGCTACCGGGCAATGATTGCCACTTGTAGTGAGCAACGCCGCCAACTGCATGATGTCAGCGACGCGCTGTCGCTTACCGGTAAACGGCGTGCTGAATCCAAAGCTTCACTGTAATGGGCAAATAAACACAGTCATAATAGGCATAGAGTAGATATCCATAGTTAAATTAGTTTAGTTTCAGACTCATGGAGATCGTTAGTGGCAAAAAAGCGAATTACTAAGAACACAACTGAAGACAACAAAAAAAATCTAACGAACGGGAAACCAATCGAAGGGCTGACGCAAGAAGAGGCCGTAGAAATACTTTTGGAAAAGGGTAAAAGGCAAAAAACCCTCAGCCAAAATGAAATTTTAGATATCTTGCCCGATGGTGGTCTGGATATTGAGGCCACCGATGCCATCATTCAAAAGTTAGTAGAAAACGGCATAGAAGTTCTAGAGGAACAGGATACCGATACTGAAGCTCTGGCCGATGTTGATGAACCGGACGATGCTGCGCTTAAAGAAGTGGAAGAGGAACTCGACGAAGAAGATTTTTCCTCAGCCGGTGTTTTAGAATTAGGCTCGGTGGAGCTAACCAATGACCCGGTCCGCATGTACCTGCGGGAAATCGGTCAGGTCAATCTATTGACGGCCGCCGACGAAGTTTCTCTGGCCAAGCGTATTCAACGCGGCATGGATGCTCGAGATAAGTTAGATGAGCAAGAAGCTACCAATGATGATGAGTTGGCCGAACTTAAAAAGCAAGACATCGACGGCAGAATTGCCAAACGGTGTTTAGCCGAAGCCAACTTACGGCTGGTGGTCAGCGTGGCCAAACGCTATATTGGGCGTGGGATGAACTTTCTTGATTTGATTCAGGAAGGCAATATCGGCTTGCTAAGAGCCGTTGAAAAGTTCGACCATCATCGGGGCTACAAATTCTCAACCTATGCCACCTGGTGGATTCGACAGGCCATCAGCCGGGCCATCGCCGATCAGGCGCGGACCATTCGGATTCCGGTTCATATGGTGGAAACTATCAACAAGCTGGCCCGCATTCAGCGCCGGCTATTACAAGAGTACGGCCGCGACCCCAGCGCCAAAGAGATCGCGTTGGAAATGGAAATGCTGTCTGATGAAGACCTGGAAACCATAGAAGCAGCCGACAAAAACAACACGCCGTTGGATCCGGCCATCGAGCGCCGCTGGCGTAGAGCCGCCACCAAAGTACGCCGGATCATGCGTATTGCCCAAGAACCGATGTCACTAGAAACGCCGATCGGCACCGAAGAAAACAGCTATCTGGGCGACTTCATCGAAGACGAAACCGTCACCGGTCCGGTGGATGCCGCTTCGAAGCAACTGCTTAAAGAACAGCTTCACGAAATTCTGGCTCAACTCAGCGACCGCGAGCGTAAAGTCTTAGAGATGCGTTTCGGGCTAAACGACGGTCAGGGCCGCACCTTGGAAGAAGTTGGCAGTGAATTTGGCGTCACCCGCGAACGGATTCGTCAAATCGAAGCCAAAGCTTTACGAAAACTGCGTCACCCCATTCGCAGCCGTAAATTGAGAGACTATCTGGGCTGATTTGACGAACCTTCTAAATCGATTATAATTCACTTTTGTTAATTGAATAATAAATAATCCTCGGTAGCTCAACGGCAGAGCGGGCGGCTGTTAACCGCTAGGTTGTAAGTTCGAATCTTACCCGAGGAGCAGCAAAAAGAGGGGGAAATTCCCCCTCTTTTTTTGTTGCCCGCCAGTTATTTGGACTGACTAGAGAATATGCTACAATAAATAAAACCTTGATACGGAGCCATATCCCTATGAACAGAGCAGAAACACTTGAATGGATCGATCTTATCCTCGGCTCGCTGGATGACTCGGAGATGATGGCTATTATCAACGAGAGCCAGGGTCAGTTTGATGGCGAATTTTTCGAAACAATTGACAGTGAAATGGAGCGCTACAAAACCGAACATGATCATCGAGCCGCTCATGACCTCAATCGAATTGCTAGAGCCATCGCCAGTGTTAAACAAAATCGAGCCGAAAATCTATAACTTTTTGAACCACCTTCAGCCCAAAACCCAAAATAGGATAATCCATGACCACCTCTCCCCATGAAAACATCCTGCTAGATGGTACTTTGCTGGGGCAACTGCGTGATGATGTCAAAGATATTTTTTATGTCGATAGCATCGAGACGCCGCGCCGGGCAGCCCAGGGTACTATTATTTTTATTGGCGACCTGCTCATGCAAGACAGCGAAGCCGCCTACGACCGCATTGCCGAACGCTGGCGAGCTAGACAGTATACGCCTATGCTGCGGCGGTACAAGGGACAAATTGGGTTAATTGCCCAGCCAGGTATTGTCACGCCGGCCCGCAGCAATCCCTGGATCAATTTAGGGTTGGCCATCACTACAATTTTGTCGGTGCTGTTTACCGGGGCTGTCTATGAATGCCAGTGCATGCCGCAAACCCTGCCCCAATGGTTGACAGGTCTGCCGATGATGCTGGCGATGATGGCTATTTTGTTGGCTCATGAATTCGGACATTATTTCGCGGCGAAATATCATAAGGTAGCTGTCACCTTACCTTATTTTATTCCCCTGCCGGTCGTTTCTCCCGTTGGAACATTGGGCGCCTTTATTCAACTTCGTTCTCCATTCAAAACTAAAAAACAACTGTTTGATATCGGCGTAGCAGGGCCGTTGGGGGGATTGATTTTTGCGATACCGCTAATTTTTTGGGGTATGGCCTCCTCAACCGTCACCGAAATTTATCGTGACCCCAATAACCCGTCCCTACTGGAAGGCAACTCCATTTTTTATCTGGGTGTAAAATATTTAATCCACGGTCAACTGCTGCCTAATTTCGATGCTTATCGAGACCTACCCATTATTCAAAAAACGATACTGCTGGTCGCCGGCATCATTCCAGATGGCGGGGGGAGCGATGTTTTTATTACTTCGGTGGCTTTTGCGGCCTGGTTTGGCTTGTTTGTGACGGCGATGAACTTACTGCCAGTCGGCCAGCTTGACGGCGGGCATATTATCTACTGTCTGTTAGGGGAAAAAGCTCGGGTGTTAGGGCTGGTCTTGGTAGGGATCATGGTGCTAGCCGGATTCCTGTGGACCGGTTGGCTGGTCTGGGCTTTTTTGATCTTTTTGGTTATTGGGGTTGGGCACCCCCCTCCTCTTAACGATTTAGTCCCACTGGACCCCGGACGCAAGATCTTGGCCTATATTATGATTATTATTTTTATCATCATGTTTATGCCTAATCCGTTGCAGATATTATAAAACAGCCCGGCCAGGTGGCCGAGCTGTTTTTTGCCAGTTTGTATAAAAGTCCTTTAGCGATTTTGATAAAATGGCTAAAGCCATCACTACGAACAACACGATTATTCTGATGGCTGTTTAGGAATCCGGTAAACACAACTGGCCGCACCATTGGCAATGCAGGCTACCTCTTCCACTTTGTACATGTTACCGGTAATCCAGGCCATCGACTCCATCAGAACACCTACCGTCACATAACAGCAGGGTTTATCATGCTCAGGACGCCATTTACAGGGGCATTGTTCGACAATAAAGTAATAGGCGTCGTCTTCCTCCATAACCACCGTCGGTTGGTTAACTCGATCAACCGCTGCTTTGGCCATTCGCTCCAAAATCAGCTTCATTCGTGTTTTTTCAGGTAGTGCTTTTAGGGCAATACCGGCCAAACCTAAAATAGCCGGCTGGTCTCTCAAGCCAAATTGAAACGTAGCGCGACCGATTCTTAGCAGCATTGCCCGTGCGCCACGCGGCCCGTAAAAGTCTTCAACAGCCTGCTGCGCCGCGCCGTACTGGGCAAACGTCGCTTCCATATCGAGATTTTTGGGGGGATAGTTGTCGATGTATTTACCTAGCCCGCCGGCATTGAGAACAGCCTTAGTGCCGTTTTCTCCCATTACATCTTCAATAGCTTCCAATAGAACCCGCAACGCAGCATTTGGCATGGGGCGCTCTTCTGGCATCGATTCACCTCATTTGCAATTTTTAACAGTATGGATGTAGAGCCATTATACCATAATTATGGTCTACCGGGCGAGTCGTTTAACACCAGGAACACAGGAGGCTGTTAGCGGGTGCGTCGCCGCCACTCTTCTTTGAGTTCAAGCGTGGATAAATCTTCTTCCACATCAAGGAAGTCTTGAAGAAGCCGGTAAAATTTGGCTGCTTCTTCAAGCATGGGGAAATGTTTGGACTCAGTCAGGCCGATAGGGCGAATGTTCCGCCAACGGTTGCCGTTGAGTGAGCGAGGCGGGGCAGGATCAACCATATCATCTTTCTCCCCGTAAACCACCAGCAGCATTGAGTCAGGCGATTGGGCGATGACCTTCATGCGGCTGGAAATGTCTAATTTGGCCACGGACTCGACGCTGGTGATGATGGCTCCATCGGCCGTCTTTTCGGCTTCGCGCTGCACTTCTTTGTGGGTAATTTGCCGCCACCACAACATCTTTGACATCACCGAACGATTGGCCATGTCGATCAATTTCCGGTTGATGCTGTCGCTGTTCATGGGCAAACTAACAGCCATCACTTTTTTAGCGCGATCGGGATGCTGTACCGTGTACTCAAGCGCCACACTCGCGCCAAGGGCGTGGCCGATAATCGGCGCATCGCGGATACCCATGTTATCGACAAAGTTGTTGATTAAGGCGACGTAGTCGGTTATTTCATAGCGAGCTTTGGATTTGTCGGAGTCGCCAAACCCCCACAAATCGAGGGCATAGGTTCGATATTTGTCTGAAATGGCTTCCATGGTGGGCATCCAATAGCGCCACGAGCCAAGCCAGCCGTGCAGGAAAAGCACAGGCTTACCCCGGCCAAAAGCCTCGTAATGGACTAACCCACCATCAATGACAACAGCACTCATTGGGTCTCAAATCTCAATCTCTAAAAGAATGTAACTGGATCATTAAGATTATAACCTACCCTGTTTGGTTAATACTTTGCTCACCCGTTTGGCTAACTCATCGGGAGCAAAAGGTTTCAGAAAATAGTCCGAAGCGCCTAACTCTAAACCGGTGTTGACCTCATTTTCCTGCCCCTTAGCCGACAGAAAAACGACAGGGATATCTTTCGTTCGAGCATCGGCTTTGAGGGCCTGGCAGGCTTCAAAACCTGACATTTTGGGCATACGCACATCCATCAGAATTAGATCCGGTAAAATCTCCAAGGCTTTTTTCACGGCTTCCTCGCCATTAGGCACATCTACCACCCTGAAACCTTCAATTTCCAGAGAAATAACAATCAGTTCTCTAATATCTCGTTCATCTTCGGCGACCAAGATCAAAGGCTCGCTCATAATGGGTTGACTGTCTCCTATTGAACCACACGCCTCGATTAAACGGTGTCATCATTTTGTTCAGAAACAGCAATCGGTACGGTAAAACTAAAGGTTGAGCCAACATCGACTTGGCTCTCAACCCAAATCTGCCCGCCGAGCATTTCCACAAATGATTTGGTAATCGATAACCCCAGACCTGTGCCATCGACCACCTGAACCTCATTACGCTCTGACCGAAAAAAACGGTCGAATAGATACTGTTTATCCTGCTCTACAATCCCGATGCCGTTATCGGCCACATCGACTTGTACCAACCGGTCGAGCGTTTTAGCGTGTATCTCTATATTACCGGATTCTGGGGTGTATTGCCAAGCGTTGCCCACCAGATTGACGAGGATCTGGGTAAGTCTGGCTCTATCGGCATAAACCGGGGGTAAATCGACGGGTAAATTGATCATCAAATGCATAAATTTCTGAAACATCTGCCCTTCAAAGGTCCTGGCCACATCCTGGACAATCTCGGCCAGGTTAATCGTTTCAAATTCTAGTTTGATTTTACCGGTTTCGATGCGGGAGATCTCAAGAATATCATTAACCAGTTCCGACAATCGGTTAGTGTTCGATTGGATAACTTTGACAAATCGATACTGCATCGGGTTGAGTTCACCAATTTTGTTGTTGCCGGATAGCAGTAAATCGGCGTAACCCTTGATCGATGTCATTGGCGTACGTAGTTCATGAGATACGGATGAAATAAATTCGTTTTTCAAGCGATCGATTTCAGCATCGCGGCTAATATCTCGCAAAACCGCTACAGTGCTGGGCGGCTCATTTTCTTTCAAGGTCACCGGGGTTAGGGTAGCTCTAACCACTTTTGGCCCGGCCGAAATTCTAAATTCCACCGCTTGCATCCCTGCTTCAATTTGCGTCAGCGATTGATCAAGCTGGTCATATAATAACTGAACCAATTCTGCTTCGACCGACCCAAGCGCATTTTCTAAAATCTGGCTCAACGGTCTATAGGTCAGTTCGGCCGCGTCGATATTTAAGATCTCCGCTGCCTTGGGGTTGACCAGTACTATCTGGCGTTGGGTGTCTAATACCAATACGCCGTCGGCGATGCCCTTGAGGATCGCTTCGTTCTTGGCAGTCTCAGCCGCTTGCTGCTGGTACATGACAGCCAAGCGACCGGCCTGTTCGCTTCTGACCCGGTATAGTTCGGCGTTATTAATGGCAGTGGCAATCTGAGCCGCCGCCGTGGTCACCAATTTCAAGTGATCTTCGCTAAAGTAGTTCGCCTCCGGGTGAAACAGTAGCAGCGCGCCCAGGACGTCGTCGCCAGTGGTTAACGGAACCACCAAAGCGGACCGGCGGTGCAGTATCGGCGAGTGGAATAGCCAATCCGGTTCTTGCGTCAGTTCAGGGATTAAACGCGGCCGGCGGGAGGCCATTACCTTACCCGCCAGTCCGACCCCTACCTTGAAGCGGGTCAGGCTGCCTTCAGGCGGCAGAGGCTTATCGCGCCCAATAGCGGCGCGATGGTTCAAATAACCGGTTGCCGGATCGAGCAACAGGACGTTACCCTGAGAAATACCAATAGCGCCGTTGAGCAAATTAAGGGCATGGTGCAGCACTTCTTCCAAATTAAAGCTGCTGGTTAACTGCCGCCCCAATTCGTAAAGTACTTCCATCCGGTCACGCTCATCTGTCAGTTCTTGCAGGGTTTGGGCCAGTTCTTCAGTGCGCTGCTGGACCCGCTGTTCCAGGTTTTCAGTTAGGAGGTTAAGCCGTTGAACGAGCTGGGCATTTCGGACGGCTACGGCCGCCTGGGTGGAGACAAATGACAGGGTTTGTCCATGTCGCTCGCCGAAACTGTTACCGTGCAGAGTCCCCACAAAGATAGCCCCGGCAACCTGACTTTGTAATTGAATTGGCGCGCCTAAGATCGTCTGCAAGCCCAACCCTCTAGTGATTTCATCGGAGGGAAGGGGGTCTTTGTCCTGAATCGTCTCGTTTTTGGCCCACCGCGTAATCGTCAGGTCAGATAGAACGGGCCGGCTAGAATGGATTATCTGTTCGGTGAGCCTGGCCCATAAAGCCATCGGATGCTGGGTATCATCTGGCTTGATTTGAACCATGCCCATACGCTCCAGCCCAAATCTTGCCGCTAACTGCGGCGTAACGGCGGCTCCTTCAAAAATATACTGTTCTATTTGCTCATCCCAGAATAGAATCACCCCTATTTGTCCCCCCAGTAGGTGAAGAACATTAAGGATAACCGAGTGCATAACCTGCCGAACTTCCAACATCTCGCTAATATCAACGCCCAGCTTGTAAAGACTCTGCATCTCCGTAGCCCTGGCCCGCGTATCGGCCAACAAGCGGGCTCTATCGATGGCGACAGCGGCCAGATCAGCCAGGGTCGTCACCAGATCGAGCATACCCCGGCTGCTAACGACCGTTTCCATAGCCAAAATTCCGATAACGCCCTCCTCTGTCTTCAACGGAACGTAGGTTACGTCATCGGGAAACGGAACGCCAAACTCGGGGGCAATTTTATCACGCCGTTTATCACCCCCCATAATCAAAACCTGACCCGACCGGATGACGGAAGCAAATGGTTCGGTCTCGATAGAGGTGTTACTCCGGTTGAATTCTTCAACCAAAAAATGAGGCACATTATGGGTGTTAGCGATTTTTACCGTACCGGTGCTGCGGTCGATAAGCCAGATAGAGCCATTGCTGTGTCCCACCAGATCAAACACAGCATCCAAAACCAAATTCAATACCTGGTCAAGCTCCAGCGCCTGGTTGAGCGACCCGGCAACCTCGGTCAACGCTTCCAGTTGGCGAACCTGCCGCCGGGCCTCCTCGAACAAATGGGCATTTTGCAGCGCGATAGCCACCTGATTAGCGAAAGCCAAGACTACCTGGGCGTCTTCTTCGGTAAAAAAATCGACCTTATGGCTGCCCACCGCCATTAATCCTAGAATATTAGTGCCGTAGGTCAGCGGTACACCTAACCAACTCCTCACCCGATCATACGGAGGAGCCGAAAAAATAGGGCTGTATTCGATCCGGGCATCTTTAACAATAAATGGCTCTTGGGTTTCCAATACCCGGCGGCTAGGATTGTTGCCGGTCATCGAGAACGACAGACCGATAATTTGGCGGCTGTACTCTTCCCAACCCTGTCCGCCGATAATCACCAAATGTCGATCCTCGAGCAGTTCAACCGTAGAGCGATCATGGTCAATTACTTTGCGCAGCTCTTGTAGTACCAACTGCAATAGTTGCTCGGTCTCTAAATGAGAACTTATCATCTCGGAGACGCCGCGCAGCGTATCAGCCAACTGCCGCCGTTCCTGTTCCAGCTTAAAAAGCTGGGCGTTTTCAATGGCCGAAGCCGCGTGATTGGCAAATGTTTCCAACGCTTTGATGGAGGTCATATCCGGGCGATTTTCATCAACCGGGTTCTGAACCGCTAATAGGCCAATAATCGTCTCATTTGCCTTTCTGAGCGGCACCAGCAGCAAATCACCGGACTGCCATGGTTCCCGCCGGGTGGCGTTAAGGGTCAGGTGAGGAGAATCAGACTGGCTCGCTGGGCGGGGCAGCACCACGCTTTTTTCGATAAACGGGATGTTTAGCTGCGCCTGCCAATCGACTTTATCCGCCGCTGGAATAAAATAGGTGTCACTTTGCCGGTACTTAGCTAGCATAAGGTCTTGTAGATGGCTTAATGGTCTAGCCTGAGCCGGCTGCCGCAGTTGGGCTAACTGAGCCAGCGGGATACCCATCCCAACCTCGTGATAGAGCAGCGGCGGATCATCACGAACTAAACTGATCGATACCACGTCATAGCCAACCGAGTCAGCAATAGCAAAGGCAATATCTTCCAGCACATCCGACAGCGGCCGATTGGTGCGAAAGGTGTTGCTAATTTCGGCCAGACGTAAAAGCTGGTCGGCCCGGCGGCTGGCTTGCTCGCGCTCTAACTTTTGCTGGTGATAGGCTTCGGCATTGCCGATGGCTACCGCTGTTTGATTGGCCAGCAGTTCCAAGTAACGAAGCTGGGTGTCACTAAAAAAATTGGTCTGGCAGCTTTCCAGATTAATAATACCGACCGGCTCACCCGCATACAGGATCGGAACGACGACCTTAGAACGAACATCATAACCCAGATGGATATAATCTTTATCCTGGGTCACATCGGGTACCAGGCTCGATTTACCGGATTGAATAACCTGCCCCACAGTACCACTTTTAGCTGACAGCGCCGACCGAACTCGACCGTTAGACGTTTGATTACTTTGAGATTCCGGGGGGTCGCGATAGGGAATTAGTTCAGTGGTAGTGGCATTGTAGAAATAGACGTTGCCAAAATCGGCTTGGGTAACACGCAGCGCTTCTTCTAACACCGTACCTAAAATTGTGGATAAATCAAGGGTACTGTTTAGCTCGCTGCTGACGCGCTGCAAACCGTCCAACTCGTCCACACGGACTTGTAGTTGCCGGTTGGTTACGCTAAAAAGTCGCGTATTTTCCAGGACAATAGCCGTTTGACCGGCAATGGTCTCTAAAACCGTCACCTCTTGGAGGGTAAACTTATGGGGAGCGAATACCGCCATTTCCAATGTACCTAACAGCTTAGACCCAATAATGAGCGGCACTCCGATGAAAGACTGGAACGGCCAGGTGGATCGATCAAAAGTGGGTTGAATGTCGCTAAACTGCTGAACATCCTCGATATGAAGGGCTGTTTGGGTTTTGGCAATCCACCCCGTATACCCTTCATCCAACCCGCAGATTCGTTTTTGAGGCCACTCCTCCTTAGTCAAACGAAGGAGCAAGGTCAGATCGGCTGTTTCCTCTCGATACAAGTAGATTTGCGCCATATCAAATGGCAAAAGTTTTCTGAGGTGAGGTTGGGCCAGGATAGTTCGGCCAGCGGCGCGAAGATCGGCGACAGCGGCCGACGGTTCGACAGCGGTTGTCGGTTCGGATATCTCGTCTCGGGAAAGCGAAGACGAATATTCTGTGGGTAAAGCATGGCCGCCTGGCAGCGATAAATCTGGATCGCGGCTTAGATCTTGTTGATTCTTACTTAAGAGAATAGTGGTTTGGAAAGGAGGGCTGCTTGGACCAACCGGAACGGTTAGCCTATGAGACCTTCTAAAAAAATTATAGCCATAGGTCAGGGTAATTTGGGGCTGAAGACGAATTTGGTTAAAAAACAGATCATCAATTAGCCACATTAGACAAAAAGAGAGCGTAGTAGTAATTGCAGCGAGCGACAACAGGTGAGCCCCATTGGCCTGATCTGGCAGCCCGAAGTTGGCGTCGAGAGCAAGAATCTCGGCGCCAAGCCAGAAGATTAATAAAACCCTACATTGAGGGGAAGTAAGTGCTTTAAACATCCTTAACAAGGCAACCTATCTCTGTTGCTCAAAATTCAATCGTTTTTATTTGATAAGGTTCAATAACGGCCTAAATCAAACCGTAATGACTGACGTATGTACCCAAAACAAAGCTAACAACCGCGTCCTCGGCGTCTCCCTTCAGCCGCGTCTTCGGTAATTTGCAAGATATCGGCAAAAGGTCCATCCTCGCTCAAGACAACGCCGACCACCAACTTCATGAAATCAGACTCGCGTGTTTCGCCATCGATATCTTGATAAA
>JACKAT010000084.1 GCA_020634935.1 Anaerolineales bacterium
TTCTATCAAGTATTTTGCTTGATCACAATTTTCTAATGCGTACTCCACTCGCCCCAAACAAATATACGAAAACCCTATTGTATTCTGCTCATCAAATTCTTCACACAGAGATAGGCATTCCTGATGCCGGCGGCGGGCATCCACATAATCGCCAACAGCATAGGCGGTTAGCCCTAAATGAAATATAGTTAAAGCCTTGACCATTAATTCGTTTTGGTTTCTGCTTATATATAGAGCTTGGTCAAGATATTGTTTTGCTCCGGAATAATTGCCCAAATACCACTCAATCAGTCCTAACTGATAAAGGGGAAAGGCAGCCGAAGGCCGGGTTTCTCCAGTGGCATCATCTAATAATGATAAGGCTTGGTGCAAGAATTTTTGGGCCTGCTTAAAGTTGCCGATCCGTATAATAAACCAGCTTTTCCAGGCTAGAAAACGACCATACATGTGAGAAAGCTCACTTTTCTCGAACCCCCTTTGTACCGGAGCCGAGTCATAAATGGTTTTGACCTTATCTAAGGCCAGTTCAAACACGGTCAGTGCTTCGTGGTACCAGCCGCGCAATTCGTAAAGTTCAAATAGACCCATACCCGAATTTTCAAGCTCATCAACCCGGCCCTGCTCGATGGCCCACTCCCAGGCAGCCCGAACATTATTAATTTCCAAATCCTTATGGAACGTGACCGTTTCACGAGTTCTGGTGTGATACATATCGATTTGGTGAAGAAAATTTAGGTAGTAGCAGCCGTGGCTAGTTTTAGTGGCCTCATACTCTTCAGGCACTGCCGTTAACTTTTCACGCCCATAGAGACGAACCAGATCGTGCATCGTGTATCGCTCCGAAGTGACGGGCTGTAATAGAGAATGGTTTATTAAAACAGTGATCAAACGGAGTGATGCCCCAGCCACTTGCTCAGCGGCATCCATCTCAAAACCGCCCTCAAAAATCGCCAGCCGGCCGAAGGCTTGCTGAGCTTCATCCGGTAGAAAGCTCCAAGAATAGTCAAACACCGCTCGCAAACTCCGATGCCGAGGGAGGATATCGTGCAGCGAGGTTGTTAAAAAATCCAGATTCTGCTCGATGCCTTGCACTATTTCCTCACAGGAGTGCGTCTGAATTTGCGAGGCAGCCAGTTCAACGCCCAGCGGCGTCCCATCCACAAGTTGACAAATGCGGGTTACAATGGTTCGGTTTTGATCTGAGATCGAAAAATCGGATTTGTGGCGTCGGGCGATATGCTCAAACAAGACCAACGCGCTGAGGGGCTGCGTGGGTAACGTCTGCGAAACACCACGGGGAGGGGAACTGCCGTGCGTAAAGGTATCTTCAAATGGCAAGCCGTTGACTTCATACAGCCACTCCCAGCGCAAATTCAGTCGCGTACGGGAGGTAACCAATATTTTTACATCCGGCGCTTGTTCGAGGATCTGCCGGATTAACTCGACACCATCGAGCAAATGCTCAAAGTTATCCAGGACGAGCAGCATCTCTTTATGATGCAGGTAGTCCAGCAGCCTTCTATCAGGTTTGGCTGCGCCGTACAGCGATAAGCCAATCGTATCGGCAATGGTCGAGGCCAGTAAATCAACCGATTGAACCGGGGCCAGAGACACAAAATAGATGCCGTGTAAAAATGCAATATAGTGGTACTGGGTTATTAGCTGTGTAGCTTGTAAGGCCAACCGCGTTTTGCCGATACCACCGGGGCCGATCAAGGTCAACAAACGGCAGTCAGGATCGCTGAGGTGGTGAGTGGCACGGCCTAATTCCGTTTCTCGACCCACAAAGGGGGTGGGTTGGGCCGGCAAATTATGCTGGGGTTTTAACGCTACAGCTTTGATACGGTTATAAAGTTCGGTGGTCTCGGCCGACGGCTCAACGCCAAACTCTTGGGTCAGGACTCGACGACAAATTTCATATTGGATCAGCGCCGCACTCCGCTGCCCAATCCGAGCCAAAATCATCATCATCTGCTGGTGTGATTCTTCACGCCAGGGGGTGATATCCAGAAGTCTTTCTACGAAACTGATGGCTACGTCGTATTCGCTACGAGATAGGTAGTGGTCAATGATCTGCTGTAGAGCTTGAACCGCCTGCCGCTGCCAGCGTTCTCGTTCGCCGGATAACCAAATATCAAACTCGGGGCAATCGAGCAGCGTGAGGTCGGCCATGAGATCGCCCCGGTAGAGCATAACCGCCCTGACCAAATCGCCCAAACTGCCTTGGGCCAGATAGGTCTTAAAACTCGATATATCAGTTTGGTCAACAAACGTGGGATTCAGTTGAACCGTATGATAATCAACCAGTAGCCAGCCGGGTAGCAGTTTAGTCAGATTATTGATCACCCGGCTGAGATTACCTCGCCCACGAGCCTCGGATTTATCTTCCCAAAAAAGTTGGGCCAGGTAGCTACGCGAGATGGGCTTTGCCTCAACTGCTAAATAGCCAAGCACAGCCACGGCCTTGCGCGAGACAAAACCATTAACCACTACACCGTTTTGTTCGACCTGAACCGGGCCGAGAAGCTGCATTCACCAATTGTTTCCCATTTGACTAGGCCTTCTGCATGAATGCTTTGTGAAGAGTTTGTTAAGATATTAATGTTAAACTATAGTCAATTATTCCTCTTTGCCAAATGACTTCGCACTGTAACTAACATCATGTTGTCGCAAATGCCATGTTAACGTTAAAGTTTTTCGGATCAGGCCAGGCCCAATATCTTGATCACCCGTTGGTGGGTTTTCCTAACCAGCACTGTTATTATTTACTATGTTACTTGGTTATCTATCGTGATCAGTCTCACGACCGTGAACGGCTGGCGGTTACACTTTGGCGAGAGAATGATACCAACGATCCTCGTAAACAACTGCGCAATGCGCTGTGGCGTTTGCGTCAAGCCTTAAAAGCTGTCGATGCCTCTCATGAGGACTATCTATCGAGCACAAATGAAGAAATAACCTTCATTCATACGGATCAGGTGTGGTTGGACATCGAACACTTTGAGAAAACGAACGAACAATATCAAGAAATTCCCGGCGAGCAATTGACTCCCGATCAGGCAAGACAATTAGAAGCAGCACTCCAACTTTATACCGGTGATTTGTTGAAAAACATCGATGAAGATTGGTGTCTTTACGAACGTGAATGGCTGCGTAAATTATGGCTAACCGGCATGAACAAATTACTCGACTATTTTGAAGCCACAAAAAGTTATGAGCACGCGCTCCATTACGGGCAAAAGATTTTGGAATATGATAACGTATACGAGCGAATTCACCTTCGGATCATGCGGCTGTATTGGCAGCTAGGTGATCGCCATGCGGCTATCCGGCAGTATCGACGCTGCGTCCAAATTTTACGGGACGAGTTGGATGTACCACCCATGCCGGAAACCGAGCAGCTTTATCAACGGCTGCTCTCCAATGGACTCGATCCATCTCAACCAAGCCCAACAGCCACAGCATCTTTCTCGCACCAGACCGTTTCAAATCAGGATCTTGTCAAACATGCGCTGCGACGCGTGCAACAGCTCAAGCTCATTATCGAGGAGGCTCATACCGAAATCCATCGTCTTGAAGCACTATTTGACCAGCGATTACCATAGGAGGAGGTCTAAATTGAAACGAATTTTTCAATAAGACGCTAAAAGTAGGCTAGTAAGACGCCGGTAAGACGCTGGTAAGACACGCCTGTGTTATTGTATCAAACAATTAACAATTGCCATATCCTCCCCGATCACAAATTGATCATTTCATCAACGTATCGTTCCTCAACCAAACATAAGTTTACCCCGACTATCTAAGAATTCGTTAGCTGTTGCCCGTTTGTTTAATTGAATTGATGACCCATTCCTGCTCGTCTTAGGCACACTTGGAACAGTAATATTCCTATCACCCTGTCTAAATTGAATACAAAGGACCATTTTGTGCAAAATAACCACCACTCTTTTATTGTCCGGATCTGGTTCGAAGCCACGGAGGCGGCTGAAATTGCCCGGACGTGGCGCGGCTCGATTGAGCAGGTTGGGCAGCAAAATCGTTTGTATTTTCAAGATTTAGCCGCTATGTGTGACTTTATTCAGGATGAAGCGGGTTTATTTATCGACCACTCATCAACCGATACTGTGAATCTTGATATTGAGCAATCATAACAGCCGATGCAGAATACTCAACCAACTTTTGAAATAGATCTCAATTTTCGATACCTCCAAACCGAACTGGCCCGTATCGATTTGCTGATCCGTCGCCAAGTCCGGCTGTGGCAGTTAGCCGGTCAGGACCCGACCGACGCTTTTCGCGGGCTGTATGTCTCGGATGCTGAGGTGGAGGGCATGTTGAGCCGCCCGTTGAGCAGCAGTTGGGGGCAAATGGTTGAGCTGCTGCCGGACGAGGCCGCGCTGTTTGGAGAGGCTGAGGCGAAGGCTGAGGCTGAGATTGAAAGTGTGAAGCAAGAAGCAGTTGCCCAAGGGCAAGTTTTGCGACTGTTGGCATTAGCTTCAAAATTCAATCTAGACCGCTTTGCGCTTGACGTGCTGTTGATAGCGTTGGCACCCACGCTCGATCTGCGCTACGAGAAGCTGTATGCGTATTTGCAGGATGATGTCACCCGCAAGCGGCCTTCGGTTAACTTAACGCTCGACCTGTTGGGCTTAACCGGAGCGACCCGCTTGCAGCGCCTAGCCTATTTTGCTGAGAACGCCCCACTGCGCCGATTTCAACTGCTCGAAGTCAGCGGCGAGGCCCATGCTCCATTGTTAAGCCATTTCCTGCGCGTCGATCCGGCCGTCGCGGCCTGGCTGCTGGGAAAATATCAGCCCCACGCCGATCTACACGACCAAGCAACTTTATACCCGCCAGCCGCGTTTGAAGCCGATGGACTGCTGGCCGAGGCGCAGCGAACAGCGTTAACGCAGATAGCCGAAACCCCCAATTCACCTGTTGTCGTTTTTCACGGCGCAGACGAGGTCGGCCAGCGGTTAGCCGCGCAGTTCATCGCGAAGCAGTTACAACATCCGCTGCTGGCCGTCAATCTACAAGGCTTAGTTGACGGCGAAGAAATACTGTCCAAACAGACACTGCGCGTCGCCTTGCGCGATGCCCATCTGACCGGTGCTATCCCATTCCTAACCGGCTGGGACGCCTGCCTTAGCAAAACCGACGATCTATCGGCCGACCTGATGGCCGAACTAATTACCTATCCGAACTTAACCATTATCGCCGGCCAAACCCGCTGGCAAGCCGTTCATAATCAAACCCAACGCCACTTCTTCACCCTCAAATTCCCGCTCCCGGCCTATCACCATCGCCTAACTCTGTGGCAACACTTCCTAACTTCGAACTCTTCATCCGAAATGACGGATCTCCCAATCTCCCAATCTCCTAATCTCCAATTACCAATCTCCAATCTCCAATTACCTACCCTTTCAGCTCAGTTTGCCTTAACTACCGGCCAAATCCGCGACGCCGTCGCCACCGCCCAAGGGCTCGCCGCTCAGCAAAACGAGGATCTCACCGAACAGCATTTATTCACCGCCGCCCGCACCCACTCCAACCCTCGACTTGAAGCGTTGGCCCGCAAGATCAAACCACGCTACGCATGGGACGACATTATTCTGCCCGACGATCAGCGCCGCATCCTGCACGAGATCGTCGAGACGGTGCGAGGACGACCGGTCGTTTTGGAGCAGTGGGGCGTGGGCCGCAAGCTGGCCTCCAGCGCAGCCATCACCGTCCTCTTTGCCGGCGACCCCGGCACGGGCAAAACCATGGCCGCCGAGGTTATGGCCAACGAACTCAAACTCGATCTGTACAAGATCGATCTCTCAACCGTGGTCAGCAAATACATCGGCGAGACCGAGAAAAACCTGGAAAAGATTTTCAGCGAGGCCGAGAGCAGCAACGCCATTCTCTTCTTCGACGAAGCCGACGCCATCTTCGGCAAACGCTCTGAAGTTAAAGATGCGCACGACCGCTACGCCAATATTGAGGTCAGCTACTTGTTACAGCGGATGGAGTCGTACAACGGCGTCACCATTTTAGCCACCAACCTACGGGCCAACCTGGATGACGCCTTCACCCGCCGCCTGCAATTTGTAATCGACTTTCCCTTCCCGGAACCGGCCGACCGGTTGCGCATCTGGCAAACCCTCTTCCCGCCCGACCTACCCCGCACCGACGAACTGGATTTCGCCCCCCTGGCCGAGCGCTTCAAGCTGGCCGGCGGCAACATCCGCAACGTGATTGTCAGCGCCGCCTACCAAGCCGCAGCCAACGGCGGCTCGGTGACGATGAAGCATTTGCTACACGGCGTGCGGCGGGAGATGCAGAAGATGGGCCGGTTGGTGAGTGAGGGAGAGTTGAAGGTGGGGTAGCGTTAAAGTTAGTGAGATAGGCTGGCGCTGATTTGGAGCGAGGCATAACCATACTTTTCGACAAATTTATGGTCACGTACTTTCTTGAAGGTAACGATGTCAAATAAACGAACAAAACCGGCAAAAAGAAGAAGTTCAAGGCAAAAACCGGTCAAACAAATAGCCGGTCATATTGTCGGTCTCGATGATGAACGATCTGATCCGATATCACGAGAAACCCCCATCAAAGTGGCAAGATATCGCTTACTTAGCAATCATCAGGTACCGGTTGGACAGCGGCAATTGCTGGCAACGCAATTAGGAAAAGTGCAGGGAAATTCTTTTTTTCGTGCAGAGCTATTACGGACGCGCCTGTCTAAGCCTGGGAACTTACCCATTCAACGCGAATCAACACCAGCTTGGGTGAGGGCAACGCGGCTTGATATCCCTCCGCAAGAAGTTATGTATCGGGTTGCCTATTTGATGCAAAATGCCGATCCCGTCACCGTGGACGGCAACCAATTTATACCGGGTCAATATTACAATTTTCCTGGACAAGGCAAGATTTTAATTGTCTGGCCAACAACCACAAATATCGTCTTTGCCAAAGGTTACGCTCTATATGAGCAAGGAACTACGGCCTTTATTCGCAATATGTATCTTGATGCTATGGCCGAGGGAGCACGACAAGCCGAAGGGATGGTCGTTTTAGCCAAGGCAGAGATGGACTTTATTATGGGATTGGGGCCGGCCTGGGCAACAGTTCCGGTGTCGGTATTAAAAGGACTAGTATGGTACCAGCAGCATCGTCAGACGATTGCGCACGCATCTAAGTGGGCCGGGGTTATTGTGGAAATCCACAATCTGCTGAAGGATCGTTTTCCGCACACCTACGATTTTATTTGGCAACAGCTTATTTATACGATTGTTACCGATTTCAGTTTTGATTTTGCGCTTGAAGACTCGGCCAAGGCTTTGGGACAGCTATTGCGCAGCCTTGGAGCAACTCCGTTCAAAACGGTATCGAATACGCTTTGGGGAGTTATAAGTAAACTGACCATATTCTTGGCAAAAGTGGCTACCAATGCCGCTAAGCGAGGTACAACTGGTAACACTAAGGCCCATGCCCAGCGATTGGCACAGGACCTGGAACAGATTGGCATCGCGGTTAGAGAGCGAGATGTTGAGCAGCTGATGAAAGAGTTATCAAACCCTGAGGTGATTGAACTCTTGGCACGGCTGCAGCAAGGTTTTCATGCTTTATCGCAGGACTTGGAAAAATTAGCCGAGTCCTCGTAATTTGGTGGTTGATTGTTACCGATAGCTAACAAAAGCAGCATCGATTGTGTCGAAACAAAGTCGAACTACAGAAACCAAAGTCGATAAGAAGCCATCATCGCCGGCCAAAGGGCAGACCTTGACCGAGACTTTAGATGCACCAGCGGCATTGGCAGAATTTCCAATTGGCTGGTCCAGCGCCCCTAACCAACCAACTATTGGGGGGCAAGCCGATCGGTTAGAGAGTCGGAAATTTCACACCGTCCAGCGCCAGCAGATGGCGCGCCAAATTGGTGCGTTTCACGGCAACCACCATTTGCAACGCTTAGCTGCTTCGTCAAAAAATCGACCAGTTTTTGCACCTTACCAACCGAACAAAGAATCCGCAACCCTAGACCAAGCCCAACGTGCGGCCGGTAAGGCTGACCCAAACGCTCGTACCGTTACGCTCAAAGCTCCATTTGAGTCACCGACCACAAATCTTGTCAGCCGTTGGTCGTTTCCGGGATTGGATACCCTGAAGGAGAAAGCAGCCGAGTTTGCTCAAGATTTTCCCGGCTACCCCCTTCTCACCTTTGTTTTGGGTCGTGACCCCATCGCCGATAAACCCGTAACCCGCAATGCCACGAATCTTATTCAGGGGTTGTTAAGTCTGGTTCCGGGTGGCGACAAGATGTTTGCAAACCTGCAAAAGTCCGGCGCTATTGAGCAGGCCTACGCCTGGGTCCAAAATCAGATTGCCAAGCTCAATCTAACCTGGAACAAAATTAAAGGCCTGGTTAAAAAGGCCGTCAGCCGACTCGAAATCGGCGATGTGCTTAATCCGTTGAAAGCGATCCGAACCAAGGTATTTCCTGTCTTTCGTCCGCTCATCACGCGTCTAAAAAACTTCGCGGTCGCCGCCGGTCAAAAAATTTTGGAGTTCATCTTTGAAGGGGCATTAACTCTGGCCGGGCCATTTGCCTCAAAAATTCTGGGCGTTGTCAAACGCGCCGGAGGCGTTTTCAACAAAATCATCAAAGACCCGATTGGGTTCGTGGGTAATCTGGTTAAAGCAGTTCAAAAAGGTTTCAGCCAGTTCTCAAAGAACATTTTGACCCACCTCAAATCAGGTCTTATGGGTTGGCTCTTCGGCACGCTGAGTAAAGCCGGACTGCAAATGCCCCAAAAGCTGGATTTACAAGGTCTCCTCTCGATTGTGCTCCAGGTTTTAGGACTTACATACAATGTGCTGCGCCGCAAATTGGTCGGCATGTTAGGCGAAGAGCGGGTGGCCAAACTGGAGCAGGTCTTTGAATTCATCAAGACCTTAGCCACCGAGGGCCTAGCCGCGGCCTGGCAGCAACTGTTGAGCTACATCGGCTCCTTAAAGGATATGGTCATCGGCGCGATCCGGGAGTGGGT
The DNA here is from genome assembly GCA_020634935.1 of Anaerolineales bacterium. GTDB lineage: Bacteria > Chloroflexota > Anaerolineae > 4572-78 > J111 > JAGRBY01. The sequence goes on from JACKAT010000084.1 coordinate 9,033, forward strand.
GGTGACCAAGATTGTCACCTCAGCCATCACCAAGCTGGTCTCGATGTTTAACCCGGCCGGGGCCGTCATCCAGGCCATAATGGCCATCTATAACACCATCAAATTTTTCATTGAGCGCGCCGACCAGCTTGCCGAACTGGCCAACGCCGTCTTTGGATCGATTGGCAGTATTGCCGCCGGCAGTATCGGGGCGGCGGCCGGTTACATTGAGAAGACGATGGGGCGGGCTATTCCGATAATGTTGGGCTTCCTAGCTCGATTGATTGGGCTAGGCGGAGTCGGAGGGAAGATCAAAAATATCATCCGAGGAATTCAGGCCAAAATTTCAAAGGCAATTGATCGGTTTATTAGTTTTATTAGACAGAAAGCCAGGAAGCTGTTTAGACGGGGTGGGAAAGCAAAAGAAGAACCCAACAATGTCTCTGAGAAGGATCGCCAAGCTGGATTGGCAGCATTTGAGAAGGAAGAAAAGAAATATATCAAAGATGGCGGCATAACCCGTGAAGATGCCAAAAAGACGGCTGCCTCTGTAAAGAAAAAGTATCCGGTTTTCAAGTCTGTTAGTGTGGTTGATGGGAAGGATAGTTGGGATTATCAATATGTCTTTAGGGCAAAGGTAGATACTCCAACTGAGAAGGCTGAAATTAACATATCGGAAGCAGATATTGCCAAAACAGTAGATGAAGCAATTAGAGCCAGAGGTACTGCTATAGCAGATTTGCAAAAAAGAAGAGGTCAAGAGAAAGGCAAGAAGACAGTAGCTTGTGTTGGAACTAAATGTTTCATGAGTGGATGGACGGAAGAACGCCCTGAAGCTCATTTAGCAACTATGACTGTTCTATTTGAAGAAGGGAAAGAAAAAGAAAGAATGATAAGGGAAAGTGGCTCCTCAGTTAAAGAGCACGCAGAGAAATTTACAGATACAAAGAAAAAGCCGAAAGTTGAAGGATTAGAATATCAGACAAGGGGTTCTGGTTATTTGGATAAAGGTGTATCAGGACGGTATGTTGCCTCGCATGCAGAGAAACAAGCTGCACAATGGGCACCAAATCAACCAATTGGAGTTACTAGAGGAATGTGCGGTGATTGTCAAAGGTACTTCAAATCATTAGCCAAACGAACTAAACGCCTACAAGTTGTAGCAGATCCTAATGTAGTACGTATTTTTCATACCGACGGCACGGTAGAGACACGATAAAGTCAATTAATAAATCTATGTCAGAGATATGAACAGAAAGAAAAGACATTTAGAAAAGACCAAGTGTAACCAAGCCAAGGCACCCTGGCTCAGCGAAACACCCATCCCACGAAGAAGAAGTCGCTACGACTAACTTCGCAACCTTGCAAGATCGCATCGGCAACCAGGCGATACAGCGATTGTTGACTCAACACGGAGGAAAGCTCGACGAAAAGAGCATTGTTCACCTTCTACGCCAAAATGGAAATAATGTTAAAGGCTTAACCAAGAGCAATGGTGGGAGCAGCCCTGATACGATCCAACGGGACGATGACGATGCAAAGCCGCAGGTCCAGGCAAGCAATGGCGAAGTAAAGCTCGAAGAAGTTGAGTATGACTATTACAACGTAACCGGCAACACCCTGGCCGAGGTAGCCCAACAGTTGGACCCAGAGGAGTGGGGGCGTTGCACCTACCGTTTCGACTATAGCTACGAAACAACCAATGGGCGCACGACCAAGGTCGATATGACCCTAAAATTGACGGTTCGTCTGCCACGCTGGCAGGGTCAGGGTTGGGATAAGGCGTCACCGGCGGCCAAAAATGAGTGGCGGCGTATGCTGGATGCTCTACAACAACACGAGATGGATCACGCCGATATTGCCCGGCAGTGGGCACCGAGGTTCAAAGCACGGTTGCTCAATCAGCGGAGTAACAGCGTTGAGAGGCGTTATAACCAGACTCTGGAGAAAGTGAACCATGAAACCAAGCACTTTGATGAGAAAACAAAACATGGTCATACCCAGGGGATCAGCCTGGATTTCAGTATAAAGTAAGGGGTCAAGCGATAGTCATTATTAAGGAGCATACCAATGACAAAAGAACATCTCACCAACGAAGAAAAAAAAGGCAAAGTCAAGCCGGATAAACAGGCGGAAAACCGCGAGCAGGCGACTGATGCCAGCGTGGATCGCTCCGGTCTGGCCCAACTGCAAAACCAGGTGGGCAATCGGGCGGTGCAACGGATGCTGGCCCAGCGCAGCGGCGACGGCCCCACGACCCTTGATGAGGAGACCGCCGGGCGGATCAACCGCGAGCGGGGCGGGGGGCATCCGCTGGATAGCGCTATGAAGGAGCAGATGGGCACGGTTATGGGCCAGGATTTTAGCAATGTACGGGTTCACACCTCGCGGGAGTCGGATGATCTGAACCAGCAAGTGGGGGCCAAGGCATTTACGACCGGTCAGGATATCTTCTTCAAAGAAGGGGCTTATGATCCCGGCTCGAGCGGTGGGCAGGAGTTGATCGCCCACGAATTGACCCACGTCGTGCAGCAAAGCAGCGGCGCGGTCGGCAACGGCAGCGGTCGGATGACGGTCAATGCGCCGGGTGATGTGTATGAGCAGGAAGCGGACGCCGTCGCCAAACAGGTAACCTCAATGGATTTATCTGTCACCGCTGGGGGCGACTCGGTGCAGCGGCAAGCAGCCCCGAAGAATGAAGAGGAATTGCAAACCAAAGCTGTCCAGCGCCAAGAGGGTGTCGAAGAAGAGGAAGAGATGCAAACGAACTCGCCGCAGCAGCAAGATGTCCCTGAAGAGGAAGATCTGCAAACTAAGTCGGTGCAGCGCGAAGAACTTCCGGAAGATGAGGAAATGGCGGGATAAAAGTCCACAGATGGACACAGATAGGCACCGATGAAAGATAAAAAACAAGACGCAAAAGTCAGGTGACAGTCACTTATTGTTAATAAATCAGCATTGATTAGGCCAAATAGGTCGATTTAGAGCGGCCAAGTGACTGTCACCTTTAGAACTATGTAAGTCCTGGAAAAAATATCTGTGAAAATCTGTGCCCATCTGTGGACAAAAAAATGACCGAGGCTCATGATCAACGAACTAGACGAAGCCCTGCGGCGGTTGCTACTGCGGGATGATCAGATCAAAGAGAATAGGATCGACATTAGTTTTGATCAGCCCAAGGGCGATTGGTCGGCCAAGCTCAGCCGGGCCACGCTCAACCTGTTCTTGTACGATGTTCGGGAGAACAGCAAGCTGCGCCAGACCCGACCGGCCTGGGAGGTGAGGCCCCACAACGGCGACAGCGTCACTCGTCATCGGCGACCGGTCCGGCTGGATCTGCACTATATGCTGACCGCCTGGGCCACCGAGCCGGATGACGAGCACTACCTGCTGACTGTGGCCCTCATGGCCCTGTTCCGCACGCCGGAACTGCCGGTCGATCTGCTGCCCGACCGTTTGCAGGAGCAGCCCGTGCCAATCTGTCTGACCGTGGCTCAGGAAGACATCCTGCGCAATCCGGCTGAAATTTGGAGCGCGATGGAGAACCAGCTTCGTCCCTCGGTCCCTGTGGTGGTGACGCTGGCTCTCAATCCTTATGAGCCTATGCCGGCCGTCAAAATTGTTAAAGAACGCGGTCTGCGCTTTGAACCACATCTCAAACGACGCGACAAAGCCTACCGCGAGCAAGAAGATGCATCAGACGAAGCCAAAGCCGCTCACTACCGCTGGACCATCGGCGGTACGGTGACGAGCGATCAGCCGCTGGACTTTGAAACGATTCGCCTCATTCTGGTCGAGGCAGGGGTGGAAGTCCGGCCTCACGCGGATGGGCGCTTTAGCTTCGGCAACTTAACCGCCGGGGATTATAACTTGGAGATTTACGTAGGCGACCGCCGGGCGGAGCACAAGGTTATTACCGTTCCGTCGGCGGATTTCGAGGTAAAGCTGTAGCGAGAGACAAGGCTGTTCAAATCCAAACAAATCGCTATTTGTTCTACAAAACATATCTTTAAAGGAGAGTAACTTATGCCCGAATATCTGGCGCCAGGCGTCTATGTGGAAGAGGTCGATCGTGGTCCCAAGCCGATTGAAGGGGTCGGTACCGCCCTGCCGGTCTTTATCGGCTTTACGGAAAAGGCCGAATATAGCCGCATGATCAATCGCGAGCGCGTGATCGAAGAGGTGGTATTCAAGCCCCAGTTGGTAACCAATTGGGGGCAGTACCAGGAGACCTTTGGCAGTTTTGTCGAGGGCGCTTACCTGCCCCACGCGGTCTATGGCTACTTTATGAACGGCGGGACGCGCTGCTATGTTCTCAGCATCAAAACTATCCCTAAAGCGTCGGCTAAATTGCTGGGCAGCGACGGCAAATCGGAGCTGCTAAACGT
>JACKAT010000085.1 GCA_020634935.1 Anaerolineales bacterium
GAGCCCCACGTCTGCGTCACCGTCGCCACCGCAATCTGCCGGCCCTGGGCCTGCCAGTTTTCGATATGGTCTAAGACATCTTTCATAGTGATTTTATCCTTATTACCCCTAACGTCATCTCTAGACACAGTCAAAGCATAAACCACAGAGAACACAGAGAATCCGCAAAGTCCACAAAGAAAAACCTCTGTGAACTCTGTGCCTTCTTTGGGTACTCTGTGGTGAAAAATTAGCGCACCAGGAACCCAAGCGAGTTGGATATCGACGCTAAAGAGATTTTACCCGGCCCGTCAAAAATAACAACCAACCCTCACCGCTCCACCGGGCGGGTAAACCGCCGCGCCAGGACCACCCCTACCAGCGCCAGCAACCCGCCCAACACCTGCTGGAGCGTCAACGTCTCGCCCAGCCAGACCCAGGCGGTGATCAAGGCGATGGGCGGCGTTAGGTTGGAGTATAAAGACGTGCGGGCGCTGCCCAGACGGGCGACGCCGTAATTCCAGAAGACATAGGCCAGGGCGATACCAAACGTCCCCGAGGCCATGACCGCCAGCCAAGCCGTCACCGGAACCGCCGGCCAATCGACCGCCACCAGCGAGGGCGTAGCGATCAACAGCAGCGGGATAGCGCCCACAACCGTGCTAAAGCTGGTGACCGTCAGCGAGGGGTAGTGGCGCATCAACGGGCGGCTCAACAAGGTATACGCCGACCAGCACCACGTGGCGCCCAGCATCAGCACATCGCCCCACAGCGTCGCTCCGCCGAAATGGAATTCGACCTGGCGGTTGCTGCCCACAATGATCAGCACAATGCCGGCCAACGACAGACCGACCCCCAACCACCCGCGCGGCTCGACCCGCTCGACCCCGGCCAGGGTGCCGATGAGCGCCACCCAGGCCGGCACGGTGGCCAGCATCAGCGAGGCGTTGTCGGCGGTGGTGTGGTTGATGCCATATACAAACAGGAGTTGGTAGAGGGTATTGCCCACCAGCCCCAACCCGATGAGATAGACCAGATGCCGGCGTTTAAAATGGAAGCGATGCCCATTACCAAAAGCAATGACCAGCAGCACCACCGAGGCAAATACAAAACGCAGCCCGTTAAAGGCCAGCGGCGGCAGTTCCGACAGGGCGTACTTGACGACCGAAAAGTTGACGCCCCAAAAGAAAACGGTCAGCAGCAGCAGTCCGTCGGCCCCGACCAGGTTGCGGCGATCATCGGCGATGGGTTTCGAGCGTATCACAAACGCATGGTCCGTAGGTGGAGTAGGTAGAGTATAAAGAGATTGGCGGGTTTGAACAAATTATTCAGGAGTTACGCCCCAGCCCCGCGCTGAGCCAGCCAAACCCCTGCGGGCCAGGCTTTCGCCAGCGGCATAAGCATTAGCCCTCAAATGAATGGAGGGGGTGCAGCTTCTGCTCCAGCCGGCCGGCGATCCAAGCCGGGGCCGCGCCGCTGTAGGTGATGTACAGCAGCCGCCGGGCGCGGGTCATACCCACGTAGAGCAGCTTGCGCTCCTGGTCGAGCAGTTCCTGAAACTCAGGGCTGTCGGTCTCAACCGGCTCGGCCACCGTAAAGGCTTCCAGGCCGCAAATAAAGACCGCTTCGAACTCCAGCCCTTTGGCGCTGTGGAAGGTGCAGATTTTAACGCTGGGCTGGCTGACATCGACCGCCCGCTTAATGATACTACAGGCAATCCCCCGGCTCTGAAGTTGGCGAGCCATCGCCTCGATATTGCTGCGGCGACGTTGCAGAATGACGATATCTTTCGGCAGATAGCCCTGCTGCAACAGCGACAAAATTTCCCCGGCGATACCGGCGTACTCCCGCTCCGGCGATTCAAAAGCCAGCAGCACCGGCAAGGGGCCGTGCCGAAATTCGTCGTAGCTTTGCTCCGGCTCCAGCAGGCCATCGCCCGCGTTTTTCAGCTCGGCGGCCAGGGTCTGGCTGTCGCGAATGGCTTCCAGGGCTACATCGATAATCTCCCGCGTGCTGCGGTAGGAGCGCCGCAGGACATAGCTGTTTTGGGCGGTGATGCCCAGCCCCAACTCCTTCCAGGTGAAGTCGCGCCCGTAGATTTTCTGGGCGCCGTCGCCCACAATAAAGACCATGCCGGTTTCCGGCTTGACCATCCGAAAGGCCACCCGGAACCAGGCCGGGGCAAAATCCTGGGCTTCGTCGATCAGCACGGCCTGGTATTTGGCCCGGTCGATCAGCCCGTCGTCCATGGCCTTGAGCACCTGCACCGGCAGATCGGCCCAATCGCAGCTTTTGTGCTGGGCCAGGTGAGCCTGGTAGCGGGTAAACAGGTCGTAAATCTTGCGCCGCTTCTCTCGCTCATCGCCGCCGAGACCGCGCCCCCGCCCGGTGCGCTTGACCTGGGCCGGGTCGGGATAGTCGGCCCACTGCCGGTAATCGAGCCGCTCTTTGATCCAATTGAACTCGTCCGCCAGAAAGGCCGGCTCAAATTCGGTCGAGCCGGTCTGGTTCAGCAGGCGGGTAATCAGGCCGCGCTGGCTGCCGGCGTCTTGCGGCTGGCGAAACAGACCGTGCTCAAGCAGCAGGGTTCGGCACCATTTGTGGAAGTTGACGATCTCGACCCGGGCCGGGTCGCCGCCGATGCGGGCGAAGATTTGCTTTAGATATTCCCGCAGCGAGGTATTGTAGGTCAGCACCAGCACCCGCCAATGGGGATTTTGCTCGCTGATGAATTTGGCCCGATACAGCAGGATTAGCGTTTTGCCGCTGCCGACCACGCCGCGCACCAACTTGGCCTGGGGCTTGCGGGTCAACTGTTGGGCGTGCGGGGGCAGATAGGTGTCCACCTGGGCCAGGCCGACCTGGTCGGGGTCGAGCGTGAACAGCCGCCCTTGGGTATACGGCACGCGCGTTTCGGGATAGAGCATCCATTTCAGCGTCGTAAGCTGGTCGTCGGACAGGTTGGGGGGAAAAACGGCGGCTTGCCGGATCTGCCGCAGCAGCGACTCGGTCAGGTCATCGCGCAGGATGACGGTGGCCGAGTTGAGCATAACCGGCAGCCGCAGCGCCGAGCTGTCCCAGTCGCTGCGGGAGATATGGGGAAAGGCGACCATCGTGGCAATCGGTACGGCCAGTTTGCCCTGGTAGCGACCGTTGGTTTGCAGCAGCGTGCGGTATTGATCCGGCTCGGTTTGGCCGTACTGTTCAAGCTGCTCTTTCAACGTCCGAAACTGGCGTTCGACCTGCTGCTCCGGGTTGGTGCGCACCACGGTGGTCTGGCCGTTGAAAATCTCAAAGTTATCGCGGTTGGCGCTGCGGATGCGGTCAACGCTCCAATCTTTGACCTCGATGATGACCAGACCGATATCGCGGCCCAGCACCACAAAATCAGGCCGGGCGGTGCGTCGCCGGCCAAAGAGGGTTGGCTCAAACCAGATAAAATAATCATCGGGCAGGTAGCGTTTGAGGCTGTTAAAGATTACTCGCTCACCGGGTTGGCAGCCGTCCGGAGCGTGAGGGTAGTTCATTCGAGCCATAGGGTTACATTATTACCGTTTCCTTACACATCCGGGGCGATCAGGTCCAACAGTTCACTAATCGAGCCGTTGGTGTAAGCGCTATTGGTTGGCGCATCATCCGGCGCATCTGCTTCGGCCGTCGTTTCTGGCGCGGAGGTTATTTCCGCCGCGCCTGCCTCAACCGCCTCTTTCGTTGAGGCGACGCGGCGAGAGACCACATTATACCCCCAATATTCCAGCTTGGGAGTTATGGTAAAATCAAAATTGAAGGTCAACAGATGAACCGCCGCCGCTTGCAGGTAATTGTACATCGCGGCGGCAATCCGGTTACCGGCCGCCACACTTTTTTCACGCTGATTGCGGCCGATGCGCCGGATATAGAGCTGCTCTCGCATGGTGTCGCGCACCCGGATCACCTCGGCCAAATCAGGGCTGGTGAAGCGTTCTGCCGCCGGGCGGCTTTGCTCTTGGGCGATATATTTATCAAGAGTCATTAAATGCTCTGTCCGTGATTGGGGCAGCAAGATATTTTTGGTGGTTTGTTTCGACTTAAAGCCCCAGCCCTTGGCCTGAGACGGCCGGGTGGGAAACGCCGCATCGAGCGTTTTGCGGATATGGCGAACAAGCTCAACGATCTCTTGATCAAGACGCTCAATAGCCTCAGCAGCATTGGCCCGCTGCCACTCGCCCTGTGTACGTTGATCATCAGTTGCAGCCCACTGCTGTAATAGGTTGACCATGATCGGGGTATGGGGCAGTTGAAGTTCGGCAGGCCGGCTTAGCTCATAATCGACAAAGGCTCGGATCGCATCAACAATTTGTTCGGGTTTGTTCTTTTCGGGAAATTTGAGATGAAGCTTACTGGTGGTATCAAACTTAGCGGTAATCATACGCTGGCTCCTTAGGCGTAAATGGATTTGATGTCAACGATAGTCAGGCACAGGTTAACGATGTAAAGCCACATTTACCAGTATATCGACCTCGGCTTAAATTGTCTACCTGGCTGGTTAATTTTGGGCATCCGCTAGTGGAGGATTGGCTAACGGACCCATACTCGATTTGACCAAGAGGCTGCCGCCCGTGACTGCCGACAACTGTCCGCCGACCGCCCCAGCTACCCCGTTCGGCCTATTTTGGGGGCGGTCTACCGTCGGCAGTCGGCGGTCCGGTTGCCAAAAGGCGGTTTTGCCGGCTGAGCCTGGGTCAAATTCAAAGGGGGTCCGTTAGCAAGAGTGGAGGATAAAAAAGGGGCGTTCAACGCTGAGGTTTTCTACTGATCGCTGGTAACTGAGCGCCAACCGGCGTCCTCTACTAGTAGAGCCTCTTGATTGGTCGCCAATAGCCTACCTCTGGTAGTAGAGGCTGTTGTTTTACTGCCAATCATCGACCTCTGCTAGTAGAGGCTGTTGGTTTGCTGCCAATCATCGACCTCTGCTAGTAGAGGCTGTTGTTTTGCCGCCAATTATTGACCTCTGCTAGTAGAGGCTGTTGGTTGGTGATCAATCGTTGACCTGTGTTAGTAGAGGTTCTTGATTCCCTATGATTCGTTGACCGTTATTAGTAACAGCCCTTGATTCACCATGATTCGTCGTCTGTTACTAATAACGGTTCGTGATTCATCGTGATTCATTGGCCGTTATTAGTAACAGGTCTTGATTCACCGTGTTTCGTCGTCCGTTACTACTAACGGCTCTTGATTCATCGTGATTCGTTGACCGTTATTAGTAACGGGTCGTGATTCACCGTGATTCGTTGTCCGTTGCTAGTAACGGCTCTTGATTCATCGTGATTCATTGACCGTTATTAGTAACGGGTCGTGATTCACTGTGAATCATCGCCCTCTGCTAGTAGAGCCTCCTGATTCACTGTGATTCGTCGCCTGTTACAAGTAACGGCTCTTGATTCACCGCCGGGCGGCATAACGCACATGCGCCTCATAAGGATACCTACCCGGCGTCACCTGCTGGTTAATAAGTCCTACTCTGGTTGCAACAACGAACAACCGTTACATACCGGGGTTTATTTGACCGCCGGCGATTGAAATGGGGCCAAGGTTGTGATAGAATTGAGGGCATAACAAAAGCGTTCGCCTGGGGGAGGCCGGGCTGTATGGTTAGCACTTTGACCAATTGACCCGGCTGCACTGTTGTGGCGATTTTATAGGGAGAGGAAACGCTGTCCGGGAATGGGCGGCGTTTTTTTTGTTTGGGAGCGACTGAAGTCGCGCCTATGAGGCTGACGCCGGTTGTCCGCCGACGCGGACAAATTTTGTGAGGTGGTTATTGAGTCCACGTCTATCGGACTCGGTTATGCTATGATGAAATTGAGGTTGTAAACGATGTCCCAACGACACCAACTTGAACGTATTTTTGAAATCGACCGGCAAATTCGGGCCGGTTTGTATCCGAATGCCGACACCATTGCGGCTGAGATGGAGTGGAGCCGCAGCACCATTTATGAGGATCGCAAGTTTATGATTGACCGTTTGCGAGCGCCAATTGAATATGACCGCGAACGGGACGGATGGTATTACACCGATCCCACCTGGGTTTTACCCACGGTAATAATTGATAAAGGCGAACTGGTGGCTTTTTTCTTAAGCGTGGAGGTCGCCCAACGCTATGTGGGTACGGCTTTGGAAGGCACGCTGCACTCGGCTGTAGAAAAGATTGCCCAGAGCATTAAAGGTGTGGAAACGACCGTTGATCTGGAACGGTTGCGGGCCAACTATAGCGTCGCTCAATCGACAGCCGTGAAGACGGACGAACGGATTTTACTGGATTTTCATCAGGCTATTCAGGAGCGGCGGCAGGTAGAGATGAACTACTACACCGCCAAACGCGGCGAGTGGAATGACCGCACCATTAACCCCCATCATTTATACCATGATCAGGGGGCATGGTATGTGTTTGGCTTTGACCACCTACGGCAGCAGATGCGTAATTTTCACTTAGGCCGGATCAAATCGTGGAAGGTACTGACCGCCCGATTTGAACGGGAGCAAAGTTTTTCAGCCAAAGAGTGGATGGCCCACGCCTTTCAAGGTATTCGGGGCGAAGACGCGGTGAAAGTCCAAATTTGGTTCGATGAGTACCAGGCTCGCTGGATACGGGAGCAAGAGTGGCCGGATCATTATGACATTGACGAACTTGACCAGGGCGAACTAACCTTGACCTTTGAAACGGCGGGGCTGGAAGGGGTCAAGATGTGGGTGATGAAATACGGCTCCCACACCGAGGTGCTGGCTCCGCCGGAACTGCGGGCAGAGGTGGCGGATGAGTTAAGGCGGGCGTTGAAGCGGTATGAGTAGGATAGACAGTAGTTACAAGTTTGTTAGGGTGACGAATAAAATTTTCAGGAAAAGGAGGTTTCTATGCTCAACTATTATGGTCATCCCTTCTACGATGTGGGGGTGGCGACGATTACGGCGTTTGCAGGAGAGCGAACGCCAGAAGATTTAACTGAGGCAGATTTGGATAAAATTGCAGATTATATTTCAGACCTTTATATCGATCCGGTTCTGGTTTCTAATCTTTCTATTGCTTTTACCATCAACTCCGGTTTTACAACGCCCAGTTTCAGGAAAACACCTAAGAAACGGAAGCTATATGCCAAAAAAATGCTACGAAGTTATAAAAAGGAAACCCCTGTCTTGAACGAGCGCTGCGTTTTTACCGGCAAACCGGCAGTAGCTTTATCACTTGACACTAAAGATGGTTTACCGGTAGGGCGAGCGTTTCGACAGCATATCCCACTAATAACAGGTGAAGGGCCGATAAATTTTTATCATGAAGGCAACGTTGGATTACCTGTTTCAGGAGAAGCGTTACTGGCGATCCACGCCTTACCATTGGGCTGTGCCAAAGCAGGGGGGAAGTTGTTGGCAATTCATTCCGATAATCCCAAAATTATGCTGCGCTTTGCTGACCGTTTTTTGAAGGAGAATCAAAAGGCTATCCATATGGCCCAACAGATGGGCGAAAAAAAGATGGCCGAAACCGAACCGTATGGGTATCGGACGCTGCTGCTGAGTCTCCTGGAGGCTGATTTTCAACAGCATCGTGAGTTGAAGAAAGAAGCAAGCTTCTCTATCACTGCCTACTATTTTTCCAACAGTGGCCAAGGAGTAAGTTTGGATATTTATCATCTCCCTTCTCAAGTTCTTGATTTTTTAGGATCAGTAAATACCCCTCAATATCGGGCCACCTGGGAGCGAATTGTTTATCAAGCATGGGAACTTCCTTCGAAAAAACAAAAGGATGATTCGGACTTTCAACCGCGACGCAACTATTTATATGAAGATTTATTTGATTTGATGACGGCCTATGCTCCATTGGAAAATCCGCAGCGTGTGTCGCGCTTTATGCAAACCTATTTTCTGAGGAAAGCCTGGAAATATGACAAACAGCCCCAAACCGACCCGCGCCAGGCTTATTCACCTCACACTCAAACTCAGTTAATTTCCTGGGATATTATTACTCTATTTTTAGAAAGGATACTGTATATGGAAAAGGAAAAGATAGAGGCTGTCCGCACTTTGGCCGATCGCTTTGCAGAGTATGTCAATCGGGAAAATGATATAAGATTTCTGAATAAGCTCCTATGGGCGAGACGGTTTCAGGATCTTAGCCGGACCTTAACGCTGCTGGCGGCTCAACAATACAAGGAAGAATTTGCCCAAAAACGGCGTGAGGCCAAAACCAACGACCAGCCGCTACCTCAGCGTGATGAGAATGCTCCCATCATCCGGTATCAGGAGTATATCTCTCTGTTTGAGGAAGGAGAAGGGTTGGCCGACCGACAATGGTCTTTGATCCGCGATTTATTGGTTATTCGCATGATCGAGTGGCTGTATGACAAGCAAGTCTCATTAGAGGGCTTGCAAACTGAACCTACTGAAGATAATCAAGACAATTAAAAGGAGATTAAACGATGGCATTTGTAACGGGTTTATTACTAATTGATGCTCCGGCTTCAGCCTTAAACAATCAAGGAAACATCCCCGGCGCTCGAACTGAAAATACCGTTGGCGTAAAATCCATTCGGGTCAAAGGCGAAGGGGCTTACCCTTATGTGTCAGCACAATCTTTTCGATATTGGCTAAGGAGTACGCTTGAAAAAGGTGATTTTGACTGGCAATCCGCGCCTACATTTCGGGAGAAAAAAATCGCTTATACAGATGCGAACCCGATCAAGTGGTGGGATGATGACTTATTAGGTTATATGCGGGCGCCATCAACTAAAAGCTCGGCCCAAGAAGCCAGAGAAGCAACTGAAGATTTTGCGGCGCTAACTCCTATCACCGATACGGTTACTCGTGTTTCCCCGCTGCGGGTTAGCACTCTGGTATCAATCGCCCCGGTTGAGATCACCGATGATTTTGGGACGATGACTCGACATGAGGGTGACCCGGTCCCCCACGAGCATCAATTTTACCGCACCACATTAAAGGGGATGTTTTCGCTTGATTTACATGCTTGCGGGACATTCTCTTATCGCCAAAAGACCGGCTATCGTAACCTAGATGATAACCGTCTGAAAGAGGCCGAGGAGAAGAATTTGGAGCCGCTGCCGGATGAGAAATCTTACCGGCTCCCCATCACAGAACGATTGCAGCGGATCACGACCTTGTTTGAAGGGTTTGCTCAATTAGAAGGGGGGGCTAAACAGACCATTCATTATACCGATGTATCCCCGGTTATTACGATTTTTGCTGTCACTCAGGGCGGAAACAATATTTTTGGCCACGTGACAGCGCCCAAGAGTACATCATACGGCAAGACCGTAACCCCCACCATTAATATAGAAGCGTTACAAGAGGCATTAACCGTCTTTACCGCTGAGATTTTATCGCCGGTATATGTCGGCTGGGTCAAGGGGTATCAGGATGAGGAGCGGGCCAAGTTAGAGGCTGCTTTAGCTGAGGGCGGAGCATTGGCTCCGTTTGCCGATAAAATCCAAATCAGCCATCCGCGAGAAGCGTTTAAGGCTTTGATCGAGGCGATGAATGAAGCAAAGAATTCGGGGTGGTTGGATTAAGGAGCTTCCTATGCGTGTACTAAAAATTGTAGCCGAAGGTATAACCACCTCCTTTCGCTACCCCCATTTTATGCAGCAAATTCATCCCTCGTTCCAGATGCCGCCCCCGGCGACGATTTACGGCCATATCTGTAGCGCCGTTGGGGAATGGGTCAACCCGACAGGTTTACAATTTGCTTATCACTTTACCTATCACGGGGTGACGAGTGATTTGGAGCATATTATTGTAGCCGGACCGGGCAAGGGCAAATTTGAAATAGGCGGCAAAAAATATGTAGAGGTTTTGCGCGGCACGATGAATCCGTTTGAAAGGGAGTTGCTTTTCAACCCTCGTCTAACCCTCTATCTCAATCGTCCTGAGTGGGTAAACCACTTTCGCAGCCCGCGCTACGCGGTTGTGCTGGGCCGTTCGCAAGATCTGTTCACCTACACCCAAGTTGAAGTCATCGAGCTAACGCAAGCCGAGCAAGCCTATTTTGAGCATACAATTGTGCCGTATGAGTGGGCCGTTAAGGTTCAACAAGGCGTTACTGTTTTGCTGCCTCGCTATCTGGATTACGAGCAGAACCGCGACCCCTACTTTAGCCGCTATCTTGTCGTTCGAGAGCGCGTTTTTAGCCAAAACTTTTTGATTTATGATGCAGCTGCTCAGCAGGACTACTGGATTGATCCCCGCAGCCCAACGGTTAAAAAAGCGCAATTAGGACTGTGTTTTCATAGCTTTACAGGAGATGATGGTGAAACCCTCAATATGGCCTGATTGGCTGGAAGATAATGAAGACTCAGCATTGCTGGCAAAAAGCAAAGCAATGAGTGAGGGGGATAAACCGGAAACGCTGGCCGAGCATACTTGGACGGTTCTGGAACGGCTGAGTGAGTTGATTCATCTGCGGCCCAATCTGGCTGATGAAATTAGTATACCTAATTTATGGAATATTCTCTTTTGGTCGGCCTTCTTGCATGATTTCGGCAAGGCTGCCAGCGGATTCCAAAACATGCTGCGGGGTGGAGAGCGATGGCCGCATCGTCACGAGGTTTTATCACTGGCTTTCGTCGATTGGATTACCGAGGGTTTGTCAACTGAGGAGCAAACTTGGTTGATAGCCGCTATTGTGTCCCATCATAGAGATATTCAAGCTATTCGACAGAGCTACAATCGGCATACCAGAGATCAGGTCGCGGCAATCGTAGCCCAGCTTGATGAAACAACGCTGGAGGGTTTGTGGAAATGGCTGGCTGAATGTCCTGACAACTGGCGTGAAAGTTTAGGTTTGGATGATTTAACGATTAGAACTCTCCCCATAATGGCGCAAGAAACGGCAGTGGCGCAAGTACAGCAGCATGGTGTTCAGCGCATTTATCACTGGCTGAATATCTACTACGATTTTTTTGAAGACGAGATCGAGTACAACCCTTTACCAAAGGTAACAATCGGCACACTTATCCTACGCGGCTACCTAACTAACGCGGATCATTGCGCCTCGTCCCATTTGGGTGAATTATATCAATTGAAAATCGACGCAGAAACGATCCTGAAAAGTCGAGATATCAAGCCCGAATCCCTCTACAATCACCAACGAGTGTCGGGGCAACAGCCAGGTTCAGTGTTGTTAACTGCGCCCACCGGCAGCGGCAAAACCGAGGCTGCCTTACTTTGGGCGGCGAATCAGGTCGTCAATTCTAACAACAGCCCTCGTTTATTCTACACCCTGCCCTATCAAGCCAGTATGAATGCGATGAAGTTGCGCTTGGATGAAACTTTTGGAGAAAAATTTGTGGGATTACAACATGGGCGAGCCGCCTTAGCGCATTTTCGGATGTTGTCGGAAAAGGATGAGGGAGCGACCCTCAAGAACCTGATCCGGCAGGTTAAAGTAGCTAAAAACATGGCCGAGTTAAATTACCCACCGGTTCGGGTCTTTAGCCCGTATCAGATGCTCAAGGGGCCGTATCGTTTGCGCGGTCACGAGAAGCTACTTAGCGATTACCATCACGCCCTATTTATTTTTGATGAAATCCACGCTTATGAGGCTGGGAGGCTAGCCCTGATTTTGGAAACGGTAAAGTATCTACGGCAGAATTTTCAGGCCAAATTTATGGTTATGTCGGCCACCTTTCCCGATCTGATCAAAGAGGTGTTGGCTGATGCTTTGGGATCAGCGATCGAAATTGAAGCGGACGACGCTCTGTTTGAAGATGAACGATTTCAACGGCACCAACTCAAGTTAAAAGATGGCGAACTGTTAGATAGTTTAGATGAAATTGCGCACGTAGCCCAGGCTGGGAAGTTGGTTCTGGTAGCATGTAACCGGGTAGCCGTAGCTCAAACAGCGTATGATTATCTGCAAGATACTTTGCCGGAAGGGTCAAATATGACCTTGCTGCACGGCAAATTCAATATGCGGGATCGCTCTGAATTGGAGAAACGTATCAGAGAGTGTGCCAGCGCAAACCTGGATAAACCCCAACCTTTCGTCTTGGTAGCGACTCAAGCCGTTGAGGTTAGCTTAGATATCGACCTGGATATCATCTACACCGAACCGGCCCCCCTTGATGCCTTAGTGCAACGGTTTGGGCGCATCAATCGGCGGGGCAAAAAAGGATTAGCTGATGTATACGTTTTTCGAGAATGTGATTGGGATCGCCAAGCATGGGTCTACGATACGGCCATTGTCGAAGCCACGTTAAAAATTTTGGAACGAGAACAAAATCAGCCTATCAACGAGAAAAAGATAGGGGACTGGCTTAATGAAATTTATACCGGAGAGATTGCCGAAGCCTGGCGTGCGGACTATCAGAAAATGGCTCATGAGTTTCGAGAGGTATGGCTAAAGAATCTCCGAGCCTTTGAGGCGGTAACGGACAAAACAGAGCAGGATTTCTATCGCCTGTTTGATGGTGTAGAAGTTTTGCCCAAGTCTTTGGTCATCAAATATGAGGAATATAAGGAAAAGGGACGCTATTTGGAAGCCTCGGAGCTTCTGGTTCCGATGCGATATGGTCAACTACAGAGTATTGATGCCGGTCGAAAAGACGCAACTTATTTTGATGGCGGATGGCCCATCGTAGTTAACCTGCCTTACAACGCCGATGAGGAAACTAAAGGCAAAACTGGTCTTGATATGAGCCAGGCTAGAGAACCTGCGGAGCGAACAATTGGTTTTACTTCATGTGGTGGTGCTGCCCTACCGGCTGGTGCGGTCGAGTAAGGGGTATAGTTATTATGAGCGGATTGATGAGTGAGGGCGGGAATAGATGGACGCGAATAAATTCGCCCCTTTTAGGCTATCGCCGGTCGACCGCCTGCGCGGTCGGCTCACCCTGTCGGCGCAGGCCGACATCCGGCATAGCCTCCCAGGCGCGATTTCAATCGCGCCCATCCACTGCGGTCGGCTCACCCTGTCGGCGTAGGCCGACACCGGGCGTAGCCTCCCAGGCGCGATTTCAATCGCTCCCAACCGGCTTGATCGGACAAACCAGAAAGGATATCTTTATGCGACGTAATAAACTTCGGCTTTACCTCCATCTCGTGTGGGCAACATGGGATAGACATCCCTTGATAACCCCAGAGATAGAACGGCCCCTATATCGCTGCATTCAAAAGGAAGCCAAAAACAAAGGCTGTACAGTGCTAGCCCTTAACGGCGTAGCTGACCATGTTCACCTGTTAGTTTCCTTTCCAACGACCATTACCATCG
>JACKAT010000086.1 GCA_020634935.1 Anaerolineales bacterium
GACAGATGGGGGCTAAGGCGCTCCAGATCCGTCTGATCGACCCGGCGGTTGGCCCCGGAGGCGATGATAATATTGTTCTGCGCGGCATCATCAACGGCAATAATAGCTACCCCGGACGCCACACTCTCATCAACAAACACCGAGTCGACCTCAACCTTGGACGCCGCTAACTGCTGCAGCAGGGTAACGCCAAACGAGTCGCCGCCCACCCGGCCAATCAACTTGGTCGGCGCGGCCAACCGGGCGGCGGCCACGGCCTGATTGGCTCCCTTACCGCCGCCTGCCGTAAAAAATTCGTGACCGATAATAGTTTCACCGGGCGCCGGCAGTCGAGGCGTGCGAATGACTAAATCCATATTAATGCTGCCGAAAACGAGAACGGTCATGAGCTACCTACGGGTGAATAGTCATCGTTGGGGAACGATTTCGCTCATTATAGTAGAATTGAACACAGTGTCAAAGCGGAAATTATGTTTCCTTTTCCACAACCAATGCCCGAACCGGGTCCAATGCTGAGATGCATACCGCTGAGTTCGTAAGCTGTACGAGATATTCCGGATTTTAGTCGTCATCTTTCATCTTAATCGTGTTCTAACTGGAAAAGTTGATAAGATCCTTCAATAATTCACATTTGTGAATATAAATTTCACGTTTGTGAAATTCCCTCTTGACAAAAATCAAATTGTCTTATACAATAAAACTCACACCCGTGAATACAAATTCAATTTTGTGCAGAGGTTGCCGTGGACGATAACCGTTTAGAACTACTAGGTCAAGTAGCGGTTTGGTACTATGAAGATAATATGGACCAAACTGAAATTGCAGAACGTATTGGGAAATCCCGCTCGATGGTCTCTCGAATGCTCAACGAAGCGCGTGATCTGGGTTTAATTGAGGTCCGCGTTAAGTTTCCGTTGAAAACAGACCAAGAGTTG
The DNA here is from genome assembly GCA_020634935.1 of Anaerolineales bacterium. Lineage (GTDB taxonomy): Bacteria > Chloroflexota > Anaerolineae > 4572-78 > J111 > JAGRBY01. Next base: position 936 of record JACKAT010000086.1, read on the forward strand.
GAAACAAAACTCTGTGAGGTGTTTCACCTGACGCAGGCCCGCGTTTTAGCGGATCCTCCAGCCGACTACACGACGCTAGTTAGACGATTAGGCCGTCTCGGTTCGTACTACCTACAGGGTCTTCTTCGTGATAACATCAAAATTAGTGTTGGGTGGGGTGCTACCTTACATCAACTTGTAAAGGCGCTCCCCACACTGCCTTTAAGAGACGCTTTAGTTATACAAACTATGGGATCAATTGGCCGGGGTGATCCTATGATTGATGGGGCAGAATTGGCCCGCTGGTTGTCCCAAAAATTATCGGCTAGACTCCACTACCTACCTGCTCCCCTGATTGTTGGTAGTGAGGAAATCGCCCAATCTCTTTTGAAGGACCCCTTAATTTCCAATACGCTATCACTGGCCAGGCAAGTTGATATTGCTTTGGTTGGTATTGGTCCGGTTGACTCCCAACTCTCCGGGTTGTACCGGACGGGCTACTTGACTGAGGCTGATGCCGAAAAATTTACCGCCGCTGGAATAGTGGGTGATTTAATGGGACGTTTAATCGACATCAACGGATATCTGACCGATGCCTATATCAACCGCTGTATTGTAGGACAGGATCTAGCATCCCTAAGGCAAGTACCCATCGCTATTGGTATTGCCGGCAGTGTTATGAAAGCCCCAGCTATTCTGGGAGCATTACGCACCGGGTGTCTTGATGTCATGATAATGGATGCTTTAACGGCCACGGAAGTTTTGGAGGCTCAATTGAATTTAATGCCTGCGTCATCGCTAACCTCAAACCCTAGTTAATTCAACCATCTCTTACATTATTAAAGCCAATATCGCCCCAGTTTCCTTGGACAAACTGGACTAAGTTTAGTGTTCCCAAAATTGGGAGGTACCCCAGTTTCCTTTGACAGACTGGCTAGGTTTAGGTTTCCCAAAAATTGGGAGTTAAATTTTGTATTCAAAAAATAATTATAGGAGAAAAATCGATGCAGATTGTTTTTGATAATTTCACCCTAATTCTTATTGGCTTGGTTGTAATGTGGTTATTCCAATTTGGATTGGCCTATTTTCAAATGCGGCGTTTTTACGAACGAATGATCGAACTCAAACGTAACGGGCTGACGGCTGTGGGTTTATGCGGTAATCAGTACAAAGGCCGGGCTTATGCGGTTTTGACCATCAATGAACATGATCGGGTCGTTCACGCTGAACAGTTCAGCGGCTGGACCATATTTGCCCGGTTACAGCCGGTGCCGGATATGCAGGGCCTTAACCTGGATGAGGTCTTGACCAACCATACGCGTTTACCGGTATCAAAAAAGTTGCAAACAGCGTTTGCTAATGCAGCCAGAGATTTGAGGGAGGCCCGCACAAAGCAAACAAAAACCACCAACTTAGCTCATTTGTCACCAGAACCATCTTTACAAACTTCTGGTCTTAGTTAACGAATTACGTGATGCGTGACATGTAATTTGTAGGGAATTTAAGCCCAAAACTTTTACACCTCACGCATGACGTTTTACGACATTATTGGCGAGCAATGGCCGTCTGGAAGGATGACTCATCGCAGGCTCCTCGAATGATCTACCTGCGTAAGTCTCGTAAAAAAAGAATGTGCAGTGCGCCAAATACTTTTGCGAAGGAGGTTAAGCCACCCAAAGCACATAAAAAGGTTACTAAAAAAATTTAAGCTGTTGAAGATCATTATTTATTAATCACTATTTGAACTTGGTTAGGAGGCCAAAAAAAATGAATACATTAGTTTGGTTAGCCGAACATTTTATCGGCATGTTTCAACAGGGCGGCGAGGTTTTTACCAGCCTGGTTACCGGGATTGTACCCCTATTAATCGTTTTGTTAACCGGTGTGAATGCCCTGGTGGCTTTTATTGGCACCGAGCGCATTGAGGGGCTAGGCCGGTGGGCCGCACGAGACGGTTTAATTTTTTACCCTATTCGCTACCTGATTTTCCCAATTTTGTCGGTTTTCTTTTTAACTAACCCTATGTGCTACACGATGGCGCGCTTCTTGCCGGAAAAATACAAACCCGCCTTTTACGATGCTGCTGTATCTTATGTTCACCCACCACTGGGTATCTTTCCCCATGTTAACCCTGGCGAACTGTTTGTATGGCTAGGGATTGCAACCGGGATTGAAACGCTGGGGCTGTCGGTGGTTCCACTGGCCGTGCGATACCTGTTAATTGGAATGGTGGTTATTTTTATTCGCGGCGTTGTCACCGAGCGCATCACGGCGGTTATGTGGGCCCGGGAAACCGCCAAAGCAACTCCGGCATTAGCCTAAGACAGCCATAAAAAAATAAGGAGCAAAAAAAATGAAAAGTTTTATCACGAACTTGGGACGTAATGTAGGCCACGTTGTGGGGATTCTCTATCAAGCTGGCCGTGAGTCGATTGATCAGGTTATCAAGAACATTCTACCCTTTATGGCCTTTATTGCGCTGGTTATTGGGATCATCCTGTACACCGGCATCGGTGACTGGATTGCCAATTTGATAGCGCCTTTGGCGGGTAGTTTGGTCGGGATGTTGATCATCTCCGTTATCTGTGGGTTACCGTTTCTGTCACCATTATTGGGGCCGGGCGCCGTTATTGCTCAGGTCGTGGGTACGCTGTTAGGTAGTACCCTCATTGCCAGTGGTTCTATTCCGGCTCGTTACGCTTTGCCGGCATTGTTTGCGATTAACCCGCAGGTCGGGTGCGACTTTATTCCGGTGGGTTTAGCCTTGGGTGAAGCGGAACCGGAAACCGTAGAAATTGGCGTTCCCGCCGTTCTGCTGTCACGGATGATTACCGGACCGATTGCGGTTGTGTTGGCTTATGTTGCCAGTTTCGGCCTGTATCCGGGTAATTGATTTAGCACTTAAGAAAGGAGTAAGAAGATGGGATTTTGGGATAAAGCGAAAAAAGTATTGATTGGTGATCCGCCACCGCCTAAAGAGGAAAAGGCGCCAGCCGCCGAAGAGCCAGCCGTCGAAGCGTCAGCCGCGCAACCAACGCCAGCGCCCGAAAGGGAGTCAGCGGGTTCAGGTGAATACAAGCGGGTTCAAATTAACCGTGGCCCGCGCGGCTGGGGTGGACCGCTCACCATTGAGCCAACCAACGAAAAACCTCTGATTTATTGTGTTACTGGCGGCGGAATTCACCCGGTAGCTCAGCGGATCGCCGATCTAACTGGCGGCCAGCCGTTTGATGGGTTCAAATCTAAAGCTGATTTCAGCGAAATAGCCGTAGCGGTGATTGATTGTGGCGGTACAGCGCGTGTCGGTGTGTACCCCATGAAAGGGGTGCTGACCGTGGATATTCACTCAACGTCGCCCTCGGGACCACTCATGAAGTACATCAAAGAAACCAACTTTGTCTCCGGCGTTACCGTAGACAATATCGTCGCCTTAGACGACTAGCGCAATGGCGAGGGAACACGTGACTTCCTTGCCATGTGTTCCCACCTTTTGCGACAAAGGGGTAAAAAAATGAACGCTACAAAATACGAAACGAAAGTCGAGCAAATTGGGCCTTTGGCTCAGGATTTTATAGACGAAGGAATTCTGGTATTTTTTGGAATGAACGCGCCCGAAGAATTAACAGAATTCGCAATTTTGCATCACCATACGCAGCTTCTGCAACCCATTACAGCCGGCGACACATTGGTCATTGGCGATGAATCAATCCAAATATTATGTGTTGGCGAAGTGGCCAACGAAAACCTATCGAATCTGGGACATTTTGTGGTCAAATTCAACGGCTTCACCGAACCAGAAATGCCTGGCGATATCAGCGTGCCAAAACAAGATCGTCTGCCCTCCCTTGAACCTGGCACCGCCGTAAAATTTATTAGCGGAAACTGATTCTCGCTCTGAATGAGTCAAACCCATTATAACTTTAAGGAACACAAACGGTCTGCGGGTTAATTTAATATTCCGTACAACGAATTACCAAAATACCGCCAGATCCTTTGTCCTTGATAGCGAAAGGCGCTGAACATGACATTATATAACGAACTTATAGAGTATGAAAGAGCCGGCAACTGCATAAAAGTTGGCCTGGTTGGCTCCGGGCAGATGGGCGAAGGTTTAGTCTGCCAGATGGAGTCCATGCATGGCATGAAGGCTTACGCCATTGCCGACGTCGTCCCTGGCCGGGCCATTCAGGTCTATCAATCAGCCGAAGTACCGCTCGAGCAAGTCGTGGAAACTGATGATGTTGGCCTGGCCGCACAAGCGCTGTCCGAAGGCAAGCGTGTAGCCACGACTCAATCATCGCTCTTAGCAAAAATCCCTAACCTTGATATCATCGTTGAAGCCACCGGGGTGCCGGAAGTAGGCGCTCGCGTGGCCCTCGACGCCATTTTGGGCCGCAAACATGTGCTTCAAATGAACGTAGAAACCGATGCCACTGTGGGCTATTACCTGCGTCAAATGGCCAACGCGGCCAAGGTGGTTTACACCCTGACGGCTGGCGACGAGCCGGGTACGACTATGGAGTTATTTGATTTTGCCGCTAGCCTGGGCTTTGAGGTTGTCTGCGCCGGTAAGGGCAAAAACAATCCGCTCAACCGAGCCTCAAATCCGGACACAACCGCCGAAAAAGCCAGAGCGCAGATGATGAACCCCAAAATGCTGGCCTCGTTTGAGGACGGCACCAAAACGATGGTTGAAATGACCTCACTAGGCAATGCTATCGGTTTTGTGCCGGATATACGCGGTATGCACGGTCCTGAAGTGACTCATAAAACGTTATCCAACGTCTTCATACCTAAAAAGGACGGCGGCATATTGAACAAAAGCGGGGTAGTTGAGTATGGATTGGGCGTTGCCCCAGGCGTGTTTGTGATCTTTACCACCGATCACCCCAAGCTGGCCCGCGACCTGAAATACTTAAAAGTGAGCGGTGATGGTCCCTATTGGGCCTTGTTTCGGCCTTACCACCTGACCAGTCTGGAAACGCCCATCTCTATTGCCAGGGCCGTGTTAAAAGGTGAAACGACGGTAGCTACCGACATTCCACCGGTAGCCGAAACCATCACCGTTGCCAAAAAAGATTTAAGGGCTGGCGATGTCATCGATGGGTTAGGAGGCTTTAGTGTCTACGGGATGATTGAACGCGCCGACGTAGCTCGTCAGGAAAATCTGTTGCCGTTGGGGCTGGCTCCCGGCAGCCGTCTACGCAACGATATTCCTTTAGGAGCCCCGGTTACCTACGCCGATGTTGAACTGGATGACTCACTAACTATCCTGCATTTACGTCGGCTGCAAGATCAACAACTATAAAAAGAGGTATCCAATTAAGGGTGGTGGCAAAATGTTAACCGCATACAAAAATCTCGTATGGAGCATAGTCAATCTGGCAAACTCACCACGAGGTCGCACTTACCAGCAGCAGCGTGATCAATTGTTACTTAAGGGCCCACAGCGCCAACAGTTTATCGCTGCCGCCCGGCAAATGACCACCAACCGGCTGGCGCTGGGATCGCTGGCGGAGTTGAGTATTCGGCTATCACCCAATACCCTGGCCATTACCGCTCATCACAGCCACCTGGCCAACCTGACAGACGCCGACATCATCACCTGTCCCATCGACACAGATGTACCAGGCAAGGCTGCCGCGCCGCACCTGTCGTGGCATCGCCAGATTTACCGCAAAACCACGGCTCAGGCCATTTTGTTGGGCCATCCGCAACACGCTCTCGCGCTGGCCAACGCGGGGCGGTTGCCCGAACCACAATTAATGCCGGCCATGTGGGCCGCAATCGGCCATGTGGACCTGTGGCTCGCACCAGAAGCTAACCCGGCTGAACTGCCCCCCGTGCATAGGTTACACGGACTGTTGGCGCCACACGTTGGGGTACTCGTTTGGGGCAACTCACTTGAAGATGTAATCAATCGGGTCGAAGCTTTGGAGTATGTTAGTCAACTGAATATTATCGCCCGTCAGGGTAACCTGGCCGGCAAATTTTAACAAAAGATAGCAATCTAAAAGACAGCAATCGAGGAGGCTAATAACCATGGTAGAAACAACTATAACTATTAAGCATGAAGTCGGCTTACACGCCCGACCCGCCGCCGTATTTGCCAAAACAGCGCAGAGTTTTGAGGCAAACATTACCGTAAAAAACGTTACCCGCGATACTCAACCGGTCAATGCCAAAAGTGTTATCAACTTGTTCAAAATAGCGGTAAGTCAAGGTCATAGTATTCACCTAACCGCCAACGGCAGCGATGAAGACGATGCATTGGCTGCGCTGGTGGGATTAATTGAAGACAATTTTGGGGAAACACAATGAAACGGTTAAGTGGCATTGCGGCCAGTCAGGGCGTTGCAATTGGCCCGGCCTTTGTTTATCGCCCTGAGCCACTGGCCTTCAATGAACAGATTATTCAAAATCCCCGAACTGAAATCAATCGGCTGATTGAAGCGATTGAGGCCGTGCAGGGTATGCTGGTTGCCCTTGAAGCGCACACCCAGGAAGCCATTGGCGAAGCTGAGGCCAAGATATTTGAAGTTCACCGGATGTTTTTGGCCGATCCGGCCTTTGCCGATGAAATCAAAGCCATCATTCAGGAAGAACAGCTCAACGCCGAAGCCGCCGTTGACCGGGTCTCTAATGAACTGATGGCCCAATTCAGCGCCATCGACGATGAATACTTCCGCCAGCGGGCCGTTGACATCAAAGATATCGCCCAGCGACTCATTCGCCAACTATTGGGGCTGGAAGAAACAACGCTCGCCTCGCTAAAAAATCCGTCGGTCATCATTGCCCACGATCTGACTCCGTCCGACACGGCTTCGTTGAATCGGGAAATGGCGCTGGGTTTATGCACCGAAATTGGCAGCAACACCTCACACACGGCTATCTTGGCTCGCAGCCTGGGCATTCCGGCCGTCGTCGGCGCCGGCAAACTCGAGCTGTCATCCGGAACAATGGTTATCATCGATGGCCAGAGCGGCGAACTGATTATCGAGCCGGATGCCCAAACGCTGGCCGAATACCGCACCCGCCAGCAGGCGCGGCAGCGTATGCGGTCACTGGAAATTGCCCAGGCACAAACCCCAGCGGTCACTCTGGATGGCCATCAAATTGAAGTGGTGGCTAATATTGGCTCTGTGGCCGATGCCGAGTATGCCATTCAAATGGGCGCGGAAGGCGTGGGCTTGCTCCGTACCGAATTTCTCTTTTTGCAGGGCGACACGCTGCCCTCGGAGGATGAACAGTACCAAATTTACCGAGCCATCGCCGATGTATTTCAACGGATGCCGTTGATTGTGCGCACGCTGGACGTGGGCGGCGACAAAGACCTCCCCAGTATCGACATTGCTAAGGAGCAGAATCCGATGCTGGGTCAGCGGGCTATTCGGTTATGCCTGGCCCGGCCCGAGATCTTTCAAACACAGCTTCGCGCCATTCTGAGAGCGGGTCACGAGCGAAATGTAAAAATCATGTTTCCGCTCATCGGCTCAGAAGAGGAGCTGCACCAGGCGCTCTATCAACTAGAACAGGCTAAGGCCAACCTACGCGCTCGTAATCTACCTCACGCGGAGAACCTCGACGTCGGAATTATGATCGAAGTTCCGTCGGCGGCCGTGCTAGCCGATGTAATGGCCCCCCATGTTGATTTCTTCAGCATTGGCACCAATGATTTGGCCCAGTATACGCTGGCTGTTGACCGCACCAACGAAACCGTGGCTCACCTGGCCGATCCGCTGCATCCGGCCGTTATCCGGCTTATCCATCAGGTCATTCAGGCCGCGCACCGCCAGGATAAGTGGGTAGGGTTGTGCGGCGAGATGGCCGGTAATCCGCAGGCTGTCCCCCTGTTGTTGGGACTGGGGCTGGATGAATTCAGTATGGCCGCTGTCTCTATTCCCTCGGTTAAAGCACTGCTCCGCACCATATCTAAAACTCAGGCGCAAGAGATAGCCCAACGCTGTCTTGAATTACCCAATCTACAGCGCGTGCGTGAATTTTTAGATAACCCGTAAAACGGCGTCGGTTAGCCAACTTACAGCCAAATTACGCAGAACACCTCCGGATGATAGCGTCACGGAATAGTTTTGCCTGCAAAAAAACCGTATTTCAGGAGAATTAATAATGAATATAAAAGAAATAGAACAGGATATCACCACCGAGCTTGATTTGAGCGCCGACCAACTGCGCGAGATGTTGTACAAAATGTATCTCATCCGCACATTTGAGGAGGCCGCGTTTGAACAGTTTGCCGCCGGCAAAGTCCACGGCACCATGCACCTGGCCATTGGCCAGGAAGCCACCGGCGTGGGTACTATCGCCGCCCTGCGCCCCGATGACCAGATTGCTTCAACCCACCGGGGCCACGCCCACGCGATTGCCAAAGGGCAAGATGTGCGTGATATGATGGCCGAACTATTGGGCAAAGCCACCGGCGTCTGTTTGGGGCAGGGCGGCTCGATGCACATGGCCGACCTCAACTTGGGCAGCCTGGGGGCCAACGGCATCGTCGCCGGCGGCATCCCGTTGGCGGTGGGCGCGGGCTTGAGCGCCCACCTGCAGCAGAACGGCAAGGTTGTCCTCTCCTTTTTTGGCGACGGCGCATCCAACAACGCCAACTTCCACGAAAGCCTGAACATGGCCGCCATCTGGAAGCTGCCGGTCGTCTTTATTTGCGAGAACAACCAATACGCGATGTCAATGCCGTCAGTGAAGGGCGTTTCCGCGCCGCTTGTCTCCAACCGGGCCGTGGCTTACGACATTCCCGGCGAAACCGTGGACGGAATGGACGTGCTGGCGGTATACCAGGCCACCCAAAAAGCGGTGGCCCGCGCCCGTCGCGGCGAGGGGCCAACGCTGCTGGAATTGATCACCTATCGCTACAAGGGTCACTCTAAAAGCGATAAACAACTTTACCGCACCAAAGAAGAAGTGAAGGCATGGGAAGACCTTGATGGCATTCCACGTTTCCAAAACTGGCTGGTGGAGCAGGAGATTATTACAGCGGCTGAGGGGCAGAACTTACAGGCACAGGCCGAGGCGGAAGTGGATGCGGCCATCGATTACGCCGACGTGCAGCCCGATCCTTCGCCTGCCGATATGCACAAAACCGTCTACTACGAGGAACCGGCGGTAAAGGCCAATCCCACCAACGTGCTGCCGGCCTGGATCAAGAACACCTTTGGCCCCAACACGCCCATCAACCCCGATCCCGGCAGCCGCGAAATAACCTATGCCGAGGCGCTGCGAGAGGCGATGGACTTAGCCATGGGGCATGATGAAAAAGTGTTTATGTTGGGCGAGGACATCGGTCTGTATGGGGGAGCCTTTGGCGTAACCGTGGGTCTATTTGAAAAATATGGCCGAGAGCGCGTGCGCGACACCCCCATCTCTGAAAACTGCATCGCCGGCACGGCTATTGGCGCCGGCGTAACCGGCATGCGGGCCATCGCCGAGATGCAATTTATGGATTTTGTTACCCTGGCGATGGAGCAGATTGTACTGCAAGGCGCCAAAATCCGCTTTATGTTTGGCGGCAAAGCTCACGTGTCGATGGTGCTGCGGCTGCCCGCCGGCTCCGGCACAGGCGCGGCGGCGCAGCACTCGCAAACGCTGGAAAGCTGGTTCGTGAACGTGCCCGGTCTGCGGGTGGTCATGCCCAGCACACCCTACGATGCCAAAGGGATGCTGCTGGCAGCCATCGCCGACAACAACCCGATCATGTTTGTGGAAAACAAGCTGCTCTACAAACGCTCTGGGCCGGTACCGGAAGGGCCGTACATAGTGCCGCTGGGTCAGGCCGACATCAAACGCCCCGGCCAAGATCTGACCATCGTGGCGACCAGCATTATGGTGTCGCGAGCGCTGGAAGCGGCCGAGCAGTTAGCCAAAGAAGGCATCGAGGTTGAAATTGTTGATCCGCGCACCCTCAAACCGTATGACGCCGCACCCATTACTAACTCGGTGAAAAAAACCGGGCGGCTGATGGTGGTCCACGAAGCGCCGCTGCTGGGCGGTTACGGCGGCGAAATCGCGGCGATGGTGGCCCAGAGCGAGGCCTTTGCCTACCTGGAAGCGCCGGTGGTGCGGCTGGGCGGCGCAGATGTGCCGGTGCCCTACAACCGCGATCTGGAACGGGCGATTGTGCCGCAAGTGGAAAACATTGTCGCCACGGCCCGCGACCTGGTCGGCTACAGGATTTAGGAGGCGCAGCGTGGCTAAAAAAGTCATTATGCCCAAGTTTGGTATGGACCAGGAGGCAGGCACCGTTGCCGCCTGGCTGAAAAACGAGGGCGATACCATTCAAAAAGGCGACCCGATTCTGGAAGTGGAGACCGACAAGGTCAACATGGAAGTTGAGGCCAACGCCGACGGCATTCTGGCCGGCATCAGGGTTGGCCCCGGCGACACCGTGCCGATTGGCGAGGTCATTGCCTACATTTTGAAACCGGGTGAGTCGTTGCCTCCCGAAAAAGGAGCGCCGGCGCAGCCTATCGCAGAAGCGGCCACCGCCCAACCTGCTGCCCCACCGCCCGCAAAGAGTACTCCGCCCGCGAAAACTACCCCCGTGGCCGAGCGGGTGGCCCGGTCTCACGGCATCGACGTGCAAACTGTCGCCCCGGCCCGCGCCGGCGAGCGGATTACTCGCGCCGATGTTGAAGCGCGTCTAACTCAACCTACCGGCGGTCAAATTTTGCCGGTGGATACGAATGGGGCCGTTCGGGCCGTCCCGGCCGCGCGCCGGCTGGCCCGTGAGTTGGGCGTTGATCTGGCCCAGATCGTGGGAACCGGTCCGGCCGGACGCATTCAATCGCAGGATGTGCGCCGGGCCGCCGAGGCGCAGGCGACCGCTGTCGCTCCGGTTGCGGCGGCTGAACCTATGGCCGCGCCGTCCGGCGAGCGAGCCGTTCGCCGCCGCGCGCCGCTGACCACTATGCGCCGCATCATTGCCGAACGGCTCACCGCCAGCGTGCGCGATATTCCACAGTTCACGGTCAGCATGGAGGTCGATGTGGGCCGGGCGCTGGAGATGGTGGCCGATTTGCGCGGCACTTCCGGCGAGATAAAAGTGACGCTTACCGCCTTTCTGGTCAAAGCCTGCGCCTGGACTCTAGGTAAAAACCCCGGCCTTAACGCCAGCTATGGTCCAGATGCCATCACTGAGTGGGCCGATATCAATATCGGGCTGGCCGTCTCGGTGGAACAGGGCTTACTGGTGCCGGTCATTCGCCGCGCTAACGCACTCGGCACAATAGAGATTGCGGCGCAAATTACCGATCTGGGCCGCCGCGCCCGCGACGGTAAACTGCAACCGCAAGAGATGCAGGACGGCACATTTACTATTTCAAACTTGGGGATGTTTGGCGTGGATCATTTTACAGCCATCATCAACCCGCCCGAAGCGGCTATCCTGGCCGTGAGCCGAACGGCTAAAGTTCCGGTGGTGCTGGACGATGACCGGATCGAAATCCGGCAGCGGATCACCCTGACGCTGACCGCCGATCACCGGCTGGTTGATGGGGCCAAAGCCGCTCAATTTCTGGCCGATCTTAAAAAGGCGATTGAGTGTCCGGGGGTACTGTTGTAAACGACAGACTAGATGATCCACGAAGTCACCCGAAGGAACACGAAATTTTCAGATTGATTATGGGTCAGGACTGACGCAAAAACCCAGGTGACAGTCACTTATTGTCAATAAATCAGCATCGGAGTGGTCCAAACAGGCCGATTTAGCGTGTTTAAGTGACTGTCACCTTTGGAACTGCGTAAGTCCTGTGGGTGTAACTTTATGTCCTTCGTGGATCAATTTTTTTGTTGAAACACTTTACCC
>JACKAT010000087.1 GCA_020634935.1 Anaerolineales bacterium
TACTTTTGCCCGGCCAATCTGGAAGATTTGTTCCCCAAAGAAAAGGGCATGGCCTCCTACGTCGGCGTACCGATTGTCGACTCCTCCGGCGCGATTTTGGGCCACCTGGCGGTCATGGATAATCAACCGATCACCCACAATCCGCAGCATCCCACCTCGATCTTGCAAATCTTCGCCGCTCGGGCCGGGGCCGAACTGGAACGCAAGCGGGCCGAAGAAGCCGTGAACCGGGTCAATGAAGAGTTGGAACAGCGGGTTGAAACGCGCACCTCGGAATTGCAGCAGGCCAACGGGCAGCTAACCCAGGAAGTCAACGAACGCAAGCGCATGGAAGCGGCCTTGCAGCAGGCCAAAGAGGCCGCCGAGGCCGCCAACCGGGCCAAAAGCGAATTTCTGGCCCGCATGAGCCACGAACTGCGGACCCCGCTCAACGGAATTTTGGGTTACACTCAAATTTTGCGCAAGGATAAGCAGTTAAACAGCCAGCATTTGGACCGGGTGGCCATCATCCAACGCAGCGGCGAGCATTTGCTCAATCTCATCAACGATATTCTGGATTTGGCCAAGATCGAAGCCAGCAAAATGGAACTGCACCCCGTCGATTTTCACCTGGCCGAATTTCTGAACAATATCGCCAAAATCTGCCGGGTTTCGGCCGAGCAAAAGGGGTTGGACTTTATTTACGAACCGCAGCCCAGCTTGCCGCCGGTGGTCCGCGGCGATGAGAAACGACTGCGCCAAATCTTGCTCAACCTGCTCGGCAACGCCGTCAAATTCACCGACCGGGGCCAAATCGTCTTGACCGTGGCCGCCGGCGTTCGTAAAATCCGTTTTCAAATTGAAGATACCGGCATCGGCATTGCCCCGGAAAACTTGGCCCAAATTTTCTCTCCGTTTCACCAGGTGGGCGATCAGAAATACACCCTGGAAGGGACCGGTTTGGGGCTGGCTATCAGCCAGCAGTTGGTGCAGATGATGGGCGGTGAACTGCACGTCAGCAGCTCGCCGGGGCGGGGCACCACCTTTTGGTTTGAACTGGCGTTACCCGACGCCAATCAGCCGGCCACCGCCCCCGAAAAAGAGGACGAGCGGGCCATCATCGGCTTTACCGGCCGGCAGCGGGTAGTGCTGGTGGTCGATGATAAGTGGGAGAACCGTTCGGTCATCCTCAACATGCTGGCTCCGTTGGGGTTTGAGGTCATCGAGGCCGCCGACGGTCACGAAGCCCTGCATCAGGCCACCGAGTTCAAGCCCGATCTGATCTTAATGGACCTGGTGATGCCGGTGCTGGACGGCTTTGAAGCCACCCGCCGCCTGCGGGCGCTGCCGGCAGGGGACGACCTGACCATCGTAGCCCTATCGGCCAGCGCCTTTGACGATACCCGCCAAAAGTCGCTGATGACCGGCTGCGACGGCTTTATCGCCAAACCGGTTAAAGCGGCGGAACTGCTGGCCGCGCTGCAACACCACTTGCAGCTTGAGTGGGTGTACGAAACCCCCGGCAACCGGCCGGACCCGGCCGCCCCGGTCGTCGCGCCCGCCGCGCCGGCCGGTCCCGTACCGGAGATGGTCCCGCCGCCGCCGGAAGAGGTGGCCGCTTTATTCGATTTAGCGTTGCAAGGCGATATCAAAGCTATTCTGGACCGGCTGGACAGCATCGAAAATGCGGACGAGGCGTATCACCCCTTTACCGGACGCATCCGGCTGCTGGCCAAAAGCTTTCAAATGAAACAGATCCGTGATTTTATCGGACAGTATCGTAAGACGGACAGTCTCAACTGAGACGACGCCGATGATGAAAATGTATTTCACCCTCACCCCACAACCCCTCTCCCTTAGGGAGAGGGGAGTCGCGCTAGCGACGGGGTGAGGGGTATCTTCAAGGGAGCAAACAGATGAAACCCGAACCACCGACCGGCACAGTCTTAATTGTCGACGATCACCCCACCAATATCGGGCTGCTGCTCGACTATTTGAGCGATTCGGGCTTAAAAGTGTTGGTGGCCCAAGACGGCCTGGGCGCGTTGGAGCTGGTCGATTACGCCTCGCCCGACATCATCCTGCTCGATGTGATGATGCCCGGCCTGGATGGCTTTGAGACCTGCCGCCGCTTAAAACAAAAACAGGCCACGCACGACATCCCGGTCATTTTTATGACGGCCCTGTCGGAGACGGTCGATAAAGTCACGGGCTTCAATATCGGGGCGGTCGATTACATTACCAAGCCGATTCAGCACGAGGAAGTCCTGGCTCGCATTACGGCCCATTTGACCATCCGTAACTTGCAGCAAAATCTGGAAGCAAAGAATAACCTGCTGGCCGAGGAAATCGCCGAACGCCAAAAGCTGATCGAAGAGCTGGACGCCTTCGCCCACACCGTGGCCCACGATCTCAAAAACCCGCTCAGTTGCGTCATTGCCCACACCGAAGCGATGGACGAACCGTGGATCACCCCCGAAGAGAGCAAAAAAGCGCGGCAGGCTGTGCTTGAAGGCGGCTACAAAATGAAGAGCATCATCGAGTCGCTATTACTGCTGGCCAGAACGCGCCAGGCCGAAGTCGAACTTTACCCGCTCGATATGGGCCACATTGTCAATCAGGTCCGCCAGCGATTAGCCGTGATGCTGGCCGACAGCCAGGCGCAACTCAGCCTGCCGAACCGCTGGCCAATCGCCTTGGGGCATGAACTTTGGATTGAAGAAGTGTGGGCCAATTATGTGGAAAACGCGGTCAACTACGGTGGGCAGCCGCCCCGCCTGGAGTTAGGCGCGGAGCCGCAGCCCGATGGCATGATTCGCTTCTGGATTCGCGACAACGGGCCGGGCCTGTCGCCGGAAGCCCAGAGTCGCTTGTTCACGCCGTTCACCAAACTCAGCCAAACCCCGTCGCCAGGCTACGGCCTGGGCCTCTCGATTGTACAGCGCATTATCGACAAACTCGGCGGTCAAGTCGGCGTGACCAGCGACGGCATCCCCGGCCACGGCTCGGTGTTTAGCTTCACCCTGCCGGCGGCGGATGAACATTCTAATAGATAAGTCAGATAAACATCGTACAATGAAAGCCATTATGTCATGCCCGCATGTCTTTAGCGGGCATCCAGCAGGGTCGTTAGGCGGGGATGCCCGCTAAAAGCATGCGGGCATGACGGGGATGAATTGCACGCCTTTTATCCGTTTTGTCTATAAGTAGGTGTTGATGGCGGTGGATAGGATAAAATTAAGAAAACGAACCGGTTTCGCCGGGCCAACAAACGCGAGGCTAAAGCCATCGCGTTGAAAGAGCGAAGGACGCTGAAGCGCCCTAATCATAGCCCGACAGGGCTTCGCTCTCTTAGCACGGGTCTTTAGGCCCGTGCTGCGGGGGACGGGCAGTTTGTACTCCCTTCTCCGTACGTCTTACTTCTAATTCCCTACTCCCTGGTCGAAAACTTATACCCCACGCCCCACACCGTTTGAATATAGTGCGGATTATTGGGATCGGCCTCGATTTGGGTGCGCAGGCGGCGAATTTGGACGGTGACCGTGTTGGTGTCGCCGTAGAAATCGTAGCCCCAGACCTGCTCTAAAAGCTGCTCGCGGGAAAAGACTTGATTGGGATGGCTGACGAAAAGCCACAGCAGATCGAACGCGGTCGCGGTTAACTCCACCGGCCTTCCGGCCACGATGACCGACCGCGACAACGGATCGATAGTTAGATCGCCGGCGGTAATGGCCGCGGCCTTGGTCTCAGTCGAGGCTTGTTTGCCGGCTCGCCGCAAAATCGCTTTGACCCGGGCGGTTAATTCGCGCGGGTTGAACGGTTTGGTCATATAATCGTCGGCCCCCAGTTCCAGCCCCACGATTTTATCAATATCTTCATCGCGTGAGGTGAGCATAATAATCGGCACGTCCAACTTTTTGCGCACCGCTCGCGTAACCTCTAAGCCGTCCATATCCGGCATGGTCAAATCTAAGACAATCAGGTCCGGCGTCGTCCGCTCCACGGCGGCCAGCGCCGCCCGGCCATCGGTGGCCAGATCGATCTCAAATCCCTCCCGCTTCAAATACAGCTCGACCACCTGCCTGATGCCGGCTTCATCATCAACAACCAGAATTCGCTGCGTGGTTTTCATGGCTTGCCCCTCTCCAAAGTGACAGTCACCCATTTTTTATTATTACCCGATTATATCGCCAAATTCAAAAAAATATAAAGTTTACGCCCGGACATAAAAAGTTACTGTTTTGTTATGATTTGTTATAAATCGAACACAATCGAGCAATAGATAGGGGTTATTTTGATCTAAGAAATGTGAAGTGACAATCCATTATTTATCAAAAAATTTAACAATAGGAGACAAATCAATGTTCAAACCAAAGATATCCAACCGGACTAAACTGGCCGTCTGCCAACGAAGCCGGTCCAACACCAGTCGTCAAACTATCCCAATCGAAACGTTATGCTCAGGAGATATTTCAATGTTACGCAAAATCATGTTTGTATTGGTAATCCTATTTAGCGCCTTGCTGCCGGCCGCCGCCTTAGCCGATAATAACATTGTCGTCCAGCAGCTCAGTTTTCCGGTTACACTCTCAGATGGCAATACCTACACCATCGCCGGATATTTATATTACCAGGGTAGTTACCAAAATAAACCGCTTCAGGTATTGGTTCACGGCGGTGGTTATAACCATTTATACTGGGACGTTCCCTCCATCAACAACAACAAATATTCTTACGCCCGTTACATGGCTGAAGAAAATACGCGGTGTTGGCCATCGATCAACTCGGTACGGGTCAGAGCAGCAAACCGAATGGTGATTTTGTGACTCTAGCCGAAACAGCCAGCGCGATTCATCAAGTTATCGGTCAAATGCGCAGCGGCAACAATGCCCTAGGCCAGCCCTTCAACAAAATTGTTCTGGTGGGCCACTCCTTTGGCAGCATCAATGCCATTACGGTCCAGGCCACTTATCACGACGCCGATGCGTTGGTTATCACGGCCCTGGGGCACGTGCCGCACGAGCTGCCTTTCACTAATGAATTCCTGGCTGAATTAGCCCAATATGAATACTTTACCTTACCCCCGGAAGTGCGCAGCGCGGTCTTTTATTCAGCCCCGGCCGCCGACCCCGACGTCATTGCCTACGATAATGCCAACCTGATTGATCAGATTACCCGAGGCCAATTGTTCACCACCTTCGCCGCCATTTTTAACGACTCAGTCGCGCAGGTGTCCGGCCCGGTGCTGGTTCAGCTTGGCCAAAACGACGCCCTCTGGCCGGCTTCCTACGCCAACGGTGAAGCCGCTTACTGGACCAGCGCGTCCAGCATAACCGTCCAAAGCCTGCCCGATGTTGGCCATAGTTTTAATACGCATCTCGATAACAAACGGGGCTGGAAGCAGATTTCTCAATGGCTTTCGGCCACAGCGGGCTGGAATTGACAGTTTAAAACAACAACCCCTGTTTAAGCCAGGTCACTGTCAACGCCGAAGGTGGAGAACCCCTTGAGGCGGTGAAAGAACAACCGCATAAGGATAGGAACGGATTGATTTTTATCCGTTCCTTTTTTCATTCATTATGGTTTCTCGGCGCAAATCGCCCCGATTGACTTTTTTTGTGACACCTCTAAAATCGGGGCTAAATTGTCTAAGTGAATTTAATGATTTTGAAGGATTGAGCCTATGTCAACGTTCGATGTACTCATTCAAGGGGCCAGAGTTGTCGATGGAACCGGCAATCCCTGGTTCTACGGCGATGTCGCCCTGGCCGGCGATACTATCGCCGCCATTACGCCCGCCGGTCAAATCGATCCGGGCCGGGCGGCGGAACGGGTCGATGCCGCCGGACGGGTGGTCTGCCCCGGCTTCATCGATATCCTCAGCCACTCCATCTTGCCGCTGATGATCGATGGGCGCAGTCTGTCCAAAATTACGCAGGGCGTGACCACCGAAATTATGGGCGAAGGTTGGACGCCGGCCCCGTTCGGCGGCAACATCGATGACCTGCCCAAACATCCCTTCCTAACGCTGATTCCCGATTGGGCCGCCAAAATGAAAGGCTGGACCGCCTTCCGGCAGTGGCTCGAAGCGATGATCGATCACAGCGTCTCGCCCAACATCGGTTCCTTTTTAGGCGGGGGCACGCTGCGCGAATACGGCAAAGGGATGGCGTTGGGACCGGCCACAGCGGATGAGTTGGCCGTGATGCGTCAGGTCATGCGGGAAGCAATGGCGGCGGGGGCGTTTGGTATCTCTCACGCCTTGATCTATCCTCCCAGCGCGTTTATCGCTATCGACGAACTGGTGGACATCTGCCGGGTGGTGGGCGAGTTCGGTGGATTGTACATCACCCACATCCGCTCGGAGGCGGACGGACTTATTGAAGGCATCCAAGAAGCGATTGAAATAGGCCGGCGGGCCAACGTGCCGGTCGAGATTTATCATCTGAAGGCCGCCGGCAAGCGCAATTGGCCCAAAATGGCCCAGGTTATCGAAATTATTAACGCGGCTCGGGCCGAAGGCATCGATGTAACGGCCGATATGTATCCCTACCCCGCCGCCGGCACCGCCCTGGCCTCGATTTTGCCGCCGTGGGCCGAGGCGGACGGCCGCTTCTTCGACAATCTACGCGATCCTGAGATGCGGGCCAAAATTCGAGCCGAGGCGTTGAACCCGTCCGGCGATTGGGAAGCGCTGGCCGATTTGTGCGGCCCGGACGGGGTGATGCCGGTCGGCTTTCAGCAGCCGGAAAACCGGGCCTACGCTGGCCAACGGCTGTCGGAGATTGCGGCGCTGCGCGGGCAGGAATGGATCGATGCGGCCTTTGATCTGTTTCTGTCGGAAGAGCAGCCGATTGATACCATCTATTTCATGATGGACGAGGAAAATCTCAAACGGCAGTTGCAACTGCCCTGGTTGACCATCGGCACCGACGCCGGCGGGCTAGACCCAGTCTGGGCCAAACCCATTGGCCCCTACCATCCCCGCGCCTACGGTTCCTATCCTCGCATCTTGGGCAAATACGTCCGCGATGAAAAGGTGCTGCCGCTGGAAGACGCCATTCGCAAGATGAGCGGCGCGGTCGCCCAGCGGCTCGGTCTGTTCGACCGGGGCCTGCTGCGCCCCGGTTTTTTGGCCGATGTGGTCATCTTTGATCCCGCCACGATTGGCGATCTCGCCACGTTTGAAGAACCGCATCAACTGTCCGTTGGCATCCACGACGTGTGGGTCAACGGGACGCGAGTGCTGCAAGCCGGTCGCCACACCGGCGCCAAACCCGGCCGCATCGTCGATGGGCCGGGCCGGCGGGGGTAGGTGAGTTTATAGAGTTAGTGGAGTTCATAGAGTTTATGGAGTTTATGAACTCCAATCACTGGCAGGTCCAGACCTGCGGCCCTTCTTCTTCAAAGTTGGAACTTACCAGCACGAGATCAAAGATGTCAACAATGCCATCCAGGTTGATATCGGCGGTGAGGTTGGTGCCACTTTGGCCAAACTCAATTCCCACGGCTGTGGCATCAATGATATTTACTGCGTCGTCACCGGTAATATCACCACTCAACAGCGTCACGGCCGCTAAGCCGGTCTCCGGCGCGGTGACAGACGGATTGTCACAGGTAGCAGATAGATAACCAACCATCTCCGCCCTAATTGAGATCGACGTGTCGATGGGGACGTCGCTGAGTGTGAAGTTTCCATTGGCGTCAGTTGTCGTGCTGGTCAGCACGGTAGAGAATCCTTCTTCAGTGACAACCAATGTCGTTCCGGCCAACTTGTTACTATCGCGTCCGGTTAAAAGCACTTGGCCAAAGACGATGGCGGTGTTCGGCTCGATGGTTGGACCAGGCGTAGGTTGATCGGTCGGTTTGGGCGTAGGCTGGATAGTGGGACTGGGTGTAGGTTGGTTGGTGGGTTTTGGCGTTGGTTCCCCGGTGGGGACGGATGTGGGTTCATCGGTGGGTATGGGAAAGGTATCGCCCGTAATTGTCAGCGTGTGGTTTTTAGTCACTGCTTCCAGCCGGTTCGCATATGGGTCGCTGAGCTTTTCATCGGCAAATAGAAACGTAGCTGTACCGGGTATATTGCTAGCTTGAACATCGAAAGTAGCCAGCGTAACGTTATCAATTAGACCAGGCTGTTGTCCGGTTCGGCTGGCGACCATACTGATTTTGCCGGTAATCGTATCAACCTGGCTGCGTAAAACGTAGGATAGATCCGGGTTAATTTTTAAATTACGAATGGTGACCAGGCTTGGATCGAAACTTAATTCCAATTGGCTGCCGTAGATACCGTCCATCCCTACCCCTCGCGCTTCGATGCTCGCTTTGACGGTTTCGCCCACGCCAATCGAGTCCGGCATGTTGGCTACCAATTGTATCGCGCCGACACTGGCGTCGGGCGTTGGGGTGGCGTGAGGGGTTGAGGTCGGAACCAGCGTAGCCGTTGGCAGCGGGCTATTGTCTTGATCGGGATTGACTTCCGCAAAACTATTCCCTTTGCGATATGAGTCGTGGTAGATCACCATCGTGCCCGTATTGTTGAGAGAGCGATAAACACCCATCTTAAAGTACGGCCCTCTAGTATCGTTATAGCCAATCGGTCCGTTGTAATCGACCACTCGCTGCCCATCGATCCAGGCTTGAACATAGCCATCACTCTCATAGGACCATTTCATATTGAAAATAAAGTCATGCCATGTTCCCTTTTTAGCAAATTCGTCATCATTATATAAGAGGACGCTGGTCCCAGAGTCTGAAGTTTGAATTTCTTCTTTGCTGTAAGCGCCGAGAATCTTGAATTTCTTATTACGATATTCAAGTCTTAGGACCGGGCTTCTACTTATCTCACCCTGGTCCTTATCCGGAGACCCGTGCCATTGAGAAATAATGGTAAAACCACTATCTTGATCTGGCCATTCCTCAGGAATATAAATGCTGAAGCCGTACCAGTAATCCTGACCAAGGGTATCTCGGTCACTTGACCGATGTATTTCTGAACGACTGGCCGAAAAGTATCTATCGTCATCGCGGACTTCAAATCGAACCGCGTGGTGTCCGCTACGGACAGGAGAGGTTACAATGCGCTGAGAATGCGCGCAACATTCCTCTTGCATCCATCCCAAAAAATCACCTGTTTCAAAATCAAACTCTACTAACTCATTATTATCGGCGAAAGTTATAGGAATTGTTGATGAATTTAACGTCACTATGAATGCCGTAAAGACAATTAGAAAAAGAAAACAACATCGTAGAGGAGAATTCATTCGTCTATTGGCAATTTGAAGAAAGGGTTTCATATCGTTACCTTTATATAAAGTAAGAGCCTTTATATGATTTTCTAACTTTTAACCAGTATACCCTTCGCTACATCAATTGTGAACCGCAAAATGCCCCTGTTTTTCATTGCTATTCATCCCACAAGCCCGTATTTGAGTCAAGCAGTCCCCGTAGATTATACGCGGTCGATGCCGCCGGAGGCGACAAAACTTTAGACAGTTACCATGACCAAAATAACATTGATCACTCTACTGAAAACGGCTACAATTAAATGGTAATGCCATAGCCTTATTTAAGGAGAGAGACCATTGACCAACCTTGTCGGACAAACCGTTGGACAGTACCAGATTGTGGAGCGATTGGGCCGGGGTGGTATGGCCGATGTTTACAAGGCCTTTCATCAAGGGTTAGCCGTCCATCGCGCCCTAAAAGTTATCCGGCCTGAATTTGTGACCGAAAGCGGCTTCAAGGAACGCTTTCAACGCGAGGCGCAAGCCGTGGCCGGGCTGCGCCACCCTAATATCGTCCAGATGCACGATTTTGGCATCCAAGACAACCTCTACTACATGGTGATGGAGTATATCGAAGGCCGCGATTTAAAAGAACTGCTGCAGCAGCGCGGCCAGATGCGCCCCTTTAGCGACGTTGTCCCCATCATCGATCAGGTCGCCTCGGCGTTGAATTATGCCCATCAGCGCGGTGTGGTTCACCGCGATATCAAGCCCGGTAATATCATGCTCACGCCCGAAGGCCACGCCATTCTAACCGATTTCGGTATCGCCAAGATGGTGGCCGGGCAGGAGAGCATGACGCAGACCGGCGTTGGCATCGGTACGCCGGCTTATATGGCTCCCGAACAGGCCCGAGGATTGCCCGATGTTGGCCCTGCCGCCGATATTTACTCGCTGGGTATTGTGCTCTATGAAATGCTGACCGGCCGAGTTCCCTATAGCGCCGACACGCCGCTGGTCGTGATGTTTAAAGTCGTTAATGATCCGATGCCGCCGCCTCGCGATTTCAGCCTCGATATTCCCGATGTACTGCAAGGTGTGGTCCTCAAAGCCACGGCCAAAGATCCCGTGCAGCGCTATGGGTCCGCTGCCGCGCTGGCCGATAGTCTGAAGCGAAGTTTAGCCGGCCAACCTGTTGAAGCCGTCCCGCCATCGCCGCCGCCCCAAACTATCAAAGCGGAATTACCCCCGGAACCCAAGCGCCGACGTAAGACGCCCTGGCTGGCTGGTATCGGCGGGGTGGCGCTATTGTGTATAGTGGCTTTGGCGACAGCGGGGGTGGCCGCCTACTTTTGGAGCCGCCCGGCTCCGGCGTTGGCTGCTTGGCAGTTTGTCGTCGATGCCTCTTCCGGCATGGGGGGAGACGATTGACGGCCAGTCTAAAATGGAGATTGCCCGCGCCGTGCTGAGTGAGGAACTTGATATCTTGCCGGAGAATGTCGACGCCGGGCTGCGTATTTTTGGCGGCGAACTGTCGGAATCGACCGCCTGTGAGGATACAACTGTGTTGGTTGAACCGGCCACTGGCCGGCGGGCCGAATTGGTCAATGCTTTGGTCGATGTCAACCCCAGTGGCGACGTCCCATTGACCGAAGCCATCGTCCGGGCCATCGGTGACTTTGATCCAAGTCAGGATATCAAGAAAACGCTGATCATCATCACGGCCGGACTGGATACGTGCGAGGAGGACGCCATTGGTCAGCTTGAGACGCTTAGTCGCCGCCTGGGAATCGAGTTCGACTTGCAACTTATCGGCCTGGGCGTCGCCGACCCCGGCGAGCAGGAGCAGCTTCGTGAAATCGCCGATGCCGCCGGCGGCGATTATCACAACGCCCAAAGCAAAGGCGATATCATCCGCGTAGTCGAGCGAGAGGTTTCCCTGCTGTTGGGAACACCGGTCGCGGCTGCGACCACTACACCGACGCCCATTTCCACCGCGACACCCCCCTCTGTAACCGAACCATCGCCCGCGCCGGCCGAAGCCGTCGATTTTCCGGCAGACAACGTGAGCGACAACCCTGGCCGCTCGGTCCGAGGCCGGTTGGCTTTTGATGACGCCGGCAACCTGCACGTGGTCTGGCATGACAACACCATTAACGTGACTGCCGGCGAGAACGGCGATGACCTACTGCATCGGATGCGTACGCCGGACGGCGTCTGGTCTGAAATCACCAACCTGACCGATAATTTCGACAGCGTGTCGATCAAACCGCCGGAACTAATTAGCCGACCGGACGGCACGTTGTGTGTTTTCTGGCACGGGGTGCCCAATTCCCACCAGCCCGGCACTCTTGGGCTGTACCAACGTTGTTACATCGGCGGCGGAACAGATAAGAGATCTGGCCCTTACTGCCACTTACGACCCGGCTTTCGCTCCCGACGGTACGCTCTACACCGCCTACGACGTCCCGTCTTCGACCGTTCGGTTTGAAGACGTTGACCTATCGGACGGCTTCAAGGCGATTCAGTATCCCGATCTGGCCATTGATACGGCAGGCAACTATCACGTGGTCTGGACTCGTCAGGGCGATCCCTTTACCATCGAGTATCGCTTTTCCAATGACGGCGTGACCTGGATCGAGCCGGAGCGCCTCTCGGTTGGCGACAAAACCGTCGGTAACGCCCAAATTGAGGCCGATAGGTTGGGCAATGTTCACCTGACCTGGACCGAATTTGGCGGCCTGTTGTACTATCGCCGCTGGACGCCGGATGGCGGCTGGAGTGAACCGGTCGATGTATCGTTGAATGAAACTGACAGCGCCTTCTATCGTATGACTGTCAATGATGAAGGACTGGCCCATGTTATCTTTAATTGGGCGGAGATGTTCTACGTAGCTCAACAAACCGACGGCAGATGGAGCGCGCCGGTCCAACTTACCCATCGTGAAATCGGCGATCCGGAAATGGTCAATCCGGATGTGGCGGTTGATGCCGCCGGCGTCCCCCATTTTGTCTGGACCGTGCAAGACGATACTGAGGATATTTACTACTCCACGTTGGAGTAGTGGGTGGCTGGCTGATAAATGGTAATTAGAGATTGAATAGTGGCGTAGGTTGAGGTGAATGGGCCTACGCGGGATGCCCTTGCCTAAGTTGTTGGGTTTCGCCGGAGATACAGGCGACGAAAAAGAGAATGAAACCCAACATTATCCCGTTAAAAGCCAAGATTTCTGGCTCAACCCAACCTACGCTTTTTCAAAATTGAGCGGACGGCGGTCTACTGTCCGCCGGCGTAATAGGCCTCGTAATCTCCCATTAGCAGGTGCAGCGGCGGCTCGTCTTCCTCAATTTCCGGAAACCGACCGATCGGCTCCAGAAAGCGATTATCATTGGCATCGTCATTGACTTTCGATACTTCGCCCACCAAAACCTGGCTCTCGACGCCCCAGAATTTGTGGTACAGGCCGGTCGGCAGGGTGATGCTCTCACCGACGTCTAATATAACGGTCTCACCGGCTTTGAAGGTGTGAACCACCC
>JACKAT010000088.1 GCA_020634935.1 Anaerolineales bacterium
TCAATGCCTTTCAGTCGGTTCCGGATTCCGACGGAGGATTATACCTCGATTGGTCTGGAAGCCCAAGTTTGTGTCGCTTGTGAATAGGAAAAAAGGGTTTAAAAATGGAAATAGCTTGGTGTGACCAGCACCAAGCTATTTCGGAGAGGAGAGGAGGTTTTTATAACTGGCTTTATCATAACCGAAATAGCCGGGATAGTATATAAGATTTGTCTTTGGTTTATATCAGTTTGTTTTAGGAATTCGTTTGAACGCTTAAGGGCTAAGCCTCGGTTGGTCTGGAAGCCCAAGTTTGTGTCGCTTGTGAATAGGGAAAAAGGGTTTAAAAATGGAAATAGCTTGGTGTGACCAGCACCAAGCTATTTCGGAGAGGAGAGGAGGTTTTTATAACGGCTTTATCATAACCGAAATGGCCGGGATAGTATATAAGGTTTGTCTTTGGTTTATATAAGGTTGTCTTAGATTTGTATAGAGTTTTATTATAAATTCGTTGGAAATCTTAATCATTCGACTCATCGACCGGGGTCAGATTGGGGATTGATTACCAGTTGGGGTACAATGACTAGTGTCACCAGTTGTCCGGAGTTACGAAGAATTTTTAGTTGATTCTAACGATTCAACTGGTATACTAACGGGCAGAATAGGGTACCGATAAACTGAGTGCAGGACGGAGTAACGTTTTATGAGCACGGCCAATCGCTTTCGTTTGTGGACAATCATCATTATCGTCATTGCTTTATACCTTGTAGCTCGATTTGGGGTGGGCCTTTACACCGATTATCTGTGGTTTCAGCATCTTGGCCTTGAATCGGTGATGCTGACGGGTATTTGGGCCCGATTTGCCGTGGGAATTGGTGTGGCCATACCGTTTGCCGCTTTATTTTGGGTGAATACATTTATCGCCCGCTGGCAGTCGATTCGAAATGTGCTATTTTTTAGTGATGAAACGTTAGTGGCGCAGCGCTTTGTGGTATGGATTATCTGGGGGGTAGGTGCGCTGCTAGCCTGGATTGTGGGTATGGCGGCTTCAAGCGATTGGCTGCTTTTTCTACGCTATCTCAACCAGCATGCCTTTGATCTAATGGATCCTATTTTTAACCGTGACGTCAGTTTTTATGTATTTAGTGTGCCTGTATTTCGCTTCATTCAGAGCTGGCTGGTGGTGTCTCTATTTTTGTCGCTGATAGGGACGGTAGCGATTTATGCGCTGGCCCAACAGAATAATTTGGCTGAAGGTCGAATTATTATTTTACCTCATGTTCAACTTCATTTCTCTGTTATTGGCGCGCTAATTTTCTTGACATTCGCTCTTGATCATTGGCTTGATTTATTTAATTTGGTCTACTCTGAGCGGGGTGTGGCTTATGGGGCTAGTTACACCGATGTCCACGTTTCGATGCCGGCTCTATGGGTGATGGTGGTGGTAGCCCTGGCAACGGCGGCAATCTTACTATTGAATACCTTGATTCGCCGCCCATCATTGAGTCTAATGGCTATTTTTGTATGGATCTTGGCCGGCGTGATAGGGGGCGGTTTTATCCCCGGTATTATCCAACGCTATATTGTGGAGCCGAACGAATTAGCCCGGGAAGCACCCTTCATCGAGAGCAATATTCGTTTGACGAATATGGCCTATGGCCTGGATACTATTCAGGACCGTGACTTTACTGAAGTTGAACCTCTCACCGAAGAGGCGGTGATCGCCAATGATAACTTTTTAAAGAATATTCGGCTCTGGGATTATCGCCCCCTAGAGCGCACCTACCAGCAGATTCAAGCGATTCGGCTTTATTATCAATTCCATGACATCGATTTTGACCGTTATGAAGTCAATAATGAACTCCGTCAGGTGGCGATCTCCGCACGTGAACTGAATAAAGAAGCCTTGCAGTCGCGGACATGGGTTACGGAGCGATTGCAATTTACCCACGGCTATGGGGTGGTGGCCAACCCGGTTAATGAAGTAACCCGGGAAGGGTTGCCCCAGTTATGGATTAAAGATTTACCCCCGGAGAGTGCGGTCAATATTGAAGTTCAACAGCCGGAGATTTACTATGGCGAAACGACGAATGATTATGTTTTTGTCAAAACGAGCGAGCGTGAATTCAATTATCCGAGCGGCGAGCAAAATGTCTTTACGAATTACGAGGGCACAGGCGGGGTAGCGTTAAACAGCTTTCTGAAACGAATCGCGTTCGCCCTACGGCTGGCCGATACAAATATGCTGCTGAGTCAGGAATTTACGAATGACAGCCGGGTGATGTTCTATCGTAATATCCAGCAGCGCGTCAATCGAATTGCTCCATTCCTGCAATATGACCAAGATCCCTATATTTTGGTGGGTGAGGATGGACATTTATATTGGCTTCAGGATGCTTATACGACCTCCGATCGGTTTCCCTATGCCGAACCCAGCGTTTTCCCGCATGATCAGCCCCGAATCCGCATTAACTATATCCGTAATTCGGTTAAGGTTTTGATCGATGCCTATGACGGCTCTCTGACCTTTTTTGTAACCGATACTAAGGACCCGCTGATTCAATCTTACCAGGCTATTTTTCCAAACTTGTTTACGCCGATGAGCGAGATGCCCGATTGGGTTCGCGACCATATTCGCTACCCTGAAGAAATCTTCCGTATCCAGTCGGAACTGTACCGGACTTATCATATGCGCGATGTTAATGTCTTTTACAATAAGGAAGACCTGTGGCAGATACCTCGAGAGAATTTCGCCGGAGAAACCGTCTTTGTCGAGCCTTATTATGTGATGTTAAAACTGCCCGGCGCGGACGAAACTGAATTTGTTTTGATCCAACCCTTCACGCCGAACAATAAAGATAACCTCATCGGTTGGATGGCGGCCCGCTCGGATGGTGAGAATTACGGGCAATTGGTGACGTATCGTTTCCCGAAGCAGGAGTTGATTTTTGGGCCGCTGCAAATCGAGGGCCGGATCGATCAAGACCCGGAAATTTCGTCACAGATTACGCTGTGGGATCAAGGTGGATCGCAGGTGATCAGGGGGAATTTACTGGTACTTCCCATTGATAATTCACTTCTATATGTGGAACCCCTTTATTTACAGGCTGAAAATGGACAGATCCCCGAGTTAAAACGAGTTATTTTGGCCTCAGGTGACAAAATTGTGATGCGCACCACGTTGGCCGAAGCCCTCGTCGCTTTGTTCGAAGGTTTAGATGAAGAGGAGCTACCGACGACCGCAACCAGCGCCACGCCTGGCGGTGAAACTGTATCGAACGAGGCTGTCCCATCAGACGATTCTTCGCCGTCCAGTACGTCTGGTCAGGCTGATTTGGCGGACAAAGGCATCGCCGAATTAGCGCAAATGGCGTCAGATCATTACGAGGCGGCTCGACAGGCCCTGCGTCAGGGTGACTGGACCACTTATGGCCGAGAACTTGATCAAATGGAGGCGGTGCTCAATACGTTGGTGCAGCTAACCAGTCAACAACAGCCCTAGTTTTTAGATCCGTTCAGCTGTTTTTGTATCCGAAAAACACCTTCCCAAGCGGACGAACGATACGTACCGGCTAAATCTTTTTCTGTTATCAACCGGTAGGTTTGTTCGGCCTCAGTAAGTTGGCCCTGAGATTCCAAATATCGGGCTAAATGGTAACGAGCGCTCATCAGTTTTGGATCGAGCTCGATGGCTTGCCGCAGATTGGTTTCCGCTTGGTCTAAGTCACCCGCTAAGAATTGCATCCAACCCAATAGATCGTACGCTTCAGCGTTTTCTTTATCCGCTTCAACCAGCGCCTCGGCTGCGGGAATCCCCGCTTCATTAAGGCGATAGGTGTGATCCGCATAAAATTTAACCTGAAGGGTTTGGATTAGGCGATCGTCCGGCGCAGCTTCCACCGCCGCCATATATTGGGTTTCAGCGTCAGCCAGACTACCTTGATCCGTCTTGACCCGGGCTAACTCAATATAAATGCCCGAATTTTTTGGGTCCAACGAAGCGGCCCGTTGCAGCGTATCCTCAGCCACATTTAAAGCCCCTTTTTGTCGTAAATAAATCCCCTCAAAATAGGTCGGCAGCGCCGAGGCCGGATCGAGCATTTCGGCTTGACGAAATGTCTCGATGGCCGGGCGGCCATACTGGGCCAGGGCGTGACCTAGAAAAGCAAGGCTCTTTGCTTTGTCTTTATCGGTTTGGTCCTCTGCTTGGCTCGCTATTTGAAGGGCATGAATTGCCGGCGGCCACAACTCGGCCTGAACTAACGCAACACCCTCGGCTTGCGCAATCGCCGCTTGAGGGGCGTCACTGCCAAACGGCTCAAGAATGGCGTTCAGATAGTCGCGTCGAGCGAAGAGATTGTCCGAAATATCAGTGGGCATGGCCGCCAGATATGCTCTAGCTTTGGTCATGTCTGTCGGCATCACCAGGCTAGCTAAATACCACTGAGCCTCGGCATCCTGGGAATGGGATAATTGTTCCAAAAAGGCGTCTTGGGCCGCATCGAATTCCAACCGGGCTAAATAGGCTCGCCCCAATCCGGAAAAAACACCGGGAAGGTCAGGATCGGTCTCGCTCACCTTTTGCCAGAGTGATAGCGCCTTGAGCGAGTTACCCTGGCTCAGATAGGTTTCAGCCAAGCCGACTGTAGCCACCGGATTCTCTAAATCTCGGGCCAGGGCGCGATTGAATGCGTCTTCAGCTAGATTATTCCGCTGCTGGTGCAGGTAAAGTTGTCCAAGCGGGATTAAGGGGATTGGTGATTCACTATGAGCCTCAGCGGCATGTTCTAAAACGTCAACCGCCTCGCTGTAGCGTTCCTGGTCGATAAAGGTGGTTGCCTGACTGAGAAAATTTTGAAGCGATTCAGGGGTAGGGGTAGACTCGACCGTCTGGCAAGCCAAAAAGATCAGACTGACTAAAATGAGAAACCCTAGATTTTTCCCAAATCTGTGAAGGAATTCTTTGGACATAGCAAAATGACGTTTAATCCCGTTTCGGGAAATTATAGCACAAAACAGACTCAGATTGGGCATATAGCATAAAAAAAACCTGGAAACAAAAAGTCTCCAGGTTTTTATGACTATAGAGGAGGTGAGGTCTATTTTACGGCCAGGGCAAAGATCCCCAACGTTGTAGTTTCAACAGTAATACTATTCTCGCCCCGATTGACTTTATAACCGAGTTCTTCGACATCAACCCATTTACCGTCAATTAAAGTTACAACAGTCAGAGTACTGCTGTCATCAGTTTGATTTAGGTATTGGCTGGGATCAAATTCGATGGTAACCGGTTGGCTTAAGAAGGTCAGGTGATATTTTTCCGCCAGAGATAATGCATAATAGTTGATTCGATATACACCAATGTGAATTGGCGCACCAAGAAGTTCAAAGGACTCACTATCGGGTATGGTTGGGAAGGGTGACATTTCAAAATGACTGCCGACCTCAACCGAGCCAGCGGGAACACGCAATTTGAAATCATCGCGCAGCGGTGTTGCCAGAGTCGTTGTGCCGAACTCATCGACTTCCTGAGTCAAAGCGGGGTTGTCATCGAACCCCAGCGCAAACAACGTATTCCCATTTTCTTGCCAAGGCGTCATCGATGTCACCATGCCGGTAACTATATTGTTGAAGATATCAACCTGCCCGCCCAATTTGACCCAACTTTGGCTGACCGGATTGTACATCCACAGCCGGATTCGATTCTCTTGATCGCCGCTTAACCCCAAATCCTGGTAGGGCGCGTTGATCAGAATCGGCTGACCAAATTTTGTGACCGCTCCTCCCTCAATGGCTCGACGCCAGACCGCAAAAAGGAAGTAAGGGGAGTTGCCGCTGGTAGGCACGAGACTGCTGGGTATTTGCAGCGTATGGGGCAGGGGCGGGACATTTTGGGGGATCCCGGTGCTGAAAAGCTTAACCTGAACCGCTTCATCGATGGCCCCGTCGAGGAAAATAATGAAAAAACCAGGTGTTTCCGGGTCTCTAACGGGAGTATCTGCATTTAAATTCTCCGGATCGACTTCCCCCTTTTCATTTGCCGGCGGCGGTCCATTATTGTCACCTTTTTTATTAATAGGGCTAGCGAAAACCGGTTTAGTTAACCCCTTGGCATCAACTACTGAGGTATCTTCCAGGGTTAAGGCGAAAGCCAAAGCTAACATAAATATAAAATTAAGAAGAAGTAATCGTTTATAGTTCATAAGTTTTTTGCTCCTTGAGATAGCTAAAAGTGAATGTGATTTTTTTATAGTAATTCAGGTGCCAGTTAAATTATATGGATCGATTGTTCTAGTTGTCTTAGACATCTATTTGAATAATTAAAGGAGCAAAAAATCTTATTTCAGTCGATTATGGATGGCTCGATTTGGATAGCTAAATCCGCTCTAAGCGGAGATTTGA
This sequence comes from Anaerolineales bacterium, assembly GCA_020634935.1. GTDB lineage: Bacteria > Chloroflexota > Anaerolineae > 4572-78 > J111 > JAGRBY01. Next base: position 6,382 of record JACKAT010000088.1, read on the forward strand.
CTATCGCCTTCAAATCGTGATCGACTCGATTTATATATTACGACCCTCCAGTTCTTCATCGATTTGTAGATAAATCGCCCGTAACTTTTCCAGCGTTTCAGCGTTGGGTTCGGACCACATGCCGCGTTGGGCGGCTTCGAGCAGGCGTTCAGTGATGCTTTGTAAGGCCCAGGGATTGCTTTGTTGGAAAAATTCTTGCAGCGCCGGGTCCAGCGCATAGGTCTGCGCCGTTTGCTCGTACATCCAATCGTCGACCACCTGCGCCGTGGCGTCGTAGCCGAATAGATAATCAACCGTGGCGGCTAATTCTAGCGCCCCTTTGTAACCGTGGCGTTTGATGCTCTCAATCCATTTGGGGTTGACCACCCGACTGCGAAATACCCGGTGGGCCTCGTGCTGCAAGGTGTGAACTTGAGCCTTTTCCGGGTTGCTGTTGTCGCCGAAATAGCTTTTGGGATTGCGCCCGTTCAGAGCGCGGATGGTCGCGATCATGCCGCCGTGGTATTGCAAATAATCATCGCTATCAAAAATATCGTGCTCCCGATTGTCTTGATTTTTGACCGCGATCTGAACGCCCCCCAATACGTCTTTGAACTCCTCACGGGCATCGTCACCGTAGATATTTTGGCCGTAGGCGTAGCCACCCCAATTGACATAAGCCTCGGCGAAATCGGACTCATTTTGCCAGTTTTGCTCGTGAATAAGCGGTAAAATACCGGCCCCATACGAGCCGGGCTTGCTGCCGAAAATTCGATAGCTGGCCCGCCGAACGGCTTCTTCGTCTGTTCGACCGGCGGCTAACTGGCCGGCTAAATCTTGCAGAAAATGCTTGCGCACAAAATTTTGGTCAACCGGCTCATCCAGCAGCGCTACTCGGTGAGCCGCCTCATCCATCAACTCGATCAGGTGGGGGAAGGCATCGCGGAAGAAACCGCTGATGCGCATTAACACATCGATGCGAGGTCGGCCCAACGTTTCCAGAGAGATAATCTCAAACGTCTTGACTCGCCGGCTTTCGGCCTGCCACACCGGCCGCACCCCTAAAAGAGCCAAACATTGAGCGATGTCGTCGCCGTGGGTTCGCATAGCGCTGGTTCCCCAGATGCTTAATCCTACGCTTTCGGGAAAATCGTTTTCTTCGCTTTGGTAGCGGGTGATCAACTCATCGGCTAACTGCTGACCGACTCGCCAAGCGGCTTGGCTGGGAATGGCCTGTGGATCGACGGCATAAAAGTTGCGGCCAGTTGGCAAGATGTGCGCCATCCCGCGAGTCGGTGCACCGGCCGGCCCGGCCGGCACATAGCCGCCGTTGAGGGCGTTGAGGACATTGGCGATTTCGTCGCCGTTGCGCCGGATGAGGGGGACGAGGGTGGTGCAGATGAAAGTAAGGGAATTGATAATTGTCAATTGGGGAGTGGAGGTGGGGGGGGGGGCAGATGGGGAAGGGGGGATTTGGTGCGAATTTGTAGGGGTGGGTGGGGTTTTGAGAACGGTTTTTATGGCTAGTTCGACAGTTTCGGCGGCGAAGTTGTGGGCGGCGAGGTGTTGGATGAGTTGCAGACAGAGATCATCTATCAGATCGATCACATCGGCATGAGTCGCATAGGGACGCTCCGGCCATTGCTGTTTCAAATGATCCAGTCTCCAGTCTCTCGTCTCTAATCTCCGGCCTCGTTCGGCCAAGAGCGTTTCTAAATCAAACGTCAATCCGGTGGCGACCTCAGCCCGCAGGCTGGGGATGCTGCCGTTGGGTATACGCGTCAGGGCGCGGAGTAAGTGGCACAGTTGATCGCCTTCGGGAATGTAGCCCAGCGTGTGCAGCCCGTCTCGAATTTGCAAGCTGCCGAGTTCGCATAGATACCCATCGATATCCTCCAGCAGGTGTGAGAAATCGGTGGCGTTCATCTCGGCCAGCGTCAGCGGGGTGCCGTCGTCGGTGTAAGAGCCGTCCCACTCATGGGTGTGATCGCCGTGGTCAACTTTGCCCATGAGTTCGGTGATGTCCCGATCGAGGTTGGTCTGCTGCATCAACTGCCAGATTTGCTGCTGGATCAGCGGCAGTTTGCTGGGGTCCATCTGCTCGACCTGATAATACTCATCGACGAGTTGGGTTAAGGTTGCCAGTTCGCCGTAGACATCGGCGCTGGTCATCGGGGGGATCATATGATCGACCACGGCAGCGTGGGCGCGGCGTTTGGCCTGAGCGCCTTCGCCGGGGTTATTGATAATGAACGGGTAAATTAGTGGCAGGTCGGCTAAAAAGGCGTCGGGATAGCAGTCGAGGCTGAGGCCGATGCCTTTACCCGGCAGCCACTCCAGCGTGCCGTGTTTGCCCATATGGACAATGGCATCCGCGCCCCACCCCCCCTCAGCCTGAGGCGTGGCCAGCCATTTGTAGAGCGCGTAATAATTGTGGGTCGGCGGCAGATCAGGCGTGTGGTAGATGGCGTCGGGGTCCATGCCATAACCGCGCGGCGGCTGCAACGCGACAAAGACGTTGCCCAGGTCAAGTCCGGCTAGAGCGAGGTGCTGCTCCCGACCCTGCGCGTCGAGATGTACGTACGCCTCCCCCGGTGGCGCTTGCCAGCGATCGTGCATGCGGCGTTGTTGGCTGGGGGTCAATTGGTCGAACCAGCCGGCGTATGTTTCAACCGGCACCCAGCCGGCTGCCCGGCTCAACTGCGACTCGGTCAGCAGCGTTTCGTCGTAAGAGCAGCGGTCGATCAGTTCGTGCAACAGAGCGTCGCCGCTGTCTGGGATGTTTTCAATATGATAACCTTGTTCTCGCATCGCGGCGAAGAGTCGCAGCAGCGAGGCCGGGGTGTCGAGACCAACGGCATTGCCGATACGGTCGGCTTTGCCGGGTGAGTTGGTCAGCATAAAAACGATGCGCTTTTGCCGGTTCGGTTTGCGACGCAGAACTGCGTAGCGCATGGCCTGGTTGATCACCGCCTGGACTCGGTCCGGCACAGGCACATAACGCTGACCACTGATGGCTGATTGCTGATCATCGGCACAGGTGCAAACCGCTTCGCCGCAGCAGGTTGATCCATTTTTTTGCGGCTTGGCCTCACCCTTGAAACTAATCGGTACGGTGATGATGCGCCCATCAAATTCCGGCAGAGCCACGTTCATGGCCACATCGAGCGGACGCAGGCCACGCTGGCTGAGCTGCCACTCCTCTACCCGCATGCCACTGCTGATCGCTTGCAAAATAGGAATATTGAGCGCCTCCAGTGTCGAGACGTTCCAACCGGCGGCAGTTGGCCCATCGGGATTGATGCCGCCCATCGCAAACGAGATAGTGGAGATGATGACGTCGGGGATGAGATTGCCGGTGGGGGTGTAGAGGTAGTCGAAGGCGGCGGGGATGACGTTTGTGGAGTTAGTAGAGTTATTAGAGTTTGTGGAGTTTATAGAGTTATTGGAGTTGGTGGGGGTCGGGTAGGTTGGGGGTGTGGGTGTTTGATTGGGTGAGGACGTGGTTTCTTTAAGGGAGGTGGTGAAGATCGGGAGGGCGTTGCCGCCATTGGCTTCGATTTGGTCGATCAAGGCGTCGATGAAGTCGGTGTTGCCGCTGAGCCAGTGGCTGCGGTAGAACAGGATGGCGATGGTGGGGCGGCTGTTATCATGGGGCGCCAGCCCATCGGGTAGGGATTGGAGAGTGGAGATTGGGAGATTGGGAGATTGGGGATTGGAGCCATCATCGGTTAATCTCCTAATCTCCTGATCTCCTGATCTCCGATAGATACCGTGCCTGGGCTGCTCGACCGGCTGCTCGAAGCCCCAGCCGCCGGCCAGGAGATGGTCGGCCAGGCAGTAGAGCATCTGGCGCATGTTGTCGATGCCGCCGTAGTGCAGGTAGCGGTAAACATCGTGGATGACGGGTACCGGCACGGTGCTATGGGCGGTCAGTTCAGGATCAAGCCCTTCGGTGCCGGGGACGCAGATGAGATCTTTATGATGCCGTTTGGCGTAGTGAACCAGTCGATCAAAGCCGTGGATAAAGCCTTGCCGTCCTCCCAGAGAGCGCAAAATGATGACCTGCACCTCGGCCAATTCGGTGCGAATGAACTCATCGACATGGCTCGTCGTTGGCAGCGAGCTGAGATTGACCCCGCGAATAGGGTGGAAGTCGGCGGGCAGGGTGTGCGCGGCCTGGTTTAGGGTCAGCAGGTCGGTGTCGGCGTGGGATAGCAGCAGAATGTGGGCGTCGCCCAAAGCCAGCAGCGAGGTCTCGTCGGGAACAGTGGCCGGCAGCGAGGCCGGTGCCGACATTTCGGGCTGGCGTGCCTCGGTGCCGTCCCAGGCAAATCCGTTGAAAACATGATCGGCTAAATGGGGTGGCGGCGGCAAGTAGCGATCGGCTTCGAGCATGGCCTCGATGTAGTCATAGATCGCCAGGATAATGCGGTCGCTGTTGACGGAATGAAACCATATCGGCCGCCCATCGAAAATGAGCATCGCCAGATTAGCCAGGGCGCAGGGGCCTAAACAGCCGGCGTGGTTGAGATGAACCCGGTTGCGAAATTTACGCCGGACCCACTCTTCATAGTAAAGATCGTGGGGTACGGGCGCGAAGCCACGGTCGGTGTGGCCACAGCAGCAGCCATTTTCGCAAATAAATAGCTGGCCGCGCGTTCGAGGTACATTAATCGGTTTGCCGTCAGGCCGGACAACGTAATTTCGCTCGCGACGTTTTTTGGGTTGTGACATAATACCTCTTCAAAAATACGGTCTGGAGCGTCAAAGTTTACTTTGATTATACCGTAAATGACAAAGCAAGCTTTGTCGCTCCGCTCCAGTTTCCATTTGATAAAAGCCAATCACCGACATTATCGGTTCAGGAATAAAAAAGAGTCCACCAGGGAGGGTAGACTCAGGACATTGCAGTGTTTCGCTTTGTCCCGGCCGCCTATCCGCGTAGGAGGTGACGAGACGATGAGCAGCGGGGTATCGGGCTTGGCCGGCCTCGAAAATAGGATGGCTGGCTTCACCGTTGCGGGACAGCGTCGGACTTTCACCGGACTTCCCCCACACTTCTTTGTGCGCGCTCAGTTTTGGAAAAAACTGAACGCCACTACTAATCTTGATTTTTTATTCGACTATTCTGTAAGTTCTGCTCTTATATTGGCAAACTTACAGCTTGCCGCTTACATTCGCATCGGAAAAGGTGGCCATTTGGTTGAGCAGAGCCACGGCCGAAGCGACCACCGGCATAGCCAGCGCCGCCCCGGTGCCTTCACCTAGACGCAAATCCAGATGGAATATAGGCTGCAAATCCAGATGTTTTTGCATGATCTGATGGCCCGGTTCAACCGAGCGATGAGCGGCGATCATATAATCCCGACTCAACGGAGCCAGCCCGGCGGCGATCAAGGCCCCGGCGGTTGAGATGAAGCCATCGATCAGCACCGGCACGCGATGAGCCGCTGCGCCCAAAATGATGCCGGCAATCGCGCCGATTTCAAAGCCGCCGACTTTTGCGAGCACATCGAGCGGATCGTTGGCGTCCGGCTGGTTGACAGCGATGGCTCGATTGATGACCTCGACTTTATGCTGCCAGCGCGGGTAATCGATGCCGGTGCCTCGGCCGGTGACGTCGGCGACATCGGTTTTGGTCATCACCGCGCAGATGGCGCTCGAAGGGGTGGTGTTGCCGATACCCATATCGCCCGTGCCGACTAACTGTAAGCCTTTTTGACATTCCTCGGTAACGACCTTGATACCGGCTTCAACCGCCTGTATCGCTTGATCGCGAGTCATGGCCGGACCAATCGCACTGTTATTTGTCCCAAACGCCACCTTGGCATTGATTAAGTTGGCGTGGTTAGGCAGTTCGGCTGCGACCCCGGCATCGAGCACGATAACCCGCGCTCCGGCCTGTTGCGCCAGAACATTGATAGCCGCCCCGCCATTCAGGAAATTCAGTACCATCTGCGGCGTCACCGCGGACGGGAAAGCGCTAACGCCTTCGGCGGTAATGCCATGATCGCCGGCAGCCACAATCACCGCTC
>JACKAT010000089.1 GCA_020634935.1 Anaerolineales bacterium
ACCCTTACCCGACCAAAGCCATCCACCCGCCCATTTACCCTAGCCAAAGCGACTGGCGCGAATATTATCGCAGTCGCAACCTCAACTTGCCCCACCAATATCATAACGGCGGGATCTGGCCGATGATCGGCGGCTTTCACGTGGCCGCGCTAGTGCGCCACAACTGGCTCGACGAGGCTGAGCGGCTGCTCGATCTGCTGGCCGAGGCCAACCAACACGCTATCAACCCAGATGGCGGTTTCAATGAGTGGCTGCACGGCCAAACCGGCAACCCAATGGGCTTCGAGCAGCAAGCCTGGTCAGCGGCGATGTTTCTGTACGCCGAAAATGCGCTTCGTACAGGTCAACTGCCCCTTTTTGACGATCTATTAGCGGCTAAACCTCGCTCTGCGGTCAATGCGGAGATCAACGATATCATTATTCGCCCCGGCGGGGGGCCGGTATAAAAGTAAGTCAAATAAAAACAAAAGGCTAAGAAGAAAAAAGCGAAAAATGGCCAAAGCCTCGAAGAAGAAAAATCGCCGTTGATAAAAAAAGCCCCGGATGGATATATGAATCCGGGGCTTTTAGTAGACTATCTAACGGGCACCGACTGCGGTTCCGCCGTATCTTCTTTAATCGGCTCGTGGCCCACTAGGGGAAAAGGGTCCTCCCCGGTGATCAGCCGGGCGCCTCGCTTTCGGGTGAAGTAGTTGATGGCCCACTGGAACATCACCATCAACTTGTTATCGAACTCGACCAGATACCAGATGTGGATGAAAACCCAGGCCAGCCAGGCCGGAAAACCGGAGATCTTTAAGCCCCCCGACTCAGCCACAGCGGCGTTGCGCCCAATAACGGCCATATTGCCTTTGTTGAAATATTCGAACGGCGGCGATGGTTGGCCACGCAGCCGCCGTTTGATCGTCTCAGCCACATAGCTGCCCTCTTGCATGGCCACCGGAGCCACCCCCGGCAGCGACTTGTCACCTTGATGCACAAAGTTCGCCAGGTCACCGATGACAAAAATATCAGGATAGCCCGCCACCGTCAAATCCGGTTCGACCATCACCCGGCCGGCGCGATCCAACTCAACACCTGTTTTTTCGCCCAAAATATGGCCCATTGACGACGCCTGCATGCCGGCTGCCCATAACACCGTACGAGTTTTGATAGTCTCGGTCTCGTCTCCGCTGCGAATAGTGACCTGATCGTCCTGAATATCAGAGACCATCGTCTTGGTGCGCACCGTCACCCCCAACTTCTCCAGCGATTGCTGCGCCTTGGCTGACAGTTCCGCCGGGTAAGGCGGCAGCACCCGATCGACGCCCTCCAACAGCAAAATCTCAACTTCAACCGGATCGATACTGCGAAAATCCCCTTTCAGGGTGGTGTGGGATAACTCGGCCAGCGCCCCGGCTAACTCTACCCCGGTCGGGCCGCCCCCAACGACCACAAACCGCATCCAAGCCCGACGGCGCTCAGGATCACTTTCACGCTCGGCCGCTTCAAAAGCCAGCAGGATACGCCGCCGCATTTCAAGCGCATCTTCAATTGTCTTTAAGCCAGGAGCATACTCGGCCCACTGCTCGTTGCCAAAGTAGTGATGGCTCACGCCGGTCGCCACAACAAGTGTATCGTAATGCAGCCGGCCGTCACGTAAGACCACCTCTTTCGCTTCAGGGTCGATATCGATTACCTCGGCTTTAAGCACCGACGTATTTTTGTGAGCGCTCAAAATCCCCCGCAGCGGCGAGGCAATATCCCCCGGCGACAGGCCGCCGGTCGCGACCTGATAAAGCAATGGTTGGAACAGGTGAAAGTTTCGCCTGTCGATAACGGTGACGTTGACGTTCTCATTTTTTAGGGCTTTGGCGGCATACAATCCACCAAAACCACCCCCAATAATAACAATGTGGTGTTTGTCGTTCTGTATCATTTTTTCTCCCTTTGATGCTACTTAACTACCAACGGATGACCAGTCCGCCGATAAAATGGTATAAAAAAGACGAGGTCCAGATCAATTCAATTTACTAGATGATCAAACCGTCAACCGCTATCTAACGATAATCGTTCAATCGATCTTCCCAATATTTACTGATCGCTTCGTCTCTTAAAAAACTCAGTACTCTTTCATTTGCCTTCTATTAAAAATCATCCTTTTATTATGAGCCTCGCTTATAGCGTGAAAAATTTCACGATTAATTGACAAAAAAAACAACTCGCTAATTTCTTCTATATATTGTGCAATATTTCACAAATAGAATATCTAATGAAGATTAAAATAACATTAAAATCCTTTATGTTATTTTAATCCCTAATCAATTGTCGAAGGGCCGGATAATCAATCTTAGCATTATGCCGCTTATCAACCGGTAGTTTTTTGGCTATACGAATGTTATCGATACTTGCCCATTCCAGACTCTGCTTCAGTTCGACCATTCGAGTCACGCCGACAGGGCAGTTGACCTCGATCAGCAACACCCGCTTTCCACGATGGGCAACCACAGCGCCGCGCTGTACATCCGGCTGGCCGGAAACCGCGCATTCCACGGTAAAAGGATACAGTCGTCCGCGCTGATCGTCGATCCGTGCAGCGCAGCGACCCAACAACCATAAGCGCCCTCGCGAGTCGAGATATCCGGCGTCCCCCGTACGATGCCAGATCGTACCATCGACTTTGAATTTGGTTTCCGCGTCGCCTTGACCGTGTAGATAACCGGTCAAGACGTGATCGCCGCTGACAACAATCTCGCCGATCTCATCTGTAGCGCAGCCGGCAGTCGTAAACTCGTCGCCGCTGTAGGGGCCAAGTGGCTCACCCCAACGATCCGGTAGAATTTTAAATCGAATTGCCTCGACCGGTTGCCCGGCCAACAAACCACGACCAGATTGCATCGCTTGTTTGTCTTCAGTAGAAATGTCGGCGGTGCTGATTTTAGCCATCGGTTCGGCCTCCGTTGAGCCGTAGACGGCCACGACTTCGGCATTGGGGGCTAACTGCCGCAGTCGGTCGAGTAGGTGCGGAAAAACAGGCGCGCCGCCGGTAAAAATTTTTTTCAAACCCGGCAGCCGTATGCTCTTCGACAAGCCGTAATCCGCCAATCGCGCTAACAGGGCCGGCGAAGCAACCGTGCTATCGACTCGCTCTGCCTGAATTTGAGTGATGACCGGAGCGGGATCGATGCGGCCAGGATAGCGCAGATCAGCTTGGGGAATGAGGCTGGTCACGCCGGAAGCCAGATTGGCCAACGTGACGATGGGCATCGTGCTCAAATCGACCTGCCCGGCAGTGAGATGCAGACTGTCGGACAGGACTTGATGCTGGGCCAGCAGAAAGCCGTGAGTGCGCAGGGCGGCTTTGGGCTGGCCGGTGCTGCCACTGGTAAACGTCAGCAGGGCGGGAGTATCGTCACAGCCGGCAAAAATATCGGGATGGGCCGGTAGTTGACTAGCCCGCTCCCAAGACGTTGCGCCCGGAACAAGGCGGCCGACAACAAATTTTTGAGGAATTCGCCGAAGCGCCGGCGAAACCAATCGCAGCAGATGGGCCTTGCTACCGGCAATAAAAGCTTGGGGCGGATGCAAGGCACAGCACGCTTCGATATGATCCCTGCCCTGACCCGGATCTAAAAACATCGCCACCAGGCCCAGCCGGAAAATAGCGCCTAACGCGATGTACAATTCGGCGGACATCGGCTGGAAGACCAGTACCACGTCGCCGGACCGGAGACCGATTTGATGGAGTAATCCGGCAATTTGAGCCGACTGATGGTCCAGTTCAGCGAAAGTGGTTACTCGACGGCGGCGACGGTAGGTGTCGATGATGGCGGGTTGGGTGGAGTGTTTGTTAGTTTGAGATTGAAGAAGATGAATTAGGTTCACGGATTAAATTTTCTCTAAAAACCCTTTAAGGGGTTTACATCCAATTTCTACAAAATTTTCCCAAACAAGGCATACCGCCGGATAACGCTTGAATGATAGCGACGACTAATGTTACGTGAGTCATTCGACTCATGCATAAGCGCATGAATAGCGCGACTGTAGCCCAGGCTATACGCAATCTCCTGGCAGCGAGCCACCAGCAGGCTACCAAGGCCACCTATCTGGTGGTTGGGACAAACAGCTACGGTTTTGATGATCACCGTGTCGATCGGTTGGCCGCGTCGGGCTTGCTCTAAATCAGGCAGGGCAAAAATGAAACCGATCGGTTGGCCGGCTTGCTCGGCGATTAAGATCAACTCTGGCTGAAGGTAGGGTTGGAGAGGACGATACATCGCCACAAACTCGGCTTCTTCAATGGGCGTGTAGAGAAAGTTGTGAGAGAAGGCTTCCGTCGAAATGCTGTAAATCCGGTGCAGATCGGCGTCGAGGTCATCGAGGTTGAGCGCTCGAATGGTGACGCCTCGATTGGCGGCGCGACGAGCCACACGATCCAGTCGAGAATCGAGATGAGTCAGGTTGTCTGTGAGGGTTGAAATATAGTTAGACAGAGTGGTAAAACCGTTGGCCGTAAAATGGTTTGGCCAGTCGCTAGGATTGTCCGGTTCGAGAAAGAAAGGGGGAGCATCACTGCGCTCAATGACCAGCCGGTAGCGCCGCCAAGTATTACCATTCATTGGGCCGATGGCCATTGTACAATTTTGAGCGGCGAGTTGGACGCAGCTTAGCTGTAACAGTTGGGTAGCCACAACGCGATCTACAGCAGCGTAGTGACCGATCAACCCCGGTCGGTGATCGGGATAGGTCGGGGTCTGTCGCCACCACAGCGAACAACGGGCTACGACAGTTTGCCGGGAGTCGAGCAGAAGCCAGTGGGCATCAGCCTGGTGAGCGGCTGTGGTATGCGGGTCAAGGTGAGGCAGATTGGGCGGGGTGCAGAACGCCAGCCATTGGTCATCAGTCTGCACGGGTATGGGCTGAAGGGTCATCACAACGGCAGAATCATTCATCGTTGTGACTCCACGGTAAAGGTGATATTGATCAAAACCTGAATTGTAAAAATAGCCAGGGGGACGGTGAGGACAAGCTGCCCCACCAACTCGCCAATTGACATCCCCATAGCGCCATCGAGTAGCAAAAAGCCAAAGATCGGAATAAAAAAATTATCCAGACCACGCCAAGCGACGGCTTCAACCATCATTAATAGTAAGCTCAAAAGTAACGCGATGAGTAGAGTTTCGACCGATTGAAGGGGGCTAAACAGCAGCAGCGGCGCCTGGATACAGAAAAAAGCGGTAACTAAAAACGCTAGCGATCCTTCCAGCGTCTTGTCGCCATCGAAGGTGGTATAATGCCGGCGCCCATAACGAATGCCGACCAACGCTGCGGCCGCGTCGGCCAGAGCCAGGAGCAGAATAGGGATTGAAAAGCGGAGCGGATCATCGCCGGTTAGAAAAAATAGAGTAGCTACTCCACCGACAAAGTAAATTTCCCCAATGACTGCCGTCGCCCCACTGCACAGCACAGCGCCCCAATTGCCTCTGAAGCGAGCCGTACGCAGCGCCAGCAGCGCCAGGCCGTAATCACAACCAGTAGCAGCAGCCAGGTGGCATCGAACAGCCAGGGAACCGGCAGTATGGCCAATCCATGCCAATATGCAGCAGTTTGCGCACCACTTCAGGATGCGACGAGAACGTGCGTTTGTACCAGCTTAGCGTTACGAGCAAGCCGGTCAGAATAATAAGAATAAAGCGATTCCGAGCCAGTTGAACATTTTGATATGGGACGAAGAATGTGATTTTCTACGTTCTACGAGACCACTTCCTCCACAATGAATTTACTATAAAGAAGGCCTTATCAGCCCGGTGCAGGCGATCAGCCAAATCAGAGAGCAGGCGGAGTTGGTGGGCCATCTGCTCGGGCCGGAGCGCGGGGCGAGCAGATTCAGTAGAGCCAGACGACTGCCGGGTCGAGCGATCCGCACCAACTTGGGCAAAATGTTATGATAATTCTCCGGCGACATGTATTCAAAAATATTGCTCAGATTGAAACCGTCGATAGGGTTGGGTAAGTCGTACGAGTCGAAAACTTTCAAGCGACTGGCAGCGCCACTCAGGCCGATTGAGGTTGGCCCGGATAAGGTCAAAATTTTCGGGCCGTAGAGCATACGGCAGCGCGGTAGTGTCTTAAGCCGGTTAAAATCCACTGCCTGTAGGGATTTTCGGCGGGGTTGAGGCTGGTGGCGGCGTAGCGCGTACGCTCTAAAATACGGACGGCGACATTGCCTTCGGCGTAATCAAAAAAGCGGGGATCGCGCCCCAACCGGCCCATGACCGCGCGCGAGAAAAACAATCGAAACAGCAATTGCCAACGCCAGGTGTTCCAGCGTCGATCGTAAAATATCCGGCGCAGATCCGGCGATTTGTCTTCGAACAACTGTTCGATATATTCTGTGCTATGGACCAAGGGAAGAAGGCGTCGGCGAAAAAGCGCAAAATAACGCTCGAACTTACCGGCATCCCCGATTCCCTCCATTATTTGGGTTTGATGATTATCCCAAAATTCACGCGCGGACAGCGAGAGATGCCTGGCACACCGCCGGTAAAGTGCAATTCGGCGCTGGCTGGGGATCGAGCCGATGAGTTCCAGGAGTTCTGTGTGACTTAATTCGCGATAGGCCGCCACACGAAGTTCCAGGCAAGCTAACTGGGCCGGGTTGAAATCAAGAGCAACGACGCGCCCCGGATGCTTACTCAACATCGCTAACGCGTTATCACCCGCGGACGCAATGGCCAAACAGGTATCGCCGGGCCGGATGTCCAGCGCTTCGAGCAAAATATCGGCATCCTCCAGCATTGGGCGTAACGGATAGTCGAAGTCAGTTTTGAGTCGTAATTTCGCTGTGTGTTTGAATCATCTGCTAAATAATGAATTATGAGGATGAATTGTGAAACTGTTTTCTTCATAATTCATCCTCTATTTCCTCACTTCTCCAGTACTGCCGTTAAATTCTACAAGATCGCCGTCTTTAAGCCAATGGGTAACGCCTTTGAGTGAGACGATGGTAAACAACGCATTTCCGCGAAACGATGGCGGCGTGGGAGAGCAGGCTGCCATGCTCGACGAGAAGTAGCGGCGGCGGAAAACAGGAAGAATCAACCGGGATCGGTGCGCTGCGCCACCAGAATTTCGCCGGGTTGGAGAATCGTGTTTTTGGGTCGGTGACGATACAGATCGGGCCTCGGACGATACCGGGTGAGCAGCAAGACTGGAGAATAGAGAATGAAGAATGGAGAAGGGAGAATTGGGAGTTGGGAGTTGGGAGTTGGGAGTTAAGCAAAGAAGCGTCTGTATTGGGCTGTACTGAGGGCGATTGATCATTAGTCATTGGTAATTGGTAATTGGAGACGATGCCGCGGGTTTCGAAGCGATCGGGGGGTGGTGGGGTTTTTTGGTGGCGCTCGAATTCGGTGTAGCGGAGTTGGGCTAAGGTGTTCAGATTAGTGGTGGTAGCAGTGCCGTTGATGAACCCGAAAATTTCTTCGACATCCAGGTAGAAAATGTCGCGCGGATCGGTCAGCAGATTCTGCGTATATAGTTTTTGGCCCAGTTCGACGAAAATCTGCCGGGCGCGACCAAACAGGCGGGTGCGCTCGAAACGGAGATTTTCACGGTTGCGAATGAGCCGGCGGGCGTTTTTCAAAACCCAATTAAAAACAAGCCGACGCAAGGGATGACCGGATAGAGCCGCGCGCACCTGTTCATTCACCTGATCAGGTGCGGTGGTTTGGGGCGAAGGGTGGACGCCGTTTTGATACGGTGTCGGTGACGGCTCCAAATGTCGGGCTAACTGGCCGATTGACCGGAGCAGCGGCAGGGGATCGTCGTACAGCGTCGGACTTTCGAGCTTGAGTTCTTCCAAGCAGCGATCACCAAATTTTTCCAGGTAAGCGTTATACTGAGCTTCAAACGCGGGTCGAGCCGGCATCGCTTCCAGAATTTCTGAAATCGAGCCATCGCTGAGTAAACCGATGAAATCGGCATCGCCGGCAGCGAGTTGGGCCATTCGACGCAAGTGAGTAACCGGTTCGGCGCTGATGATACCGCCGGCGCCGGACAGGAGCGCATTCTGGAGCGAACCGTGGGTATCGCCACACCATTTCTCTGTCAATTGGCGCAGAACCCCGTAAAAAATCATGGCAAAAAAATCATTGATTAACGGCGCGTCCCAGCGAGTGAGTAGTTGGTTTTCCAAGTTGCGATAGTAGGCAACTAATTCATCGGGACGCTTTTGACTTAGATTCGGTCGTTCAGAACCCAGCGCGTTGTTCAAGCGAACATAAAAGGCGTCGATACGGCGCGGCAAGAGGACGTAGTTGGCGATGAGACCAGTCAGGGTCCGGCCCAAATAGAGCGCGTCACGCAGCCGATCGCCCCGGCTAGGAGATGTCTGTTCGGCCAGCAGTTCATCGGGCAAGCTTTCTTTGACGCCCATCATCTGCTCCATGAAGCGCCGGTTGAGTTTATAGCCGGGCAGCAAGGCCAGCACCCGGTACCAACTGAGCAGGTTATAGTAGATGCGCCCCTGTATAAAACCGAGCATATGCCGGAAAGTCATCGCATGGTCGATAATAAGACTGTCCGGCACACCCATAATCCGACAAAACTGACGATAAACTTCCTCATAAGCCCGGCGGGCAAAAGAGAACGTTAACGGCGTGGTTACGCCGGGGTAGCTTTCAGCGATGTTGCTGTTGTCCCACAAATTGAGTTCCCCGTCAGGCGGCCCCACCTCGGCGCGTAAGGTAGTGATGGGCCGCGCTTGCAGCAGGTAGAGTTGGTCATTTTCGATGGCCCATTCGATATCTTGGGGGCAGCCGAAAATCTGTTCGGTACGGCGGGCGAGGGCGGCGATGGACTGAATCTGGACGTTAGATAAAGTGGCAGCGGGTAGTGCGTAGGGTGTAGAGCGTAGAGCGCGCGCGTTGGGTTCGCTGGCAAGACTCCTAGCCAAAGAAGGTGTTTCGACGGTCGGCGGTCGGTGGTCGGCGGTCTGATGGCCAATGATTTGGTTGTGTGCATCGACATGATAGGTATCGGCATTAGTGTAACCGGAGACAAGGGCCGTACCGAGGCCGGGGACAGCGCTAATAACGGCCACATCGCGCCGGCCGGTGACCGGATCGGCGCTGAAGGCGACGCCGGACCAATCGGCATTGACCATGCGCTGGATCAGAACGGCGGGGGGTTGGGGCGCGGCGTCGAGACCGTTCGCCCGGCGGTAGGCCAGCGCCCGCTCGCTAAAGGCGGAGCGCCAGACCTCGATCACTTTGTCGGCCACTTCCGCGTGAGGGACGTTGAGAAAGCTATCGAACTGGCCGGCGAAGGAGTGTCGGGTTCCATCTTCGTCAAGAGCGGATGAGCGCACGGCGACCGGCGCACCGTCGGGACAGAGATCGGCCACAGCTTGCTCGAGTTCGGCCCGGATCGGCGCGGACAAGGTCAGGGCATCGAGCCGGCTGACTATGTCATAGTCGTGGTTAGCTTGGGAGTGGTTGCGGCGTTGCGTATCGCTTAGACAGGCATCAAAGGCGTTCGCCGACAGGACAAACCAGGCCGGAATAGCGATATCGGTATGATGAAGCGCGGCGAGATGTTGAGCTTTGCCGCCAAGTTTCGCGTCAGGTTTAGCGTGTTCGGGATAAATGATAAACAAAGTTGAATGCGTCTCCTGGCTGAAAATAGGTCAATTTTGTAAACTGTCTCTCAAACCCATAGTCAGTCACCCAAAAGTGTGTTATTATGAAGACAGTTAAATTGGAATATAGTTATGACACAACCGTTAACTGAAATCAAATCGGTTATCGTACCGATTTTAGAACAACATCAGGCCATTCGCGCCGGCGTCTTCGGCTCTCTGGTGAGAGGAGAGATGACTGCGGTCAGCGATATCGATATTCTGGTGGAATTACCGCTGAAAAAAAGTTTGTTTGATTTCATCGATCTAAAGCTGGCTTTAGAAGACGCGCTTGGCCGGTCGGTTGATCTTGTCGATTATTCATCGATCCATCCTCTTTTGAAAGAACAAATCCTAAATGAGGAGGTCCCCATCTATATGAAACGTGACAGCCGCCTCTTTGTGCAAGATATCCTTGAAAGTATTGAAAAAATCGAAACGTATACGCAAGGTTTAACCATTCAAGATTTTTTTCAAAATGACCAAATTCAGGATGCGGTCGTGCGCCGGTTTGAAATTATTGGTGAAGCCACCAAGAATTTGCCCAAAGAACTGCGCGATAGATACCCGGATATTCCCTGGCGTACGATAGCGGGCTTACGAGATGTCCTCATCCATAGTTATTTCAAAATAAACTCAGAATTGGTGTGGGATGTTATCGATCAACAATTGCCGAATTTGAAGTCTCAAATCCAACGCATTCTCACCGACTTATCCTCCCCATAACACCTGCCACAGTAACGGCACCGCCCCAACTCCTAGATACATCAATAATGTCCACACGCCCGACATCGTTTCGATAGCTTTAGCCCGGTTTGTGTTCGGATTTTGCCAAAATCGGGCGGCGACCACGGCCGCCAGCACGAGTAGCATGACCAGCAAAACGCTTACCGGCCCGGCAAAATCGATTTGACGGGCGGCGAACCCGGCGCTGATGGCCGTGACCAGCACGGCTCCCCACCAAACCAGCACCGCCTGACGAGGCCCCCACAGCGCACTGTAGGTTTCGACCCCGGTCTCTTCATTCTGCGGCGCTCGAATTTTGCGACCCAATTCGATGATGACGCCGTTGAAAAAGCTGACGACTAAAAACCAAGCCAATCCCCAATGGGGCAGACTGGCGCCGGCGGCCAGCCAATCGCAGGCGGTCGTGTAGAAATCGATGAGCGGGACGATGAGCATGTGCGTCCACAGATAGGTGATGGGCCTGGCTCTGAGCCAGTCGCGCACGAAGAATTCGCGGCTCATCAAGGCCAGATAGCCCCAAACCAGCAGCAGCAGCGGCACCAGCGCCGGCTCCAGCCACCACGCCAGCCCCAGTTGAACAACCAACGTCAAGCCCCAGAGCGCCCCCAATTCCCGCAGCGAGACCAACCCGCGCGGAACGGGTCGATAGGGTCGGAACTGGGCATCCTCGGCAAAATCTTTGAATTCGTCGGCCAGCCGCAACTGCAAGAAAAAAAGAAAGGCGCTCACAAAGGCGACTACGACTGTCGCCGGCCGGGGCCATTCGATCTGACCGCGCAGCAGGCTGGAATAGCTTACCGCCGAAAAACTAAAAGCCGCAATTAAAATCCCGTGACCGATGACGGGAAATCGCTCGTTTTGGTAAATCCAGAAACGGGCCAAGATATTGGCCGGCGGTGTTGGGTTGGCAGAATGGGTATCGGTCGTCATAGGGCTGTGGGTGTGACTAAATTTGGTCGATAGTATATCAATTATGGCGTAAAATGTCGCCTATCGAAAGTTAGGGGAAGGGAGATGGGGGGTTGGAGATTAGAGATTGGGCGATAGGGCGATTAAAACGTTGTTGGTAGAATTTACGCCATTCACATTATTTCGATGCTGCGGATGGTGAAAGCCTGGCAGCGTTGGATTACAAACTCCATGCGGGGGTACTTCTCGCTCCTGGTGCGCTCGAAGTGATATCAGACAGGTTGCTGACCGTTCACTTTCCCTCAACATTTGTTCTAACAGAACAGGTGAATAATTCAAACCTATTTGGAAACCTATAGAGTCTGAACTGAAATAACAGACAACCGGGTAAAAATCACAAAAAACTTGGTTGTTTATCATTTTCCCCCGGTTGTTTTCGTTGCTTCCTCGGTTGCTTTGGTTGCTTCCCCGGTTGTTTCAACTGCTTCTCTGGTTGTCTATGGCTGCTTCCCCGGTTGTTTTCGTTGCTTCCTCGGTTGCTTTGGTTGCTTCCCCGGTTGTTTCAACTGCTTCCTTGGTTGTTTTGACCGCTTCCCTGGTTGTCTATCGTTTTGCTCCGGTAAGTGATCGTATTCTGATGGTTACCCATTACTTCAGACCAGATGCAGCCCT
>JACKAT010000009.1 GCA_020634935.1 Anaerolineales bacterium
TCGCTGCTTTTCCAATAGGGCGCTGAGACGTTGCCCCTGGGTCATTTCCATTTGCCCACCGGCCAAGGCCAGTACTTCTTCATCGGAGAGCGTGGAAACCGGCGGCTCCAGTGTGGGCGCAGTATGGACGGGGGTCAACACCAGCGTCAAGGCATCGGTCAAAGTCTCAGCCAAATCTCGCCGGGTAATTGTAGCCCAGCGTTGGGCCTGTTCGTACAGCTCGTCAGGCAGAGTTATCATAACTTGGGTACTCATACAAGCCTCCATTGTCTCAGTCTTGGTTCATCCATTATCATTTTACACCGTCTTCTACCACTTTCAAACCCAGGCGCTGACGAACCTTTTTTTCAGATCGACCCACATAGACAACTCATTCGGCTTTGAGTTTATGAGGTCAGTTTGTAGTATGGGCCAGCGACTTCTTCAATAAAAAAACGCCAGCGGGTAAAACCACGTGGCGTCTAGATGGCATAAAGTTAAGGCTGGGGTCTCGGCTTTAGCCGACTAAACGAAACCTGGCTAAAGCCGCGACTCCGTTACACTAATGGACTGAAAAACAAATAACTTCGTCATGTCATTTCGAGCGATTAGCGAGAAATCCCTGCGGAGTCGCTTTGCTAACAACCGTCTCAGGGATTTCTCCGCCTGCGGCTACGAAATGACATGCCTTTAAATGCGGAAGTTATTTAATTTCTGTTCCTAACTTTATGATATTGGTTAGCCGCTTGTTCTAAGGCTACCAGCCGCGATCGGCCAGCAGTTCGCTTTGGGGCAGGCTGCTGACGTTGATGCCGACCATCGGCTCGCCCAGGTTTTTGCTAACCTCGGCCAGGATTTCGGCGTTGTTGTAGTGAGTCACGGCCTCGACGATGGCTTTGGCGCGTTTAGCCGGGTTGCCGCTCTTGAAGATGCCGCTGCCGACAAAGACGCCGTCCACACCCAACTGCATCATCAGCGCGGCGTCAGCCGGGGTGGCGACGCCACCGGCCGCAAAGTTGACCACCGGCAGCCGGCCCAGCTCGCGGGTTTCTTTGACCAGGTCATACGGCGCGCCGATATCTTTGGCGTAGGTCATCAGCTCTTCTTCCGGCATATTTTGCAGGCGGCGAATCTCGCCCAGCACGGTGCGGGCGTGCCGCACGGCCTCGACCACATCGCCGGTGCCGGCCTCGCCTTTGGTGCGGATCATCGCTGCACCTTCGCCAACGCGGCGCAGCGCTTCGCCCAGATTGCGACAGCCGCAGACAAACGGCACTTTGAAGTTGTGCTTGTTGATGTGGTACATCTCGTCGGCGGGCGTCAGCACTTCGCTCTCGTCGATGTAATCCACGCCGATGGCTTCCAAGAT
Organism: Anaerolineales bacterium; assembly: GCA_020634935.1. GTDB lineage: Bacteria > Chloroflexota > Anaerolineae > 4572-78 > J111 > JAGRBY01. The sequence continues at coordinate 1,349 of JACKAT010000009.1, forward strand.
TTGGGCCTCGACAAAGTGGCCGATGCGGGCCTTGGCCATCACCGGAATGGAGACCGCTTCGATGATGCCCAGGATCATATCGGGATCGCTCATGCGGGCCACGCCGCCGTTGACGCGAATATCGGCCGGCACGCGTTCGAGGGCCATCACCGCGCAAGCGCCGGCATCTTCGGCAATTTTAGCATGCTCCGGCGTCACCACATCCATGATGACCCCGCCCTTGAGCATCTGAGCCAGCCCGGCTTTAACCCGCCAGGTGGCCGTTTCTTGTCCTACGCCGTTACTATGAATATTTCCGTTTTGTGTTGTCATGTCAATGCTCCTTCAGAGATTTTCTTCTCTTAATAGTTAGTAGAGTTCTTAGAGTCTATGGAGTTCTTAGAGTTAGTAGAGCTGGTGGAGTTTATAGGGTTTTTAGAGTTAGTAGTGTTTTATGAGTTTGTAAAATCAGGGCTTGAAATGTAAATGGTGCAATGGGCATTCAGGTGGATGGTTAAGTTCATTCACTCTCCCCATCTCTAATCATCCTACTCAACACCCAACTCCATAAACTCCATAAACTCCATTAACTCCACAAACTCCATTAACTCCACAAACTCCATAAACTCCATAAACTCTATGAACTGACTTTACTCTTAGCAATAGCGTGATCAGGATACACGTCCAAAACCCGCTTGTAGATGGCCATCGCCTGTTCGGCTTCGCCTTTTTGCTCCAGTGTGGCGGCGGCGACGCAGGCTTCGTCGGGTTTCATGCCTTCCGGCGTCATTTTGCCGCCGAGCATATAGCAGAAGGCTTTGTAGCCTACCTTCGGCCCGTCTTTAACCACAATTTTGCGCAGGTCATCCACCGATTGCGCTTTATCGATCTCGCTTTCGACACGTTTGAGATCGCTGTAGCCAGCGACCGGACTATAAGGTTTTTTGGACATAAGTTCACCTCGGTTTGTGAAGATTGTTGATTAAAAACTATTTACCTGAGCTCGATAATTAGACAGAATTTACACGATTAAAAAGATTTTTATCTATTTTTTATCTTTGAAATCTTGTTAATTCTGTCGATTTTAGCCGTTTCCGAACTGAGGTTATTTCTTCCCACTTCTCACAGATACCGTTCGCTGCACGCCGCCGCGCATTGAAGGACGTACTCGACATCCTCGGCCTCGAGGCCGTAGTGGGTGACGGCGCGCACCGGGTAGGGGCCGCCGCTAATGACGATGCCGCGCTCGGCCATAAACGGCGAGAAGGTCGCGGCCAGCGGTTCGGCCAGGGTAAAAAAGACCATGTTAGTCTGAACGGTGCTCAGGTCAAGATCGTAGCCGGGAATCCGGCTTAAGCCCTCGGCCAGCCGGCGAGCGTTGGCGTGATCGTCGCTCAGGCGCTCGACCATTTGGGTCAGGGCGACGATGCCGGCTGCGGCCAAAATGCCGGCCTGGCGCATTCCGCCGCCGACCACTTTGCGCCAGCGTCGGGCTGTGTTGATGAACGCCGCCGGCCCGCACAGCAGCGAGCCGACCGGCGCGGCTAACCCTTTCGACAAACAGAACGACACCGAGTCGAAATGTTGGGTGATTTCTTTGACATCAACGCCCTGTTTGACCGCCGCATTGAACACCCGCGCCCCGTCCAGATGGGTTGCCAGCCCATGCTGTTGGGCAAAGGCGCCGGCTTCGGCCAGATAATCGAGCGGCAAGACGAGGCCGTTGTGGGTGTTCTCCAGACACAGCAGCCGCGTGTGGACAAAGTGGTTGTCAGCCGGTTTAATCGCCGCCTTGACTTTGGCCAGGTCCAGCGTCGCGTCCGCCTCAAAATCGAGCGGTTGGGCCTGAACGCTGCCCAGGATGGCCGCCCCACCGCCTTCATAGCGATAAGTGTGGGCCGTCTGGCCGACGATATACTCATCGCCGCGCCCGCAGTGGCTCATCACGCCCACCAGGTTACTCTGGGTGCCGCTCGAGACAAATAGAGCCGCTTCTTTGCCCAGCATTTCAGCCGCCAGCGCTTCCAGCCGGTTGACGGTCGGGTCTTCGCCGTAGACGTCGTCGCCGACTTCGGCTGTCGCCATGGCTTCACGCATAGCCGGACTGGGCAGCGTGACCGTATCGCTGCGGAAATCAATGCGTTTCATAGGTACTCAAAATCCCCTTCAATTTCTCCATCGATAGATTGCCGCCGGAGAGAATCAGCACCACCTTTTTGCCGGCCAGCCGATCTTTCAACTGCAACGCCGCCGCCAGCGGAGCCGCGCCCGCCCCTTCGGCCAGGTTACGGGTGTGTTCCAGCATCAGGCCGACCGCCTGTTTGATGTCCGCGTCATCGACCAGGACAAAATCATCGAGATAGCGGCGCATGATGCGCTGCGTATTTGGGAACGGTACGCGGGTGGCGATGCCCTCGGCAAAGGTGTTCATCTCGGCGGTGACCAGTTCGCCGCGCTGCCAACTGCGCTGCATGGCCGGGGCCTGGGCTGACTGGACGGCGATAACCTCAATCTGAGGATTGATGCTTTTGGCCACGATGCTGGTCCCGCACGCGCCGCTGCCCGCGCCAACCGGCACGATGATCGTATCGACCTGCGGTAGGTCCTCCACAATTTCCAGGGCATACGTCCCGACGCCGCAGATCAACCGCTCTTCGGTCGGCCCGATAAAACGGCCGCCGTGGGCTTCGGCTTGGCCCATAATCCACTCGCGGGCGGTATCGAAATCTTTACCGTGAACGACCACATTCCCGCCCAAGCCGCGCATGGCCGCGACTTTGCCGGGGTTTGCCCCTTCCGGCACGGCGATGGTCGCTTTGATGCCGTAGGCTCGCGCGCCGAAAGCGATACTCTGGCCGTGGTTGCCGGTTGAGGCGGTGAAAAGACCGGCCTGGCGCTCGGCCTCGGTCAGGTTGGCGGCCAAATTCAACCCGCCTCGGACCTTGAAAGCGCCGACCGGCTGATGGTTTTCGTGCTTGACCCAGACCTGCGCCCCCACCAACTCGCTCAGGCCGCTGTAATAATGAAGCGGCGTCGGCTTGAGGTAGCGATAGACGTTGGGTCGGGCGGCGATGATATCGTGCAAAGTGGGCATTGGTTGTTCGGTCATAAAAGGTTCTCCATATGGTTTGTCGTGATCGCTTCTGGAGCGTCAAAGTTTACTTTGACCCTACCGTGAATGACAAAGCAAGCTTTGTCGCTCCGCGCAATTATTACTGCCGATGCCATCTCAATGAATGACAAAGCAAGCTTTGTCGCTCCGCGCGATTTTGATTGCCGATGTCCTCTCAATAGGGATGGTCTGACTCCTTAAAGATGTGGCGGCCTTGTCGGTCGGCCTCTGTGCCGAGGGCCAGGACCATGTGTTGTTCGACAATAGCAAGGTCGAAGCCGGCGAAATTGTGCCAGGCGTCGATCATAGCGGTTTTGGCCTGGTCGATCAGGTCCGGTCCGGCGGCATCGTGGGTTTGCCAGCTTAGCCGCCACGGTTCACCGGCCGGCCGCGACAGGCGAAAGGTGCGGTAGGCCAGCGGATAAATCGAGATCGATGGCGCGGCGGCGTGCAGGCGATGGCCCAGGTCATCGACTTTGGTTTGATGGTGATGGCCGGTTAAGACCAGCTTGACCTGCGGATGAGCATCGAGCAACGCCAGTAACTGCGGGCCGTTGCTGCACACAAAGTTGGTAAAGCTGGGATGGTCATCGACCGGCGCCAATTTGTGAAGCGGGTGATGAACGGCGACGATGACGAATTTATCGGCATGGGCCTTAAGCTCTTGCTCCAGCCAACGCCATTGAGCGTCATCGATCACCCCGCCCCAATCCTCATCGCGAATAGAATCAAGCCCGATAATCTGTACCCGCAGATCGACGGCAATCGACCAGTAGCCGGCTTGGGCCTGCGGTTCGGTTGGACGCTGGTTGAACTGCGGGTTGAAGTGGCGGGCGAAATCGCGCCGGGTCAGCCCTTCGGTGCAGTCGAGCGAGCGGCGATCGTGGTTGCCGGGGATGATGTAATAGGGCCGGTTGAGGCTTTTGATGCCGGCTTGAAATTGATCGAACTCAGATTGATCGGCCTCGTCGAACAGGTCGCCGGTGATCAGCACGAAGTCGAGATCGGGCCGCCGGTTGAGGTCGGCGATGATGCCGGCCAGAATATCGGGGGCGTGAGCGCCCAGAAGTTCGTGATGATTGCCAAGCGATGAAATGTGAATATCGCTGATTTGGGCGAAATGGAGCGATGTCATAGGCCGGCCGTTGTCACCTTTACAAAATATGCACCGAGGCCGGCCGCGGCTCAACCAGCGTGTTTGAGCGGGCCAGCAGCTCTTTCCAGGCTTTCCCCAAGCGCCGGATACCCTCTTCGATCTCGTCGGGCGGGCAGCCGGCGAAGTTGAGCCGCAGCGCGTGAGCAAAGTAGCCGCCCGCCGAAAAGACCGAACCGATGGAGAAGGCCACGTTGTAGTTGATGGCGGTCAGGTACAGTTCGGTGGCGGTGGGGCCATGCTGCGGCATTTCGACCCACAGGTAAATCCCGCCGGCCGGGCAGCGCCAGCAGGCTTCAAGGGGAAAGTGCTGCTGCATCGCCGCCAGCATGGCATCGCGGCGGGTTCGGTAGGCGTCTCGCACGGTTTTGAGGTGGATCGGGAAATGGCCGCTTTCCAGGTAGGCGTGCAGGGCGCGTTGGTTAAGCGGCGAGGTCAAAATATCGGTGGTTTGTTTGGTGGCCACCAGCCGCTCTTGCAGCTGCGACGGCGCGACCAGATAACCAATGCGGATGCCCGGCACCAGCGTTTTACTGAAACCGCCGGCCTGAAAAACAATGCCGGCTGTGTCCAGACTTTTGAGGGTCGGCAAAGGTTGATGGTCGTAGTAAAGTTCGTCGTAGGTGGTATCTTCCAAAATCGGCACGCCGTAGCGGGCGGCGATCTCCAACAGGGCCTGCCGCCGCCCCAGCGGCATGGTGATGCCGGTCGGATTGTGGAAGTTGGGCGTAACATAAATCAGGCTGGGTCGATGGCGCAGAATGATCTGCTCCAATTGGTCAACCCGCAGGCCCTGCTCATCCATTGGCACGCCGACCGGCGTAATGCGGCGTGATGACAGCAGGTCGAGCAGCCCTAAATAGCAAGGTTCCTCAACCACCAAGGCGCTGTGCTCGCTGCGGGCCAGAACGCGCAGGGTGATATCGACCGCTTGCTGGCAGCCGGCGGTGATCAAAATATCGCTGGCTTTGACCTCGATAGCTTGGGCTTGGAGCAGTTCGGCGATGCTGTCGCGCAGCGGAAAATAGCCGGCGGCTTCTTCATATTGCAGGGCCTCGGCCCCGTCGCGGCGCAGGACATCGTTAATGGCCCGGCGAAACTCATTCACGGGGATGAACTCGCTGGCCGGCGTGCCGGCGGCGAACGAAATCACACCCGGTTGGCGGGCCAAACGCATCATTTCGGTCATCATGTGGCCGGCGTCCCAATGGCGGCGCGGCTGCGAACTGCCCAGACGTACAGGGATGGGCGGCGGCTCATCCGGCGCATGCGATTGGTGGGGGCCGGTGACATACGTGCCGCTGCCAACTCGGGTGGTGACCAGCCCTTCCGCTTCCAACTCGGCGTAGGCGTTGACGACCGTCACCCGGTTGACGCCTAACTGCTTGGCCAAAACGCGGCTGGCCGGCAAGCGCGTTTCCGAGGCCAGGTCGCCCGACTCGATACGCTGGCGTAGATGGTCGGCCACTTGCAAATACAGGGCGCGACTTTTGTCTCGATCTAGCTCGAGCCTGCTGAAAAACATAGGATACAGTCCAATTTTAACGGTGAGGGTTATTATAGCATGCCAATTTGGTTTTGGATAGGACCAATTAGAGAGGGATTGAAGGGGCCAATTTGGAGATAAAGTTAATTAGAGGATGATTTATCGGTTAATCTGAGTTCGGAAATAAATGTAATTCATGTCATTTCGCAGCGATAGCGGAGAAATCCTTGTGATAATACAATAAAAAGTGGTTTGGCAGGCAAAATTTGAAGCAACAATGCCAATTTTCTCCTGCGAACACTTAATTTATGACAATGTCTGAGGGATTTCTCCGCCTGCGGCTACGAAATGACATTGTTACCCATATGTCGCAATCCGTAACCTGACGCCTAGTGGCGAATACATATCTTGCCGAAGTGACCACTGCGGGCCAGATAATCGAGCGCCGGCCGCAGGTCCTCAAAAGCGAAAACCCGATCAACCACCGGTTGTACGGCGTGTTGGCCTATGGCCCGCACCATCGCCTCGAACCCATCTCGATTGCCGCATGAGATGCCTTGCAGCCGCACTTGACGGGTCACGATCGGGCCGAGACTGGCGTTCATATTCAAGCCGGACAGGACGCCGATCAAGCTGATCGTGCCGCCGGCCCGAATGGCCCGCAGCGATTGGGGCAGCGTCTCGGTTCCACCGACTTCGATGATGTGGTCCACACCATCGCCGCCGGCCAGCGCTTTGGCGGCTTTGCCCCATTCCGGCGTCGAGACGTAGTTGATGCCTTCATCCGCGCCTAAATCGAGCGCCCGCTGTACTTTTTCATCGCGACTTGAGGTGACAATCACGTGAGCGCCCTGGAGTTTGGCGAACTGCAAGGCAAACAGCGAGACGCCGCCTGTCCCTTGAACGAGCACTTTATCGCCGGCTTTGACCCGGCCTTCGGTCACAATCGCGCTCCAGGCGGTGAGCGCCGCGCAGGGTAGCGTGGCCGCCTGCTCGTCGGTTAAGTGGGCCGGCACCTTGACCACGCCTTGTTCGCTCAAGACCATATATTCGGCCATGACGCCATCTAACGGGCCGCCCAGTGAGCCGGTGAGCCGCTCCATCGTCGCTTCGCCGCTCATCCAACTCTGGAGAAACGTGGGGCAGACCCGGTCACCAACCTTGACGCGGCGAACCCCTTCACCCAGCGCTACCACCTCGCCGACGCCATCGGAAATGGGAATGAGCGGCAGTTCCCCCGTCAACCGGCCGTATCCGCGGCGGGGGACGACCAAATCTCGATAGTTGAGCGACGCGGCTTTCATCCTCAGCAGGACCTGGCCTGGCCCCGGTTCCGGGTCGGGCCGCTCGGTTAAGGTCAAATTGTCAATTGACCAGTTGTCTTGTATTTGGATGACTTTCATAGAAATACCTCCTGTTTTGACTTGGCGATCTGAAAATAATGGTCTGTAGGGTCAAAGTTGACTTTGACGCTGAATGACAAAGCAAGCTTTGTCGCTCCAATACGTTCTCAGGGCCGTGTAGGAGGCCAAGGCTCTCTCCCTATTTAAATGAGCCGTTGTTTGACGGCTAACTCACTTTTTCAGCCAGCGCCACAAATTCATCGACGTCGGCCAGGACGCGATCAGCGGCTGTTTCCCAGAATGCGGGTTGGGTCAGATCGACGCCGAGATGTTTTTGGGCCAAATCTTCGGTATCCATCGAGCCGGTATCGCGCAATAGGGCGACATAGCGATCATGAAAAGCCGGTCCTTCAGCCACGGCCTGAGCGTAGACGCCGTTGCTAAAGAGGAAGCCGAAGGTATAGGGGAAGTTATAAAACGGGGCGTAAGTGAGATAAAAATGAAGCTTGGAAGCCCAAAAGAGGGGATGGTAAACAGCCAGGCCATCTTTATAGGCCGTTTTCTGGGCCGACAGCATCAGCTCGTTCAGGTCATCGACGCTGAGCTGCGTTTTGGCGCGCTGCTCGAAAAACGCCTGCTCGAACAGGAAGCGGGCCCGAATGTTCATTAGAAAAGCGGCGGCGTCGTTGAGCTTAGTGCCGAGGATGCTCAACCGATCTTGATCATCGCGGCTGGCGGTATAACTGGCGTTACGCACCACCATTTCATTGAAGGTGCTGGCCGTTTCGGCCACGCTCATGGTGTAGCGCCGCGCGCCGTAAGGCAGATCACGCATGGCCCAACTGTGATAGCCGTGGCCCAACTCATGGGCCAGCGTCAGCATACCGTTGTAGCTGCCGTTGTAGGTCATAAAAATGCGTGATTCCTTACTGAGCGGCAAACTGGTGCAGTAGGCTCCGGCGCGCTTGCCGGATCGATCTTCCGCTTCGATCCAATGGTTGTCGATGGCCATGCGGCAGTAGCCGGCGATGTCGCTATCGAAGGTGTTGATGCTATCGACCACAAAATCGGAGGCTTCTTGGTAGGTGAAGGTTTTCGTCACCTGCCCGATGGGGGCATCGACATCGAACCAGGCGAGTTTATCGACGCCAAATAATTTGGCCTTGGCGTTAAAGTAATCCAGTAATTTGGCGCTTTTAGCATCGACCACGCTCCACATAGCCTCCAGGGTCTCCGCCGAAAAGCGGTTGTTCAGCAGCGGCTCGTGCAGCACCGACGGCCAATCGCGATGCTTGTAGAGGGCCAGCCGGAAGCCGGCCTGAAAGTTGAGCGCCAAAGCGCAAGTTTTGGCCAGTCCAGCCCAACTCTGCTCAAACAGCTCAAAGGCTGCCTGCCGTACCGAGCGGTCAGGATCGTCATAAAATCTGCTTTGCAGTTGGCCCAATGAGGTTGGTTTACCCTCAAACTCAACCTCTTTGTCGCCGCTGATAATATCATACAATCGGCCCCAAGCGTGATAGCCATCGGTAGCTAGATCGTTGGCTAATGTCTCGAGTTCCGGAGCCATCTTTTGGCGCGCTAACTCACGGGATTTGTTGAGGTAAAAGGTCACGTTATGGAGATCGGTTTGGGTCACTAAATTCGTCCAGTCGGTATCGTCCTGTTCGGCAAAAGCGGCCTGGAAGCGGGTCCATAGAGCGCCTAGCTTGGCGCCAAGCTGCTCCGTTTGGCCCATTAATTGCAGCGCTTTCTCGTCTTTAACGTTTTGCGAGACCAGGCAGCCGATAAAGGAGCTGGCTTGGTTGAGCCGGGCGCCTAAATCGAACAGGGTTTGAATGGCTGCCACCCAGGCCGATTGGCTCTCGTCGGTCAGCGGTGCGAGCCTGTCCGCCGCTGCAAGCGTATCGAGATCGGTGGTGAGCCGGGCCAAAAAGTCGGCTAGCGCGCTCGACTGGCTGCCGCCTTCAAAAATTGAATCTAGATCCCAATTGACGTTAATTGACATGAGTTTTTACCTCGCTGAAGGATTAAATTTGGTATATGATTTTAAACTGCGGCTGAGTCTTGTCAACTTCAATGAGCCATTTCGATTCAACTCCCATAAAATTTGAACATTTAGCCGCAAGTAAGCTAAAATCAAGTAAGGTAGCACGACTATTTTTAAACAGCACAGCTAGCGGAGGAACAGTATGGCGGAATATCTGGTTTACATCGAGACTAAGGGCGACCCGGTTTCGGAGAAGGGGCCGGTGGCGCATATACCGGCGCTGCCGGGCGCGGCGGCTAGAGGCAAGACGATTGCGGAGGCAAAGGAGAATATTCGGCAGGCGGTGGAAGCGTACTGCCGGCTGTTACGTGAGGCCGGCGAGCCGGTGCCTCGGGTGGGCAGCGGCCTGCGCCTGGAATTTCAGGAAACCGAGACGACGACCTTCCACACCGATTTCAGCGCGATTGGGGTGGATGAGATGGATATGCTGCTGCGCTGGATGTCGCTCTCGCGGCAGGAGTTGGTTGATCTGGTTAAAGGCCTGCCGGAAGAGACGCTGCAATGGCAGCCCGAGGACGGTTCGCGCTCGATCCACGATATGCTGTATGACATTGCCGAGGCCGATTTGTGGTTTACGGATCGCCTGCGCCAATGGCCGGAGGCGGCGCTGTTCCGGCTGGCGGCGGCTCGCGGCGTGGCCTTGGAGCGCCTGCGCACCCTCAACGAATCGGATTGGTCGAGAATTACGCTGTACGATGGTGAAAAATGGACGCCGCGCAAGGTCATTCGCCGTATGCTGGAGTACGAGCGAGAGCATATTCAGCAGATTAAAGCGGTGCTGGCGGCGAAAGAGGCGTAGAGAAAATCTAATTCGCGTTTATGGAGATGGGGAGATAAGGAAATAAGGCGATTAGGCTAACCCAATCTCCTTATCTCCAATCTCTAATTTTCTCTATTCTCGACGTAGCATTTTTGCCGTGGCCACACCGCCAAGCGTCAATAAAACCAGGCCGCCGAATAAAAGCGTCGGGACCGACGTGCGGGCTTCGGTGGTCAGGCCGGTGACGGGCAGCGGACTGTCTTCATCGGGCGGCGCGGCTTGCGGGATGTTGCTGATGGTCGAGCCGGGAGCCGGACCGACCAGAGACACGTCATCGATGTTGAAATTGACTTCGGCGTTGGTGGCGAATTTTTTGACGCCCCGGATGAAGAGGCTAATGCGGCTGTTGTCGGCCCCGGTGCGAATAGTGCCGGTGATCATCTCGAACATGAGCGGCTCGTTGTCGGGATACTCGCCGTTGGACCCGATGCGTAACTGCTCGGTTAGCGGCATGACCACCCACTGCTGCACGTTTTCGATGTTACCTTCGCCGAACGGATCGACGCCCCATTGCATTTCGTATTCAAAATGGTTGCGATCTTCCAGGCGAGCATCGGTGCGCATAATCGCGTATAGGGTTAATTCATAGTCGGCGTTGGTGGCCACATTCACGGTTTGGTAGATGGCGATGGCGCGATCGGTGGCGCTGGTGTAGACGTCGTCGATTTCCAGGAGCTGCGAATAGTTGCCCATGCGCACCGCTTCCGGCCACTGCTCATCATACCAGCCGAATTCGGCTTGGCCGTTGCTGTACGGCTCCCAATCGGCGGCCACGCCGTTCAATGGATCGTTCCGCTGTTCGAAGCTGCCGTTTCTGATCACATCGACCCCGCCTTGGGCGTCGGCGTCAGCATAACCCCACAGAGCCACGATGATCATCAGCAAGCCGGCACAGGCGATCGCTTTGCCAATGGTTGTCAATAGATTTTCATGATGGAATAGTTTGGACATTGTACCCTCCGATTTTCTCCTATAGCCCGATTCAGGCCGGTTCGCCATCCCCGCGATGCGCTCGGCCAATGCAGCAAGACATAATCAATAGAACTACCCCCATCCTAACATAATCAGCGAACTTTTTCAATAGGGAGAATTTAAAACCTATCAGGTTTCTAAAAACCTTTTAGGTTTATTGAAATTAGGACTTACGCAGTTGGGTGAAACGAACCCGGTGACAGTCACTTTTGGCCGAAAATGAAGGTCCGTTTAGCCCAAATAGGTCGATTTAAACGCCAAAGTGACTGTCACCTTTTGAACTCCGTAACTCATAGAAATATAAGGCGGTTATCTGGCCGGAGAGGTGGGTTCCAATAAATACAAAGCATCATCACTGCGCTGGTCGCTAAATCCGTCATAAGCAAGTCGTTGGCATTACTCGACGCCTTGTGTGCGCGAGAAACAAGGCGTCGAGTGTACTCGATGGGTTGTTTCTGTTGGAAAAATTAAATCGGCATTGCTCGATGGGTTGTTTCTGTTGGAAAAATTAAATCGGCGTTGCTCGATGGGTTGTTTCTGTTGGAAAAATTAAATCGGCGTTGCTCGATGGGTTGTTTCTGTTGGAAAAATTAAATCGGCATTGCTCGATGGGTTGTTTCTGTTGGAAAAATTAAGCCGGCATTGCTCGATGGGTTGTTTCCGGCGGAAAAAGCGAGAGGGGCGTGACCGGGTAGGGGGTTAACAGCTATAAAAAAGGCGTTTCTGGCGCTTGAATAGGGGTTTATGAGAAATTAAGGCCGCAATGTGGCTTGAAGTGAGGGTTTGCATGGAAAGCATTAAGTTGGCGTTGATCGAGGCGTTGATTCGCGATCAACAGGTGGCAGTCACTTGAGACGGCTAAATCCATTCATACGTGAGTCATCTGGCATCTATCTATCCAATTACATCATTAATAACCTGACGCAACACGTTGGCGTCGAGGTCTTTCTTATCTAAAAAAGCCACAGCGCCCGCTTCCAAGCCAAGGCGGTGGAATTCTCGGTCGGGGTAGGCGCTGATTAAGATGACGCGCGATAAGGGGGAGAGGGTTTTGATCCGGCGAGTGCAGTTGATGCCGTTCTCGTCGCCCAACACAACGTCAATCAAGGCCAGGTGAGGCTGAACGCGTTGGGCCAGTTGAGCGGCGGCGTGAATGTTTTCGGCATCGTAGATGATCGCTTCCGGGCAGACCTTGCCAACCATGCGGCTCAGTTGGCTGCGATAGCGGGCGTTGTCGTCGACCAGTAGGATGGTGACTTGATTGGGGAGCGAGTCCCCTACGTGCGGATTACTTTGGGCGGCGACCTGGCCGGATACCGCCAGGGTTTCAGGGTGCTGCATCAGATAGTTGACGGCTTCAAGCCGGCTTTGCACGTTGAGCTGGCGGTAGAGCCGGGTTAAATGATTTTCCACGGTTTTGACGCTTAAGCTCATGCGGCGGGCAATCGATTGGTTATCAAGCCCCTGCTGGAGCAGGCTCAAGATATCGCGCTGGCGGTTGGTTAAGGCCGGGGCGGATGAGGCCGCAGCCATTCCAGAAAATTTAACCAGCTTGCTGACCAGCGGGCTGGAGATCCAGCGCTCGCCGTTTAATACGCGCTGGACGGCCAGCTTTAAGTCGTTGAGCGGCTGGTCTTTGAGGTGATAGCCGTTAACTCCCGCGCCGAGCAAGCCTTGGACGTACACATCATCGTCGTAGGCGCTAATGACTAAAATCTTCATCGTGGGGTAGTCGGCTCGAATTTGACGAATAGCCGACAGGGGTTCAAAGTCGGGCATGGTCACGTCGATGAGCAGGCAGTCCGGCCGGTTTTTTTTCAAGGCGGCCATCAGACTCAACCTGTCGTCACTTCTTCGACAATCTTCATGATGATAATTTTAGGGCGTTGAGATACTGGCCCGGACCAGTAAGTATTAGTCATTTCCATGAACAACTCGTACTTTTTCCATAGTCTGATTATTATACCACGGTCATCCCAAGATGACTAGTTATTTACGGGTAAAAATTAGGGAAATCCCTATCAAAAACAGGGATTCTTAGGCCATATCGGGGGGAAAGTGTGATGTGCAAAAAATTTACGGACATAGCAGTGCTTATATTGTTCTGGTGTATTGGCCGGGTATAATTAACGCTAATAAATCCCTACCTTGCTTCATAATCTCTGAATCTCAGGTTTTAAGTCACCTTCTACACACCCTTGAAATCTTTTTTACTATTAGCTTACGGTATCGATACCGGTAAGCGCCAAAGATGATGCTGGCTTGGTTGGGGAGCGCCACTCCAGGTCAGGAGGACAGACCAAATTTATCGATTAATGAGAGGAGGTGGTAAATAACAACCAAACGGCCTAAATTTCTGAGTAATGTGTTGTGGCAATAAGGTGCATCCCCACTTAACTAATTATGCTCACAAGGTGGAGAAAAACTGTGAGAAAGTTTCTTTAATTTTTCCAACTCAAAGAGGAGAAAAATGCGTAAATAAATTCTAACTTTATCCTTACTCACCTTCCTTCTACTTTTTATGGCTGCCCGGTGTAAGCCTCCCACCCCCACCAGCGCCCTGGCGAGGAAGCCCCGGCCGAAGAAGCTGCCCGACTGATAGTTGCGGCCGAAGAAGCCAGGCCCAACAGAAGAAGCCGCTCAACAGAAGAAGCGATACGAAGAGGCAGCTGCTCCACTGAGAGGCTATGGCTGAAGAAGCGATGGGCGTTTGCACAGGTGTTATATTTCGGACAGCGCGTCTCGGCGCGATGTGGGAAAACGATGACTGGCGGTTTCGAACAAGCGTTTGACGCGGCTGGAGTGGAGGCCACACCATCGTCAATGCGGAAGGCGATGCCCGGGTACAACAAACCCAAGGAACAAGCGATAACGAACGGCGCGAAAGTGCTGCTGCTGGTCAACCCGGACAGCGGGAGGGGGGCGGCGATCATTGCTCAGGCGCGCGAAGCCGGAGCGAAGGTCATCGACGCGACCGGCTGACGACGAAGGGGCCAGTGACCTGTACGTCAGCTTCGACAACGTGGCGGCAGGTCGATTGATGGCGACGCCAGGTTTTGATTGCTGACGGTTTGGAAGCGGACCCGAAACGGGTAGTGCAGTTGAACGGTCGCCGACGGACAAATAAATGCCATTACTGTTCCGGGCGTATTTCGGTGGCCGAGCCGCACCACCACGGTGGGTTATGATTGGGAAACTGGCCGGACACTGCTGGGTGCCGAACTGTACAAACCAACAGGCGCTGGTGATTTATGGCGATATTGACGGCGGCCGGCAGCAATGTGGATGAGTTTGCGTACAACGACGGCCTGGCTGGGTCGGTGATTGCGGCGCTGAAAAGCCAGGGCTTAGACCCGATCCCGGTTAGCGGTCAAGACGCGACGGTGGTGGTATCCAGAACATCCTGTCGGGTTGGCAGAGCCCATTGACGGTGTGCTGCCATCGCTTGAAGCAGAAGCGGCGGCGGATGCGGCCATTCGCTTGCTGAAGGGTGAAGATGTGACGACGTAGCCAGCGACACCCCCAACAACGGCCAAAACGATATTCCGTTTGTTAAACTGACCCCCATTAGCCGTGACGAAAGACAACATCGCTGAGACCGTTATCGCCGATGGTTTCGCACCTGGGATGAAGTCTGCGTCGGTGCATCTGGAAGAATTCTGCCCCTGAAGATCGATCCGTACCGGCGGCTGGTGAAGCTGAAGGCCCCTGACTGATAGCTAACGGCCGAAGCTATCGAAGTTGTAGTTTATACGAGAGGCGATGGAATTAGACGGCGCAGTATTGCGGTGTTACTACTGACAGCGCGTCCTCGGCGCGATGGGAAAACGATGACCGGCGGTTCTTTGAACAAGCGTTTGACGCGCTGGAGTGGAGTACACCATCGTCAATGCGGAAGGCGATGCCTGGCAATAACAAACCCAAGTGAACAAGGAGCAACGAACGGCGCGAAAGTGCTGCTGCTGGTCAACCTGGCCAGCGGGAGTGGGCGGCGATCATTGTCAGGCGCGCGAAGCCGGGGAGTGAAGGTCATCGACTGGTGACCCGGCTGACGACATGGGCCAGGCAGACCCGTACGTCAGCTTCTGACAACGTGGCGGTAGGTCGGGATTGATGCGAGACGTTAGGAGCCGCGATCATTGACGGTTTGGAAGCGACCGAAACGGTAGTGCAGTTGAACGGTCGCCGACGACAACAACGCGACATTGTTCCGGGAAGGGTATTTCAGGCTGAGCCGCACTACACGGCGGGCGATTGGGAACTGGTCGATGACCAAGCGGTGCTGAACTGGGGATAAACCAACAGGCGCTGGTGGATTTGCGAGCAGATATTGACGGTGCCGGCAGTAATGTGGATGCGACGTTTGCGGCCAACGACGGCTTGGCCGGGTCGGTGATTGGTGGCGCTGAAAGCCAGGCTTAGACCCGATCCCGGTTAGCGTCAAGACGCGACGGTGGGTGGTATCCAGAACATCCTGTCGGGTTGGCAGACGATGACAGTGTACAAGCCGATCAAGCTGGAAGCAGAAGCGGCGGCGGATGCGGCCATTCGCTTGCTGAAGGGTGAAGACGTGACGACCGTAGCCAGCGACACCCTCAACAACGGCCAAAACGATATTCCGTTTGCTAAACTGACCCCATTAGCCGTGACGAAAGACAACATCGCTGAGACCGTTATCGCCGATGGTTTCCGCACCTGGGATGAAGTCTGCGTCGGTGAATTCGAAGAATTCTGCCCCGCGGATCGCTAATAGTTATGAAAACCCTAAAGGTTTCAAAAACCTTTAGGGTTTTTGAGATGGGGGGAGTGGAGATTTTATGTGATCATCTCTTTCTCTCCCCATCTCTAACCCCAAATAGGAATGTTATTTGATATGTTAGCCTTATTAGTTTCTCGGGATGAGGCCGAAACTAAAAATGTTAGTTGGATGGTAGGGAGGTTTAGTTAACAGCCAACCAACTAAACCTCCCTACCATCCAACTAACTAAACTATCCAACCAACTATCTATATAAGGAGGATAATGGTGTCCGACAAACCACTGCTTGAGCTCAAAGGTGTATCTAAACGTTTCGGCGCGGTTCAGGCGCTGACCAAGGTTGACTTTTTCTGTTACCCCGGTGAGGTGATGGCCCTGGTCGGCGATAACGGCGCGGGCAAATCAACGCTGATTAAAGGTATTGCGGGGATCTACCCGTTTGACGAAGGTGAAGTTTATTACGACGGAAAGCAGGTTCATATCCACAGTCCCAAAGATTGCGCCGCGTTGGGCATTGAAATTGTATACCAGGATTTGGCGCTGGCCGATAACCTTGACGTGGTCGCCAATATGTTTCTGGGTCGGGAACGCGTGCTGCCACCGTGGCGGCTCGACGAAGCCAGTATGGAGAAGGACTGTGTCAAAACGCTCGACTCGTTGTCGGTGACCACGCTGCGTTCGGTGCGGCAGCCGGTGGCCAGTTTGTCGGGGGGGCAGCGGCAGGCTATCGCGGTGGCTAAAGCGGTGATGTGGAATTCGCGGCTGGTCATCCTCGACGAGCCGACAGCCGCTTTAGGGGTGGCTCAAACCCGGCAGGTGCTGGACCTGGTGCGCCGTTTGGCCGATAAAGGGCTGGCCGTGGTGTTGATCTCGCACAACTTGCATGATATCTTCGAAGTAACCGACCGGATTACGGTCCTCCGGCTCGGCCAAAAAGTCCGAGAATTTAGAACATCGGAAACAACTCAACAGGAAGTTGTTCACGCAATCACAGCAGGGAAGCTGCAAGAAGTTCCAGGGATGGTGAAATCATGAGTGTAAAAAATTCAACTACAGCCTCAGAAAGTGCGTTGATGGCCGGCCAAGCGGCCCAGTCGCCGTCAGAATATATTCAATCTTACCTCAAACGGGTGACGTCGGGCGATCTCGGTTCGCTGCCCATCATTTTAGGGCTGATCCTTATCGCCATTATTTTCCAGTCACAAAACGAGAATTTTCTAACGGCGCGAAACTTTGTCAACTTGATCGTGCAGATGGCCGGGGTGACCACCATTGCCTACGGCGTGGTCTTTGTTTTGCTCATCGGGGAAATCGATTTGTCGATCGGTTACGTGAGCGCGGTAGCCGCCGTCACAATGACCCTGCTGCTGCGGGAACCGGGCGGCTGGCCCTGGTATGCGGCTTTGGGGCTGGCGTTAGTCGCCGTGGCGCTGATTGGGATGGTACAAGGGTTAATCATTACTACCTTTCAACTCCCCTCATTCGTGGTTACGCTGGCCGGGCTGCTGGCCTGGAACGGCGTCGTGCTGATTATGATCGGCGGGGCCGGCACGGTGATCATTCAAGATAGTGTCATCGTAGGCATTGCCAACTACTTTTTACCGGCGATTTGGGGCTGGATTTTAGCGCTTGTGTTTGTCGCAGGTTACACGTTGACGCGCGTCAGACAAGTTATAGCGCGGCGCAATCAGGGCCTATCGACGACGCCCATGCTAATTGTGGTCCTTCAAATTGTTGGGCTAGCAATTTTATCGCTGCTGGCCGTCTATGTCTGCAATCATGATCGCGGGGTCCCGTTTGTCGGGATTATCCTCCTGGTCTTCCTGGTCGGCTTTTCGTTCTTGGCGACCAAAACGCCTTTTGGCCGGTATGTGTATGCGGTTGGGGGCAATAAAGAAGCCGCTCGCCGGGCCGGGATTTCGGTGCAGAGAATTCAGGTGATTGTTTTTATGATTTCGAGTGCGATGGCCGGGATGGGCGGGATTATTCTGGCCTCGCGGCTGCGTTCGGTGGATACGGCGGCTGGCGGCGGTAACTTACTGCTCAACGCGATTGCGGCGGCGGTTATCGGCGGCACTAGCCTGTTCGGCGGTAGTGGTCGCGTTTCGAGCGCGGTTTTGGGAGCGTTGATCATCATGAGCGTTGAAAACGGAATGGGCCTGTTGGGCCTCAGTTCCGGGGTGAAGTTTGTGATAACCGGGCTGGTCTTGCTCCTGGCGGTACTGGTCGATGCGATTTCGCGGCGCAGCCGGACGCAGTCGGGCCTGGCTTAATTGTAAGTGGGTGAGTTAGTAGGAGAGAACCGCTAAAGCGGTCACTACAAACTTATGGGTTCTAGCAAACAGGTGTAAAATGTATGCGTATTTTGGTTGTAGATGATGATGATTATGCGCGTGAAAATATTAAGCAGGTCGCGGCACAACTAGGCTGTACTATTGTCGGCGAAACCTCAGGTGGCTTCGAGGCCGCATGCTTGTCACACTATCTTAAGCCGGATGTCATCCTCATGGATTTAGACCCGCCGGCGATGAATGGTCTGGAAGCCACCAGTTTTTGTATCGCTCCGGTGATTATTTTGACCTCGTTAACATTGTCTGAAATCACCGGGTCGCTGCGAGAAATTGGGGCCAGTGCTTGCCTGACTAAGCCGCTCACCGCCCAATCTTTGGAACGCGCTTTGGCTGTTGCTCAGTAAGAAATGGCTAAGGTTTGTTTGTGGACCCACTGCTGAGAGTAATTAATCTCTCTAAACGTTTTGGCCGGCTGTCGGTCCTGGAAAAGGTGAGCTTCGAGGTTTATCCGGGCGAGGTAGTTGGTCTGGCCGGTCGAAGTGGGGCGGGTAAGTCAGTGCTGGCCATGCTGCTGGCCGGCCTGCACACCCCTAATGAAGGGGCCGTTTATTTTGATGAAAAACGGTTGCACTGGCCGCTTCAATCGCGCCGGTTCAGCATCGAGGTTATTCACCAGGAACCGATCCTGGCCGAAAACCTGGATATCATCAGCAATATTTTCTTGGGCCGTGAGCTGGGCTGGCCGAAACTCAGTCATCTGCTGAAAATCCCCAACCAGTCCCAAATGGATGTGGAAGCAGACCGGACTCTGGGTGAACTGGGGGTTCATTTTCCGTCTTTATACGAGAAAGTCTCCAACCTTTCGGCAGAGCAGCGCCAATTGGTGGCCATTGCCCAGGTCATGACCCAGTCGGCCCGGCTTATTGTTGTCGATGAGCCGACGGTGCTGCTGAGCTATACCTATCAACAGCGTTTCCTCTCTTTAATCCAGCGTTGGCAAAACGAAGGTGTCTCCGTGATTTTTAGCAGCAAAAATTTAGAGCACTTGTTTGCTGTCACAGACCGGATCATTACCCTCCGCAAAGGGCAAATTGTGGCTGTCCACCGCACCGACGAAACCAGCCGCGAAGATATTGTGGCTGAGATGGTGGGGGTGGCCAGCCCGCACCAAATTACCCCGGCGATTTGGGCTTTGGACAACTATTATCAGGCACGCCAGCAAGCTGAGAAGCTGCGCCATCAGCAAGCCCTGCTGGAAAGAAGCCTGGTTGAACGGGATAACCTCAACCAGCAGTTAGTTGACCGTCTAGCCGAGCAGGTTGAAGCGCTTGACCAGGCCAACCTGGCGCTGCAAGCCGCCCAACGTCGCCTGCTAACCGAGCGCGAGCAAGAGCGCAAACGGCTGGCCCGGGAACTGCACGATCAGGTCATTCAGGATTTGTTGAGTGTCAATTATCAGTTAGAAGAAATTGGCTCCAACGGCAATGAGTCACCGGCTTTGACGGCTGAGTTGGATGATGTCCGGATCAGTATTCGCCAGATGGTCGGTGATCTGCGCCGAATTTGCGGCAACCTGCGCCCGCCTACTATCGATAGTTTGGGCTTGGGTGCGGCCTTGCAATCCTACACCCACGATTGGTGCGAGCGTAATAATATTGCGGTCTCGCTTGACCTGGACGCCAACTTGGGCCGGCTGCCGGAGGCGATCGAGCTGTCGATCTTTCGGATTGTGCAGGAAGGATTGAATAATATCCGCAAACATGCCCGGGCCAGTGCGGTTGAGATCCGGCTCAAACATACCTCGCCTCGAACCTTGTTGATCTCTGTCGCCGATAACGGCCAGGGCCTCAAAGCGGGTTTTGACTTGTCGGCTCTGGCGGCAGAAGAGCATTATGGCCTGCTCGGCATCAGCGAGCGGGTAGCGCTTTTGGGTGGCCGCCTCCGGCTGCAAAACCAGCGCGGCGGAGGTCTGCTGCTTCAGGTTGAAATTCCCCATCCCCGCGTCGGCGTCGCGGTTGATACGATTAATTTGTAGCTGCGTTCTGTCTCCCCCTGACTTATTGACTAGCGGAAACAACAAAGGTTCTATTGTCACCCACCTGTAGATATGTTACAATGATTCGAGGTTAACAAAACTCAACGCAATTTGTAGCCTCGAATATGACTATGAACTTCAGACCCATGTTCCTCTCTATTTTTTCCTGTGTGCGGTAACGATTTAGGATAAGTACGTCACTTGTCTGCCCAAGTGACGTTTTTCATCTGGATTAGAGGAGTGTATGACAACCGACCGAGAAGCCTATCTAGAAGCCTCAGTTAAAACAGCCAACAATCTCAAATCGATTGCCGAGTCCCAAGCGCTTAGAGATTTATCGCGATTGTCCCTGCCTGAAATCGATAATGTGGTCAATCAGGTGGCTCAAGTGGTGCCGGCGGGAAACGTTCCGGGCGTCATTCTCAATGGCCTGGCGCGTTTACCGGGGGCGCAGCCGCCGGCCAAAACGGTCAAACGCGATATTAACTTGCTCTTCAAAGGCGTCGGCCAGGCGCTCGATAAGGCGATGTATGGCGCCTTATTTGCCGGACCGGCTGCGGTTATTTGGGGGTACCAAAACCTGCTGAAGCTGGCCGGCAAAGACCCCGACCAGGCTTTCCCCGATGGCACCTGGCAATTTTACGTCGATTATGCTATGCGCGAAGACGCGGCCCGCCATGTCAACGAGACCCACGGTTTTCATACGGACCTCCAACGCCACCAAATCCAACTCAGTGAAAGTGATCAGGCCACGGCCTGGGTGATGGCCGCCATCACCTGTCTTCATGCTTATAGCGATCTATTGGAAAATGAGTGGCGGGAGCGCGTTTATACCGACCTGTTGCAAACCATCACCCAAAATGACCCTAAAGCCGAACAGTACGCCCAACTTTATGCGCTCTGGGCCAAACAGCGTCCCTATATGCGCGGCCAGGATGTTCAAGCCAATGAAACCTATCCCCGCTACCGGAAACGCAAATTCGATGAGTTCCTGGCCCAGGCCACGGCTGAACTTCCGGCGGCCTGGCGCCAACTCTGGCAAGAAAAAATTCAGGCAGCGGCTGAAGAACGATTACCGGCCTATCGGCAGCAGATGTCGCTTTTAACTTTTCTCGATCCGGGCGCTAACGACGAAACCCATACCCCTATCTCGCTCAAAAAAGCCCATATCGCTGTGATTCATCAGGGGCGTTACTATCTCATTCCGGCCTGTGCGTCTCAAGCCGACCACCCGGCTGATGTCAATACGGTACGGACCCAATTGGCGACCCTAATACTTTATCCAGCTAATGTCCGACCGGCGTCGCTGACTGCGCTGGCTACAATGCGGCGATCGGCCTGGCCGGAACTGCGCAAAAAAATGGGCGACGGGTTGATCAGCGATCTAGACACCTTGCGGCTGGCGCCCATCATCATCAACTGCGACCGGCGCGACCACCAGCTCCCCCTGGCGGCTATCCGTCAGGCCGAACGAGGCGTTGGCGACCATCCCATGACCCTGTTCGACACCGGCCAGAGTATGGTGTTTGACCAGTCGGCTATCTTTTTTGACAGCGCCTGGAGCGCGGCCTTGGCCGAAATTATGACCAATGAGGCTTTAAGCTGGGCCATTTATCTCAGTTCACTGCCTCCGATCCAGGCTCGCCAAACGCGACCCCATGCCCTGGCCCTAAAAATTCAACCCGCCGATGAAGCGTTGATCCGAAAAACCCCCAGTCTACCCCCCGCAGCTGGGGTAGAAACCGATAAGATCAACCTGAAGGCATTGCAGCGGTTGCGCCGCCTTTTTAAACGGCGTAACGATTTGATTGAGTTGACCGTTAATGATCTATTGGTGCTGTATCGGGCGATTCACGCTGTAACATACAAACCATCGGCCAGCTTAATCGCAGACTTAAAAGCGTTGAGCCAGGCTAAAGACACGCAGGCGGCCGCTTCGACCGCTTTAGTAGCGATAACCTCGTCGGGCCAAACGAAGCCAGCCATCGTTATTCCGGTCGATGGCAGCCGCCGGACGCCGCGTGACCGCGTCTACCCCATCACGTTTGAGGTCCCGCTGCAAGAGTTGAATTTGCTGACGCTGCACCGACACTGTATTGAAGCCCTCGACAACTACGCGGCCGGGACCGATGATCGGGCGGCCCATTACACCAACTTTGATAAACTACAGCGAACTTATCTAACCGCCCTGGCCGGGTTTGGCTTAGTGTTAAGTCGCGCCAAAGATATCGCTACGGCCGGCGAAAGCGCCAGTGTGGGGGCCATCAAGCTGCTGGCTCACATGCCAGGTTCGCTTCAGCGGATGTTCGACAACATCCCCGACCGGATCGACATCTTGAACGATATCATTCGCGGTGGTGAAGTTTTGGCCAATATCGGCGCGGTCCCGTCGAGTAGTACGCTCACCCGCTACCTGGCCGCTAAGGATGATCACGATAAAAAAGTGCTGGTCTGGGGCGTTGCCACGGATGCGGCCGGAGTGATGCGCATCACCTTAAGAGATTTTCGACCGCACGTGCAGGAGTTGATCCAGGCGGATCAAACCGAGATAGCGACTCGTATTGCTCAGGATTATCTCGACGCCTATGCTGACGGGTTGAATACCTACATCCGAGATTTGCAGCGCATAACCGAAACTAGCCGCGAAACACGCCTGACAAAATTGGAGCAAGTAAATGGCTAACGACCCTTTAATTGGAAAACAACTGGATGAATACCGTTTAGAAGAGATGCTGGGGCAGGGCGGTATGGCCCGGGTCTACCGCGCTTTGGATGTGCGCCTGGACCGCTGGGTGGCTATTAAAGTGATCGATGCCTCATTTAGAGACGACACCGATTACATGACTCGCTTTGAGCGCGAGGCCAAAGCCATTGCCCAACTGGAGCATCCCCACATTGTTAGCCTCTACCGTTATGGCGAAGTTGATGGGGTGCTCTACATGGCCATGCGTTACATTGAGGGTTCGGCCTTGAATACGCTGTTAAAATCCTATCGTCAGGAAGATAAGTTGATTCCGACGGCGGAAGCTCACCGAGTTATCAACCAGGTCTGCCAGGCGCTCGATTATGCCCACGGTCGCGGCGTCATCCATCGCGATATCAAACCGGCTAACATTATGCTCGACAAGCAAGGAAACGCCTTTTTGGCCGACTTTGGCCTGGCTTTAATCAGCGATGTCGGCACCCGAGGCGAAATATTTGGCACACCCCACTACATCTCGCCCGAACAGGCCATGTCCTCGGCCAGCGCCGTGCCACAGAGCGATCTGTATGCTATCGGCGTTATTTTGTACGAGATGTTTACCGGCGAACTGCCTTTTGACGCTGATAGCGCCTTGGATGTGGCTATGCTGCATATGACCGAGCCGCCACAGCCCCCCAGCGAGATTCGGTCGGAGCTCAGCCCGGAACTAGAGGCGGTCATTCTCAAAACCTTAGAAAAAGAGCCGTCCGACCGTTACCAATCAGGGGCGGAGTTGATCAAGGCCCTCGATCAAGCCCTAAAAGCTACCAGTCAAGTGTCGCTACCGCTACCGCCGCCGAGTTTATCGATCCCTTATCGGGTGGCCCAAGACGTAGCGGCTCGACCGCTGCCGCCGCTGCCGGCGGGAGTTACCCCGCCGCCATCATCGCCAAGCGTCGCCTCTCCCTCTCGAGCGGCCTTACCGGAACAGCCGCCGGCCTCGCCGGTCTCTTCCCCCTCAAAACCGACTCGCCCGCTGGTTTACGCCGGTCTGGGCATCGGGGCGCTTTTGCTATTGGGGTTGGTGGCGCTAATCTTGCTGCTGGCCGGTTTTTTCTGGCTGAGAAGCAGCGGTGATGAAACAGTGGCCGACGACGGGGCTGTGACTGCCGAGGCCAATCCGGACCCGGCCGGAGGGGGCGCTCAAAGCGCCAATGCCGAAAATGGAGCGGCGGGCCAGCCGGCGGTACAGACCGGGGCGGAGGCTGGGGCCGGGAGTGAGCCCGACGCAGCCGCTGCGGCTCAACCGCCTCCGGCTGAGGTCAACGCTCCCCAGCCATCGCCCACCTATGAGCTGCTACTGGCCAAACATAAGGGAGACAGCCTATTCCTGGTCAATCAATCCGATCAACCTTTTCCGCTTGGGCCGCTTCAAATGGCGAGCGGTGATCGCCTGCTTAGCTTCAGTGATGTGGGGCCGGCGACGTTGGCCAGTGGCGAATGTATCTCGGCTTGGAAAGATAAAGGGAAGCCTAAAGCCCCTGACGTATCTTGTAATGAAGTGGGACGGGTTTCTGTAGGAAATAAAAATCGCTTCTGGGAAAAATCATTTGAAATTTATTATGGCGGCGAGTGGCTTTATACCTGCGAAGAAAAGCAAGACCGCTGTCAGGTGAGCATTCCCGTTGCTTTAAGTGACAGCCCGGATCGAGTAGGATTTTCCGGGGGCGATGAGGAGGGCGGTGATGAGTGATGATCCGCTGATTGGCCGCCGCCTGGCAAACTTTGAGATTGAGCGCCCGTTAGGTCGAGGAGGCATGGCCCAGGTTTATTACGGTCATGATGTCAAACTGCGCCGGCCGGTGGCTGTCAAAGTCATTGATGCACGCTATCGCGACAAACCGGCCTATGCCGAACGCTTTGTGCGCGAGGCTCAGAGCATCGCTACCTGGCGGCAGGAAAATATTATTCAAATTTACTACGCCGATGACCAGGACGGCTTTTACTACTTCGTTATGGAGTATATCGACGGGGACGATCTGGCCAAGGTTTTGGCCGACTACAAAGCCAACGGCCAACATCTGGCCTATGACGAAGTCCTGCGTATCGGCCGGGCCGTGGCCGATGCGCTCGATTACGCCCACAGCAAAGGCATTATTCACCGGGATGTCAAACCGTCGAACGTGATGGTGGCCAAAGATAAACGGGTGGTCCTAACCGATTTTGGGTTAGCCATGGACGCCGAAATGGGCTCGCAGGGCGAGGTGTTCGGCAGCGCCCATTACATTGCCCCGGAACAAGCCCGCCATTCAGGCAGCGCCGTACCCCAATCCGACCTTTACTCGCTGGGTATCATTTTGTACCAGATGTTAACCGGACGCGTGCCGTTTAATGATCCCTCCTCGACCACGGTCGCCGTTCAGCACCTGACCATGCCCGTACCTCCGCCCCGAGAAATCAATCCTGAGTTACCGCCGGCCGCGGAAGCGGTTTTACTCAAGGCCTTGAACAAAGACCCTGAAGATCGGTACCAAATAGGCCGCCAGTTGATCGATGCGCTCGAAGCGGCGCTTCTGGAGAATGACGCGACCATTGCCTCGCCGCTGCTCAAAACTACTGTGTCGAAAGTTGCTCCGGCCGCGCCTGTCGTTTCCCCGCCGTCGCCGACCCCAACAGCGGATGACAAACGCCCCCTCTTCTACGTGGGGATCGGCATTGCTGCGGCGCTAGGGGTGCTCGTTCTGCTGGCTCTGGTTTTGGCTGCCTTCTTTTTTATGCGTAATGCTGATGATGCCGCCAGCCAAACGGCTCAGGAGACGGTTCAGGCTACTGAAGTAGCTAACTCTGAGCTGGCTGTCCTGCCAAGTCAAGATTCTACCACCGAACCATCCGAACAAGAAGCCCCTGTCACGGACGCCCCCCCAACTTCCGAGCTATCACCCGGATCACCGCCTACAACCGAGTCGACGTCAATACCGGAGCCGGTACCCCAAGTTCTGGCCGATACCGCCGACAATTTTGGGGTCACGCAACAAGAGGCCTGGCGCTATATCTGGAGCCCGCCGGACGATGACAATTGGAAACCGCTCTCTTTTGAAGATAGAAAATACGGCGCCTGTTGGTACGCCGAAGATTACATCCGTATTTGTCCCGACAGCGCTCATCCGGGTAATGGGGCCGATGTGGGGTGGTATTGGGTGAGTACAGTAAGTGGTCCACTGGAGATTCGGATCAACGCCAACAAGCTCGATTTAGGCGGCGATGGCGTGGTGGTATCGGTCTATCAGAACACCTTAAATACGAGCGGAGAGCCTCCGCTCTTTCAGCGGACACTGACAGGTCGGGATAACCAGGGCTTTGCCGAGACGATTAAAATCGATCAGATCCAGCCGGAGGAGTCGATTTTGATTGTGCTCAACCGCAACGGTGATGCCACCAGCGACCACACGGCCATTCGCGCCCGCATCTGCCACTACTACTGCCCTTGATTGAGATTTTCCTCTATTTGGGATGAGGCTCCATCTGCCGGCGGCCACATCGCGCCTGAACGAATATGCAATTCTCGCTGCGGGAAAGGGATATCGATATTTCGCTGCTTGAGTGAGTCCCAAATCCGGTAGCGCAGGTCGCTGGACAAAGCCGGGATGCGCATTGGATTGTTGGTCCAGACGAGCAGCGCAAAGTCAAGGCTGCTCTCGCCAAAATCTAGAAACTGAACCGACGATGGCGGGTCTTCGAGGATTTGCGGGTGTTGGGCTGCCTCCAGTAACGCCTGCTCCACCTCCAGGGGATCGGCATCGTATGAAACACCTACTTTAATATCCACCCGGACAATGCGATCAGTCCGGGTTAAGTTGGTCATCATGTCAGACAAAAAATGCGAGTTGGGGATAATGACCTCGCGATTAGTCGCCGTTTTGATAATGATGCTGCGGATGCCGATATCCTGAACCGCCCCAACCGTGCTGCCAATCTCGATCACATCGCCCGGACTGATTGACCGATCAAACATCAAAATAAAGCCGCTGACAAAGTTGCTGACAATTTGCTGCAAGCCAAAGCCCAACCCGATCGATAACCCCCCGGCGATGACCGTCAATGTGGTCAAATTGACCCCGGTCACCATTAGTCCGGCGATCACGCCGATGATCAAGACCGCATAAGCCGTGAGTGTTGAGACCGCGTGGGCTAGCCCCGGCTCAAACCCCGCTTCCGGCAAAAATCCGCCTTCTAAGAAGCTAAATGTCGATCGAGAGAGGAACAGAAACAGGCCGATAATCGCCAGGCCGGCCAGAACAGAGCCAACGGTAATATTTTTGAGGTTTTCATCGGCCAGTGAACCCAGCTGGAGAAAATCATCTAACAGGCCGACGCCATATAATAAGCCGGCCATTAGGGTAATGGGCAGCAGCACTTTTCTGCGCCACACTTGCGCTTGAGGTGCTCTGGCCGTGATATTGATCAGCGTATCGACCAACCGGTAAAAGAACCAGAGGGTGAAGAAGGGCACGGCCCATCGCAGCAGGTTGGTCTGCCCGCCAAATGCTTCAAAACTATCAATAGCCAGCTTTGCCAGCCACCAGGCCAGTAATGGAGGCAGGGCGCTCAAGGTAATCACCGGCAAATGTCGCGCCCAGGTAATGGGTTTCAAGCGTACTTCAAGGGCGATAAAGAGTCGCCCCAGAACGAATTGGGATAGCCAGGCCACTGCTAAAATAGCAGCCAAAGTAACAGTTTGGGCCAAAGTGCTTAAAGAGAAAAGATTGAAATCAAACAAGTAACTGATCTCCCTGTCCGGTCATACTCGCGTGCCGCTGATTCCAGTATAGCACGGTTCTAAAAGCACTACTAATGATGCAACTCAAACGCCAACTCTTATCCTGCTCATCCCAATAGTATTACCGCGCCTGTGGCTACCAAACCTAGCGTGTAGGCCACGCTGTAGTAAATCACTAGCGGCTGGTTACCCTTCCGCCATAACAACCCCAGCGATAAAACGGCCAGCAGCGCCACCACGTACAGATCAAAGCCGATTTCCTCGAACGCCAGATTGGCAAAAATGGCCAGACCAATAAAAAGCGCATTAACAATTAACAGGGCTTTGTCACGCAGGGAGAGCGTTCCGTTATAGGGATAGACCACTTGCAACAGCAGCAGCGAAGCGTTGATCAAGACAAAGCCGGTAAAGAAGACCCAGTGGGAGAAATCGTCATCGTTGAACCGGATAATTTGGCACAGCCGGCCGGTTTCCTCAGGGGGGCAAAAGCGGATATGCAGGTAGTTGGTCACCTCGTGGGTGCCGTAGCTGGCGGCTAATAGATATACCCCTATCAGAAAGGCCACATTAAGTACTGCTCGCCAGAAACGGGCGCTGGCTGAGGCCGGCGGCGATATTTGCAGCTCATTTTTGAGCCAATAGGAGGCGATGACGCTGAGTAGTGGTAAGATAAGCATGTTGTTTAGTTCGGTCCATCGCAAAAATTCATTGGGCCAGACGTAGGCCGTGGTCAATGAACTCAGCCGGTTGATCGATAAGAGAATGACTACTACCGATTGAACGGCCAGCAAAGCGTGAATTCGGTTTAAGCGATATTCAGCCGGCCGGATTGATACAAATGCAGCGCTTGACATAGTTGGGCAACTCCATAAGAACCTTAAAAAATAGAGGATTCTCTTGTAGCACCACTTCCCAAATTCTACAAAAAGTGATTATCTGTTTAGCCAAGGTAGATTTAATTGTTCTGAAATTCGCTTTGCCGTATAATCGCTTCTTGAAAAATCGACTGGAGACAGAATCAATGCCGCGTGTAAAACTGGAAGAACAACCTACTTATGAATTTAGCCACACCGTTACGGTGCGGGTTACAGATCTTAACTACGGCAACCACTTAGGCAATGACTCGGTGGTAGGTCTCATCAGCGAAGCGCGAGTTAATTTGCTGCACGCCCTGGGCTTGAGCGAATTTGATCTGGGCGATGGCCAGACCGGGATTATCCTGGCCGACTTGGTGATCAACTTCAAGGCCGAAGGCTTTCTGTTCGATGTCCTCCACATCGACTGCCATATCGGCGACATCTCGCGCAAAAGTTTTCGTATTTTTTACCGGCTAACCAAAAATACGCAGCTGGTCGCCCTGGCCGAAACAGGCATCATCACCTTTAATTATGCCGACCGCCAAACCGTTTCCGTACCGGACGCATTTCTACAAGCCTGGAACGACTACAAAAGCTCGTAGCGAGTTATAGCACGAGTCTAACATTAGTAAGAACCTCCCATTACTTCAAATATCGAGCCGCCCATACCAGCCGCTGGCCGGTAGTAAAGAACACCAAAATACCCATCAACACGAATAGTAGGATAAGCTGCTGCGGCCAGATAATGAAGAGACTAAAAAACAACACGGTCTCCGCGCCGCCGATCAGCCCCGACGGCATGGTAATGGTGGTCAGTTCTCCCTTTGTTTTTGCCCCTTCTCGGCGTTTTTCCAATATCGCCGCCAGATACATCCACGAGGCAGAGTTGACATAAAAGCTGCCCAATAAAAAGCTCAAACTCAGAAACGCTTCGGTTGAAGGTAGCCCCACCACCAGCGCGATCGGGATAAATGCGTAGATCACAAAATCGAAAATGATGTCGATGTAGCCGCCGAGATCGCTCTGCCGGCCGGTTTGGCGAGCGATGGCGCCGTCCAGGCCATCGAGGATGCGGTTGATTAACCAGAAAATAAAGCCGAGCAGATACTGCTGCCGCATTAAAAAAATACCGGCGATGAGACCGAAACCCAAGCCGATAAAAGAAAGGGTGATAGGATGGACCCGATACAGGGGCGGAGCTAAAAAGGCCAGAACATAATCCTTAGCGCCGCGTAAATAGTGATCAAGCATGGGGTTTTCTCGGTAAATAAAGGTCTGGAGCATCAAAGCTGGCTTTGATCGAATTTGACAAAGCTAGCTTTGTCGCTCCGAGAAAGGTTTGACAAAGCTAGCTTTGTCGCTCCGAATTAGTCTAATGAAAATTTCTTAAGCCCTAACGATTGCACCAGGGTTAGGAAGACAAAAAGGGGATTGTAGACAAGGTAGCGATACCACAATCGTCGTGGCTCATGCAGCAGGCGGAAGCACCATTCCAGGCCGCTGCGCTGCATCCATTTGGGGGCCTGAGGCAGGCGGCCGGCGTGAAAATCGAACGCCGCCCCGACAGCGATGAGCACCGGCGCAGTTAGTTGATCGCGATGGGCGGCCATCCACAAATCTTGTTTGGGAGTACCCAGGCCCACCCAAATAATATCAGGCGCCGTTTGGTTGATCTGGTCGATAACGCAGGCGTCTTCTTGATAGGTCAGCGGCCGGTAGGGCGGGCAGTAGGTTCCGGCAATTTGCAGGCCGGGAAAGCGATCTTGCAGCCGATCGGCCAGTAGTTCGGCTACACCTTCACGCCCGCCGTAAAAGTAGTGCCGGTAGCCGCACCGAGCCGATAGTTCGCACAGCGACAACATAAGATCGGGGCCGTAGACCCGCGTTACCTCCAAATTACTTTTGAGCCGGCCCAACCAGACCAACGGCATACCGTCGGGCGTAGCCAG
The DNA here is from genome assembly GCA_020634935.1 of Anaerolineales bacterium. GTDB lineage: Bacteria > Chloroflexota > Anaerolineae > 4572-78 > J111 > JAGRBY01. The sequence goes on from JACKAT010000009.1 coordinate 31,610, forward strand.
GCCGGCCTGGTTGACGGCTCGGCGAACGGGTTCGCTTTGGCGGCACTCCATAATCGTATGGACAGTGCAGATGGATACATACCGCCGCAGTCCCTGCTCAATCCAGGTCGAAATCTGCTCGAGCGTTTGGGCCATCGTAATCGCGTGGACTCCGACCCCCAGGATATTGATGCGCGGCAGATCGTTCAACCAAAAGCCTCTATCTATAGCTCATCTCGATGGGCAATATACCAATCGATGGTCCGGCGCAGTCCTTCGCGGAAATCGGTCAGGGCTTTAAAGCCGAACTCTTGTTGCGCAAAGCTGGTATCCAGCGAACGGCGGGGCTGGCCGTCCGGTTTGGATGTATCCCACACGATTTCGCCTTGAAAACCGCACAGTTCGGCAATAAGCTGCAGCAGATCTTTAATGGTAATTTCCATCCCCGCGCCGATGTTGACCGGATCGGGCTTATTGTATTTTTCCGTCGCCATTACAATCGCTCGGGCCGCGTCAGCTACGTACAAAAATTCTCGGGAAGGACTACCCGAACCCCAAGCCACGATTTGATCGTCACCTTGCTCAAGAGCATCAATACATTTTTTGATCAAGGCTGGGATCACATGGGACGAGGCCGGATTGAAATTATCGCCGGGGCCATATAGGTTGACTGGCAGCAGATAGATCGCGTTGAAGTCGTACTGCTGCCGGTAGGCATCGCCCTGAACTAGCAGCATTTTTTTGGCTAACCCATAGGGGGCGTTGGTTTCCTCCGGGTAACCGTCCCATAGATATTCTTCTTTGAAGGGGATAGGGGTGAATTTAGGGTAGGCGCAGATGGTGCCAATGGTTACAAACTTATCAACGCCAAATTGGCGAGCTTGCTCCATCAATTGGACGCCCATCATCAAATTGTCGTAGAAAAATTCGCCCGGCTTTTCACGGTTAATGCCGATACCGCCCACTTTGGCGGCCAAGTGGATCACCACATCCGGCTCACTGTCCTTGTAAGCGCGGATGACATCGTCAATTTGGGTTAAATCGTAATCAGAATGGCGGGGCAGAAAAATGTTTTCCGCGCCTTTTTCTTTCAGTTCGGCGACAACATAACGGCCCAGAAAGCCATGACCACCGGTAACCATGATACGTTTTTCAGAAAGGTTCATCTTAACCTCCGGTTAAAGTGCTAGTATAAGGTTCTTCACTTTTTTGCGCTAATAATTGTCAGACGAGATTCATGGCCTTAAATTACATCCGCGAATGCCTTCTTGCTTTTCATAAACCAAATATAGCCCAACAGGCAAATGATTAAGGTGCCGAGGGTTAACCCCAAAAACTCGAACCAATCCGGCATTTGGCCCCACAGCGTCACGCGTCGAAAATGGTTGACGATAAACGTAAGCGGGTTGAGGTAAAGTAAAAAGCGAATATTAGCGGGAATGGCTGATAGAGGATAAAAAATCGGAGTCAAGAAAAAGAGCATACGAACGACAACATCTAAAAAATTACCCACATCCCGGATAAAGACACCCAGTGAGGCGAAAAACCAACCGAGACCCAACGATAAAAAAATAAGCGGTAAATACATTAAGGGTAATAGGATCAAGGTCCAGGGCAGGGTTCCCAGGATAACCAGGGCGCCTAAAAGTAAAATGACTATCCCAAACAGCGAGTCGATGATCGCAGCTCCCAACTTACTAACCGTTAAAACTTCTAAGGGAAAAACGACTTTTTTTACGTAATTGGGGTTTTTAACAATGAGATTTGGCGCATTTGAAATGGTGTCACTGAAGACATTAAACGCAATTAAGCCGGCAAAAAGATTGAGAGCAAAGATAAAATGCCCATCCTCACCCGCGTTTTCCCAGCGAGCATTTAACACGACTGAAAAGGCAAAGGTATAGACTAACAGTAAAGCCAATGGCGTTACAAACGACCACAAGACGCCCAAGTAAGAGCCTTTGTAGCGTTCTAACACTTCGCGTTTGGTAAATTGATAGATGAGCTCCCGATGCGACCACAGGTTTTTGACCATTTTGATCGGGTTGGCATATCGCCTGGCGGAATCGCGCTGCCCTGACAGCACTGTAGTCGATGAGTGATTCATTTGATTTAAAGCCATAGATAATTACCACATTAGCCGGATGATTTGAGTCTGCTTATTGACTTAAAAAGTCAGAGCTGTAGGGGTTGTTAGTTGACCAACCCATTCACCGCCGCCACAATCGTTTCTAAATCCGCGCTGCTCAGGGCCGGATGCACCGGCAGCGAGATCACTTCCAAAGCAGCTTGCTCAGCCTCAGGCAGAGACACGGCATAACCTAGCTCGGTATAAACACGCTGTTGATGGACCGGTACCGGATAGTAAACCCCGCAGCCGATACCTTGCGCTTGCAGCCCGGCCAGAACCTCATCTCGACGGCCGTTCGGCACGCGAATGGTGTATTGGTGAAAGACGTGGGTGCTGTTTTCGGGAACGGTGGGTGTGACGACACCTTCAAGATGCTGGTTTAAGAAGCGAGCGTTGTTTATGCGGGCTTCGGTAAACGGCCACAGCTTTTTGAGTTGAGCCAGACCGATGGCGGCATGGACATCGGTCATTCTAAAATTAAAGCCCAGTTCATCGTGATAGTAGCGCCGGCGCATACCGTGCTGGCGAATCACTCGACAGTTCTCGGCGATTTCTTCGCTGTTGGTCGTCACCATCCCGCCCTCGGCAGAGGTGATATTCTTAGTCGGATATAGCGAAAAACAGCCGGTGCCAAAGCTGCCGACGCGCTGACCGTGATAGGCTGCGCCGTGCGACTGGGCCGAGTCTTCGATTATAACCAGATTGTGTTTTTGAGCAATTGCTAAAATTGGCGTCATCTCGCACGGCAGGCCAAACAGATGGACCGGCATAATGGCTTTGGTGTTGGGCGTAATCGCGGCCTCGATTTTAGCCGGATCGAGGTTGAAGCTGACCGGATCGATATCGACGAAGACGGGTCTCGCTCCCGTGTACAGGACCGAATTGGCCGAGGCGATAAACGTAAACGGGCTGGTAATCACCTCATCGCCGGGGCCGATATCGTGGGCCAGCAAGGCGACATGGAGAGCGGTGGTTCCAGATGAGGTCGCGACGGCATATTTGGCGCCGCACATTTCGGCAAAAGCTTCTTCAAAGGCTTTGACTCGCGGGCCTTGGGCTAAAATGCCAGAGTCGAGCACTTCCATCACCGCTTGTTTTTCTTCTTCGCCGATTAAAGGGTTGGCAATTGAAATCATTATTCGATAATCTCCCAATCTAAGGTATCAAAAATAGCCTGCCAATCAAAATCAGGGCAAGCCATATGGTCATTATCTGCTTTAATGGGACTAAAGGTTTGGCCAAGAGGATTGACATAACCACGAAGTCGAGCCGGATTGCCCCAAACCAATCCGTAATCGGGTACATCTTTGGTCACCACCGACCCAGAGCCAACTATAGCCCAACGTCCTACGGTGACTCCCGGCAGCACCACCGACTGCGCTCCAAGAGCGGCTCCCGTACGAATTAGGATCGGGCTAACTAACCAATCATCGGTACCCTTTAAGGAGCCGTCGGGATTGACCGCTCGCGGCACTTTGTCATTGGTCAGACAAGCCTGGGGACCGATAAAAGCCCCATCCTCGATGGTCACGCCGTGGTAAATCAGCGCACTGTTTTGAATTTTTACATTACGTCCAATGCTAACTTCAAAATCGATGTAAGCTCCCTTGCCGACAATACAGTTGGGGCCTAACGTTGCCCGTTCGCGAATTTGAACCTGATGCCAGATCAGGCACCCTTCTCCTATTTGGGCTTGAGGTGAAACCTCTGCGGTTGGATGGATACGCATCGTGTGTACTCCTGATGGGATAATTATTCAAGTGACCGGCTTTCGCTCGATGGTGATGAAATGCCAGTCACTTTGTCCTGTTAATTTGAAATAAAAAAACCGGCAGCATCCAAACTCTGTGCCGGTTTATATCATACTTAAAGCGTAACGATGTCGTTTTTATCCGGTCGAGCGATGGTCTGGGATGAAACAAAGATGAACCTATGCGCGACTAAATAATTTCTCGGGCTTGCAAGATCGACATAATCTGGGCCACAATTTCCTCGGTACTATGGAGATCGGTTTCAAAGACAATTTCAGGATTAGCGGGCTCTTCATAAGGCGAACTGATGCCGGTGAAGTTTTTGATTTCACCTTTCAAGGCGCGAGCGTACAGTCCTTTCGGATCACGGCGCTTGCACACTTCGATATCGCACTTGACAAAGACTTCAAAGAAGCGGCCTTGCGGCAGCAGCGATCGAGCAAAATCGCGATCGGCCTGGAACGGTGAGATAAAGCTGCACAGCACAATGTTGCCATGCTCGAACCCCAGCCGGGCTACTTCCGCCACCCGCCGGATGTTTTCTTGCCGGTCATGTTCGGAAAAGCCCAGGTCGCCGTTGAGGCCGTGGCGGACATTATCGCCATCTAAAAACATGGTGCGGCCGCCTCGATCAAATAGAAACTGCTCCACCTTTTTCGCGACCGTCGATTTGCCGGAGCCGGACAGCCCGGTAAACCACAGCACCGCCGCTTTGTGACCGTTCTTCGACTCACGCATCTCGCGGGAAATGCCGATCGACTCCCAGACGACATCCGTTGACTTTTTACGCATGGTATCGGATTCAACTTTGGCCTGGATATCTATCAGATCGCTTATCTGGCGCGACTGCCCCCGGATCATTCCGGCGGCGACGGTGTTGTTAGTATAAGGATCGATGAGAATGAAGCTGCCGGTGTTACGATTGATCTGATACCGGTCGTAAAAAATCGGCTGGGTCGTAGTTAGCTGCACCCGGCCAATCTCATTCAGCGCAAGCGAGTCGGTTGGTTCGCGGTGCATCGTATCGACATCGATTTTATAGTTGAGTTCGGAGATCAGGGTTTTCACCAGGCGGGTAGTGTGCTGCAGCCAGTAGGCGCCTTGCCGGTTCATCGGCGTTTCGCTCATCCAGCACAGGGTGGCATCGAGTTGGCCGCTTTTTTGCGGCAAGTTGCGAGTGCGGACAATCATATCGCCCCGGCTGATGTCGATTTCATCCTCCAGGGTGAGCACCACCGAGTCGCCGATGATCGCTTCGTCCGGTTCGCTTTCATAGGTCACAATCGACTTAACCTTGCTCTGCAGACCGGAGGGTAAAACCACCACCTCTTCTCCCACGGCAACGCGGCCCGAAGCGACCTGCCCGGCAAAGCCGCGAAAATCCTGGTTAGGCCGGATGACGTACTGCACCGGAAATCGGAAATCCACCAGATTGCGGCTGGCGCCCACGTTGACATGCTCCAGGTGATGCAGCAGCGTGGGGCCGTCGTACCAGGGCATTTTGTAGCTCTTTTCAACGACGTTGTCACCGTGTAGGGCCGAAATGGGAATAAAAACGATATCCTGCACCGACAGCTTCGAGGCGAAATCTTTATAGTCGGCCATAATCTGGTTGTAAACATCCTGTTTATAATCAACCAGGTCCATCTTATTGATCGCCACCATCAGGTGGGGAATTTGCAGCAGCGTGGCCAGGAAGCCGTGCCGCCGCGACTGGGTGACAACGCCTTTGCGGGCGTCGATCAAAATAATGGCTAGTTCGGCGGTGGAAGCGCCGGTAACCATGTTGCGGGTGTACTGAATGTGGCCGGGTGTATCGGCGATGATGAATTTACGTTTGGGGGTGGCAAAGTAGCGATAGGCTACATCGATGGTGATTTTTTGCTCACGTTCAGCACGTAGACCATCCATCAACAGCGCCAGATCGACATGCTCATCCCCACGAGTTTCGCTGGCCCGTTCAACGGCCTCGAGCTGGTCTTCGAAAATCGCTTTCGAGTCATACAATAGCCGGCCGATTAACGTGCTTTTACCATCATCGACGCTGCCGGCGGTGGTGAAACGCAGCAAGTCAACCCCGGCTTTGACGCCGGGACGCGATACGTCTTCGAGCAGATCTACCTTTTCTTGTGGCGTAGTGGCATTTGGGTTAGTCATCATTAAAGCGTTACCCCCTAGAAATAACCTTGGCGTTTGCGGTCTTCCATAGCCGCTTCCGAACGTTTGTCGTCGGCGCGCCCGCCCCGCTCAGTAACCCGGGCTGAGGCGACCTCTTGGATGATTTCTTCCATATTACTGGCCCGCGATTCAACCGCGCCGGTACAGGTCATATCGCCGATGGTCCGGAACCGGACAATTTTGCTTTCCACCATTTCGCCCGCTTGAGGCCGGACGATATCAGTCACCGCCAACAGGGTTCCATCTCGTTTGATCACCTCCCGTTGGTGAGAGAAATAGAGCGAAGGCAGTTCGATCTTTTCGTTATAGATATATTGCCACACATCCAGCTCCGTCCAGTTACTTAGAGGGAAAACGCGAAAATGCTCGTTGGGCAGTTTGCGGCCGTTGTACAGATTCCAAAGTTCAGGCCGCTGATTTTTGGGGTCCCACTGGCCGAAGGCGTCGCGATGGGAGAAAAAACGCTCTTTGGCCCGGGCCTTTTCCTCATCTCGCCGCGCCCCGCCCAGAGCGGCCTCAAATTTGTACTCGGTTAGGGTGTCGAGCAGCGTCACGGTCTGCAAGCCATTCCGGCTGGCATTAGGCCCGGTTTCCTCAACCACCCGCCCTTTATCGATAGAGTCTTGGACATAGCCCACCAGCAACTGCGCTTCGAGTTTCTTCATCAATCGATCCCGAAACGCTAACGTTTCAGGAAAATTGTGACCGGTATCGATGTGTAAAAAGGGAAAAGGGATTTTGCCCGGATAAAACGCTTTACGGGCCAAATGGGCCATCACAATCGAGTCCTTGCCGCCGGAAAAGAGCAGCACCGGCCGCTCGAACTGGGCCGCAATCTCGCGAATAACGTAGATGGCTTCATTTTCTAGTTGTATTAGATGACTGCGAAGATATGAATTCATATTCCTCACTCGACCTTCATGGAATAAAGCTAAAATGACGGGTTTTTAAGTCAAGCGGAATATAGGCGCTAGCTGGGGATTGCTAATTCAACTGCCGGTAATGAGACCACTTGACGCTATCAAGTCCATCGTGTTTATGTCCGGACCGGCACTGTCCTGAACGCAACTGCATTGGGCATATGGATTTAGCCTGATCTCACTAAATTAAGTCATAATTTAATGATAGCAAACTATTATAAAGCGAGCCGATAAGTTATGCAAGCAAACTTCAGGGGCGTTTATCTAGGTTGATCAACCGCCCCTGTTTAACTTCACGGAATTTTAGCACACGACGTTAAGAATTAAATTGGAATATAATTAGTAAATGGTTAGAAAATGACGAGGACGTTAGGCGTCGCTCACGACGTTATCTCAAGCCATTGAATGGCCAACTTACCCTGCCAATCAAAATGGCTTTCTGCCATCTATTCTAACGTGATCTCTGGCATACGGCGACTGGTGGCGGAAGTAGGTGTCATACAGTTCGGCGTAGTGACCGCCGCGAGCCAGCAGCGTATCATGGCTGCCTTGCTCGATGATGCGGCCCTTTTGCAGCACCAAAATGCGATCAACCGATCGCACCGTCGACAGCCGGTGGGCGATGAGAATCGAGGTGCTGGACTTGAGGATCAAATCCATCGCTTCTTGAATTTGCGACTCGGTGAAAGGATCGACGCTGGCGGTGGCTTCATCTAAAATGAAGATGGCCGGCTGCTGAGCCAGCACCCGGGTCAGCGCCACCAACTGCCGCTGGCCCATCGACAGCCGCGACCCGCGCTCGCCAACATGGGTGTGCAGCCCCTCCGGCAGGGTTTCCAACCACTCCCCCTGTCCAATCTGGCGGGCGACCGCTGCGATGTCGGCATCGGTCAGCGCCGGCCGGGCGTAGCGGATATTGTCGGCCACGGTACCGTCAAACAGAAACGGAATTTGCGACACGATCCCCAACTGCTGCCGGTAGCTGTGCAGATCGAACGAGCGAATATCGCGCCCGTCCACACAAATCTGCCCTTCTTGAAATTCATAAAAGCGCGTAATCAGCTTGACAATGCTGCTTTTGCCGGCGCCGGTGTGGCCCACCAGCGCGATACTTTCGCCGGGTTGGATGCGCAGGGTGAAGTCGTTCAGCACCTGCTCCTGCTCGCTGTAGCGAAATTTGACGTGATTAAATTCGATGTTACCTTGCAACTGGGCGACCGGGTGCTCAGCCGTTTGCTGAACCAGCGGTTTGGCATCGATCAAAGCGAAAATGCGCTCAGACGCAGCCAGCCCAATTTGGAATTGACTCCAGAAAACAGAGAGGTTAATCATAGGAAACCAGAAGCGGTCGACGCTGGCCATAAACAGATACCAGGCGCCAATAGTAATCGCGCCGGTTTGGGTCGATACCCCACCCCAATATAGCAGCGCCGCAATCCCAAAACTGGATAACACATTGAGCACCGGATATACGTTCGACAATACGAAGCCGCGCCGCAAATTGACCTGGTAAGACTGCTCGTTGACCTCGGCAAAGTTGCGGTAGATCGCCCCTTCTTGCCGGAAGTTCTTAGCGATACTGATGCCCGTCACCGCTTCCTGGATCGATGCGTTGACCTGGCCCATCACGCGTGTGGCTTTACGCGTCACAAACCGGGCCAGGCGTCGAAACAGCATGGTCAGCACAATAACAAACGGCCCCAGAGCCAGCAGCACCAGCGTCAACTGCCACGAGATGGCGAAGAGCACCACCAACAGCACGACTACCAGCAAGATTTGGGTGAATAGTTCAGTGATGAGTTGAACCACCTGCACGAATTCTTGCGTGTCAGAGGTGATCCGGCTGATAATGGTGCCGGACTTGAACTCATCGAAAAAGGCCAAATCGTGGCTGATGGCCGCACTGAAGGCATCGTGGCGCAGGGCGGCCACGACATCGGCGATGAGCCGGGCCTGAATCCGGCGGCGCAGCCAGTTCGCCAGCCAGGTGCCTATCCCCACCACTAACATCAGCCCGACCAACCACCAAATCAGGCGCAGCGGTGGCTTGCCTTCCAGCGAGCCGATACCTCTCGATACAATCAGCGGCTGACCGGCCCCGGCCAGCGACACAATCGTAATGAAGAAAAAGCTGCCCCATACACGCTTTTTGTGCGGCGTGAAGTATTGGGCAATCCGTTTAATCAATTCGGCATCGGAGTAAGATCGATCGTAGGCTTCTGTATCTAAACCGGCAAAAACGGCCATAGTAACCTCAATAATTTATTTCAAGAACTCGAATTCTGGAAAAAATATTAAAAAGCCAATTTTGTAAAACAACCTACCTTGGAAGTCAGAAGTAAGGGGTAGGCGTAAAACCGTTTTCCCTTAACCCCTACTTCCTACCCCCTACTCCCCTCATCTCTACTCGTACCGCGCAAAAATCTTCCGGTAAGCTTCTGACTCTTGCATCAATGTATCGTGCGTGCCGATCATGGCGATCCGCCCCTGGCGCAGCACCACAATTAAATCGGCCCAGCGAATTTGTGACAGACGATGGGTGATGAGCAGCGTTGTGCGCCCCGCCGCGGCCCGTTCGATGGCTTGCTGAATTTTATCTTCGGTGGCGCTGTCAATAGCGCTGGTCGAGTCATCCAAAATCAAGATTTTAGGGTCGGTCAAAAAAGCCCGGGCCAAGGCGACGCGCTGCCGCTGGCCGCCGGACAGGGTGACGCCCCGTCCGCCGACTTTGGTTTGATAGCCATCTTTGAATGACGTGATAAATTCGTGGGCCTGAGCCGCTTGAGCCGCCGCTTCGATTTCGGCCTGGGTGGCGTCGGGGCAGCCGAACGCAATGTTTTCGGCCAGCGTGCGCGAGAAGAGGTAAATATCCTGCTCGATGATCGAGATTTGCTGCCGCAGCGCCTCTAAATTCCAGGCGCGAACATCATGGCCGCCCACCAAAATTTCCCCCTGGCTGGCGTCGTAGGTGCGGTTGAGCAGTTTGGTGATGGTGCTTTTCCCTGCACCGGTTTGCCCAACAATGGCCACCGTTTGCCCTGGCTCCACGGTAAACGAGACATTCTCCAGCGCCGAACTGCTGCCGTTGTAGCTAAATGTCACATTTTTGAATTGAAGGCTACCGTCCATGCTGCCCTCGTAACCACCGATATTCTGATCCAGCTCCGTCTCAGTCGTAATCAGTTCCAGCACCCGCTTGGCGCTCGATACCCCGGCCGAAACGTATGAATAAGCGAATTGAGAAGCAAAGGTGGGAAACTGAAACATAATTAGCATCGCGTTGAAAGCGACGACATCACCCAAACCTATGGCCCCTTGATCGAACAGGAGCAGGCTGTGCAGCAGGCCGCCGGCGAAAAGCAGCCCGAGCAGCAGCAGCGGGTAATATTTGGCCTCAACATCCCCTTGCCAGGTATAGGCCTCGCGCCAATTTTTCAACGCCTGATCGAACCGGTTAATCTCTTTGGTTTCCTGCGCCGCGCCTTTGACCGTTTCGACGCCGTCAATCGCCTCGGCCAGTACGGTATTGAGCCGGCCAAAATCGCGCCGAACGGCCTCTGTCGCTGGTCGTAGACTGGTCAGGTACTCCCACAGCGCAAAAACGTACACAATGGCATAAATGGCGGGCGCTAGCAGCAGTTGGGGGTCGATCGATGGCACCAGAAAAAACGGGGCAATCATAAAGAAAGCCGAGCCGATCACCAGGTTCATGCCGGGGTTGAACAACAGATTGATTTCACGCACATCGTTGGTAGCGCGAGCCATTAAATCGCCGGTGGCGTGATTGTCGTGAAACGACATACTTTTGCCGATAAGGTTCAGATACAGCTCGTCGCGGGTGTCGCGCTCAACCCGCTGGCCGATGATCTCGCTGCAAAAGTTGCGTCCCAGCATCAGCACTCCCCGGATGATTTGCGAGATCACCAATGACAGGGCAATCCAGCCCAAGGCCGTCACGCCGCCTGACTGAGAGATGGCGTCAAAGCCCCAGCCGATGTGCATCGCCACCAACCCCGCTCCGATGCCATTGCCAAACGCGCCAATAAATACGCCGACGATATACAGTTTGTGCCGCAAGGCATGAGAAATTAGCCAGCGAATTGGACTGCGATAATCCGGCTGCCACGAGCGATCAATAGAAAATTCAGCCAGCGATGGAGAAGCAGTTGCCATAATGATAACTCACTTGCCAGGGAATAAATGAAAAGGGAAAGCGTGAAACATTAATTACAGTTCGTAAACTGCTGATTACACGTTTCACGCTTCTTTGGGCAGATTTAGATATTTATCTAATTAATCGTGACGATATTATGACACAATTGACGGGAATCTAAAAACTGCCCTTACATTTTAGATTTCTAAAAAGACGGACTTAGCCTACGGCTCGGCAATGGGGATTCAAATTTAATGGAGCGACAAAGCTTGCTTTGTCATTTCGCGTTATCGTTCGTCGTAAGCCCTTCAGGGCTAAAGTATCGCTAAAACGATTACTACGAACCTTTATTTTCAGAGTAGTGTAGTCGGGTAGAAAGAAAAAAACCTTCCCTCATCTTTGAGGGAAGGTTTTTTCTCATCTATCAAAATCGCCGGGTTGGCAAACTTACATCATCCCGCCCATGCCGGGATCCATACCGGGCATAGGGGCCGCGCCGGCCGGCTCGGGAATATCGGTGATGAGGGCTTCGGTCGTCAGGATCATGCTGGCGATGGAAGCGGCATTTTCCACGGCGCTGCGAGTGACTTTGGCCGGATCGATGATCCCGGCTTCAATCATATCGACATATTCACCACTCAGAACGTTGTAGCCGGTTTGGGCCACGCCATCGACGCTGCGGCGGCGCACTTCTTCAATGATGATCGCGCCTTCTTGGCCGGCATTGCGGGCTAATTGGCGCAGCGGCTCTTCCAAAGCGCGGCGGACAATGGCGATACCGGTGTTGATGTCAGGCGTGCCGTGCGACAGGCTCTTTAACGCGGTAGCGGCATTAATCAGCGTGACCCCGCCGCCAGGCACAACGCCTTCTTCAACAGCGGCCCGTGTCGCGCTCAGGGCGTCTTCCACGCGGTGCTTTTTCTCTTTCAATTCCACTTCGGTGGCTGCCCCTACGCCGATGACCGCTACGCCGCCGGCCAATTTCGCCAGACGTTCTTGCAGCTTTTCGCGGTCATAGTCGGAGGTGCTGTTATCGATTTCGGCCTTGATTTGGTTGATGCGGCCGCTAATCGCGTCTTCATCGCCAGCGCCGCCAACGACGGTTGTGTCGTCTTTGGTGGCGGTCACTTTGTCGGCGCGGCCCAAGTCATCCAGGGTGGCGCTTTCCAGCTTGCGGCCCATTTCTTCGGTGATGACGGTGCCGCCGGTCAAAATGGCAATGTCTTGCAGCATCGCTTTGCGGCGATCGCCAAAGCCGGGGGCTTTAATGGCCAGCACGTTGAAGGTGCCGCGCAGTTTGTTGAGCACCAGCGTCGCCAGGGCTTCGCCGTCAACATCTTCGGAAATAATGACCAGTTCGCGGCGGCCGGACTGGACCAGTTTTTCCAAAATCGGCACGATGGTTTGCGCCGAGGAAATTTTCTTGTCGTGAATGAGAATAAAGGGATCATTCAAAACGGCTTGCATCGCTTCCGAATCGGTCACAAAATAGGGGCTGATGTAACCGCGGTCGAACTGCATCCCATCGACGTAGCTGGTTTCAAAGGCCAGACCTTTGCTTTCTTCCACCGTGATGACGCCGTCTTTACCGACTTTGTCCATCACATCGGCGATCAGATTGCCGATTTCTTCGTCGGCCGCCGAGATGCTGGCGACGTTAGCAATTTCGGCCTTGCCTTTGACTTCGAGGGCGCTGTCGCGAATGGCTTGCGACGCCGCTTCGGCCGCCAATTCGATCCCACGTTTGAGCAGCATGGGGTTAGCCCCGGCCGCCACGTTTTTTAAACCTTCGTTGACAATGGCTTGCGCTAAAACCGTGGCGGTGGTGGTGCCGTCGCCGGCGACATCATTGGTTTTGGTCGCCGCTTCTTTAAGAAGTTGGGCGCCCATGTTTTCGTACGGATCTTCTAATTCGATTTCTTTGGCAACGGTCACACCGTCATGGGTGACGGTGGGCGCACCCCATTTTTTGTCAAGGGCTACGTTGCGACCTTTGGGGCCAAGGGTAGTTTTGACGGCCTCGGCCAGTGTATCGACCCCAACTTTCAAACGGCGACGAGCGTCTTCTCTAAAGGCGAGTTGTTTAGCCATAATAATTACTCCTTCTAAATTCGGTTACTCTCTAAATTCTATTACTTTAATATGGGAAATTTTTTACGAGACAATAGCCAGAATGTCTGACTCTCTGAGGATAAGATATTTTTCGTCACCCAGTTTAACTTCGGTGCCGGCATATTTGGCGTAGAGCACTTTATCGCCCTCGGCCACATCTAATGGTGCACGCGAGCCATCCTCTTTGCGGGCGCCGGGGCCAACCGCCAAAACTTTACCCTGCATGGGCTTTTCTTTGGCTGTTTCCGGCAGCACAATGCCGCTGGCGGTCATTTCTTCTTGTTCGATAGGTGAAACGATCAATCTGTCTCCCAAAGGTTTGAGATTCATAGGGTGTTACCTCCTAAAATAAATTAATGAAATTTATCGCTAAGCTGTAGTGAATTAGCACTCAATACGTAAGAGTGCCAATTCACTACAATCATACACACATTGATTTATTTTTGCAAATTGGCGATGGTGTTTTTGGCACTCGTGGTCTTAGAGTGCTAAAACTGCTTAGGGGTATAAGACAAAACGAACAACTTGAACTAATTAAAATGATTACAGTTAGATGACAGCCTGAGGTTTTTCGTTGGCACTCATGGGACCAGAGTGCTACTGGATAAAATAATACCCAACTCTTTACAAAAGTGCAAATCCGTTTGGGTGCATTTCCCTTCTGGAGCGAACCCGACGTCTCGAATCGCTGAGGCCGCTGAAGAGACTGAAATCGCTGATGTTTCAACGGGGCAGCCGGTTCAATCGGGCGACTTCCGTCATCAGATAACCCTTCAGCGCCCTCATTTTTCTCAGCGTATTCAGCGCTTCAAACTTGCCCTCCAATAGAAACGCACCCAATCCGTTTATAACTTTCGGGACTTTGAGGGGCGCCGCTTGTAGCGACGACTTGGCCTTAGGGTGCCAGCCCGCCCGTAATCGATTCCGCCAGCTTTCGATCCGACCGGCCTGTGTGGTATACTCTCCCGGATGAAGCATCGAACCCATTCAAGTGATCATTCTTTGCTGTTCAAAATCCGCCCAGGTGACTGGGTGCTTTTTTTTACGCTGCTGGGCTTTGGCTTGCGGCTGTATCATCTTGATTTTCAACCGCTCTGGGGCGATGAGGGCTGGAGCGTCTACTTTGCCACCGAAAACCTGGGGCAGTTAATCGCCCTCACCGCCGCCGATATTCACCCACCGTTGTATTATCTGCTGCTCAAAGGCTGGTTTGGTTTGATGGGGGTTGGGCCTGAAGCGGCCCGGCTGCTGTCCGTTCTGATCGGTACGCTGTTGATTCCGGTTCTCTTGGTGTTAGGCCGGCGGCTCTTCGGGGCGCGGGTCGGGGTGATCGCTGCTGCCGTCGCGGCGTTGATGCCGATGGCGATCTACTATGCCCAGGAAGTTCGCATGTATGGGCTGGTCACACTGCTGGGAGCCGCTTCGACTTACTTTTTTGTCAGATGGCAGCCATACATCGAGAAGCCCTCAGCCGGCCGCGCTTACCTGCTGGGCTACATCGCCACGACGTCCGCGGCGCTATATACGATGTACTATGCGGCCTTCATCGTACTTTTCCAACTACTCTACACTTTAATTGTCTATCTCCGGCCCGCGTCTCGACGGCCCAACCGTTTCTTGGCTCTGCTGGGGCCATTTTTGTTGGTCGGGCTGCTCTATCTGCCGTGGGTGATCTACGCTGCGCCCCGGCTGCTCGATTACATCGACAACAAACGCAACGTCGAAGGCTATACCCCGCTGGGGCTGGACCGCTTTTTTGGCGATCACGTCATCGCCTTCAGCCTGGGCCACTTGCCCGATGACCTGCGGAGTTATGCCTGGGCCGTGTTGGTGGCGGCCGGTCTCGCGCTGCTGGGATGGGTGGTCGCCCTTCTGAAGCGAAACCAAGCCGCGCTGTTGATCAGCCTGTACCTTTTCGGGCCGCTGACCCTTGGCTACTTGATCAACCTACTCTACCCGTTCACCCCCCGCTTTTTTGAGCGGACGCTGCTGCTGGCAGCCCCGGCGTACTGGTTGCTGGTGGCGGCTGGCTTGCGCTGGTTGTGGGCGCGGCACACTCTCTTTTTGGGGCTGGCGGCCAGCGGGCTGCTGCTGGTCACCCTCGTCAGTCTGTTCAGCTTTTACAACTGGGCGCGCTATCCCGCCGAGGATTATCGACCCCTGTTGGCCGATATCGCGGCCCAGACCACGCCGCAGGATACGGTGCTGGCCAGTTACCAGTGGCAGTTAGGCTTATATCGGGCTTACCTGCCCCCGCCGCGGCCGGATCTTTTCCCCGTGCCCGGCTGGGGGCGCGACTGGTCGGCGGCGGCCGGCGGCTCCGCCCGGCTCACGGCCGACCTGACTGCTATTTTTAAGCAGTCGCCGCGACTGTGGTTTCCGGCTTATCAGGCCAGCGGCCACATTTGGGAGGATGAGGCCGAGCAAGCCATCGCCAAGCTTGGCTATCCGGCGCTGCTGGAATGGTACAGCCCGCAAACTAAGTTGACCCTGGCCGGTTCCGGCCAAATGCCGATGGCGCCGGCCGAAGCCGTCAATTTCGGCGACCGGCTGAATTTGGTCGAAGCGGAGGTAGGTAACCAAGTTTTTGAGGCAGGCCGCGACGTTATTCCTATTCGATTGGTCTGGCAGAAGACCGCTAACCTGGGCAGTGAGCCCCGTGTCAGCTTGCGCCTGACCGATGCCGCCGGCCGGACCTGGACCACCCGCGACAGCTTTCCTCAGGCCGGACATGCCTTTTTCACCGATCTCGACATCGGCGAGTTGTTGACCGATCATCACGGGCTGCTCACCCCGGCCGGAGCGCCGCCGGGCCTCTACCGGCTGCTGCTCAGCGTCCGCCAGGGCGATGACGCCCACCCGCTTGATCTGCTCAACCCGGCCAAACAGCCCACCGGCGCGGAGGCGCTGCTGGCCGAGGTCGAACTGGTCGAGCCTGAACCGCCGCTGGCGCCGGCCGCGCTGCCGGTTCAGATCGAACTTAAGGCTAACTTTGGTCAGGCCGCCCGTCTGGTGGGGTACAGTTTGGGCCAGCCGCCGTTCAAATCGGGCCAGGCGCTGCCGCTGACCCTGTTTTGGCAGTCGCAGGCCGAAGGGCTAGAGCAGTTGTCGGTGGTGGTTGAACTGGAAGACGCGACCGGACAAATTCCGGTTACGCACGATCACGAACCGATCTGGCCAGCGACCGAATGGCATGTCGGAACCCTGCTGCGCGATCCGCACGACATTAGTTTGCCGCCGACGCTGCCCCCCGGCGATTATCGGCTGTTCATTAGTTTAGTAACCGGTCAAGGCGAACACTTGATGGTCCAAGGCAGCAATCGATTATTGTTGGGAACAATTGCGACTTCTGATCGGCCTCATAATTTTGACGCGCCGGCTCCGGCCGAGCCCTTGTCGGTTAACTTTTCCGGGCAAGTAGAACTGGTCGGCTTCGATTTGCCGGAAACGCACGTGGCTGCCGGCGGCGTCCTGCCGGTGACCCTGTATTGGCATTCGCTGGCTACGTTCGATAAGAATTGGAAGGTGTTCGTCCATCTAATCGATGCCGCCGGCGATATCAAAAGCCAGCAGGACCAACTCCCGGGGGCGGGCCAATTTCCAACCACCAGTTGGGTGCCGGATGAGTATATTACTGATAGCTACAATATTCCGATTCCGGCTGATTTGCCGCCCGGCGAGGCGGTTTACCGGCTGCGTATCGGGTGGTATGACCCTAATGATTTTAATCGAATGCTGGTGGTGGTCGATGGCCGGATCACGGGCGATGATCATATAGTCTTGGAAAGTTGGCCTATTTCAGTGGAGTGAATTAATATGTACTTAGGGTGATTTGCTGATCAGGAATGAATGCATGGAACGTACCAACGAAGCCTGGCTAGAGGACTTACGAGACGATAGCCCCCACCAAACCGATGCAATTAACGAACTTCTCACTCATCTTAAGCGCGGCGTTTTTGCCTATTTAAGAACGCGGAGCGACCTGAGCCATTTAGCCGAAGCGGAACTTGAGCAGATGGGCCAGGATTTTGCTCAAGAAGCCATCCTCAAGGTCAAAGATAATTTAGATAAATTTCAGGGTAAAAGTAAATTCACTACCTGGGCGGCCAAAATTGCGGCCAACCACACCATTAGTGAGTTGCGTCGAGCCAGATGGCGCGATTATTCACTGGATGCGCTGACCGATTCCGGTACCTCGTTGCAGGAAATTTTAGCCCTGCCCGCCGGCCAAAACCTTAACCCTGATACGGAAAACGAGCGCCGCCAGGTGTGGCACATATTAGATGAAGTCATCAGCCAGGAGCTAACTGATCGCCAGCGTCAGGCTTTAGTGGCGGTTACGGTAGATAATGTGCCAATCTCCGAGGTGGCTAAATCGCTTAATACCAACGCCAATAACGTTTATAAACTATTGCACGACGCGCGGTTGAAGTTGAAGCGGAGTCTGCAAGCGCTCGATTTAGATGCGGCCTATATTTTAAGACTGTTTGAATAAATTAACGGCCGGCTGGTCAATATTTGATGGGGTACAGTAAGAATGCGATATCCCAGGCGTCTATTAAATGAATAACGACTAGTAGTCGCATGGTAACTATCTAGGTAAGTGGCATTTTTGCTTAAACAGAGAATGCGAATGGCGTACAATACTGCGGCTACTAGGATTAAGTGCCTGTTACCTGGTCTACTAAATAAACATGCCGAATTAACGATATGAGCAATACACATTTACAACGGCTCCTTAGAGCGGCTCTGGAAACTGAAGAGATTGAGATAAGCTGTCAGGACTGTTACGATATGCTCGACAGCTACGCCGAGTTCTTGCTATCCGGTACTGATCCGGAGGTGACCATGCCCGGGGTTACCCAGCATCTTAAGCAATGTTTTTGCTGTGAGCATGAGTTTGAAGCTTTAATGATCATGCTAAATGAAGCCGCTAACATGTCTACCACAGATGAGTGATTTAAATATTAGAGAAGCTATAACGACGGATTAAAAAAGGAGCGAATATTCGCTCCTTTTTTATGCCCTCCAGCCCAGTTGAGCGGGATCTACCCAACACTGAAGGACGGGCTGGCTCGTCCCGGTGATGGTCGCCCCACCCGTTAGGATCCGCCAACTATGTTTTATGGACTTTCCATTATATAGTTATTTAAGCAGATTTTCAACCCACACCTGAAATAATAGGACTAATGACCTATCTAGTTCGAAAAACCACTTTTTGTTTAGAGGCTGTTTTAAAAGTGGCGATTTATAGACTTGTCCACAGATAGACACTGGTAGTCACCGATTTTTATCTCAATTTTGATCATATCTGTGAGCATCTGTGTCTATCTGTGGACCCCTGAAGGGTTTTAAAGCAGTCTCTTAGCCAATATCAAGTTCAGTCCAGCCCCGACCCCGGCAGGTTTGACAGCTGCGCAGGCTCAGGAAATTCTTTTTGCCTCTACCGCCGCAATCCTCACACTCTAAAATGCGCCACTTCCGCCGGCCGCGCCCGATACATTCTCGACATGTTAAATCAGGTAATCCTGGCTCCTGACCGCTGCCCTGACAGTGATGGCACTTGGCTTGAAAAACCTGACCGATATCAACCGGTGGTTTAATGGGGTACTTTTTTGTCATGGTGTCTTTGGATGGCTTTAATTGGCTGGAGCGTGATAAATTGTATTGACATAATTCATATAGACATATAGTATAGAGGCATCATTTTAAAACTTAAGACGACAACAGCTAAAATTACCTCACGGATTGCGCCTGTTACGCGTATAATATAAGGTAAACAGGCGGCAATCGGATGTCTGCTTTGTTATGAATAAGGGTGAGGTAGCCCGACTAATTACGGTCCAATAATTTGAAAAGTTAAGAGTCAATAGCTGATAGTTGAAGGCCGGGCCTGTTGTTGCTTAAAATTTGGCCTTATGGCCCGCAACCTGCTTGATCAAACTTGGTTTCTAGCAAAATAATGTCTATACTTAGAGTAGACGCTTTTATAGCCGGATAAGTGGAATTGTAAATGATAAAGCCAATCAGTCAAGTTGTTAAATTCCCTTCTTTAAAGAAAGCGCTGACCTTGCTCTTTACCTTGCTGGTTTTAGCGGCCGGGGGACTTTTGGTCGTCATTATCTTTGGCGTATTGGCGTTTCAAATCGTCTACCTGGACCGGGCTTATCCTGGGGTGACCGTCGCCGGCATCGACGTGAGCGGCATGTCCCGGCCAGAAATTGTCGATTTGGTGACCGCCCAGGCTGACAAGATTCTGAATGAAACGTTGACTATTCAGATTGGCGACGAAACTCATACGTTTACCAAAGAGGAACTGGGTGTTTCCGTTGACGTTGAGGCCACGGCTGACAAGGCCTATCAATTGGGCCGGCAGGGGAATTTGCTGGTTGATGTGCCGATGCATTTATCTCTGCTGTCTCGCTCTAGAGATGTGCAGCCCATTATTCTGTACAATACCGGCCCCAGCCACCAAATGCTGCAATCGTTGATTGCGGTCAGCGACTATCCGCCCCAAAATGCCCAATTGGTTATTCACTCGGCCGATAAAGTTGAGATCGTGCCGGCTCAATTTGGACAGCAGTTGCACGTCGATGCTACTCGACCGCTGATTGAGGCGGCGCTGTTTAGTGATAATCCCGAGCCGGTTAAGGCCGTCACCCAAAAAATTCAACCGGCCCTCTCTAATGAAGCGGTTGCCTCAACTTATCGACAAGTCACTAATCTTCTGGCGAAACCGTTAACGTTTAGTTACAAATCAAAGGCCGATAACGTCGAGTGGACCATTGAGCCGAAAACCCTGGTTTCGATGATCGACCTGGTTGAAGAGGTTGACGACAACGGCCAATTGCAGTTGCAGATGAACCTCAAGAAAGATATGTTCACGCCTTACTATGAAACATTTGCCAAACGCATCGACCAAGACGGAACGGATGCTAAACTACATTTTGACGAGGCAGAAAACAAACTCGTTGTGCTTAAAGAAAGCCAAGATAGCTATCATCTGGATGTCGATGCGGCTTGGACGGAAACCGTCAAAGCTGTCGAAAATGGTACAAATTCGGTCAAACTGCCGGTGGTCGTAACGCCCGCGCGTATTCCCAGCCAGAACCTTGAAGCGTTGGGCATTAAAGAAGTTGTGTCCGAGGCAACCTCTTATTTTAGCGGCTCATCCGAAGCTCGGATGAACAATATCGAGGTGGCGGCTGCAAAGTTTGAAGATGTGGTCATTCCGCCGGGTGAGGTCTTCTCTTTCAATGAGTATTTGGGTGAAGTGACCAAAGAGCTAGGCTACGACGAATCGCTCATTATTTACGGCGATCGAACGGCGGTAGGCATCGGCGGTGGGGTGTGTCAGGTCAGCACGACCGCTTTCCGCGCCGCTTTATTTGGCGGTTTTGAAATTGTTGAGCGTTGGGCGCACGGTTATCGAGTGGGATGGTATGAGATCAATTCTAAGATTGGACTCGATGCCACCGTCTACGCCCCATACGTGGACTTTAAATTTAGAAATGACACGGACCATTTCCTGCTGATCCAGACTGCATCGGATTTAGAGGCGGGAACCATTACCTTCAAATTCTTTGGCACACCCACTAACCGCGAGGTTACGGTCAGCGAGCCGGTGGTTACTAATGTGGTCCAACACGGCCCGCCCATTTACGAAAATGATCCGTCGCTTCCGGATGGGGTAATCAAACAGGTTGACTGGGCCCAAGACGGCATGAACGTGAGCGTTACCCGGCTGGTTAAAGAGGGTGACAAACTCCTGTATAAAGACGAAATTGTCAGCCGCTACCAGCCCTGGACAGCTATTTATAAAGTTGGCACCAAACGGACTCAACCGTCTTACAATCCGGCCAACAACCCAATTTATAACTAACTCGAGAGGAGGTAAGGAGTAGAACGTAAAAAGTAGGAAGTAATAGGTAAAGGCAGCCGTTATTCATGCCGGCCCTCTTTACCTGCTAGCCTACTATCTGCTCCTTATTTCCTACTCCCTCTGACAACCTTACCACGCTTCGGGAGTTGCTTTATGGCGGGCGAAACGGTCTTAGTGGTTGATAACCGTGAAGACAGCATCAAATTTCTGCGCACCTATGTTTTGGAACCCAACGGCTACAAAATGCTCGAGGCCACCGACGGCGCTGACGCCCTCAAAATTGCCCTCTCTAAAAAAGTCGATCTCATTATCTCCGACTTGGTGATGCCCCGCATGGGCGGCCTGGAACTTTTGGAGGCCTTAAATCACCGAGGCATTGACACCCCCACCATCCTCATGACCTTTCACGGCTCTGAAGGCACAGCCGTCAGGGCGTTTCGGTTGGGGGCCCGTGATTATATCATCAAACCTTTTGCCATTGATGAAATGCTCACCGCCATTGATAAAGCCTTGACGGAAGCCCGGCTTCGCCAGGAGCGGGATACGTTAACGCAAACGGTGCTCAAGGTCAACCAGCAGTTAGAAAGCCGGATGCAGGAACTTCGCTTTTTGTACGGCATTGGCCGCTCGGTAACCTCGCTGCGAGATATCGAGCAGATTCTCAACCGCATTGTTGACGCTGCCGCCTTTTTGACCGAAGCCGAAGAAGGCTCGATTATGCTGATCGATGAAGAGTCCGGCGACCTTTATTTACGGGCCGCGCGCGGGCTGAATGAGAGAAAAGCGTCCAGCTTTCGCATTAAAATGCACGACAGCATTGCCGGGCAAGTGGTCAAATCCGGCCAGCCGATTTCAATCGGCGGCCAAAATGAAGACGACTCCTTTAAAGTCAAAACCGGCTACTTTGTAAAATCGCTGCTCAATGTTCCCATTAAAAACAAGGATGAGATCATCGGTGTCTTGGCCGTTAATAACAAAGATACGGCCAAAGCCTTTACCGACCGCCACCTTAATTTGTTGACCGCCCTGGCCGATTACGCCAGCGTGGCCATCGACAATGCTAGAATGTACGCCCAACTGACGGCCGATATCGAGCAGGCCAAGAAAACCGGCCGCCGGCTTGAGCATTTGGTCGAAGCCCGAACCAGCGAGTTGGAAAACGCCCATCTTCAACTGTCAAAAACGGAAAATCTGGCAATTTTGGGCCATATGGCTGCTGGTGTGGTGAACGAACTTAATTCCCCCCTCAATAACGTCCTCGATAACCTCCATCAGCTTGAAAACAGCATCGAACCGTCGCCCAAAAATTTGCAGCTCATCTCCGCCATCGAGCGCGACACTCTCCACTGTCAGCAAACAGTTGATAGCCTACTCGATTTTTCAAACACGAAAAACTATCAATTCCAAAAAGTAGATCTCAATGAAATTATCGAGTCGGCCTGGAGCCGCTACGCCAATGAACACGCCGAAACCGGCTATCTGGTTGAGTTCGTGCGCGGCTTCGACCCCCAACTCCCGCTCATTTCCGCCGACGAAAAGCAGTTGAAGCAGGCTCTATTTTATCTGATGCGCCATGCCTATCTGGCCATGCCCACCGGCGGCACGCTCCGAATTACCACCCGAGTGGTCGGGGCGCAAGTTCACATTATCATGAGCGATACCGGTGAGGGGTTGTCGAAAGAGGATCTGAGCCACATCTTCGATCCGTTTTATGATAACGGGCATCGCGCCTTTGGGCTGGATCTATCCATTACCCAGGCCATCATCGAACGGCACGGCGGGTCAATCGAGGTGGAAAGCGAGCAGGATCAAGGTACAACGTTTGCCATCCATTTGCCGAAATAACAAAAGACCCTAAAAGCGGCTGAAATGCTTTAGGGTTTGGTTAATATAAACAGATAGTGATGGTGACTGCCTTACTGTGTAACTCCTCTCTTCTTTGAATGTTGATTTTGTTTGGTAAAGAACCCCGCGATGTTGCTGCTAAGTATCCCTGACCGCCCGCTGATCGAAACTGATAGCTCGATGAGCCGGGCAGCGGAAATTGAGCAGGCCGTATTTTAGCACAAGGCCCTAAAATCTCGTGTTTTTAGTAATCGTCTCTAAATGGGTAGCACAACATTAAACCGTGGAAACGTGAAGATGACGGAAGATCGACCCCATAATCGACAGAATTGACACGATTATCACGATTTTATCGGTCATAATTCGGTAAATCGGGTTAATCCTGTCTAATTTTTCTTCACCACGGTTTAGTACAGCAACAATGGTAGGGCAAGTCAGCAACTTGCCCTACTGAATCTATGCTCCAATTGGTGTTGGGAACCGTGGGTGTTGATTAGTCTCGAAATTAGACCGGCGGCGTCTCTGGAGTGGGCGTAGGGGATAATTCAGGTGTGGGTGGTGGGAGCGGAGTCGGTTCAGACGGCTCCGGAGTTGGCGTGGTGGTGGCCGGGGGTTCCGGTTGGACGGGAACGGCCGGGGTCGGAACCGGGGCGGGCGCTTCGGGTGGGGGTTGGGGGAGGGGGACTGGATGTTCCGGTTGGACAGGAACGGCCGGGGTCGGAACCGGGACGGGCGCTTCGGGTGGGGCAACCGGGAAGTCGGGTACAAACACCGCTTCAGCCGGATGGATGCCGGTCATATCAACGTATTGGGCCGGACCGAGAGCAGCAATGAACTGCTGGAGGTCAAAGGCATCGATACCTTCAGCCAGTCCACCCCGCTCTAAATCCCAACCCCAGAACAAAATATCCTCAGGGTCTTCATAGTAGGGCAGGGTTGTGCCCGGTTTTAGAAACTGGCCAATGTGGGGCGGGCGCATGCCCACCAGGTTGTAAGGCGACCAGATATGCAGCAAAACCATCTGGTACCCCTGGCTTTGTTCGCCATGGTGACGATAGGTGTGGTCGGTGCGCAAGCCCTGGCGAGCCAGTTCCATATTGACGCGGCGGGCCGCGTCGATGCAGCAACCGCGCTGATCGTCATTCCACTCGTCAGCCAGGTCTTCATCATAAATCCGGCCGCGCTCCGGCAGATAGTACGCTTCATTTTCCCAGCCGCCCCAGTAGACCACCTCGTGATAGCCCGGCCGCTGGCAAAAAGCGACCATGCTGACATCGGGAATGCCCAGCAGGTTGACCCCCGGCCGGACGCCGTCGTGGCGGCTGTAAGGAAATTGTTGGGCCACAGCGGTGGTGCCATAGCTCAGCGTCAGGCCATCGACCACCACATCTCCGCGCACATGATCGTTGCCCAGGTCGGGATCGGGCTGGCGATGGTAGTCCACATGAAATTCAAATTCGTGTTCCAGCCGGCCGTCAACCGGCATCAGCCAGTAATCGGGATGCTCAAATTGCATATCGCCATACAGCCCCACAAACAGAGAGGTGTCCGGGTAGACCAGTTGGGCCAGATAGGCCACACCCGGCTCAGCCGTGAAGGTCAAGGTCGGGTTGGCCGCTGGGCCGGCCACGATCTGTCCCCCGGCCTCAATCACGCGGTAATGATACAGGCCGGTTTCGCCAAAGGTGTAGGGCTCGGTCTGGGGAGCGGCCAGCGGATAGATCAGCGTATCGACGGAGACCCAGGCCAACGCCGCCCCGTCGCCGGGCGTGCTGTAGACCGCCACCAGCCCCGGTTCGGTAAAGGTCATCGCTTCGACGACCTGGCCGGTATCATCGTAGTGGATGGGCCGCTGCTCCTGGTTGTAGACCAGCCGATCGGTGGCTCCCGGCGGGCCGTGCAGTTCCAAGGCAAACGCATATTTGTGCTCAAAGGGTTGGTCCAAAGGATGAATCCAGCGGGTCGCGCTGGTGGTCATGGTTTGGAAGATACGGGCCTGCTCGACCCCATACTGGTAGGCGATCAGTTTAGTCACCCCGGGGTCGAAGATTTGCACCGCCCGGCCGCCGGCCGGTTCAATCCGGTCAAAGGTACCGCCGTGGAAAAGGTGGCTGACCACGTGATCGGCCTCCCGGCCGTTGTACCGGAAGACGATATCGCCTTGAGCGCCGTCGATGTATTCCACGTTGTACATTAGGCTCTGAGTCATATCAAAATACTCTTTGCCCGGTTCCAGATCGGGCGTAAAGGGGCCAAAGGCGACCGGCCCGTTGAAGCCCTGATATTGGCCGGTGACCGGCGGTTTGGAAACGGTAAGATCGAGCAAACAGGCCGGGCCGCCTAACCACACCTCGTCCGGCAGCAATTCGGTTTGGCTTGGATCCACTTGAACCTCAAATTGAACCCAGTAAGATCCGGCCTGGTCAGGAAAACCGATGCGAACCGGCAGCAGATCGACGGCTGAAACGCCATCACCGCCTTGAGGCAGATTGAGGTTGAAGTTACTATCGGCGCGCCAATCCATAATCGGAATGGACTGATCGGCCTCATCGACCGCGCCCAGATCGACCCAAATGTTGCCGTCGTCACCGCGCCGAGTCGCCATCGTACAGAATATCGCCTGCGGGAAACCACAAGGGCCAAAGCGACCTAAATCGACTTCGCCGCTAAAGCCGTTGCCGGCCCAGGTGAAGCCGGCCCAATGGATGCCCACATCGGTGTAGGTATAGGCAATGTCCTGCGTTGATTGAGCCGCCACGCCACACTCCGAGCAGGGATGACCATCGACCGTGTATTCAAACTCAATAGGGAAGGGGTTGGGATTATGGACGGCACCGCCGTTGCAGCCGGCGGTGCCGGTCGGGGTTTGGGCTTGCTCTGTGGTGAATGTGGCCTGAATAGAGACTTGAACCGATTGGCAGCTTTTCGTTTTAGGATCATGATAGCCGTGGCGGACCACAACCTCGTGGCGGCCGGCGGGGAGTTTCATTTCGTGATCAAAGAGTTCGTATTCGGGTGAATCAACGTAATCATCCAACTTAAGGACGATCTCGTCATCGACCAGAATTTCAACATCCTCGTGCAGTTGTTCGTTACCACTGTTGCGATAGACCGCGCCGGTCAGGTGCAGCGTGCCGGCCCTATCCTCACGGCTGGCTATCATCTGTTGATAAACAAAATCGCCCCCACAGCTTTTATATTCGGCGTTAAGATTGATGTTATTAGCCTGCTCCGACCAATCCGCCCGGCTAAGAGCCGGCTCCAGCGGGGGCGCAGCCGGAGCCGCCATCACGCGGGCAATATCGGTCAGCAAGAGGAACAACAACACCCCTACCAGGCCAATCACCAAAAAACGATTCAATCGACCCGTGTTCATTATAATTCCTCCGTTTTCTACCTCGGTTGAATGGACTCTCCCTATTATCAGTCTAGACCAATTTGACGGGGGTGCCAACGGGCAGTTAGCTTATACGGTAGGACGGCTTTTAGCCTGGCGATTTAGATAAGTTGAGTTCGATAATTAAAGGCGACAATGTCATTTCGGAGCCGAAGGCGGAGAAATCCCTCAGGCGTTCCCATAAATGAATCCTTCGCTGGGGAAAAAGGGCCGTGGCAGCAGCGTTATTCAAGCGTAACTACCGCTCTAAGAAGCCTTGTCTGACCAGTTCGCGTTTGGCGCGTTTGAGCTTTTGCGATGTCTCGCGATAGTGGGGGTCCTGTTGCGCAATTTGCTCTAAGCGCTCTTTGGCTGCGGCCCATTGGCGCTGCTGGAGACACTGCTCGGCCTCAGTGTAGAGCGTTAGCAGCGTTTGGTGTCTGCGCCGCGCCTCGCGCAGGAGGGTAAGGGTATCTTTGTAAGCCGGATCGATGGCGACAATCTCGGTGAAGACCACCAGCGCCTGCGTCCATTTTTTTTGTTTATAAAGGGTTTGACCCTGATCATAGAGCGCGTTGAGGCGGCGCGTTTGCAGGCTAAGACCGGCCTGCCGGACCACGGGCAGTAGGGTTTGGTAGGCATCGCTGATCTGCCGGAATGTTTCAGCCGCTTTGAGCCGGCCGGCCGGATCGGGCCACCGATCCGGGTGGTAACGTTTAACCAGGCAGCGATACTGCTCCTTGATGCGGCGCGGCGAGGCGTTTTCGGGCAGTCCCAGAATTTGGTAAGCGTCTTTGGCGATCAACGGTTCCTCGATGGGGGGAATGATGGCTTTTATGATAACACAATTGTTGTTCCAAGTACAACTTAAAAAGCGTCTAAGAGAGGGCATCACCCCAACCCCATAGACTTCAACGCCAACGCTTGCGTTGGCATTTTTTATTGCCTTTGATCGGTTGTGTCTGCGCGGCGAAGGGTTCGTTTGGCAAGAATTCATAAGGTTTTGCGCGGCGAAAGGTTCGTTTGGCAAGAATCCGTAAGGTTTTGCGCGGCGAAAGGTTCGTTTGGCAAAAATTCATAAGGTTTTGCGCGGCGAAAGGTTCGTTTGGCAAAAATTCATAGGGTTTTGCGCGGCGAAAGGTTCGTTTGGCAAAAATTCATAAGGTTTTGCGCGGCGAAGGGTTCGTTTGGCAAGAATCCGTAAGGTTTTGCGCGGCGAAGGGTTCGTTTGGCAAGAATTCGTAAGGTTTTGCGCGGCGAAGGGTTCGTTTGGCAAGAATTCATAAGGTTTTGCGCGGCGAAGGGTTCGTTTGGTAAGAATTCGTATGGTGTTGCGCGCGGAACGGTTCGTTTGGAGAAAATTCGTATGGTGTTGCGCATCAGTTAGGATGTGGCTATGTTTCTGGGTTCGAGTTTTTCGATAAAAGGTCGCCGCAGCCATGAGCAGGCGTTATTGCGCCGGCGGTGGTGGACCCTAAAATGGCTCGGGCAAACTCGACATTCAAAGGCGCAAACGCGCTCAACTCAGTGCGAGCGTGATCGCCTGCTCGGTGGTCATCGTCGCGCCTTTCGACCACTCCAGTTCAAAGGCCACATCCCTGAGCCGGGCGCGCAGCCGGGTCAATGCGTCCTCGTTATACTTCTGGGCGACTTGTTCGAGCGGCGCGCCGAGGCGAACCCGCAAAGTAGCGGCGGCCGCCCAGAGTTGCACGGCGCGTTCGTAACGTGCTTCGTCTTCGTTGACCTGGGCGAGCGACTCAAATGAGTAGGCATAGCCTCGGCGCAGGCCCAAATGATGGCGAATGCGCAGCGATTCGCACAGTAATTCCCTGGCGTTCGCATACTCCCCCAGCTTATGAGCGGTTTCTCCCAGGTTATGCATGGCCAGCGCCACGCCGCGCTGGTAGCCCAGGGATTGATAGATATCCCGGCATTCGAGCAATGCCTGCCGGCTGGCTGCATATTCATGGATTTCCGACAAGTCCGCGCCCAGCAGGTTGAGGGCCGTGGCCAGTTCAAACGGGCTGTCCAGTTCGCGCCACAGCGCCACGCTCGAAAGATCATACGGAATGGCCGCTTCAATTTCATCCGTCGTATAGGCAATATTGATCGCCAGTAACTGCTGGCCTTTGGCCATCCCGGCCGTATAGGCCATCTGCTCGGCCATGTGCAGCGCGGCTTCGATCTGCGGTTGCAACTGCGTAAGTTCGCCGGCGTAGCGAGCCAGGTCGCAATACATCAACCGGGCGTCGATCTCCCCCCGCTGATCGCCAAGCTGCCGAAACAACGCCTGCGCTTGCCGGGCGCACGGCAAGCCATACTCAAAATCGGAGATCGCTGACGACAGCTCGGCCGCCGCCAGCAGGGCTTGCGCCCGCCGGATCGAAAGCGATCCCTCGGTTGCCGCCAAGGTACGTTGCAGCCAGCGGCG
This sequence comes from Anaerolineales bacterium, assembly GCA_020634935.1. Lineage (GTDB taxonomy): Bacteria > Chloroflexota > Anaerolineae > 4572-78 > J111 > JAGRBY01. Next base: position 60,368 of record JACKAT010000009.1, read on the forward strand.
TCCTTCCTGGAAAAATCCACCCAGTTCCCAAAACTTCAGGTTCGTGCCCAACCGGGCGACCAAGGCCAGCGCCTGCTCGTGATCATGAGCAACCAACCATTCGAACGCGCGTCGCAGGTTATCGTGGTCGGCCTGGACGGTGCGCAGCCGCTCGGACAGCGTCTGCCTGGCCCGATTCTCGGCCGATCGGGAGACGAGATGGGCATAGTAGCGGGCATGTCGTTCGAGCGCAGCCGCTTCCTCATCGCAGCCGCGTAGTTGCTCCTGGGCAAACTGGCGGACGGTCTCGTGCATGCTGTAGCGCCGGCGCTCGGCATCAGCCCCAAAGACCACCAGCGAGTGATCGACCAGATCGGCCAGAATCTCGGCGCATGGCTCCCCCGGTGCGCTGACCGTCTCGGCGGCTTCGAGGGTCCACCCACCGGCAAAGACGGCTAATCGGCGCAAGACCGAGCGCTGCTGAGGGCTCAAGAGGCCGTAGGACCAGTCAATCAGGGTCTGCAAAGTGCGCTGGCGCGGTAGGGTTTTGACCGCTCGCTTATTCAGCCAGGCGAAGCGTTGGTCCAGCCGTTCGGCGATGGCTTCGATGGGCAGGCCGCGGGCTTGCGCGGCGGCGATTTCGATGGCCAAGGGGATGCCGTCGAGCTGCTGGCAGATTCGAGCGACCGCCAGCACATTCGCCTCGGTCAGCGTGAAATGCAGCATTGCTTGCGTGGCGCGGTTGGTGAACAACTGAATCGAGTCAAAGCGCAGCGAGTCCGCAACGGTGAGCTGTTCAGGGCCATCGATGGCGGGGGTGGCCAAGGGTTCCAGCCGGACCACGTGCTCCTCGGCCAGGTGCAGCGGGATGCGGCTCGTGGCCAGGACCGTCAACCCCTCGGCCTCGCGGCAGAGTGTTTGAACCAGGCCCGCGCACGCTTTCACCAGATGTTCGCAATTGTCCAGCACCAGGAGCACGGTCTTATCGCGCAGGTAATCCACAATGACGCCGGTGGACGAGCGACCGGTATTGGTCGGCAAATGCAGCGCCGCCGCGACCGCGTCGTCCACAGCGCTTCCATCGGCCACGCCCGTCAAGTCAACAAAGCCGATGTCAAAGGCGAAAACGCCGGCCATGCGGTGGGCCACCTCGATGGCCAGGCGCGTCTTGCCGACGCCGCCGGGGCCGGCCACGGTCACCAGCCTGACCGTTCGGCGCGACAGCAGATCGACCAGGCGCGCGGATTCCGGTTGGCGGCCAAAAAAGCGCGTCAGAACGGGCGGCAGCGCCGCTTGCGTCGAAGGCGACTCGAGCGGCGCGAGGGCGCGGATCTGTTCGGCCAGGGTCATGGTTTCAACCGCCGGCGCCAGGCCCAGCTCGGTGGCCAGCGCGCGGCGGCAGGTTTCGTAGGCATCCAGGGCGGCGCTGCGCTGATCGGCGCGGGCCAGCACCCGCATCAATTGCCGATAGGCGGCTTCGCTCAGCGGGTCGTATTCAAGCCAACGGCGGCCGGCGCGTTCGGCTTCGGCCAGGTGGCCGGCGCGTTCGTGAAAGGCCGCCAACTGTTCCAGCGCCGACGTTATCTGCATGCGGTACTGTTCGCGCTGCATCAGGAGCCAGTCATCGAACTGCAAGCAGTTGCCGAGCGAGAATTCGTCCAAAAAATCACCGCGCACCCAATCGAGCGCCTGGGTCAGCCGGGCGGCGCATTCCGGGCAAGCGTGGGGGTCGGGGTGCGGATGGCGGCGGCAGGCCTCAAGCAAGGCGCGAAAGCGGGCCACATCCAGGTCGTGATCGCTGAGGGGGTTGAAGCCCAAGGCGAGCCGATCGCCGATTAGGTAGGGTTGCTCGTCGGCATCGCTTGCGCCCAGCGCTTTCTGAAGCTTGGCCCAGGTGACGCGGAGATTGTTTTGCGCCGCCGCCGTCGGCAAGTCGGGCCACAGCAAGCCCAGCAAAAATTCACGGCTGTGGGCGTGATCCGACTCGATCAGGAGATAGGCCAATAGACCGATTGCCTTACGGTTGGTGAGGGTGATGGCTCCCAATTGGTGATGCTCGATTTGTAATCTACCGAGTAAAGAAAAAATTAAGCCAGCCAAAATCGTCCCAGATAATGATGAATTAATGGCGTGTCGTTAAAGTACCGGAAGTATAGCATAACGAACGAAAAACACCATCTATATCAAAGACTTTCCATGTGTGCTATGTGTCGCGGTCGCAGCACTTGGCATACGGGATTGAGGAAAACAAAGGAGTACAGCTATGCCCAAACAACACAAGAACACAACAAGGCACAGACCGAGACACACCACCCTGGTAGCCCTGCTGGCGCTGGGGCTGGCGCTGGCCGGGTTATTGGCCCTCCCGATGTGGCGGCACACCACAGGGACAATTATCTATGCGGACCAAGGGGAGAAGCATTCTCAGTGCGTAAACCTGCCTCCTAAAGCAGGTGGCCCGGCGGGCAAGGGAACGTCGAAAAATCCCAAGCTCTGCACGCCAACGCCAACGAATAACTCGGGCGAGGCGCCCGCACCCACCAACACCCCAACCGCCACGCCTACCAACACGCCGACGGCCACCGATACGCCTACGCCTGAACCGACAGCGACAGATACCCCGACTGCGACGGCCACAGACACACCGACAGATACCCCGACACCCGTGCCACCGACCGATACACCCACGCCGACCGCAACGGCCACGAACACGCCCGTGCCACCGACTGATACGCCGACGCCCGTTCCGTCGGCAAGCATTACGGTTTATAACACCGGCGCGTTCTTTGCCCAATACTTCGTTTCGTACAATCTTCCTGGCGCGCCGGGGCAGAGCCAATCGAGCGGCGTTTTCAACATCAATCAGGGCGTCACATTGGCGATTCCCGGAACGGCGACGAATGTCGGCGTCTTAGTTCAGTATTACACGGGGATTACCGGCTGGCAAACGGCATGCATTCGGGCCTATCCGCAAGCCACAGACGCCGTCATTATCGTCAGCGGCTCGATTTACAGTGCCAGCTGCACGGGGTAGCGGCATAGACTTGTTCCTGAATAAAACTTTTGCCACCCCGTTTTATAGGACGCAGATTAACGCAGATTTTTATTTTTTATCAGCGTTAATCTGCAAAAATCTGCGTTCTATTTCTCATTACACTTATTGAGGAACATCTTTCAGGTTATTAGAATTCACACCGTAGATAAGGAGATGATGAAATGGTGATCAAGGTGATCGTCGAACTACAGGCCAAACCAGGTCGGCGGGCTGCGCTCAAGAGTCTGCTTGAGAACGTTGAGGCCAAACATGGGCCGGGCGCGACCGGTTTCCTGGGCAGCACGCGCTACGAGGTGCTCGATAATCCCGACATCCTGGTTGAAATTGCCGATTGGGAGTCGGCCGAGGTACGGGCGGCGGCGATGCAGCGGGTTATGGCCAGCGGCGACTACGCCCCGCTGGCCGAGTTGTTAGCCGCGCCATTCAGGGCTACGGTCATCAGGCAACTGCCCTGACGTGCCGAGAGAACCGGATCTGGAAGAGGATCCGTCACCGTAGCGATGTTGCCCCGGCTATGGTGGCCGTTCTCAGCCAAAGATTGCTGTGCTAAACAAGTCCCAGCAATTCCCTGGCGAAGCGTCTAACCGCCCGAGCTGTTTTTAGGGCTGACCGTGCTTCCTCTACTGTGGGATCATCACCCGGATCGCTCATAGAGCGATTGTCCTTTCATCATGATTTCGCGGATGAAGAAGTCGCCTGTTTTCAATGCCTGAGTAATCTCAGCCGGCGTTTTGACCAGAATATCAAGGGGAAATGGTCGGGGACGGATTAGGCGTGAGATCGCTAAATAGCGCTCGGCTGGCCGATCGTCCGTGTCCATTATTACCAGCAAATCCACATCGCTATCATTGGTTGGGGAGCCATAGCCATAGGAGCCGAAGAGGATAATCTTATCGGGCTGCACACCCTCGACGATCTGTTGCACAATTTTATTCAATAGCGCTTTCGTTACCGGAGCGAAGCCGGGCGGTCGCACATCGGGGACGATTTGCGCCTCATTAGGGAGACCGGACCCATCGTTTTTACTCATGGTTTTCCCTCGTTTCTTCAGAAGGTAGCTACATCTAGGGTTAGTATAACATTTCTTCTCGATCCAGCCAACCACTTTATTGCATCCTAATAACCTGAGTTCGGAAATAGATGTGCTTAATGTCATTTCGCAGCGCTAGTGGAGAAATCCCTGTGACAATACAAGGAAAAAGGGGCCGGCTGGGTAAATTTGAAGCGACGAAGCCAATTTTTTCCCGGCGAAGGCTTCATTTCTGGGAATGTCTGAGGGATTTCTCCGCCTACGGCTACGAAATGACATACTCGATTTTAATTGTCGAACTCAGGTTATTAGGCAGGGGTCTCTATCGCCCCCAAAGCCTTGAGGGTGGCCTTCTGCGCTGGCGTCAACCCGGTCGCGTTGGTGATGTTCATGCGCTCGTAGGGTCGCTCGGGCTGGAGGGTTTTGAGACATTCGCCGCTCTGAACGTCCCAGAGTTTGATGGTTGCGTCCGCGCTGCCACTGGCCACAAGGCGGCCATCGGGACTGAAGGCGACTGACCAAATCCAGTTGGTGTGGCCTGATAACGTCTGGAGGCTTTGGCCGGTGTTAACCTCCCACAAACGCACCGTCTGATCCATACTGCCGCTGGCCAGGTGACGGCCATCGGGGCTAAAGGCGACTGACGACACCCAAGCGAGGTGGCCGGATAACGTCTGGAGGCAGTGGCCGCTGTTAACCTCCCACAAGCGTACCGTCTGGTCTTCACTGCCACTGGCCAGAAGGCGGCCATCGGGACTGAAGGCCACTGACCAGACCTGGTTGGTGTGACCTGATAACGTCTGGAGGCCGTGGCCGGTGTGAGCATCCCACAAGCGCACGGTCTGGTCTTGGCTGCCACTGGCCAGAAAGCGGCCATCGGGACTGAAGACCACTGACCTAACCGGCTGGGTGTGGCCCGCCAACGTCATGAGGCCGTGGCCGGTGTCAACTTCCCACAAGCGCACCGTGTGGTCTTCACTGCTACTGGCCAGGAGACGGCCATCAGGGCTGAAAGCCGCTAACCAAACCGCGTTGGTGTGGCCTGATAAGGTCTTGAGGTTTTGGCCGGTAGAGACCTCCCACAAGCGCACCGTCTCGTCTTGACTGCCACTGGCCAGGAGACGGCCATCGGGACTGAAGGCGACCGACGAAACCCAGTTGGTGTGGCCCGATAACCTCTGGAGGCTTTGGCCGGTGTTAACCTCCCACAAGTGGACCGTCCCATCTGAATTGCCATTGGCCAGAAAGCGGCCATCAGGACTGAAGGCGACTGACCAAACCCAGTTGGTGTGGCCGGCCAACGTCTTGAGACAGTGACCGCTGGGGACCTCCCACAAGCGGACCGTCTGGTCATTACTGCTGCTGGCCAGGAGGCCATCGGGGCTGAAGGCCACGGCTGAAACCCAGTGGGTATGCCCCGCCAACGTCTGGCGGCAGTGGCCGGTGTCAACCTCCCACAAGCGCAGCGTCTGATCCATACTGCCACTGACCAGAAAGTGGCCATTGGGACTGAAGGCCACTGACGAAATCCAGTTGGCGTGTCCCGCCAACGTCTGGAGGCCATGGCCGGTGTCAACCTCCCACAAACGCACCGTCTGATCAAAACTACCACTGGCCAGGAGGCGGCTATCGGGACTGAAGGCGACTGACGAAACCGAGTGGGTGTGGCCGGCCAACGTCTTGAGGCCATGGCCGGTGTTAACCTCCCACAAACGCACCGTGTTATCAAAACTGCCGCTGGCCAGAAGGCGGCCATCGGGACTGAAGGCGATGGACCTAACCGAGTGGGTGTGGCCGGCCAACGTCTGGCGGCCGTGGCCGGTGTCAACCTCCCACAAGCGCACCGTCTGATCATTACTGCTGCTGGCCAGGAGGCGGCCATCGGGACTGAAGGCGATTGACCAAATCTGGCTGGTGTGGCCGGCTAACGTCTGGAGGCAATGGCCGGTGTCAACCTGCCACAAGCGCACCGTGCCATCAGTACTGCCGCCGGCCAGCAGGCGGCCATCGGGGCTGAAGGCCACGGACCAGACCGCCCCCAGGTGGCCCTCACACGTCAGGAGCGGTTGGCCATCGGTAACCCGCCACATGCGGACCTGCCCTTCAGCCGTACCCGCGGCCAATACCTGGCCATTCGGGCTAAAGGCCACGCAGAAAGTCGGCCCAAAGGTATCGGTAAACACCGCGCCGTCCAGATGAGCGCCGGCGAGATTGAGGTCAGGCACATGCCGACCGCCCAGGTACGCTTGCCTGATCATGAGTTCTGAAAAGTCATAACCTCGAAGCGTCATCTGCAACTGCAACAGCAAATTAAGAATATTACCCCCGGCATAGCCCGGCTGGCGCGGCCCAGCCTGGCGCAGCGCCGCCAATATCGCCTTGAGCCGCGCCTCCAGCCCCGCCGGCCCCAAGTCAGCCAGCAATCGCTCCGCCACCGGCTTTAAGATCAGCCGGCTTTGGCTGGCCCGGACATACTCTTTGGCCTGGGCTTTGATCAGGGCGTGGCTCTGCAAAATAGAAATGTCCCCGCTGATGATCTCACGGTAAACCTGATCGATCAACCGGTCGGTGGTGTATTCCATAATCACATTTTGCAAGGTAAAGCCAGCCGCCGACGGTTCCAATAGCGACCGCCGCTGCAGCGAACGCAGCGCCTCTAAAAAAATGCCGCCGGCTTCGGCCTTGACCAGATTATCTCTTAAAAGCTGGGGGGACACGGCCTCCCGCTCAATCGCCAGCCAGACCATAATATCTCGCTCCAGGGCCGATAAGCGAGCAAACTGTTGATCCAAGACATCCCGAATATCGTCAAAGATGACCGCCTCTTCCCGTAGAAAGGCCTCAGTATCGCCGGTAAAGAGGTCTTGGATGGTTTGAGCCGTTAATTTCAAAGCCAGCGGATGGCCGGAATAATGCTCGATTAACCCTTCCAGGACGTGGGCCGGGCCGGACAGTCCTTGTCCCTGTAAAATGGCCAGGCCGGCCGGCTCGGCCAGGCCGGCTAACTGGTGAAATCGAATCAACGTATTATCATTGGCTAAGCGAGCCAGGCCCTGCGGTCTCTCCCGGCTGGTCAACAGCAGGCAGCTTTGATGCTCGCCGTCGCCAAAGCGCTGGATCAGTTGGCCATAGACCTCATAGCCGGGGCGATACTGGCCGGCCCGGCTACCCTGCTGCATGATGGTTTCGACATTGTCGAGGATCAATAAACAGCGCTGCCGGCGCATGTAGTCGAATAATAGCTCAAGTTGCTCAGTCAGATGATCGGGCAGGCCATTGAGCTGCTGCTGCGAGAGGACCTGGAACCAACTCCGCAGCATGCTGGTCAACGGCGGCGCATTGATGAGCGACCGCCAGATCACATAGTCGAAGTGGGCACTGACCTGCCGGGCGGCCTTCGTGGCCAGGACGGTTTTGCCGATCCCGCCCATCCCCACAATGGCCACCAAGCGACAGCGGTCGGCCACCAGCCAGTGTTCCAGGGTTTCCTGGTCCGTCTCCCGGCCATAGAAGCTGCCCAGGTGGGGGGTCTCGCCCCAATCTATCACCGCGGTCTGGCCAGAGAAGATATCTTGCAGCTCAGCCCGGCTAAATTGATACCCGGCCTGAGCCGTCCACTGCTGAGCCGTGAGCAGATCGAGTTGGCCGGCAAAGAGGCGGATCAGGTAGCGCATGTAGGATCGGGTGGGTTTCCAGTATCGCCCTTTGTACATAGCGCCATGTTCCCACCGCGAGACCAGGGGGCCATCGATCACCCGGTAATCTTCAGCAGGGCCGGCCTGGGCCAGTTGATTCAGCGCGTCGACGAACTCGTTCTGGCTCAATTGGGCCTGGTGGCGGACTGTTTTGAGCTGCTCTCCAAATTTTTTAAGATCCATCGTAAGGCTATTCCTTAAATATGAATGGCAATTACGGATCGGTTAGCTTGTACAGTTGTGCAAGGGGATGTACAGGGACAATCGAAGCAATATCTGATATCCTGCTTTTACAAGATAACATTCACAATAAAAAGTGCTGCTGTCGCTCAAAGATATTATGGTCCGACGATACCATGACCTCAGCCAAAATCAATGCCTGTTCCAGGCCCTGACCGGCCTGGTCATAACCGAGTTTGATGAATTGGTCAAAACTATCTGGCCCGGTTATACGGCCGCAGAGAAAAAGCGGCTCAACCGGCCTCAGCGGCAACGCGCCGTTGGGGGTGGACCTGATTTTGAATTAGACGTTCGCGACCAAATCCTGCTGACTGTTGTCTGGTTGCGCCAATATCCCACCCTTGAGGCCCTGGGCGGTCTGTTTGGAGTCAGCGATACCACCGCCGGTCGTTATATCCGCCGTATCCTGCCGCTCCTGGAGACGGCGGGGCGGGATACGATGCGCCGGCCAGACCCCGGTCGTAAGCGACGACGACATCTTTCCGACCTGCTGCAAGAGATGCCCGATCTGGCGCTGATCATCGACGCGTTCGGGCAACCGGCGTAACATCCTCAACTACCCTCTCGCTTATTATGAATGTTATCCGGCAATTATATAGTCGTTTAGCTTTAGGTACAAAGATGAGGTGACAGTCACTTTAGCGTGACCAAGTGACTGTCACCTATTGAACTGCGTAATTCAAATTAGATTGACCTTTGTAAAAATATAAACAGTTAATAGGTAACTACTCAGCCATCATGTCATTTCGAGCGACGAAGGAGCGAGAAATCCCCCAAGTCGTTGTTGGCAACCTAACATCCAGGGGATTTCTCGGCAAAAAACGCCTCGAAATGACATGCCTGAGCAGTTACGTTAATAGTAAGAAAAGGAGAGCATATCAATGTCAATCGAAAGTAATAAGGCTGTCGTCCGGCGTTTCCGCGAGGCCCTGGCCGCGGGCGATGTCGAGGAGGCGTTTGCGGTTTTTGCCCCAGATGCCGTTATTCATATGGGCAGCGCCCCGGAGCCGCTGAGCATGGAGGGCTTCAAACAAATGGGGCAGCTACTCTTGAGCGCGTTCAGCGGCAGCTCGTCAACCGTCGAAGCCATGATTGCGGAAGGGGACGAGGTCGTTAGCCGGATCACCTTTCGAGGAACCCATACGGGTGACATGATGGGTATTCCCCCGACGGGTAAGTCGGTGACGATGTCAGAAATCATTATTGACCGGGTGGTCGAGGGGCAAATTGTCGAATCGTGGCGCTTATTTGACCAGATGGCGATGATGCAGCAGTTGGGCTTGATCCCCGCGCCGGACCAGGCCGGGTAGAATCGCTGCCGGGCGAAGCAGACGACAGGTTATGATGTAGTTGCAAAGTGCGGTGGGTGATCCGCACAATCAAGGAGTTTTGCACATGACGTTTCTGAGTCTCTTACTGCTTGTCAACGCCGTGCTGCACGGCGTCATCGTCGGGCGTTTCGGAATCAAGGGGAACGAGCCGCCAGCGGTGTTCGGGGTGTTGTATGCGGTGTTGGCGCTCGCCGTCTTTCGCGGCTGGACGTATGGGGTTCTGGCCACGTTGGTTGTGACCACGGTTGGTCTTGTCGGCCTTGCGCTGAATTTCAGGAAGTTGCAGCACGATACGACGGTGGAGAAGATCATCTTCGTTGTCGGGACAGCAATACTCGCCTGGGCCGCTTACCTGTTTCTGGCACAATAGCGCCTGATCAGCTCTTTTCGGGAACCACTGATGCCCAATCCGCCAGTCGAGCGGACCTCGTGCCTCCGGCGCTCGTCCGCTCACTTCCAACGTTGGCGTATCTGTGTCGTATCATAAACAAATCGGATTTCATTATAAAAATAAGGAGAATAACCCATGCCAAAATTAGTTGCTATCCATACCGTCAAAGACGTGAAACACTGGGCGTCCAAGGGCGATGAGCGGGTCGAGATTCTGGGGCCAATCGCCACGGACATCGTCTCGTATGTGGCTGCGGACGGCAGCAATCAGGTCGCTTTGTCCGCTAACATTCACGATGTGGACGGTTGGCTGGCCATGATGCAATCACCGGAGGCGGCGGCCGCGATGGAGTCTCACGGCGTCATCCCGCCCCTTGTCATCTATAAGGAGGAACTTATGGATCACTCGGCCTCAATCCGACGCCTTTACGACCCCATCAACGCCGGCGACATCGACGGTTTCGGGCGACTGCTCGCCGATGATTTCGTCGAGCACGAGGAACTGCCGGGGCTGCCGCCGACGAAGGCCGGCGTGCTCCAGTACTTCCAGATGTTGGTCGCCGCTTTTCCAGACTTGCGGATGGACATCGAAGACGTAATTGCCAGCGGCGATAAAGCCGTGGCGCGGGTGCGCGTGACCGGAACGCACCAGGGTGAGTTTATGGGATTACCGGCGACCGGCAAATCGGTGGCCATGAACCTCATCGACATCACGGGCTTTGGCGATGACGGGCTGGCCCGCGAGCATTGGGGCATAGTCGATCAACTGGCGCTGATGCAGCAGTTGGGCGTGATTCCGGCGTAGGGCCAAAGCTGAAGTCAGGCATTTTAGAGGGTGTCTTAAAGGTCTTTCAAGGTCCACAGATAGACCCAGATTATCACTGATATTATCGAAATTAAGATAAAAATCGGTGACTATCCCTGTAAATCTGTGGGCAACGCCTTTAAAACACCCTCTACTCCCCCTCACCGGCTGTTACCGCTGTCCGACCCCGCCGCAGCCCATTGCAGAGACGCGTTTCCAACGAAAAAGACCATGTTTCCAACGTAAGCCACGCCTTTTTCAATATTTGCTTCATTTTTCCAACGTCAGCAGCGTCTTTTTCAATATTTGCTTAATTCTTCCAACGTAGGCCACGCCTTTTTCAATATTTACTTCATTTTTCCAACGTAGACAGCGTCTTTTTCAACATTTGCTTCATTTTTCCAACGTAGACAACGCGTTTTTAGCTAAAAAGGCCTGGTCTACGAGGGATTCATCGACCTCGCTGCGGCGAGACACCCCTTTTTCGCGGATGGATCGCCCTTGCCGGCGCGAGACACCTCTATTTCTCGGCTGAAGCGCCTTTGGCGATGCATACCCCTGCTATTTCTCGGATTCACCGCCCTCGACCGTGCCAGAGACCGCTATTGGCCGGTTGCCGCGCCCTCGGCCATGAAAATGCCTTGGATTTAGCCCGGCCGGCGTCTGCGGTGCGGCGAGTTGGCCGGGTACAAGGCTTCATCCCCCTAATCCTTACTCCCTACCCCCTACCCCCTGACCGAGCTAACGTTTTGCTTGGGCAGGTTGTCGCCCTATTGAAAATGGTTACGGTTTGTGTGATAATAGTTGAGACGCAATGTCATTAAGTTAGCCGCATCCCGCGTAGGTGAGCGGAGCGAAACCGTATCGAGAGATGCGGCTTGGCCCTGATGGGCGCTTTGGCGGCGGGAGGTAATCATAGTCGCAAATAAGATTCGTCTGGCCAAAGAAAAGGAAACGTACCTGGCCACGCTCTATGGCAAGGCCCTGGATGCGACCGTGGCGCAGCCCATTCTCGGCGACCGGTTCGCGGCGGAGGCGGTGGCTCGCATCGACTACGACTTCAGGGAGTTGAAGCTGCCCAGTGGGGGCGAGATCACCCTGCCCATGCGGGCCTGGCATTTCGACGAGTGGACGCGGGACTTCTTAGCCGCGAACCCGGAGGCGACGGTCTTGCACCTTGGTTGTGGTCTCGACACCCGGGTGTATCGAATTGATCCGGGGCCGCAGGTGCGCTGGTTCGACATTGACCTGCCTGAGGTGATTGCTCTGCGCGAGCAGTTATATCCAGAGCGTGACGGCTATCGCCGCATTAGCGCTTCGGTGACAGACCTGGCTTGGCTCAATGCGATCCCAGGAGACCAGCCGGTGTTCGTGGTGGCCGAGGGCTTGGTCATGTACCTGCCCGAGCCCGACGGGCTGGCCTTATTCCGGCGGATCACCGCGCAATTCCCCCGTGGGCAAATCGCCTTCGACGCTTACAGTGGCGTAATGGTGCGGCTCGTTTCCCGGATGGCGACGGTGCGTGGCGCGAAAGTCGAGCTTGTGTGGGGCGTTGATGATCCGCACGATCTTGAGAAGCAGATCCCTCAGCTTCATCTCGTCGAGAGCGTCGAGTTTCTGACAATGCCCGGTTTGGTTCGCCGCTTGGCCCAGAATGGGTTCTCCAAGATGATGTATGGCCTCATGGGCAGGCTGCCCTTCTATCGGAAGCTGATTCGCCACCTGCGCTATAAATTTTAAGGGGAGTCAGGGGCTTAGCCGGCTTTATCGGAAAGCCCCTTTAATTAGTCGGTAAAAAGAGATGAAAGGAGACTTGAGTATGCCCTCTTTGGAAACTGAAACAACCATGAGCCAAAAGTCTGAGGCGGCACAGCCAGCCTGGAACAAGCTCAGAACTGAACTGGAGCAGGAAAAAGCCCGTCTATATCAGCAAATAGGCCATTATCCGCCCCCCATCGCCGCCTGCGATCAGCAGTTTAACTATCTATTGGACAAACAAGCCAAGATCTTGCAGGCCCTGGCTCGCTTGAGCGAAGCCGAAAGTGACAGCCTTACCGCCGCTGATCCGCTCAAGGTGGTGGATGAATTCATGGGCTCATCCGCCTATCTCGAGGCGGTGACCCCCTAAGGGCTAAGTAAGCTATGCTGGTAGAGGCGTTGGATAGTCTCGATTGAGACGATGCCAGCAATAAAGATTCTAGTGCCGCCCCATAAATCGTTTTTAGCCGAGTTCAGACTCGGCGCTTTTTATTGAACAGGTTGTCTATAAACGGCGTCTATAAACAGGAGGTTTCTATGCCGTTAGTACAGATTGCCCTCCGCGCAGGCACGGCCCCATCTAACCAGCGGGCCATTGCAGATGGCGTGCATCAAGCCCTGGTTGAAACGATTAACGTGCCGCCGGCCGATCGCTTCCAACTGATTACAGAGTATGCCGCCGATCACTTTATCTATGACTCCCTATATTTGAATATCCCCCGCACCGACCAACTGGTCATTCTGCAAATAACCATCAGTTTCGGGCGGACGGTAGAGCAGAAGCGGGCGCTGTATCGCCGCATCACGGAGTTGCTGGCTGAGCGTCCCGGTCTTCGTCCTGAGGATGTCTTTATTACGCTGATCGAAGTGGCCAAGGAGAATTGGTCATTTGGGCAAGGCATTGCCCAATATGCGCCTGAATAGGACGCTGCCTCAGGCTCAATTCAATACCAATTGCGGTCATCACAATCATACTGCCGGCTGTCAACGTCGATCGGCGCGTTAGCCGTCAAAATCGATGGTTTCGGCCTGATGCGCCGATCCGCACTGCGCCGGCAGGATATGCAGCCGAACCGGCGTGACCCTGACGATGGTGTGCCATTGGCGCTGATCGGCCGCAAACAGTTCCGGGCTATCGTGAACGATGGCGGCTGTCCCGTGCAGCCGCCATGTTTCGGCGGTTACAGCAACATTTGGCTCGTTCTCCAGGTTGAACAGATGGTCCGAGGTGTCGGGTATCAGCACGTAGAGGGTCGTTCCTTGCCCGGTGCAAAGGACCATCGACGCCTGAAGGCCGGCCGGCCCGGTGGTGGATAGGGTACACCGGCCGGTTTCGGCCAATATTCGAGTCGCTCGGTCGCGTAACTTATCTAACATTGTGGTTTCCATCATTCGTTCGACGGGGCGTTGAGACCCCGTAACCCATCGAAGGCCGCATTTTTGTAAGCATAGCTGTAGGTGGGTGTGGGCAGCGTGATCGCGCTGAAGATGTCGATGACGCCGCCGTAGTGTAGAACCATCTGCCCCGCGCCAATTATCTCCGACGCAATTTCTCCCAGACAATGAATGCCCAGCAGCCGCCGATCGTCTCGACGGAAAATGAGCTTCAGCAGCCCATCGTGACCGGAGATGGCCCCTCGGGGGATGCTGGCAAACGTGGCCCGGCCCACGGCATAATCCAATCCTTGCTCCCGGCACTGTTCTTCCGTCAGGCCGGCCCCAGCTATCTCCGGCATGCCATACACGGCCGAAATGGGAATAGGGTCAACCGTTTCCAGAAAATCGATGTCGAAGGCCTGGCAGGCGGCTACCCGGCCTTGCTCCATCGCCACCGACGACAGTCCGGGCCCCAGCACATCACCGGCGGCGTAGATGCCCGGAACGCTCGTTTGAAAATTTCGATCAACCCCAATGTAGCCCCGCTCATCGACCTTGATGCCGGACTCGACCAACCCTAGGCCTTCTGTGTTCGGACGGCGGCCAGTGGCGAAGAAGACCGCTTCGGCCTCGCAGGTTGCGCCGTTCGATAGGTTGACCTGAAGATAATCGCCACAGCGGGTGACCGCCTCCGTTCCCGCGCCGAGGATGACCCGAACGCCGCGCTCCTCAAAAATCTGGGCCATCATGCGCGACAACTCCCCGTCCATCGTCGGCGTGAGCCGGTCGCCTAATTGGGTCAGGGTCACTTTGGTCCCCAGTGAGTTGAAAATAGTAGCGAATTCAACCCCGACCGGCCCCCCACCTACGATGCACATGCTCTTGGGCAGGGTGGTCAGGCTGTAGATGCCGTCCACGTCGAAGACAGCGGGGTCGTCGAAGGGAACGTTAGCGGGTCGCAGCGGCCGGGAGCCGGTCGCGATCAGAATGACTCGCGCCGACAACTCGACCACACTGCCATCTGCTTCGGTCAGGAGAACCTTTCCCTCCGGAGACAGTCTGGCCATGCCCTGCAAGTAGGTCATGCCCCACAGGGCAATCCGGCGGGTGGTAGCGGCTTGCAGCGATTGGCACACCTGCCGGGTTCGTTCGGCCAGTTTATCGAGCGCGACCGTCGGCGGCGCACCCAGGTCAACGCCATAGACTTCCTGCTGGTAGAAGCCGGTCAACGCCATCGCCGCTTCCCGCAGCGTTTTGGTCGGTGCGCCGCCGCGAGTCGTTGGCGTTCCGCCGGGCAGGTTCCGTTCGATGATGGCCACGCGCTGCCCGAAGTAAGTTGCAATTTGGGCGGCGCTTTCCCCGGCCGGGCCGGAGCCGATGACAATCAGATCGTAATGGTTGGACATGGGACACCTCACAATAGTCTAAAATAAGGGTTGATTTCATCAGGAGATAGGGGGATTGGAGATTAGGAGATTAGAGATTGGCATAAATCTCCTAATCTCTTTATCTCCTTATCTCCTCATGAGCTATCACTGCCCGCCGGTACAGCGCTTCGGCGCGAGGCGTCTGGCGGATGGTTAGATTTTGGCGGGCCAGTTGGAGCGCGCGTTCCGCGTCTGCGCCAACGGTGAGCCAAAACTCGGCGGCGTGATCGGCGAAGGCGGCCAGGTGGCGCGCCACCAGTTCATCGTAGCGAGCCGCAGCCTGGGCGCGCCAGCGGCTGGCCTCTTGGAATTGGCCGGCCTTCTCAGTGACGCCGGCCAATACGGCCGCATATTCCGGATCGTCGGAAGCAATCGCCAGCGGGCGCAGCCGGATGATGGCCGCCTCGCACTCGCCCAGAGCGGCCTCGACCTCGGCCAGATGGCCCAGCGCCGGAGCGTAGGTGGGTAGGCGTCGGCGTGCAGCCTCGAACCAGAAGCGGGCGGCGGATAGGTTACTTTGCCCCAGCCACATCACCCCGCGCTGAAAGTCGAGCAGCGCGAGGGGAAAGGGTGAAACGCTCTGATACTGCCCTCGCGCTGCGGCGAACAGGCGCTCGGCCTCGGCGACCTGGCCGCGTTCTGCCTGCAAGCCGGCCAGCGCGCCCAGTGCGGCGAAATCGGGTCGGTATTCCACAGCGCCGCGACGAAGGGCGAGCGCCTCGTCATAGCGTCCGAGCGCCTGAAAGATGGCAGCGTGCTCGGCGTCCAGCTCAGTCTGCTTCGTACCAAGGCGCTGCGCCTCATCGAGATCGGCTAGCGCCTCGGTAAAGTGGTGGAAGGTCGCTCGCGTTTTGGCGCGGGTTAGAAAAGCGAGACCATCGGCCGGGAGGTCGTTGACAAGCTCTTCGGCCAGCGCGGCGGCGTGTTCATAGTCGGCGATGCAGCCCAGAACCTGCCCACGCAGCGTGATCAGGTCAATCAGGTTAGCCCACTGCGCCGCCGCCAATCGTCCCAAGGTGGCCTGGGCCTCCAGCCCGTCAATCTGCGCATCCAGATTGACCAAGGCAATGATGCCGTTCGTTGTGGTCAGTTCAACATCGCTGGTCAGGCCGATCATCGCGCTGCCTCCGGAGATGGGGCCGCAAGGGCGGCCATTTTGGCCTTCAAATCGGGAGGTGTCGGATTTGGACTAACCAGGTAGGGGAAGCAGTGAGCGGCAGGTCGGGTGGCCTGGTCAACGCCGTCGCGGATGCGGGGGCCGCTGCCGCCGTTGACCAGCCAGGTGTAGAGGCTGTCCACGATGTCGTCGTTGAGCGAGCGGCCCCCGCATGTTTTGGGCGCGTCGCCTTTGAGTAAGGCTTGCTCGATCTCGAAGCAGCTGTTTGCGGCGAACGGTTTCGAGACGTCAACCACCAGGAAGTCGGCCAGCAGCAGTTCGGTCAGGGGGTGGTTGCCCTGCGCGTCCGGCGGCCAGTCGGTTTTGTCGTCGAGGCGGTCGAAGAAGGCCAGATTGGCGTTCAACCGGGCGCGATAAGCTCCGGCGTAGGTTGGGGCCAACTGGAACGGGTTTTCTTGGTTGTACAAATCCCGAATCTCCAGGTCGCGATTCACCGGGTCGAACTCCTTTGACGATAGAACGACGTTCTTGAGTTCCGGCCGGCCAACGCGCTCCAACCGGATCGGTACTTGGCCCGTTGTCGTCGTTTCACCGACGACGGCGAAGAGCGGGCCGTTTTCGACGCCGAACATAGCCTCGATCTCGGCTTCGATGACGATAGTCAGGACATTTTGGCCTTCGAGGCTGTTTTGGCCTTCAGGTTTGAAGGCCAGCCGGCGCAGTTTGTTCGTACCCAGCACGCCCGGTAAGTCGATAAAGAATGGGTCTAGGCGCAACCCGGCAAAGATGCGGAGGCGGTTCGACTCTGTGCCCTGATCGTCATTGACCCGGAAGGCAATGGCCTCACCGGTTGGCGTGACACACGTGCCTGTCTGTACCCAGGTTTCGCTGCCGGCCGGCTTGACCGGGGCGGTAAAGGTGCAGGTAAACGCATACTCGGTCTGGCCGACCTCAAATAGGTGGCCGGTTCCGGTAGCGGCGATGGCGATCGGCCGGAGCCGGAAGCGGTAGTCAACGGCATTGGAAAAGAGCGTGCCGGGCATGGCCGCCGGAAAGACATTCAGGACCAGCACCAGGTAACCGGGCCGTTCCGGGCTGGGAAAAACGTACAAATCGGCAATATCGGCGGCCGGGTCGGCGATGGCCCGTGGGCCGGAAAAATGATCTGACATGGTAACCTCCTAAAAGATGAATTATGAATTAGGAATTATGAATTAGGGATGGGCTAGTGCCGGCATCCTGGTAGCTACTATTTATTCTGGGAATCTACTACGTATCGAGATTGGCCAGCCAGTGCAGGGCCGGCAGGCTGGGCATGAAGCAGTACTCGCCGCCGCGATTGACCACGAAGGCGGGCAGTCCCTGCATCCGTCGGCGAATGGGCTGCTGCGGGATGGTGAACTGGCCGCTGCCGTCGTTCGCGCCGATCAGAGGGTCTTTCTCGGCGGGTGCGCCGAAGAATTTACCATCGTTGACCCATTGGGCCTGGACAAACTCGAACTGCCGGGCGATGTGCGCGCCAAGGAAGGCGAACATAATCCCGCGGTCGGCGCCATCGTCTTCTAAGACGCCCTGAGGCAGCGGTGGGCCGTAGCTGGTGCCGCGTCGAAGCATACGGTGCAGGCGTACCTCGCCGACGATGGCCGAGTCACGTGGATGCATCCGCCGGACGTGCGAGCCGAGGGGACACTTGAGGCCGCGTGCGTCGTCGCCGTAAAGGAAGGCGTTGTTACGGTGCGGAGCGGCCCCCAGTTCAGGATCATCTTGCTCCGGGGCCAGGGCCATCGGCGCACCGCTGGGCCAGCGCCCCACGATCTTGGCGGCGATCCGTTCCTCGTCGGCCGGGCTGGTGGCGCGCTCGCGCATGTACTGCCGGAAGGCGGCGACTCGCGTGTGCAGCTTGCGGAAGACCATATAGGTGCCGTTGCGGCCCAACACGTCAGGCTGCGGCCCCGGCAGCACATCGCCGGTTTCATCCTGATAGCCCAGAATGAATTCACCCGCCTTGAGCGGCGCTTCGTGAGGGTTGGTGGCGGGCAGGCCGCTGCCTTCGATGGCCGGTTGGCCGATGCCGTCTTTGAAGCCGAACGGGTCCCGCTCGGTCGGCAAGGTGGCGACATCCTGCCGCCAAATCAGGCTAACGCCGGGCAGGTCGCTAAAGGTGTCATGGGCGCGGGCCACAATCGCCTCGAATTGGGCGGCGTCAGGCGCAATCGCGGCCAGAACAATGTGGACGTCGGGCGAACCCAGCGGCTGCTCCCACTGGTCGGGGGCGTTTTCACCGGTGTCGCCGATGTCGGCGGCCCGGCCGGCCATGCCCTGTTGGAATTCGGGCGGAAAGCTGTCGAGCGACTCCTGCGGCACGCCGAGGGCTTTGAGACCCTGAAAGCTGAGCGAAGTAGCCAGCCAGGCTGGCCGGTCGGGGTCGGCGGCGGAGGCGAGGGCCGGGATGAGCCGGCGCAGAAACTCGCGGCCGGCCGGCCGGTCGTCGATGCGCAGCAGGAAGTAAGCGCCGCGGTAGGTTTTGGGCCGGGGTCGTAAAGCGCCGGCCTGAATGTGGTTTAGCTCGGGGGTGGTGTTTGTTTCTGTCGGCATGGGTGCATTCCTTTCTTAATGGCGCTACGAGACCCTAAAGGTTTCAAAAACCTTTAGGGTCTGGCGGTAGATATAGTTAGTCGGCCGCTTCTTCGAGCAACGGCTGCAAGGCCGGGTGCGAGAGCGCCTCGGCGGCAGCGGGGTTGTCGAGGACCTGCTCGAAGGCTGCTTCGACCCGCTGGGCCTTGCGAATCTGCGGGACCGTCTGATCGGCGAGCATATTCCAGTAGCCGGCTGCGGGGGCCTGGACCGACTGCAGGATGCGTTTGAGGTCGCTGGTGTTCGCGGACAGGAACTGATCGATTTCGCCACTGTTCTCTGTGCTGAGGCTGGGGCCACCGACCATGAGCGAGTCCTTCATCGATTTGATGATGGTGCTGCCCTCGACGGTGTACTGCATCCAGTCAACAAACGCTCGGAAGCCCATAACCATGACGGCGTCATCAATATAGGGATCCCATTCGGTCTCGAAGGTCGTGGCCCACAGGAGGCGCTGATCGTTGTCGAAGAGCACGTGCCGCGAGTCGCGTAGACCGCTTCTTTGGACGACCTTCGGGTCGGCCTGAAGGGCCACCGCGGCGAACCGCTCACACGCTTGGCGAAGCTCATCCGCCTGGCCCGGATTGACGGTGAAGAACGTGGCCATCTCGGAGATGACCCGGTCGGTCGAGCCCTTACCTGATTTTTGGGTTAAAGTTACGGTAGGTTGCATTGTATAGTCTCCCTTTTGATTCATTGATTTTGAATTTGATTGGCTAAGGTTTATTGAACTTATTGAGGTCAGTATATCCGACGGGCGGTGGTAGTGTCATACCCCATAGCGGGGTATAGTTGGTGGTATTGGGACGAGAAAATAACAAGCCCACCGGGGATTAGGTGGGCTTTTGGAAGCGGTTCGTCAGGTTAACGGCAGCGGCTGCACTTGTGAGGTCAGGCCAGCAAGCCCAAGGCTCTGGCTTTGGTGACGGCCTGCCGCCGGCTGTTAACGCCCAGCTTGCCGTAGATGTTGCGGGTATGGACCTTGACCGTCTGGGCCGAGATGAAGATTTGTTGGGCGATTTCACCGTTGGTTAAACCTTGGGCCATCAGCGCCAGGATTTCCAGTTCGCGGTTGCTCAAAGGCTCAACGAGATTGACGATTTCTGATTGACGATTGACGATGGAGGGCGCGTCATCGCCTAAATCGTCAATCGTCAATCCAAAATCAGGAAAGGCCGCCAGGAGGGTATCGAGATAGGCCCGGTTGACGGCTGAGGGCCGCTGGCTGAGGATTCGCAGCAGTTGGGCCATCGGGAGGCCTTCATCGACAAAGGTGCGGATGTAACTTTCTGGCTCGGCCAGGTTGAGGGCCTGAATTAGCGTCGTCAGGGCTGGGTTGGGTTGATAATAAGCCTGATAGGCCAGGGCTTTCAGGACCAACATCTCGATGACTTCGCCCTGCCGGCCGGCGGCCTCCGCCGGGGGCAGCCGCCGCTCCAGCAGGCTAAGCGCTTGGTCGGGTCGATGCCGGGCAATGAAAACCCGGCAAAGGGCCAGATAGGTCACTTGGCCCTCATAGGGCAGTTCGCCGTGCGGGTCAAGGCGCTGGCCGTCGGCCCAGTCAATCGCGGCGGTGAGACTTTGGCCGGCGACCTCGGCTGAAGCATCGGACGAAGCCGCGGCCTGGGCCAGCCACAATCGAACCTGGGCGGCGTTGACTTCGCGCTGGGGCTGTTCGCCACCCATCCGCTGGGCCAACACTTTCGCCTGCTCGATCATCGTAACCGCCTTTTCCGCTTCGCCCAGCGCCCCATCAATCCGCGCCAGCGTCAAGTAAGCCAAACGGGCAAATATCTCCCGCCCCGTCTGTCCGGCCAGTTCCAGGGCCTGGTGGGCATACTGCTGCGCCTGGTCTAATTGGTGCCACTCATAATGGAGACTCGCCAGGCGGGCCAGCGCCCTAATTTTGATGACATCGGCCGGGCGCTCGCCGATCAGACGCAGCAGCTCCTGATCGAGTTGGGCCGCGCGGCGTAGTTGGCCCCGCGCCCGTTGTAATTCACCCTGGGCGGCTCGGGCAAACAGCAAGGTGCGTTGGTTATCGGCGGCCTGGGCCAAGGCCATCGTTTCAGCCCAAACCCGCTCGGCCTCGGCTAGCTCGCCTCTCAGGAAATGACCCCGGGCCAGTACCTCCAGCACCCGATGGTGGACAAACCGATTGCCGTCGTCGAAGTACGCCAGCGCCTGCCGGGCATTTTCAAAGGTGTATTGGGCATCGTCGCGCAGAAAGCCGACGGTGGCGCGGTTGACGTAGACGCCGGTCAGCGGGGACAGATTGCCGCTGGTTCGGGCCAAGCGCTCGGCGGTGTCCAGGAGCTTTTCGACCCGGTTGAACTCGCCGCTCGTGATCAGCCAGGTGGAATACCAGATACACAAGTCGGGCGATTGGTTGACCTCCTCTTCGGGCAGCGTCTTTAACCAGGTCAGGATATAGCGGGAACTGGTCCACAGCGACGTGGCGAGCTGTTCAGTTAACTTGACCGCCCCGGCCCAATCGCGACCGGCCAGAGCGTAGTTGATGGCTTCTTCAACTGCGTTATGCTGCTCGTGCCACACCCGAGCGCGCCGGTACAGCGCATTTACGCCCGCCTGACCAATGTCACGAGTTAACCGGTCGCGTAGGAAATCGGCAAAGAGGTGATGATAGCGGTACCAGTGCCGCCGGTCATCGAGCGGGACCAGGAAGAGGTTGGCGCGTTTAAGATATTCGAGGATGGTGGATGAAGTCTTGCCTTTCATTATTTCGCTGTCGGTCTGACCCAGAACGGCATCGCACAAAGGCGCACACAAGCGGCTCAAGATCGAGGTGTGCAGCAGGAAATGTTGAATTTCGGGCGGCTGTTGGTGGAGAACGTCCTCGGCCAGGTAGTCGAAGACATAGTGATGGCTGCCGGTGAAGTCGCGGATGAAGCGCGACACGCCGGCGGCGTCCAACCCTTGCAGCGAGAGCGCCGCCAATTGCAACCCGGCTCCCCAGCCTTCGGTGCGGGCTTCCAACTCCTTGATCTGCTCAGCCGGGAGCGGCAATTCTTTCGTTTGGTGAAAAAACGTGGTGGCTTCGGCCAGGGTAAAGCGTAGATCGGCGACGCGCAGTTCGGTGAGTTGAGCGCGCGCCCGCAGCCGGGCCAGGGGTAAGGGTGGGTCGGCGCGGCTGGTCATAATGAGGTGCAGATTGGGCGGTAAGTTATTCAACAAAAAGGCCACGGCCGAGTGGATGGCCGGCAGTTGGATCACGTGATAATCGTCCAAAATCAGCGCCAATTCAGCCGGGGTCTGACTAAGCTCATTAACCAGGGTGATAATTAGCGGTTCGACGGCAGGCGGCTGGGGCGATTGGAGCGCCTCCAGGTAGCTCTGCCCTAAATCGGCCTTGAACTGCTGTAAGGCGGCGATGAAGTAGGTCAAAAATCGGGCCAGGTCGTTATCGGCCTCGTCCAGCGAGAGCCAACAGACGGTGCGTTGACTTTGGGGAATCCATTCAGTTAAAAGGGTGGTTTTGCCAAAGCCGGCCGGGGCGGAGACGAGGGTCAGCCGGGTACTCATCGCCCGGTTCAAGCGCGCCACGAGATGAGGCCGCGGCACAAGGCGCTGCCCGGTTTGCGGATGGGGAATGTATAACTTCGTCGTTAACAGTGGGCTGGACACGGTCTATCCTGCGCATCCTAAAGTTGGTTCGAATGGTATCAGGGAGTAGGGAATAAGGAGTAAGGTCAAAACTGATCGGCAGGGCGTAATTTGAGTTATTTTACCAAGCTGATCGGCGCGGGTCAATATGTCGTGGTTCTCGCGTTTGGTCGCCGGATTATCCCCTTGTTGGCCGTCGCTGCGCTGTAGTTCAAAAGGTGACAGTCACTTGAACACGCTAAATCGATCAGATTGAGCTACTGAGATGCTGATTTATCGACAATAAGTGACTGTCACCTGAAGTCCCGTTCTGTTAAAACAGAGAACGTAGCTGGGCGCGCCACGGTCGTTTTCGCCGCCGGATTCGACGCGTTTCCAACGAAAAACGCCATGTTTCCAACGTAAGCCACGCCTTTTCCAATATTTGCTTCATTTTTCCAACGTAGGCCGCGTCTTTTTCAATATTTGCTTCATTTTTCCAACGTAGGCCACGCCTTTTTCAATATTTACTTCATTTTTCCAACGTAGGCCGCGTCTTTTTCAACATTTGCTTCATTTTTCCAACGTAGACAACGCGTTTTTAGCTAAAAAGGCCTGGTCTACGAGGGATTCATCGACCTCGCCGCGGCGAGGCACCCCTTTTTCGCGGATGGATCGCCCTTGGCGGGGCGAGGCGCCTTTATTTGCCGGATGAAGCGGCCTCGGCGGCGCGAGACACCTTTATTGGCCGGATGCAGCGTCTTTGGCGGCGCAAGACACCTCTATTGCTCGGATTGGACGCTCTCAGCCGCGTGAGGGGGCTGTATTGGCCGGATTCACTGCCCTAGGCAGCGCGTGAAACCTATAAGGTTTCTAAAAACCTTATAGGTTTTGACTCTGAGACCGGGCCGGGCGGTGAATTTTACTTTGGGACGGACGGGGTTGCTTGTTTGGTTTGTATTGTCAATGTTTATAATTTATGGATAATTGTTGTAGACGGGTTGGAAGAATTGGGATTGGAACCTAATCAATTCGGTGGGGTAATGAGTCTAAAGAATTGAAATATCGATTTTGCCCGTCTTAACTACCGGGTTGCCCTAAGGCGTAATGGTGCCGGTTGCTGTCATCGTCGCCGTCGCGGTCAGGGTGGCGGTGGGCGTCTCGGTTGAAGTGCCGGTGGGGGTGTGGGTCAAAGTGAGAGTAGGGGTGGTGGTCGAAATCTCTGTAGGCGTTGAAGTTGCGGTGCCTGTTGAGGTCGGTGTCGATGACGGCGTCAGGATGCCGGTGGGTGTGGCCGTGGCCGGGATGAGCTCCCAACTAAAGTGAACTTGAGCGTTGCCGGTGCGTTCATAATATTCAACCACCAACTGCCGGGAGCCGTTGAGACTGAGATCGATGGTTCGCGTGCGCAAGCTGGCGGCGTCTGACCACTCATTCAAGACCAACCCCCCGTCAACGTAGAAGCGCAGCCCGTCGTCAAAATCGGCGGTGAAGCGATAGAGACCCGGCGAGAAGTTAATCGTCCGGCTCCAGCGCGCCGAGAAGTTATCGGCGGGCAGCGCCGAGTCGGGCGAGCTAAAACCCCAGTTGAAATTGATGACGGGATCGTTACGGGTTAAGGCCACCTGACCGGCCAAATCGGCGTTCGGCCAGTACTCGCCCTTCCAGTCGGGAAACGAGGGTACGGTCGTGGCCGTAGGAGTGGTGACCGCGCTCCGGCTCCAGCGAAATTCGATGACCGCGTCGCCGGTGCGATCATAATATTCCACCCGGACTTCGTGTGAGCCGCCGCTGAGGGCGTAATCGCGGGACACCTCGCGGCGGGTGCCGTCGCGCCACTCGTCGATGATCAGCCGGTCGTCGATCCACAGGCGCGCGCCATCATCCACCACCAAGGTAAAACGGTAGCTGTCCGGCGCAAAATCGATGAGCCGGTCCCAGCGCACCGAGAAGTTATTGTTCGGCAGGCCGGGCGCGGGCGCGCCGGTGCTCCAGTCGAAGTTAATGCTGGGGTCGTCGCGGATTAGCAGCGGCTCGCCAAAGAGGTTGACGTTGGGCCAGTAAGCGCCGCGCCAGCTAAAGTAGGGCGGGCCGGGGTTGGGCGGCGGCACTCCCCCCACTTTTTCCAGCCAGAAGCGAACCGAACCGCCGGGGGTGAAGTTGGCATACTCGATGCGAACTTCGTAGCGGCCGCTGAAGCGGATGAAATAGTCGGCGCTGATCTGGCGCGGCGGCGTCACAAACCACTCATCGATGATTAAATCATCATTTACCCACAGCCGTACTCCATCATCGGCTCGAATATTGAAAATATACTGCCCGGCTTCCAAGTCGTAAGTGCGCAGCCAGCGGGCCGAAAAGCCGGAGGCCGGCAGGTCGGGTGAGGGGCCGGTGCTGCCCCAGGTGAAATCGATGCCGGGTTCGTTGCGAACCACCACCGGTGAGCCGGTCAGGTTGGTGTTGTTGTAATATTCGGCCTGCCAATCGCCGATGGATGGAATGACAATAGTTGTCGGAGTAGCGATGATGATTACATTATTATCATTATTATCATTGTTCGAGGGAGAAGGAACCGGTGTGGGCGAAAGGGGGGGCGTCGGCTGGCCGGCTTCGATCACACTGAACTCGGCCGCGGTTCTGGTGGCGGTGGTGGTCGAGGCGGCGGTGACGCGAACGGTGGCCAGGTTGGCCCAGCCGGTATTGGCCGGCAGCAAAAACGAGGCGATGAAGGTGCCGTTGCCGGCTACCGGGACGTTGGTGACGAGCGTGACCAGACCCTGCGTGCCGGTCGGATCATCGACCTGGGCGCTGACCGTATCGCCGGGCGTCCACCCCTGGCCGGTGATGGTAATCAACGTGCCGGAACTCCCCTGTACCGGCAGCAGCGCGATCGAGGCTGAGCCGGAGGCCGGCGGGGTAACGATGGGGCTGACCTGACCGGTGGGGGTAGCAAAACCAACATTGCGGGTCGGCGTTGGCAGGGTGGAGACGGCGGGGCCTATTCCCAACAGGAAATAGCCCAGCACACAAATCAATAAGCCCAAGATAGCGACCACGACCAGTAATATGGCAGCCAAAATGGGCTGGGCCAGCAACCGGTCGAGCCAGCTTTTAGTAGGGGGGCGGGTTGGTTTTGTTTGTTGCATCGTAGCGCCTCGCTCTCCGACCCGATTGATCGGTTTTAACATGTTATGTCTCCTATTATACCAGAAAGCTCCCAGAGTGTAACAGCCAAAGTTTGTTTTAAAGGGGGGAAATAGTCCGGCCTGGTCGCTTCGAGCGAATGGCCCCGCATCTACCCCAAAAACTTGGCGGCAAATCCTTGGTTTTGGGTAAGTGCGGCAGCAGTTTGCGCCTGGGCCAGTTACCTGGAAATTGGGGCTACCGTTTATGGCCCTTCTTGTGCATATCAATCGCTGCGCGTAGAATCCTTAAAAATTTATTGAGCTTACCGAGTTTTGGAGTTAACATGGGTCTCAAAGCACGAATCGCAGCCGTCTTTGAATGGCTGGATACATGGGCATTTGGTATTCCAACAATTCTAAAGCGCACATTTCAGAGCTTCGGTGAAACGAACGCGGCGGAGTCAGCCTCGAGTATCGCTTACTATGCCTTGTTTTCGTTATTTCCGATGGTCCTTTTTACAATCTCCTTGGCCAGTTCGGTGCTGCGGGATCAAACCATTCAGCAGCGGGTATTGCAATATATTGATGATTTTTTGCCGACGGCTCAGGATTTGGTTAACCAAAATATCGAACGGGCGCTGGAGTTACAAGGGGCCATCCAGATTGTCAGTTTGGTCGGTCTATTGTGGGCCGCTTCGGGGGTGTTTACCATCCTGGCGACTAACATCAACCGGGCCTGGCACACGGCTCAACGGCGTAACTTTGTACAAGGACGTTTGTTGGGGCTGGGAATTGTGATGAGTCTGGCAGTGTTATTTATCTTGTGGCTTATTTTTACCACCATCTTGAACCTGCTGCCCTTAGTCGATGTTTTGATGTTCGGTACTGTTAACATTTATGATACCTATGCCTGGAGCATTTTGACCCAACTTGTACCCAGCTTTTTTCTGATGATTGCCTTTATCAATTTGTATCGCTGGGTGCCAAATACCAAAGTGAGATGGCGCGAGGCGGTCTGGGGAGCGTTGGTCTCGGTCATCGGGTTTCAGATGATTACGGCCGGGTTTCGTTGGTTTTTAACCAGCGGTATGGCCCGGTACCAGGTGATTTACGGTTCGCTGGGGGCGGTCATTGCGTTGATGCTGTGGTTGTATTTAAGCAGTGTGGTGGTGCTGCTGGGGGCGCATCTGACCGCGGCGATTGCTCTAAAGACGCGGCTCGACAGTTAAGCGTTGTGGCACTTTTGCATTTTCGATGCAAGAAAGTGTTAAATATGGTAGAATAAAATAGCAAGATGGATTCAATCGGGGGGATTGTGGTTGATACCCTCTGACCCCAAATAATACTATAATGATTTACAAGAGAGTGTGAATAATGGCCTATAACTCTGCTGAAATTCGTAAGCTGCTGCAAAATGCTCTGGGTGAAGATGAATTTATGTCGCTGTGCTATGATTATTTCCGGCCGGTGTATGATCAATTTTCGGCGGGGATGGGCCGGCTGCAAAAAACGCAGCGATTGCTTGAATATTGTGAGAGACAGGATAAATTCGATGAGCTGCTGGCTCATGTGCGTGAGATCAACCCCGGCCAGGTTGATAAGTTTGTGGGGGCGATTGGCGGCCCGGTGAAACAAGCGGCAGTTCAGACGACTCCTTCAACCGTTAGGCAAGATTATCAAAACCCTCCACAGATGAACATGGGAACGGTTGATGTGGACCACATCAAATCATTATTAGATATTAAACAGCGTCGGCTGAAAGTGTTGGAAAAGCAACAAGCCGCCATGGCGGATTTAACGCCCCCTCACATCGTGGTGGAAATAGAGACTTTGCAGGATGAAATTAAGCAATTTCAGGCTCAGTTGGGGCAACCATCTTCCTTCACAAAAAGCCCATCGGCCGACCCTGTCGTTCAATCGAAAGGATCAACTCCCGACTCAGATATTCAGCCGGACAAAGAAATCTTTGTTTCCTACGCCTGGGGCGGCGACAGTGAGGTGATTGTCAATCAGCTCGATCAGGCTTTCAAGGACAAAGGTATCACGATTATCCGTGACAAACGGGATTTAGGTTATAGGGGGAGTATTAAAGAATTTATGGGAAAGATTGGGCGCGGTAAAGCGGTCGTTGTGGTCATCAGCAAAAAATATCTCGAGTCGGAAAATTGTATGTTTGAGCTAATCCAAATTGCTGAAAATGATCAATTTTATGATCGAATTTTTCCTATTGTGTTAAGTGATGCCAATATTTACAAGCCGGTCCAGCGTATTCACTATGTCAAATATTGGGAAGATCAAGTCAAGGAGCTTGATGAGGCGATTAAGAGCGTTGGCTCGGCCAATTTAGAGGGTATTCGAGACGATATCGATCTTTACACCAAAATTCGAGCCGCGATTGCCGGCTTGACCAATACCCTTAAAGATATGAACACGCTCACGCCTGATATGCATCGAGACGCCAATTTTGAACAACTAATCAAGGCGGTTGAGCGAAAAATGACCGAATAGTGAGGCTATTAATATCAATGGTTAGTGCTTTTATTATATACACTATGTTTGCACTTTTTTAGAAACCAGGTTTTTGAGGCCCAATTGCTGGCCTTTTGGGGCAAAAAGCGCCCTTTTTTAACGCAAAAAACCTGGTTTCTTGCCATAATACTTTTAAGTGCAAAGGTAGTGTTATATAGAAGGAAAGATTGAGGACATTAGAATGAGAGATGTAGTCGATTTATGGACCATTCCCCAGGCTGAAGAGCTATATATGATTGCCGGCTGGCATCAATGGGCCGATGCCGGGGCGATTTCATCAGGTCTACCCCAGTATCTTATCCAGTATACCGGCGCCTCCAAAATTGGCGAGATCAAGCCGAAAGGCTTTTATCTGTTTCAAATTCCCGGAACGCATCATCTGCTGCGCCCCGAAATCAAGTTGGATCAAGGGTATCGCCAAACGTTGCAAACCCATAGCAACGAGCTGTTTTATATCGGCAATGACCAGAAGGGATTGGTCATCTTTCTGGGCGATGAGCCGCATCTGGCGGTTGATGAGTACGCCGAAGCCTTCTTTGATATCGTGGAGGAATTGGATGTTAAACGCGTAGCGGCGCTGGGCGGGGTGTACGGCCCCGTGCCTTACGATAAAGATCGCGAAATCGCTTGCGTATATAGCCTGCCTTACTTGAAGGAAGAGTTAAGTGAATATGCTGTTCGATTCTCTGATTATGAGGGCGGTGTGACGATCGGATCTTATCTGCTAGATCAGGCTGAGGAGCGTGGCCTTGAATATTTTGCTTTCTATGGATTTGTCCCGGCGTATGATCTGTCACAAAACCAATCGGTCCCGCTGCAAGGATTACGGGTTGAGAACGATTACAAGGCCTGGTACGACATCATGCGCCGGCTTAGCCACATGTTTGGATTGGAATACAGCTTGTCAGACTTGGATGAGAGCAGCGATGAACTGATAAACTCGATGAGCGCCAAAATTGATGAGTTAGAGCAGAAATTACCGCAGCTCAAAGTGAGGGAATACATTGAGAAAGTCAGCGACGACTTTACCGAAACCTCTTTCATGCCGCTCAGCGATGTGTGGAAACGGGAATTAGACGATCTTTTTGAAGATTTGGAGTAACTTCCAGTCACCCCGTTTGCTGACTAATTGACCGCCAATTTGGCGATGGTTACACCGTCGCCGCCTTCGCCTTCCCGGCCGGCCCGATAGGTGCTGATCATCGGGTGCCGGCTTAACGCCTGCCGCACCGTTTGGCGTAAAACCCCACTGCCCCGGCCATGAATAATCCGCACCCAGGGTAATTGGGCTAAAAAAGCCTGATCCAGATAGTGATCAAGCCGCAGCAGCGCCTCGTCGGCTATATGGCCGCGCAGATCCAACTCCATTCCCGGCGACTCGACTACCGGCGTTTTGACGCTTGGCGGGGGGCTGGAGCGTTTTTTCCGTCCTTTGAGTTCCAACGTTTTCAACGGAACTGTTGCCCGAAAATGCCCTAACTGAACCTCCGCATCCGGCCCGGCGATGGCCACCACTTCGCCCAAGGTTTGATACTGGTTGATAAAGACCTGATCACCCACTCGAATAGGGCCATTTTGGTCGGCGTCGGGTTGGCTCTTGTCGTTGGGCTCCGGTTTGGGCAGGGCTTTGAGCGGCGCTAAGCTGGATTCAAGCGTCTCCAGTTGCTCGTTAACCGTTTCGACTGTCTCGGCGGCGGCGGCTTGCGCGGCGGCCTGGCGGCGTTCCAGATCGGCTTGCGCTTCCGCTTCCAGCACCCGAATGCGCTCGCGGGCGGCCTTGATCTCCCGCCGAGCGTCGGCCCGGGCCGAGTTGAGAATGTCGCGCCGTTCGGCCTGAACGGCGGTCAACTGCTGCCGTCGCTCCTCGACTAAGGCCTGGGCTTGCTCCAGTTCGGTCTCAGCTTCAAGGCGTTTGGCCTGTGCTGCTTCGGCTTGGGTTTTGATTTCGCCCAGCATGGCCTCCAACTGCTGCGCTCCCTCACTCATTAAGTTGCGGGCCTGATCGATGACGCGATCCGGTAAGCCTAACCGGCGGGCGATGGTGAAGGCGTTCGACTCGCCGGGAATGCCGATTTGCAGCCGATAGGTTGGCGTCAGGGTTTCGGCATCGAAAGCCATACTGGCATTGATCACGCCGCTGGTGGCGTGGGCATAAGCCTTTAACTCCGAGTAGTGGGTTGCCACAAACGTCGTTGTGCCGCGCTCCAACAACTCCAGCATGATGGCGCGGGCCAGAGCCGAGCCTTCTTCCGGATCGGTCCCCGCGCCTAACTCATCGAAAATGACCAGCGACTGCTCGTCGCACACCGTTAAAATTCTGACAATGTTGGTCATGTGACCGGAGAAAGTGGACAGGCTCTGCTCAATCGACTGTTCATCGCCGATATCGGCCAGGACATTATTGAAGATGGGCAGGCGTGAGCCCTCGGTGGCCGGAATCCATAACCCGGCCTGGGCCATCGCCGCCAGCAGGCCGATGGTTTTGAGCGAGACCGTTTTGCCGCCCGTGTTGGGGCCGGTGATGACAACCATGCGGGCCTCATCGGGCAGCGGCAAATCGAGCGGCACCACCGTTTCCGGATCGAGCAGGGGGTGCCGAGCAGCCATCAACTCGATGGCCGGACGGTTTGATCGCCGGCGATTCTCATCCGGCAGGGTTTGCCGGCCGTTGAAATCGATGAGGTTCGGTTCGGTGGCCTCGATGGCCCAGGCGTATTTGGCTTTGGCAAAGGCCAGGTCAAGCTCGGCCAGTGCTTCGACGGTGTGGTTGATGAGGTCGCCGTGGCTGCTGATCAGGGCTGACAGCTCAGCCAGAATGCGCTGGATCTCTTCCTCTTCTTGGAGTTGAAGCTGTCGCCACTTGTTGTTTAGCTCGACGACGGCCAGCGGTTCGACAAAAATAGTCGCGCCGCTGGCGCTCTGATCTTGGATCACGCCTTGAATGCGACCTTTAAATTCGGCCTTGACCGGCACCACGTAACGCCCGCCGCGCTGGGTGACGATGGTATCTTGTAGGTATATTTTGAGCTGGCTTGAGGTGATAATACGGTTGAGCCGCTCGGTTAGCCGATTGTGAGCGATGTCCATCTCGCGCCGGATGCGGGCCAGGTTGGCGCTGGCGCTGCTTTTGACCTCGCCGCTGTCTTCGATGGCCTGGCTGATGGCATTGACCACGCCGGGACACTCTTCAATGCGTTGAGCGATGTCGGCCAGCCGTGGGTAGGCGTCGGCCAGCCGGATGATGTTGCGATACAGTTCGCGGGCGGCGATTAGCGTTTGCCGTACTTCGAGTAGTTCGGGCGGCGGCAGCACAAAGCCGCGATGCGTGCGATCGACGTAAGGCCGGACATCGCGCGCACCGCCGACGCCGAGGTTAACCTTGACCGTCAATAAATGGCTGGCTTCGCGGGTTTCGATTTGCCAGCCCTGCACCTCTGAAAAATAAGGCGAGGGTTTGAGGTTAAGCGCCAACTCTTTACTGGCCGAAAAAGCGGCGTATTTAGCCAACCGCTCTAAAATTTTGGGGAATTCAAGAATGTTAAGATGCTTTTCTTGCACAATTGATCCTATTTCTAGCCGCCTGCCGGTGTAAAGACGTTGTTGACAACGCTTTCAAGGATGTTTGGCCCTTCATCCAAGACAAACAGGCTCAATGATTGTACGATGATGTACAGCACCCGGTTAAAGTAAGGGATGAGCGTTGACGTTTGAATCTGGTTGGTGATGCCCGGCTCGTTGACCCCGGTCGTTGAGAAAGCGCCTGTTTGGAAGAAAAATTGGGCCACCCCCATAAAGATAGCGATCCAAATGATGGCTAAGATAACCCCTAAGATCATACTCAGCACCGTACCGACCGGCCCTACAATCAATCGCTGCAGGGCTGATGGTTTCGGCGGTTCGACCGGACCCACCCGCCCTTTTTTCTTAATCGGCTTGACTTTCTCCTCAGGCGGTTTGGTGAGATAGCGGACAATCAGCCGGATAGCGTGGTACGAGACAAACAGCATCAGCAGGAAAGAGAGGGTATCGCTGACAAGCTTAGTCAATTCGAGACCTTGCAAAATTCGGTTACTGAAGGGCCGATAGAGCCAAAGAGCCAGCAGCAAGCCAAACCAAATACTGGCCAGCGATTGAAGCTGTGGCCCAACGCCTCGAAAAAAACCGATCAGTAAGCCAATAAAGACCAGAAAAAGGAGTAATAAATCTAATGTATTTAAGCCGATAATTTGTAACATAATAAGACCTCCGGCATATAGGTTTTTGACTAGGTTGAAGTGCGGCGAGTGGATAGATACAATAATACCATTTTTTCCGGAAAATGCCTACAAAAAATTAGCTCACCAGACATAAAGTGAGCTTTCTTCGTTGTATCTATGCAGGTGACTTACTTTACTCCATTAGAGAAAGTTAAATGGAATACAACGACGTGATTACCTGATTAAGGGACAGTCACCTACTCTGTTGAAATTTATGAATTCTGTGTCAGGTCTTAGAGTTACTGGTTTAGGATGTCTTTTCCAGTTCCGATGCGTTTTCCGTAGGCGCAATTTCCGGCGGCGGCGTAAATGCGGGTGGCGGGGGGCCAAAATGGGGAGGCTCCGGCTCATCTTTCATGATGAGGTTGCCGCGAAAGTACCCCTCTTCATCGAGCAAGAAGCTGCCGACGTCAACATCGCCCCAAACTTTGCCCGTACTTAGAATCTCCAACCGGCCGCGGGCGATAATACGGCCGGTGACGGCCCCGCTGACCGAAACATTTTCGGCCTCCAAATCCGCGGCCACTTTGGCCTCAGGGCTAATAACGATATTGCCCAAAGTTTTGATCAGACCTTCTTCACAAACCCCATCGATCCGGACGCTGCCGTCGCAGATCATGGTTCCCTTGAAGTTGGTGTTCGGCCCAATCACGGTTTCGATTTTGTCGATGGGTGTCGATTTGTTTCTACCCAGCACGTTTCCCTCCTGACTACATCTAGGGAGAGAAATATACTCTAGGTGGGGGTAATTGTCAACGATAAGCCGGGGAAGTCGGTTAAAAGGAAATTAGTCGGGCAGATTTAAGGGGTATTTTTCAGCACGGCGGGCAAGAATAATTCGATCGAGTATTTGAGATATGGGGACTCTTAAATTTCGTCATTTCCGCATAAATGCCTATATTTATAAACATAATTGCTTACGCTAAATTTAGTGGTGCCGTGTAACCCTATGCGGAAATTATACTTTTTGCTTCTGCTTGTTTGGTGCACAACTATTACCGTTACCTCAGCCGACGCCCCGCCCCTCTCCTACACCGTCCAACTCGAAGACACCCTGCCGCGCCTGGCCGATAAATACTATCGCGATCCGGCGGACTGGCCGGCCATTTGGCGGGCCACTAATAAGGGGGCGACGACCGACAGCCGATTCACCGTCATCGATTCGCCAAGCGTTCTTCTGCCTGGTCAGATGCTGGCTATTCCTACACCGGCCGAAGCCCGTCGTCTGCTAGTCGGGATTGGGGCGGTTGAACCGTCTTTGGTCGCTCCGCCGGAAGTCCAACCGCTGACCCCTGAGTGGCTGGCCAACTTCTCCGCTGCCGTCGAAGAAACTCGCCAACATTTTGGTATTCCCGGTGTGGCCGTGGCGATTGTGCGGGATAATCAGATTGTGCTGGCTGAGGGGTTCGGTGTGCGCGAACTCGGCCGTGACGAGCCGGTTACGCCCCAGACCATCTTTGCTGTCGGCTCGACGACGAAGGCGATGAACGCGGCGATGATCGCTTCTCTGGTCGATGATGGAGTGTTAGCTTGGGATCAGCCGGTACGCGATATTTGGCCCGATTTTGCACTGGCCGATCCGACTCTCAGCGCTGAAATTCGGCTGCGTGACTTGCTGAATATGTCCAGCGGCGTAATGCGGGCCGATCTGGAATGGAGTGGGGTGGGTCTAACGCCTGAGGAGATAATGGCCTCGCTGGCCGAACTGCCATTGGATGAAGAACCGGGGCGTCACTTTCACTACAACAACCAGATCGTGGCCACTGCCGGTTATATCGCCGCGCTGGCCGCCGGAGGAACAACCGGCAACTTGGACGCTGCCTATGCCGATTTATTGCGTACCCGCCTATTCGATCCGGCCGGCATGGCAACGGCTTCCCTCTTTGTTGAGGCGGCTCAAGCTAATCCCAACCACGCCACGCCGCACGACTTTACTCTCTTTGGTGAGGTCGTGCCAACCTACTACCACGCCGATACCGGCATCACGCCGGCTGGTGCGGTTAACGCCAGCGCCATCGATCTGGCTCGATTTTTGCTTATGCAGCTCAATCGAGGTGTCATCCAGGCCGGGACTCGCGTTGTCTCCGCCGAAAATCTGACCGAAGCCTGGCAGCCGCAGGTTGAAATTTCTCCCGATTTTAGCTACGGCATGGGCTGGTTTATCGAAGAGTATCAGGGCGTCGAAATGCTTTGGCACGACGGCGATGTGTTGGGGTTCAAGTCGCTGCTGGTCATGGTCCCTGAAGCCAACGTCGGGATGGTGCTGCTGACTAATCGTACTATCTCTTTCGGCTTCGCCAACAGCCTGCGTTATCGATTGATCGAACTATTGTATGATCTGGATGTTGAAGCGGCGGAATATTACAAGACCCAATGGGATGATTTTATCGAGGCGCTGCCGGGCATTCGTGAGCCGCTGGCGGAGACGGTTTCAGAGGCCGAAGTGGCCGATTATATCGGCCGGTATGAAACCGGCTGGCAGGTCGAACGGCGGGAGGATGGAACGTTTTGGACCGAACGCGGTCCCTACCAATGGCGGCTGCTGGCGGCTGGTGAGGGTAAATTTGTGATCAACAACGGCTTCGGCATCACCTCGGAGATTGTGTTTGAACCGGATGAGACCGATCAAATGCAGATGTCCGTTTTGCTCTCGAATGGCGAAACAGGCACGTATCTGCGCCTCGAGCCGTAGATCAGGACCTTGTCGATGGTTGAGATTAATACTGGCGTAGCTTCTAAGATTAAATTTGTAGGTGTTCAACTGAATAGTTTGTGGTAAAATAGTACCTAATCAAGATTGACCAGGCTCTTTTTCAAGCTATACATCAGATACGCATCGTTTAGCTTATCCATAATCACCTATTAAAACATCTTTTAGAACCAGGAGTAGTCCAATGAATTCGACGTGGCTTGATCACCATCGTAATCTTGTTTTTGGGGTGCTTTCACTGTTGGCAGTTGGCGGGGCCGGTATATTTTACTGGAACCAACCGGCGGCCGATCCTATCGAAATTTTGCCGGTTGAAGCGGCGGCGCCAACAGCCACTGAGGTGGTTTCGACGCCAACGCCAACGGCTACGCCGGCGCCGGTTAGAGTGTATGTGACCGGCGCGGTCGCCCGTTCAGACGTTTACTTTTTACCGGCGGGCAGCATCATCAAAGATGCCATCGAAGCCGCCGGCGGTTTTACTGAGGAGGCCGAGCCGGAGCGGATCAACCAGGCGTTGGAACTGCAAGATCAGCAGCAGATTCATATCCCGCGCCGGGATGAAGCGAGTCCGCCGCCGCCGGTTCAGGGCGGTCCTATAGTGGCGGTTGCCGGAAGTAGAAGTGGCAGTTCGGCTCCTATTTCGAATACGGGGGGTATTATCAACCTGAATACGGCCACGCTCGAACAGTTAGATAGTCTACCCGGTGTAGGGCCGGCTATCGCTCAGCGTATCCTCGATTATCGAGATAGTGTCGGCGGCTTCTCATCGATTGAGGAGATTACTCAGGTCAGCGGCATCGGTCCGGCTACTTTTGATAAGATTAAAGCGTTAATTACGGTCAACTAGCAGCTAGCTAACACTTTTGTCTGTTAAGTGTGAGTCGGCAAATTCGCTGCAAGCCTTTGTTTGTGTTATAATGCATTTTTTGTCTCGAATGATGACAGACCAGATAGGATAAGGCTACTCCTTATACCTATTCGATTGATTGCTGGAATTTACAAAAATAATCCGTCAAATAATATACATAACAGGCTAAGCTATGGATGATGTCAAACGAATTTACCTTTCTTGGAGTGATGTAGTCAAGCTAATCGGTAATGTTATGCCTCGGTTAGAGGCTTATAATTTTGATTTAGTTATCGCGATTACGCGCGGAGGGATTGTGCCGGGCGCTATTATCGCTGAGCGATTACGGATTAAACAGGTTTTGGTCGCCTCGGTTGATTTTTATGAAGACGAAGAGCACGACCTGGACTGGCCGGTTTTTATGCAGTTTCCCGCAGATAGTTTCTTGAGAGGTCAGCAAGTTTTAATTGTGGACGATATTTGGGATCGGGGTAAGCAGATAGTCAACGTTACCGAGCGGGTCAGGCAGGCAAGCGGGCAACCTTACTCCGTCGTTTTACATTACAAATCCCAGCGCTCTGAATTTCCGGACAAAGCGCCTGATTTCTTCGCTGAAGAGACGACGGATTGGATTATCTACCCGTGGGAAGTGGAGCGAGGTGCGGTTGGAACCGCTTGAATTGTCTCTTGATTCTACGCAACCTTCCATCGATCTGTTTTATTCATTTGAAATTTAAGGGCATAGAATGCGTTTTCTCATAACTGGCGGGGCAGGCTTTATAGGGGCAGCACTGGCGAATAATTTAGTGAGTCACGGTCACAGTGTCCGGGTGCTCGATGACTTAAGCGCCGGGGATGCCGGTAGACTGGATCCTGCCGTCAATTTTACCCGAGGGGACGTTGAAGATAAACCCAAAGTTTGGCGTTTGCTTAACAAAATTGACTGTGTCTATCATCTGGCGGCGCGGGTATCTGTACCTGAGTCGGTGTTATATCCGCGTGAGTACAACAAAACCAACGTTAGCGGCACAGTGGCTCTTATGGAAGCCTTACGGGACGCGGGCATCAAACGGGTGGTGCTGGCTTCTTCAGGCGCGGTTTATGGTGAGCAGCGAGTCGGCGCGGTCTACGAGGGGCTGCTGCCTCATCCGGCCTCACCCTATGCAGCCAGCAAATTAGCCGCCGAAAGTTACGTCCGAACGATTGGGGAGTTGTGGAATATTGAAACGGTTTCGCTGCGAATTTTTAACTGCTACGGACCCGGTCAGTCACTGCCCCCCACTCACCCACCGGTGATTCCGCAATTTATGCGCCAAATCCTTGAAGACGGCTCCCTGGTGATTTACGGCAGCGGCGCCCAAACGCGAGACTATATTTACGTTGACGATGTGGTTGAAGCGTTAGTGACCGCCGCCACGGCCGATGGCATTAATCGAGAAGTCATCAACATTGGAACCGGGGTGAGCACTACTATTAACCAATTAATTAGCTGCTTAGAGGGCGTCACTCGCAAGAAGGCCAAAGTGGTAGTCAGCCCTTCGATTTCCGGTGGGGTGTCAAACCTGGTCGCTAACACCAATAAAGCTCAGGAATTGCTCGATTTCAAACCAAAGATTACCCTGGACAAAGGACTGGCCTTACTCAAGGAACGCGATCCCCATTTTGTGTCTTAATCGTATTTACTCAGCAGACGAGGTGACTGGCACTTAATTGCTGTAATTGCAGCGTTATAGTCCACTCAATGTTCTCGATTTGAGCAAAGTGCCAGTCACCTGAGTAGTTACTCTTAATCTTCTATTTCTTCCAGCCCAACCGCCATTAAGTAGCCCCGGGCGCGCTCTGTTTTAGGATAGCGATTCACCAGCTTCCAAAATTGGGGGCCATGATTGGCTTCTAAGAGATGAGCCATCTCATGGATTAGCACATAGTCACGGACAAATGCAGGCATGGCCGCCAGCCGGTGCGAGAGGCGAATTGTGCCTTTGGCCGGGGTGCAACTGCCAAACCGGCTGTTCTGGTTAGTCACCCACTTTATAGATTTCCACTTTAACTTGCCCCCAAAATATTCACGGTTCAATTCCTGGGCTCGACGATGCAGAGCTTGATCGTCGAGTTCCGCTTTAACTTGCTTCTTCTGCCAACGCTGCTGTAAATTCTCGATAATAGGTTGCAGGTCTTGGTCGTTCATATCCGCCGGGGCTTGGACCACAAACACACCGTCCACCTCACGAGCGCTGACGGTCTTCTTTCGCTTTTTACTGCGAACAACTTTGATTTCCATTTTGTTTACAACTTTGTCTGGCGCGCATCATCGACGCGAATAAAGGGTTGTTATCCCAAATAACCCAAATATATCCCAAACTCGATTTGGGTTATTTGGGATATATTTGGGTTATATCTAAAATTATAAACGATCAGGGTGGTTCTAATGCTCAGAGTCGCCCAATAAGCCGACGTTTGAAAAGTCGCCTAGCGTAAATTTGTAGGCTCTCGGTCGGATAGGTGAGCGGTGTAGGGTGACATTTCGCCCAATCAAACTGTCTTCGATACGGCGATTAATGTTGCGGATTTGGCTGTTTTCCAGAACGATGGAGCGAGAAATCTCGGCGTTTTCTATCACGCAGTGATGATAGATACTGGTAAACGGGCCGACATAGGCGTTAATCAGGCGGGTATCTCGCCCGATAATGGCCGGGCCGCGAATGACACTATTAATCACTTCAGCGCCCTGCTCGATAGTGACCCGGCTGTCTACTTCACTATCACGATCAACGTAGCCGTCGATAGTAGGTGTCAGCTCTTCCAACACCAGGCTGTTGGCTTCCAGCATATCGCCGGGCCGCCCGGTATCGATCCACCAGCCGCGATGAATGTAAGGATGGACGTTATAGCCCTGATTAACCAGCCATTGAATAGCATCGGTAATTTCAAGTTCGCCCCGCCAGCTGGGGGTAATCGCCTTAACCGCCTCGAATATATGTTGGTCGAACATATAAATGCCAACCAGAGCCAGGTCGCTGGGTGGGTCTTTGGGCTTTTCAATGAGGCGAACAATGCGACCGGATTGATCCAATTCGGCGACGCCGTACTGTTCAGGCTGATCCACCTTGGTTAGCACAATTTGGGAATTATAGTGACTTTCCGCAAACTGAGCAATCAGCGGGCTGATCCCCCCTTGAATGACGTTATCACCCAAGAACATCACAAACCGATCTGACCCCAAAAAATCTTCCGAGATTTTTACGGCGTGCGCCAGCCCCAGCGGCGCGTCTTGAGGAATAAAAGTGATGTCAACATCCCATCGACCGCCGCGCCGAACGGCGCGTTTGATCTCTTCGGCGGTATCACCTACAACGATGCCAATTTCCGTAATACCGGCGTCTTTAATGGCCTCGATCACCCGGAATAGGACAGGTTTGTTGGCAACAGGAATTAATTGTTTAGCGCTGGTGAAAGTGAGTGGATAGAGACGGGTGCCTTTTCCCCCACTTAGAATAAGGCCTTTCATGGCTTTAATTCTCTCCTTGTAACTGGATTTTTTAGGACTCTTTGAATTTGGTTTAGAGAGCTAACTTACATTGTAGCTTCATATTGCCTATAGTATCAAATCTTTAACCGGTTTGTTAATGGGTAATTTGTCTCTAAATCAATCGAGCCACAAGGTTAGATGACCAGTGATGGCGTAGAAATTAATTTGTCTTGAACCACTGCGGCCGGATTAGTGGAGATCATCGCTTCAGCCTGAGTTAAACCCACAATCATGGCGGCGGCTTGTCCGGCTTTGGTCAAGACCGGCCGGCGGCGGTAGGGTTTATGCGCATCTGAGGCGATAATGTGGACCATACCGTGGCGCAGCATTGCCAGCGCGGTTCGATGAGCAGGCCGATCTTTATCGGAGTGAAGACTGCTGCTAGTAATTTGGGTTAGGCCGCCTCGCGCCAAAAACGGTTCGATCAAGGCTAAATTTTTTTGGATAGGCAAAATTCGCTCAGGGTGCGCCATAATCGGGATGTAACCTCGGTCGAAAAGCTCGAAAAGCATCTCATTGGTATGATTGTCATAGTGGTGAAAAAGCGGCTCGGCCAAAACGTATCGGCTGTTACCCAATGGGCCGGCCAATTTTCGGTCCCAATCATCCAACATATCGTCATATAAGCGAACTTCGTGGCCCGGAATAACGGTTAGGGGAATATTGGCCTGATCCAGCCTGGCTTGCAGTTGAGCAACGCGGTCGGCTACTTCGGCGCGAGTCAGGGGGGTACAATCTCGATGGTGCGGGGTGGCAAAAAGATGGGTGGTCCCGTCAGCCACAGCCAGCCGAGCCATTTCTAAGGCTTCCTGATAATTTGTCGCTCCATCATCAACCCCGGGGAGAATGTGGGTATGGATATCTACAATCATAAAGGTTATTTCTCCTCACAATAAAAAAAGGGGACAACCCGGTTGTCCCCCTCATTGGCGATAATAAATGATTTAT
Source organism: Anaerolineales bacterium (assembly GCA_020634935.1). Lineage (GTDB taxonomy): Bacteria > Chloroflexota > Anaerolineae > 4572-78 > J111 > JAGRBY01. The sequence goes on from JACKAT010000009.1 coordinate 100,753, forward strand.
ATACTTACAAAGGTAGCCTTTATTTGACTTTTGTCAAGATTTGAGGCGAATTTTAGCCGGAGGCGATTTAGCTGTATTGAAGCGCCAAATCAGTGTGAGCGTTGGTTAACACCGCGCCAATGAGACGCGCATTGACTTTTTCCAGTCTATCCTTAGCGGCTTTAACATGCTCACGTTTAGTGCCGCCGGCTCTAACCGCCAGCAGCACGCCATCGACCTTAGAGGCCAGCAGTGAAGCGTCGTTGACGGTGATAATCGGCGGCGCGTCGAAGATGACCATCTCGGCCATTTCGCTCAGCCGGGCCAGCACATCGCTGATTTTTTTTGAAGCCAGCAGTTGGCTAGGAATGGGGGGTAACGGACCGCTGGTTAGGACTTGTAGCGTTGTATTTGGCACTGGCTGTAACGGGGGGGCGTTAAGGGCCGAGTCGTCTTTAAATAAACTGGTGAAGCCTCGTTCGTTAGATAGTTCAAAGAGGGTGTGCTGAGCCGGCCGCCGCAAGTCGGCATCGACCAGAATGATACGCCGCTCCCCATCGGCCAAAGCGACGGCCAGATTGGCCACAATCGCGCTTTTGTCATCCGACGGCGCTGACGAGGTGACCAGCAGCGTGCGGAGGGGTTCATCGACGCTGGAAAATTCGATGTTGGTGCGCAGTGTACGATACGCCTCGGCGGCGGTGGAGCGGGGATCGGTTAGGGTGATGATAGCGTTGCTTGGCATAAACGATTCCTAATTTGTACCCCGTAAACCCGGGACAAGCTGCCGGCGTTTTTCGCCGGAGGGCAGCGCCGCATCGCCGGTAACCGGAGGGATAGCCCCTAACACCGTCACCTCGATGGCTCGCTCGATATCCTCTGAAGAGCGAATGACATCCATTTCGAGCCATTCCAGGAAGAAGATCACCAGTAGGCCAATTAGTAATCCAAATAAGCCACCGGCTAAAGTGTTAATGGTTGTCTTGGGAGAATATTGCGCGTAGCCAAGATTATATACGCTGTCGAGCATTTTGACTTCGATACGATCCCGTTTATCTTGCTGTTGATTCCATTGGTCTCTGTTTTCGCCAAAGACTCCGGCCATGCTGTCGACCATAGCCATAGCTACCTCGGGATCCGTATCACGGGCTTCCAAGGCCAGGGTAAATGTGGAACTGTCAGGACTGACAAAAAGTTTGCTTAAAAAAGTGCTGGTATCCATATCTAGCTGCGCCCGGTCGATGACTTCAGCCGCCATAGTATGAGTCCGGATAATCTCGGCATAGTTACGCAGCAAATCTTTCAAACTGTTGCTCGATCCCCAATCGGTGGCGCGAGCCGGGACCACGCTCAATTTAACCGTGGCGCTGTAAACCGGCGTCTGCAACTTGCTGAAGCCATAAGCGCTGGCCGCCGCGACCAGCGCCACTACGATCATAATCCAGCCGCGTTTACGTAAAATTCGTAGATAATCGGTAATTTCCATACGTTGACGACCTTTCTCTATTTCTTCGGTATTTCGGCCAGTACAGCAATCCCCATTGCTTCCAGTTCGGCTTTGCCGCGAACACTGTCATCCAGATAATCAAGCAAAAACGTAAGCCCAATGCCCGCCGCCAGCGCCAGCATCAACCGGATGGGCAAATCGAGCCGCTGTCTAAGCGAGGGCGGGTTGGCCAAAAATGGTCCGGTGGTGTCAATCAATGTAATCGTCGTACTGGTTTCGCTCGATTGGGGAAAATATTTGATGCTGTTTTCCACCATCGCGGTAGTAACGGCCGGGCCAATCGCTTCTAACTCTTCGGCGCTGCCCCAGGTCATATTAAGTCGAATAATGCGGTGTTTGGTTTCCGCCGATATGATCCCGGCCGGGATGCTGATCGAATTGCCGACTTCCTTCAAGTGGGTGTTGACATCATTGGCAAACCCTTGGCTGCTAACCAACTCGGTCAGATTATCGGCCAGATATTCCGACGAGACCCAGGCGTAGTAACCATCATAATTATACTCATCTTCAGCCGCCTGCGGCGCCATGCCAACGCTAAAGCGAATGGACAGCCCGTAACTGGGCGGCGGTGTTTGGGCCGTCAGCAGAGTGACCACGGCCACGACCGCTACCAACAGCACTGGAATCCACACCCGCTTCCAGATGATGTGGGCGTACTGTTTCAATTCCATTCGGGTTTAACGTCTCCAGTTTACCATACCCTCAGGCTCGTGCCATCGGGCGATTGGCGGAAATGCAAAAATAAAGTATAAGCGAAATCTTCGTATGCTCCAATTTTTTACCGCTCAAATGCTTGCCACTTCTCTCCGATAAATTGGCTCAACTGCTGCTTGAAGCGTTGGTTACTGAATCGTTCCGCATTCGCCCGCGCCGACACCGGATCAAACGCCATGGTTTCAAACTGTTCGACAGCCGCCATCAGGCACTCGACGGTTTGCTCGCGGAAAAAGAGGCCCGTTTCAGGCTCGATGACCGTATCGAGCGCCCCGCCCTTGGCAAATGCAATCACCGGCCGGCCCGCTGCTTGGGCCTCGACCGGGGCGATGCCGAAATCTTCAAAGCCGGGGAAGAGAAAGGCCCGGCAGTTGGCCATCAGCTTGGCCACGTCGTCCCAGGGCAGCCGGCCCTTGAATTCGACCGTCGGCCCGGCCAACTGTTCAAGCTGCGCCCGGTCACGACCGTCGCCCACAATGATCAGGCGGCGCTTCAGCCGGCTCAAAGCCTGTACCGCCAGATCGATACGTTTGTACGGAATCAAGCGCGATACAATCAAATAGTAATCCCCTTGCGGTTCGCCCTCGGCCGGACGAAAGCGCCCGGTATCGACCGGCGGGTAGATGATGACTGAGTCGCGCCCGTAATACGTTTTGATGCGCGTTTGGATATCTTTTGAAATCGCAATAAAGTGATCGACGCCTTGGGCCCGTCCGGCAGCCGGTCGCTTAGTCTGCCCGTTAGGCGTCGGCTGAGCCGCCCGAAAATCCCACTGTTGCAGCTTTTTGATCGCCGGGGCAATGGCCAGACCTAACCAGCGACCAAAACCCTCGCGTTGGGCGTAACCGTCGTAATCCCACACGTAACGCGTCGGAGCCAAGCAGTAGCAGATGTGTAACTGTCGAGAGGTATGGCGCAGCCCGTGAATGAAGCCGCTTTTGTTCGACAAGATGACATCGTAGCCGCTGAAATCCATGCTGGACACAGCCGGCGGGTAAAGCGGCAGATATGGCTGGTGATGGCGATTCACCCCCGGCGCGCGATTCAGCCAGGTGGATTTGATGGTCCAGCGACGGTAGGTGTCGGGCATTAGTTCGGGCCCGTAGATGGTGGTAAATACCGGCGCGCCGGGGTAGAGAGCGACCATCTGCTCCAATACATTTTCCGCCCCACCCATTTGATTGAGCCAGTCGTGCGCAATCGCAATTTTCACAACAGAAATCCTTTGCTCTTATTGAGGTTATGATAGGAAAGGCTTAAAAATCGGCAAATTGAGGCGATAAGGACTAGTAAATTAAAGATAATTGTGGTAACATACCTGAAATAGAACAAATAAGCCATCCGAAAGGCTGATACACCAGGGATAAATTATGCAGCTAAGTTTACCTGAACCACTCAAAAGCGAAGCTCAAGCATTGGCTCAGCAACAAGGGGTTGCCCTTGAAACCATTGTCATTCAAGCTGTCGAGTATTATCTAAAGTCTCAATCAGATGTTTATACTCGTACATTTCAAGCTCGACAGCGATTGCAAGAACTTAATCGCTTAAAATACAAAAAGAGTATTGATGTCGTAGCTGAGATACGGCAAATTCGATCTATGGCGGCTGATCTTTATCTCGGTCAAGCAGAGTTTGAGCAGTCTCAGTTGCTTCAAGTGGCAGAAAAACGGGCCGACTACAATTCAGACCCCAACAACCCGGATGAAGCTCTATCTTGATACGGTTATCTTAATCGATTACCTCTACAATTCTGAAGAAACTGAGCGTACCCAAGCGATTGGTAACGTTTTTGAATTAGCTCGACAAGAAAAAGTCGAGCTTTTTGTATCCTTTTATACCCCTCACCTACGATGTTTATTTTCAAAGTGTGGCTAGTATTATCTCTGTGAAAACTCCGCAAGACGTCGTTACTCAGTTTTTATCCCCACTATCAAAATAATCGTCTCTTTTTTCGTAGCTTGTTAAAGTTCTCTATGTTTGCACTTTTAGGAATTGCCCAAATTGAAGAGGAAAATTAGACAGAATTAACAAGATTATCAAGATTATGCAAATTTTTTTATTCTGTAAATCTTGTAAATCCTGTCTATTTCTACAAAGTGCAAAGATAGTATAATAAAGTTGTTTAGTAGGTTGATAAAGCCATAAGGGAGAAACCCATGATCAAAATAGCGCCCTCAATTATCGCCTCCGACTTCACCCGGCTGGGCGAGCAGGCTCAGGAAGCCGTCGCCGGGGGGGCCGATTGGCTGCACCTGGACGTTATGGACGGCCATTTTGTGCCCAATATCACTTTTGGTCCGCTGGTGGTCAAAGCCGTTCGCTCCGTCACCGATATAACCCTGGACATTCACCTGATGATCGAACAGCCGGAGCGCTATCTCGAAGAATTCGCCCACGCCGGCGCCAACCGCATGACCGTTCACGTCGAGACCTGCCCTCATCTCCACCGCACCGTCCAGCAGATTAAAGAGCTGGGCTGCCGGGCCGGCGTCACGCTCAATCCGGCCACGCCGCTCTCTGTTCTGACCGAAATTCTGCCGGAGGTTGATCTGGTGTTGGTCATGTCGGTCAACCCCGGCTTCGGCGGCCAGTCGTATATCCCCGCCAGCACCGCCAAAATCGCCCGGCTGCGAGCCATGCTCGACGCCATCGGCTCCCCGGCCGAATTGGAGGTCGATGGTGGCATCAACGTCGAGACCATCGCCGAGGCGGCTCAAGCTGGCGTATCTGTAGTGGTAGCTGGATCGGCGGTATTTAGGGGTGAGGCTTCGATAGGTGAGAATATCCGGCAATTGCGAGAGGCGTGTGACTGTTGAGTCTATAAATTCGGAACCTTTTAACCTTCTCTATCGTCTAAGACATGTAAGACCCAAACAAAACAGTTAATAAATCTCATTTTTGAGGAGGAATACCCTTATGAATTTCAAAACTCAACCCCTTATCATCGCCTTGGTTTGTGCTATGCTGGTGCTATTAGGTGGCGGCGTGGCCGTCGGTCTGGCCACCTTCGGCTTATCGACAGCCCAGGCCGATACCCTACACCAAGACTCAGCGACACCGCGCACCATCACCGTGGTCGGCGAAGGTACCGTCAGCGCCGCGCCCGATATCGCCACCATCAACCTTGGCGTCCAGGTCAACGATCCCGAAGTAAAGGCCGCCACTGACCAGGCCGACCAAATCATGGCCGATTTGATCGCCGCCCTGAAAGCCGAGGGCGTAGCCGACAAAGACATCGAAACCGCTTACTATAGCCTCTACATCGATCGCCCCTTCGGCCCGGACGGCCAGCCCGGCAGCGCGACCTACCAATTGAGCAACAGCTTGCAAGTTACCGTCCGCGATCTCGATAACCTGACGAATATCTTGAGCGTGGCTATTGAAGCCGGCGCTAACAACATCAACAGCGTCAGCTTCAGCATCGAGGACCCCAGCGATCTACGCTCCGAAGCGCGCCAGCAGGCCGTGGACGAAGCTAAGACCAAAGCGGAAGAACTGGCCGATCTCAACGGCGTTGCCGTAGGTGAAGTCGTCCGCATCAGCGAAGTGATTGATCAGGGCATTCCCTTCGCCAGTGAGCGTGCTTTAGCTGTCGGCGGTGGCGGTGGCGGCATCACCCCCGGCGATGTCGATATCAATGTTCAACTGCAAATCACCTACGCCATCTTGCAGTAACAAACCCAGTAGAACAAGTCGCTGACTTGTTACATAGGTACGGATTGAAAAAGAGACGACTTTACCGGTCGTCTCTTTTTTTACCCAAAAACTTGCCTTGCCGCCTAACATCGTCTATTCTTTCGGTTAGCTATATCCAGCCACCCGAAACCCGCTCAAGCGCTCGCCTTTCAACCCAACCCCATCAACTCCCTAACTCCCAACTCTAAAAACGCCAAGAACTCTATAAACTTTTTACCGAAAGGACAACCCCATGTCGCGTGCCGTATTCATTGGCGATGAATCCCTCTGGGCCGGCGGCCATCCGCCCGGCCATCCCCTGCGCCCCGAACGATTGCGCGACACCTGGGACATGCTTCAGGCCTACCAGGCCTTTGATGCGCCGAACACCCGCATCGTGCCGCCCCGCCCGCCGACCGAGGCAGACCTGCTCACCTTTCACACTCGTGAATATGTCGATGCCGTTCGCCGGTTGAGCCAGGGGGAGCGAGGCTTCAACTACAGCCGCTATGGCTTTGGGCCGGGCGACAACCCCGTTTTCGACGGGATGTACGATAGCGAGGGGCTCAAAGTCGGCGCGGCCCTGGTAGCCGCTGAACTCTTACTCAATAACGAGGCCGATGTCGTGTTTAGCTTCGCCGGAGGATTGCACCACGCCGGGCGCAATTTCGCCTCCGGCTTCTGCGTTTTCGGCGATGGGGCCGTTGCCATTCAGCGCATGCTGGCCGAAGGCTGGCGCGTGGCCTACATCGACATCGACGCCCACCACGGCGACGGCGTCCAGGCCGCCTTTTATGATGACGACCGGGTTTTGACCATCTCGTTTCACGAGTCGGGCTACTATCTTTTCCCCGGCACCGGGTTTACTCAAGATTTGGGCGAAGGCTCCGGACGCGGCTTTAGTGTCAACGTCCCACTCTTTCCCTATACCGACGATGATATTTTCTTGTGGGCGTTTGATCAGGTGGCGCCACCGTTGCTCGACCGCTTTGCGCCGGATGTGATTGTCGCTCAACTGGGGGTCGATGCCCACTGGCGCGATCCGCTGACCCACCTGGCCTTAACCACCCACGGTTTTGAGAACCTGTTCCAACGGATTCATCAGCTTTCGCCGCGCTGGCTGGCCGTTGGTGGCGGTGGTTACCACCACACGGTGGTGCCGCGCGCTTGGACTCTGGCCTGGGGTGTGATGAGTGAGCAAACCTTCTCCAACGTCTTACCTGAGGCCGTGGCGGCTAACTACACCCCACCTTTCCTGCACGATGAAGGCCAACCGCCCATTGTGGTCGATCAACGTCGCCAAGTTCAGCAAGGGACCGAACAAGTCGTCGAAGAGTTAAAACAGTTGCTCCAATTTTGACGTATCCAGCCCACCTCAAGCAAAATAAAATCAGTCGATCACGATTTCAAGATCTAATGAGAAATGATAGAACGCGGATGACACGGATTATACGGATTTTCACCGACAAAACTTGATTTAACTTCAAAAAATCCGTGTTTATCCGTTTGATCTGTACGATCTGTGTTCTATAGGACTTACGCCGTTGGCATGTCATTTCGTAGCCGAAGGCGGAGAAATCCCTAAAATCTTTGTTTGCAAACAGAATCTGTAGGGATTTCTCGCTCATTCTTCGCTCGAAATGACATGGTTCGATGTCAAATGCGTAACTTCTATTCTATTTACCCACTTTCATGTAAAATTGTGATCGACTGAAAATATGTTTCTTGTCCCATGGGCGATAGAACGTGGGACGCAATAGCTGCTATTCTGATGGAGTCAGATAGTCTCAGATGAGACGACAGCGACAACGAAAATATCTGACTACCGACTACTGATATCTGACTACCGTATTTTCAGAGGAGGATGCTTTGTCCCAACCTGCCGATTTACTCATTCACAACGCCCGCGTCTTCACCGCCGACGCCGCTAACCCTCACGCCGAGGCGGTCGCCGTGCGCGGCAATCAAATTGTATTTGTTGGCGCCAACTCGGCGGCCGAAGATTGGCGCGGCCCCAACACCCGCCTTATCGATGGCCAACAGGGCAGCCTGCTGCCCGGTTTCATCGACAGCCATTTCCACCTCTTGTGGGGATCGATTGAATTGGGCGACATCCAATTACAAACGGTCGATTCGCTCGATGGGCTGGCCACGGCGATCCAAGCCTATGCCCACGCTCATCCCGACTCGGTCTGGTTAGTGGGCTGGGGGCTTCAATATTCGGTTTTGCCGCCGGGCCAGTCGCTCACGCGCCATCAGCTCGATGCCATTATCGCCGACCGGCCTTTAATTGTGTTTGCGTACGACAGCCACACCGCCTGGGCCAACACGGCGGCCCTGCGCCAGGCCGGCATTCTGTCTCAAGATCGACCCGTTGGCCCCAACAGTGAGATTGTCCGCGACGTGGATGGTTCGGCTGCCGGTGAACTCCGCGAATCGGGTGCGTTTGATTTTGTCTTGAACCTTGTCCCGCCGCCGACCGAGGCCCGGCAGCGTGAACTGCTCCAATGGGGATTGGCTCAAGCCGCCGCGCTTGGCGTTACCAGCGTTCACAACATGAACGGCGATGCCGAAGAGTTGGCCATCTATTTGGCCGCTGAGGCTGCCGGCGACTTAACCCTGCGTGTCTACTGCCCCTTTCATGTCAAGCCGGAAACCCCCATCGAAGCCTTAGCCGAAGCCATCGCCATGCGCGATGCTTGCACGAGCGAAATGGTACGCAGCAACTGCGTCAAATTCTTTATGGATGGCGTCATCGAAACCTACACTGGCCTGCTGGTCGATGATTACGCCGGTCAGCCGGGTAATCACGGTGGGGCGCTCTTCACCGCCGACCATTTTACCCGCATGGCCGCCGAAGCCGACCGCCTGGGCTTGCAAATCTTCGTCCATGCTGTCGGTGATGGCGCCGTCCGCCGCATTCTCGACAGCTTCGCCGCTGTCCGCCACACCAACGGCCGCCGCGACAGCCGCCATCGCATCGAGCATATCGAACTGATTCATCCCGACGACCTGCCTCGCTTTGCCGAATTGGGCGTCATCGCCTCGATGCAGCCGGCCCACGCCATGCTGACCGTCGATGACCCCGATCCCTGGCTGCGCCGCATTCCTGAGTCGCGCTGGGGCTGCGCCTTTGCCTGGCAAACTATTCGGGAAGCCGGGGCCACCCTGGCCTTTGGCAGCGATTGGCCGGTCGCTACGCCCAGCCCCTTCACCGGCCTCTACTTTGCGCTTAACCGTCAACCGTGGGCAGCGGGCCTACCCCCTCAACGTCAATCCCTAACCGATACGTTGCGGTCCTACACCCGCGACGCCGCCTACGCCGAATTTCAAGAACATCGCAAAGGCCAACTGCGCCCCGGCCTGCTGGCCGATCTGGTTTTGCTATCGGCTGACATCTTTACCGTGCCGCCGGAAGCTGTCGAGCAGATAAAACCGGTGATGACCGTATGTAACGGACGCATCACCTACCAGGCGTAAAGCCCTCGGCCTGCAACGTTACGCCGCAGGAAATAGGCCGGCGCTTGCCGATAAAAAGGGGGCTGCACCTGGTCTGAAGTAATGGGTAACCATCAGAATACGATCACTTACCGGAGCAAAACGATAGACAACCAGGGAAGCAGTCAAAACAACCAAGGAAGCAGTTGAAACAACCGGGGAAGCAACCAAAACAACCGAGGAAGCAGTTGAAACAACCGGGGAAGCAGCCATAGACAACCAGAGAAGCAGTTGCAACAACCGGGGAAGCAACCAGAACAACCGAGGAAGCAACTAAAACAACCGGGGGAAAATGATAAACAACCAGGTTTTTTGTGATTTTTACCCGGTTGTCTGTTATTTCAGTTTAGACTCGATAGGTTTCCAAATAGTTTGAATTATTTACCTGTTCTGTTAGAACAAATGTTGAGGGAAAGTGAACGGTCAGAAACCTGTCTGATATCACTTCGAGCGCACCAGGAGCGAGAAGTACCCCCGCATGGAGTTTGTAACCCAACGCTGCCAGGCTTTCACCATCCGCAGCATCGAAATAACGTGAATGGCGTAAATTCTACCAACAACGTTTTAATCGTCCTATCGCCCAATCTCTAATCTCCAACCTCCCATCTCCCTTCCCCTAACTTTCGATAGGCGACATTTTACGCCATAATTGATATACTATCGACCAAATTCATGTCGAACAAGGTGACAGTCACTTAGACGCGATAAATCGATTTGTTTGGGCTAAACGGACATTCATTTTCGGCAAAAAGTGACTGTCACCTTTTGAACTGCGTAACTCTTAATACTATCGACCAAATTCGATTACGACCCAAAAAATGACAACCAATACCCACCCAACTGAGCAACCGACACCAACCCACATCGTTGCTCGCCTCTGGATTTACCAGGCCGAGCGCTTTCCCGTCATCGGCCACGGAGTTTTGATTGCGGCCTTTAGTTTCTCGGCGGTGAGCTATTCCAGCCTGCTGCGTGGTCACGTCGAATGGCCCCGGCTGGCGACCGTTGCCGTCGCTTTTGTTAGCGCCTTTCTCTTTTTCTTGCAGTTGCGGCTGGCCGACGAATTCAAGGATTTTGCCGAGGACGCCCGCTTCCGGCCGTATCGACCCGTTCCGCGCGGGCTGGTCTCGCTGCGGGAATTGGGGGTGCTATGGGGCTTGACCTTGGTGGTTCAACTGGGCCTGGCGTGGTGGCTGGAGCCGGCGCTCGTGCCGCTGCTGCTGCTGGTCTGGGGCTATCTGGCCTTGATGAGTCGAGAATTCTTCGTGCGCGATTGGCTCAAAGCCCGACCCCTTACCTACCTCTGGACGCACATGCTCATCGTGCCGCTGATCGATTTATACACCACCGCCTGCGACTGGCTGGCAGCCGGGGCCAATCTGCCCCATTGGGGCTTAGCCTGGTTTTTAGTCGTCAGTTTTTTCAATGGCGTCATCATCGAACTGGGTCGCAAAATTCGAGCGCCGCAGGATGAAGAAACCGGGGTCGAAACCTACAGTGCGCTGTGGGGACCTCGTCGGGCGGTGCTGGTTTGGTGGGGAGCCGTGCTGGTCACGGCCATCAGCGCCGGGTTCGCCGCCCATCAAATCGATTTCGCCGGGCCGGTTGGCGTTTTGCTGGTCATTCTACTCGCGCTGGCGGCCGTTGTCGCCGTCCGATTCTGGCAAAATCCGAACACAAGTCGGGCTAAAGCTATCGAAACGATGTCGGGCGTGTGGACATTATTGATGTATCTAGGAGTTGGGGCGGCGCCGTTACTGTGGCAGGTATTATTGAGAGGATAAATCGGTGAGAATGCGTTGGATTTGAGACTTCAAATTCGGCAATTGTTGATCGATAACATCCCACACCAATTCTGAGTTTATTTTGAAATAACTATGGATGAGGACATCTCGTAAGCCCGCTATCGTACGCCAGGGAATATCCGGGTATTTATCGCGCAGTTCTTTGGGCAAATTCTTGGTGGCCTCACCAATAATTTCAAACCGGCGTACGACCGCATCCTGAATTTGGTCATTTTGAAAAAAATCTTGAAGGGTTAAACCTTGCGTATACGTTTCGATTTTTTCAATACTTTCAAGGATATCTTGAAGAAAGAGGCGGCTGTCGCGTTTCATATAGATGGGGATCTCCTCATTTAGGATTTGTTCTTTCAAAAGAGGATGGATCGATGAATAATCGACTAGATCAACCGACCGGCCGAGCGCGTCTTCTAACGCCAGCTTTAGATCGATGAAGTCAAACAAATTTTTTTTCAGCGGTAATTCTACCAGAATATCGATATCACTGGTCGAGGTCAGCTCCCCTCTCACCAGCGAGCCGAAGACGCCGGCGCGAATGGCCTGATGTTGTTCTAAAATCGGTACGATAATCGATTTGATTTCAATTAACGGTTGTGTCATAACTATGTTCCAATTTAACTGCCCCATTCCAAAGGTGACAGTCACTTCAACACGTTAAATCGATCTGTTTGAATTACTCAGATGCTGATTTATTGACAACAAGTGACTGTCACCTGGGTTTTGGCGTAAGCCTTGCGTCCTCATAATAGCACATTTTTGAGTGACTGACTATGGGTTTGAGGGACAGTTTACAGAATTGATCTACTTTCAGCTAGGAGAAGCCTTCAATTTTGTTCATTATTTATGCCGAACACGCTAAACCTGACTCGAAACTTGGCGGCAAGGCTCGACATCTGGCCGCACTTCAAGATACCGATATCGCTGTTCCCGCCTGGTTTGTTGTGTCGGTCGATGCCTTTACTGCTTGTTTGAGCGATACTCAACGCCGTCGTCTCTCCCAAGCTATCCACGACCCTGACCCTCTTAGCCGGTTCGATCGCCTGACTCTGCCCGCTCATATTCGGGCTGAACTCGCACACGCTCTGGCCGATCTCTGCCCTGATGGTGCGCCGGTGGCTGTGCGCTCGTCGGCTCTCGATGAAGACGGAACCCGCCACTCCTTCGCCGGCCAGCTCGATAGCTTTCTCAACGTCCCCCACGCGGAAGTCGCCGACAAAGTGATCGATGTCTGGCGCTCCGCCTTTAGTGATCGCGTGCTGGCCTACCGCCGGGCCAACGGTCTCAACGCCGCGCCCCAACCCCCTGCTGTCCTGATCCAGCGTATGGTCAACGCCGATCAGTCCGGCGTCGCCTTCAGCGCCGATCCGGTCACCGGCCGGCGTGATATAGCCGTTATCAGCGCCGTCCCCGGCCTTGGCACGGCTCTTGTCTCCGGTCAAACCAATGCCGATACCTATTACGTCGATAGGCAGGGCCAAATCATCCGTCAACAGACCGCCGATGGCCGACCGTTGACCGCCGAAGATGATTCTGCGGCCATCAGTGTCACCGGCGAGGCTAACACCCTCACTCGACGCCCTACGCCCTACGCCCTATCCACCACTACTTTATCTAGCGTCCAGATTCAGACCATCGCCGCCCTCGCCCGCCGCACCGAACAGATTTTCGGCTGCCCCCAAGACATTGAGTGGGCCATCGAAAATGACCAACTCTACCTGCTGCAAGCGCGACCCATTACTACTTTACTTGCCGAGCTATCGCCGCCTGAGGGCCAACTCAACTTATGGGACAATAGCAACATCGCCGAAAGCTACCCCGGTGTAACCACGCCGCTAACGTTCTCCTTTGCCCGCCGGGCCTACGAGGAGGTTTATCGTCAGTTTTGCCGGATTATGGGCGTGCCGGACAGCGTTATTATCGACCATGTGATGACCTTCCGGCACATGCTCGGTTTTATTCAAGGCCGGATCTACTACAACCTGCTCAGTTGGTATCGGGTGCTGGCCTTGTTGCCCGGCTACAAACTCAACCGGCGCTTTATGGAGCAGATGATGGGCGTTAAAGAAAGCCTGCCGGATGAACTGCTGGCCGAACAGACACCCCCCAGCCGAGGCGACCGGCTGCGTGACGCCCTCTATTTGGGCCGGACCCTGACCGGGTTGATCGCCAACTACATTCTGCTGCCGCGCCGCATCGACGCCTTTTACGACCGCTTGAACAACGCGCTTGGTTCCGAACGGCCGGACCTGAAGCAGAAGCGCCCCGATGAACTGGTCGCCTACTACCGGAATTTGGAAAGCCAACTGCTTACCCGCTGGGACGCGCCGCTGATTAACGATTTCTTTGCCATGATTTTCTACGGCATTCTGCGCCAATTGGCCGAGAAATGGTGCGGCGATACTCACGGTACACTCCAAAACGCCTTGTTGTCCGGCGCCGGCGGCATCGTCAGCGCCGAACCGGCCGCTCATATACGCTGTATGGCCCAACTCACTGCCGGAGATAATAAATTCATCACTCTGCTGGCTAATGGCTCGCTGGCTGAAATTTTAAGCGCGATACCCGCTCGACCTGCGTTTGAAGCGCAGTACAATGCTTACCTGGAAAAATTTGGCGATCGCTGCCTGGAAGAACTCAAGCTCGAAAGCCCGACCCTGCACGACGATCCGTTACCGCTGCTCCGGTCAGTGGGCCAGTTAGCCCGCCATTTGGAGCCGCCACCAACATCGTATCAAAACGGCGCACACCCTTCGCCTCAAACCACCGCCTCGGATTTGGCAAATAAACAAGTTCGCGCATCTTTGTCCGGTCACCCCTGGCGTCGGCTTATTTTTAACTGGGTCTTGCAAAACGCCCGCCGGCTCATTCGCAACCGTGAAAATCTCCGTTTCGAGCGCACTCGCCTGTTTGGTCGCGCCCGGCAGATTTTTGTCGAACTAGGCTGTAAATTACACGCGCTCAATTTGCTGGCCGATCCACGCGATATTTTCTACCTGGAGGTCGAAGAAATCTTCGGCTTTATCAATGGCGTCGCTACCACCACCAATTTGAACGCCTTAGCCCAACTCCGCCACACCGAATTCGAGCGCCACCAAAAAAACCCACCCCCCCCCGACCGTTTCGAAACTCGCGGCGTCGTCTCTAATTACCAATCGCCTCCGGTACAGCCCAATACAAACGCTTCCTTCCCTAATTCTCAATTTCCAACTCCCAACCCCCAATTCTCCATTCTCCATTCTCCATTCTCCATTCTTAAAGGTCTCGGTTGTTCGCCCGGCATCGTCCGGGGGCCGGTTCGCATCATCACCGATCCCAAAAATACGATTCTCCAACCCGGCGAAATCCTGGTCGCGCAGCGCACCGACCCCGGCTGGATTATCCTTTTTTCCGCCGCCGCCGGCCTCCTCGTCGAGCATGGCAGCCTGCTCTCCCATGCCGCCATCGTCTCGCGGGAAATGCGCCTGCCGGCCATCGTTTCTCTCAAAGGCGTTACTCAGTGGCTCAAAGACGGCGATCTTGTAGAATTCAACGGCAGCACCGGAGAGGTGAGGAAATTATGAGGGATGAATGATGAATGATGAAGAAAAACATTTTCATCATTCATCCCTCATAATTCATAATTTAACCGATGATTCAAACACACAGCGAAATCACTACCAAAACCGATTTCTCGACTATCCGTTATGCCCAATGCTGGGAGGATGCCGATATTTTGCTCGAAGCGCTGGATATCCAGCCCGGCGACACCTGCCTGGCGATTGCCTCGGCCGGTGACAACGCGCTGGCGATGTTGAGCCAACATCCGGGGCGCGTCATTGCCCTCGATTTTAATCCGGCTCAGTTAGCCTGTCTGGAACTTCGTGTGGCGGCCTATCGCGAATTAAGCCACGCTGAACTGTTGGAACTCATCGGCTCGATGCCCAGCCAGCGCCGAATAGCGCTTTACCGGCGGTGTGCCAGGCATCTCTCGCCGTCCGTGCGTGATTTTTGGGATAATCATCAACCCCAAATAACATTTGGGATCGGGAACGCTGGGAAGTTTGAACGGTATTTTGCGCTCTTTCGTCAACGTCTTCTTCCCTTAATTCACAGCGCAGACTGTATTGAACAGTTGCTCGAAGATAAATCGCCAGAGCTACGCCTGATATTTTACAACCGGCGCTGGAACACTTGGCGCTGGCAGTTGCTATTTCGACTGTTTTTCTCGCGCTGGGTCATGGGCCGGCTGGGACGCGATCCCCGCTTTTTTGATTACGTCGAAGGCAACGTCGCTGCTCGTATTTTAGATCGAACGCGTTATGCCGCCACCACGCTTAACCCCGCCGACAATCCCTACATGCAGTGGATCTTAACCGGCCGGCACACGACCGCGCTGCCGTGCGCCCTGCGGCCTGAAAATTTTGAAGTTATTCGGGCTAACCTCAACCGGCTCGAGTGGCGCTGCCAGTCGCTCGAAAGTTTTCTCGATTCATACGACTTACCCGGCCCTATCGATGGCTTTAATCTGAGTAATATTTTTGAATACATGTCGCCCCAGAATTATCATAACGTTTTGCTAAAATTGATGCGAGTGGCCCGACCCGGCAGTCGTCTGGCCTATTGGAATATGCTTGTCCCACGCGCTCGACCTGAGCGGCTGGCCCATCGGCTCCGCCCGCTCTCTGATTTGGCCGGTCGTCTACACCGGGCCGATAAAGCTTTCTTTTATAGTAAATTCATTGTGGAGGAAGTGGTCTCGTAGCACCTGGGACGTAGGCCGTAGAAAAATCACGTCCCACATCCCATGTCCCACGTCAAAAATGTTCAACTGGCTTGGAATTATTCTCATTCTTATCATCCTGACCGGCTTGCTTTCAACGCTAAGCTGGTACAAACGCACCTTCTCACCGCACCCTGAAGTGGTGCGTAAATTGCTGCATATTGGTATGGGGCTAGCGATGCTGCCGGTTCCTTGGCTGTTCGATACAGTCTGGCCGGCGCTGGTGCTGGTTGTAATTACCGCTCCGGCATTGTTAGCGCTGCGCACAACTCGTCTTAAAAGCCATTGGGGCGCTGTCTTGAGTGGTGTTGGGCGGCGACAGTCGTTGGGGGAAATTTACTTTGTGGGCGGGGTAGCCGGGCTATTTTTTCTGACGGGAGATGATCCGCTCCGTTTTTCAATTCCTATTCTTCTCCTGGCTTTGGCCGACGCAGCGGCAGCCTTAATCGGTATTCGGTATGGACGCCGGCATTATACGACTTTTGATGGGGACAAAACTTTAGAAGGCTCACTGGCCTTTTTGGTTACTGCTTTCTTTTGTATCCAAGGGCCGCTGCTATTATTTAGCTCTCTTCAGCCTGTCGAGACCCTATTTATCGCCCTGCTGTTAAGTCTGCTGCTGATGATGATCGAAGCCGTTGCCTGGCGCGGCTTGGATAATTTATTTATCCCCGTCGTCGGATTTTTACTGCTCGATGGCGCTATGGGGATGTCAATTGGCGAGATATTCAGCCAGCTAGCCCTAACCGTTCCCCTGGCTATTTTTACCATCCAAGTTCTCATTAATAGCACCTTTACCGTGGAGACACAACGATGAACGATTTTGCAGTTGTGACGACCCTTCAGCCCTTGCCCGTGCAGACCAATGACCAATGGCTGGCGTTCTGTACACCGCCCAACCTGCCTCACCTTGACCCAGGTGCCACAGCCGCTCACCAGGCCGACGCCCACTGGCTGCTGCTCGACTCCCGGAATGCCGTCGTGGCTCGCTGTTCGCTGTGGTGGCGGCAGCCGCCCGCCTATGCCGATCACCGGCCTGGATTGATCGGTCACTACGCCGCTGTCGATCGCGCTGCGGCTGCCCAACTGTTACAGCTAAGCTGCGCCCAACTCGCAGCCCAAAACTGTACCATAGCCATCGGCCCAATGGATGGTAATACCTGGCGGCGTTACCGGCTGGTTGTCGAGCACGGTGATCTCCCTTCATTTTTTCTCGAGCCAGACAATCCCAGCGACTGGCCGGACCACTTTACTGCCAGCGGTTTTACCATACTGTCGAACTATGTTTCAACCATCACGGACAACCTAACCCACCTCAATTCCCGGCTCGACCCTGTTGCTCGTCGCGCCGCTGCCCAAGGTGTTACCATTCGACCCCTCAACCTCGATGACCTCGACGCCGATCTGCACCGAATTTACAGCATCTCGACGGCTGCTTTTGCTCGCAACTTTCTTTACACGCCCATCGAAGAAGCCGACTTTGTGGCGATGTATCGCCCCCTCCGGCCCTACCTCCGGCCGGAATTGATCTTAATCGCCGAGCAAGCCGACCAACCCATTGGCTTCATTTTTGCTTTGCCGGATCTTGAGCAAGCTCGGCGCAGCCAACGGATTGACACGGTGATCATCAAGACTGTGGCTGTTTGCTCTAGTCGCCAGATAGGTGGTCTCGGTAGCTTGTTGGTGGATCGCTGCCAGCAAATCGCGCACGACTTAGGCTACAGCCGCGCTATCCACGCCCTCATGCACGAGGCAAATGACTCACGCAATATTAGTCGTCGCTATCATTCAAATGTTATTCGGCGATACGCCTTGTTTGGAAAAACCTTATAAAAACGTGAACCTAATTCATATCCTCCAATCTCAAGCTAAAAAACACCCCACCCAACCCGCCATCATCGACACCTATCACCGTCAACGACGCCTGACCACTTTCGCCGAATTGGAACAGCAATCGGCCCAATTCGCCGCGTTGCTGCACCAAGCTGGCCTCCGGCCCGGCGATACGGTGCTGGTCTTCCAGTCGATGTCGGCCGAACTGTATATCGCGTTGGGCGCTATTTTCCGGCTGGGTTTGGTGGCGATGTTTTTGGATCCCGGTCAGGGCCGAGATCATATCGAGGCATGCTGCGCCTTGCACCCCCCCCAAGCTTTGATCGCCAGTAGTAAGGCTCATCTACTGCGATTGATCTCGCCAGGGCTGCGCCGCATTTCGAAAAAGTTTGTAATCGGCTGGCCAGTCCCCGGCGCAATGCTTTGGAGCCGATCTATGCCGCTGCCGCCTCACCCTGATGTCTTTGCCGCTGGTGACGACACGCCTGCTCTGCTAACCTTTACCAGCGGCAGCACCGGCCAGCCCAAAGCCGCGCTGCGGACTCACGGCTTTTTGCTGGCCCAGCATCGCGTCCTGGCCGACAGCCTGCGCCTCACCGCCGGGCAGGTCGATTTAAGCACGATGCCCATCGTCACGCTGGCCAATCTGGCTTCCGGCGTGACCAGCCTCATTCCCCAAGCCGATTTACGCTACCCCGGCTGCATCGATCCCGCGCCGGTCATGGCCCAAATTCAAAGGGAGCGAGTCGACAGCACGGTGGCTTCGCCCGCTCTGTTAGCTCGACTGGTAGACTATGGCTTGTCGAAGGGAATACGGCTGCCGGGTTTGAAGAAAATTTTTACCGGCGGCGCGCCCGTTTTTCCGCACCTACTCGACCGGCTGCGTCAGTTGGCTCCCAACGCCGAGGTCGTGGCCGTCTACGGCTCGACGGAGGCCGAGCCGATGGCAAAAATCAGCGCCGCTGACATTACCCCTGAAGACAGATACGCCATGCAAACCGGTCGAGGTTTGCTGGCCGGCCGGCCGGTCGAGGCGATTTGCCTGAGGGTCTTACCGGATCGTTGGGGCGAACCCATTGACCCCTACAGCAGCGTCGAGTTTGCTGCTGCTGGCTGTGCCATCGATCAGGTCGGCGAGATCGTCGTCAGCGGCGACCATGTCCTGACCGGTTATCTATCCGGTCAAGGCGACGAAGAGACGAAATTCAAAGTCGATGATATCATCTGGCACCGTACGGGGGATGCCGGCTATCTGGATCGGCACGGGCGCTTATGGCTGTTGGGTCGCTGCGCGGCGCGGATCGACGATGAGCGTGGACAGCTCTATCCTTTTACCGTGGAATGCGCGGTTTCTGGTCAACCGGATATTCAGCGCGGCGCGGTGATTGCTCATCAAGGACAGCGGGTGCTGCTGGTCGAGTTCAACCGGCCTGTTAGCGCCGCCCGAGTGGTTGATTTGAAGCAGAGTTTGGCGTGGGCCGGTATCGATGATATTCGTATAGCTAAAAGATTACCCGTCGATAAGCGGCATAATGCTAAGATTGATTATCCGGCTCTTCAGCAATTAGTTGGGGATTAAAGAAATATTTTGCATTTTAATGTTGTTTTAATCTTTGTTGCGTATTCTAATTGTGAAAAATTACACAATTTATACAGGAGAATTGTAGCTTGATTTTTACCGAGTTTTCGTGAAATTTTTCACATTGCAAACTCTGATGAAATCATAATAAGTGATTGAATAAAACGTTACCCAATCAGGGGCGAGATTTTTGAGACGAAGCTGTCAGCAACTTTTGAAATGATGATTGAACTATCACCGCTGGATGGCGGCTGATGATTTGATCATCAGGCCAAGAGGTCAGGGCCTCGTCTTTTTTATATTTTTGCCGGCGGACTGGTCATCCGTTGGTTGTTAAGTCACATCAAATGGAGCAAAAAATGGTACAGAAAGATAAACATCACATTGTTATTATTGGTGGGGGTTTTGGGGGGTTGTATACTGCCAAAGCCTTAAAAAGTGAAAACGTTCACGTCACCGTTATCGATAAACGGAACTTTCACCTATTCCAACCCCTACTCTATCAAGTAGCGACCGGTGGTCTGTCGCCAGGAGATATTGCCTCGCCGCTGCGGGGGATTTTGAGCGCTCACAAGAATACATCCGTGCTCAAGGCTGAAGTGATCGATATCGATCCTGAAGCGAAAGAAGTTGTTTTGCGGGACGGCGCATTGAATTATGATACGCTGGTAGTGGCCACTGGGGTGAGCCATCACTACTTTGGCAACGAGCAGTGGGCCGAATATGCGCCTGGGTTGAAAACAATTGAGGATGCGTTAGAGATGCGCCGCCGCATTTTGCTGGCGTTTGAAGCCGCCGAGCGCGAAACTGATCCGGATCGCCGTCGGGCTTGGATGCGGTTTGTGGTGGTTGGCGGCGGTCCCACCGGCGTTGAGTTGGCCGGGGCGCTGGCCGAACTGGCCCACACCACGCTCAAAGAAGATTTCCGCAGCATTAATCCGGCCGAAGTGGAGATTTTGCTGCTGGAGGGCGTCGATCGGGTGCTGCCGCCTTACCCGGCGGAACTGTCGGCCAAAGCGCAGCAATCGCTGGAAAAGTTGGGTGTGACCGTGCGCACCAAGACAATGGTGACCGATATTCAAGACGATCAGGTGACTATGCGCCGCAATGACGAGACCGAGACGATCAAAACCCGCACGGTGCTATGGGCGGCCGGCATGAAAGCCTCGGCTATGGGCCGTATTCTGGGCGAAAAAGCAGGCGTTGAGTTAGACCGCGCCGGCCGGGTGATGGTCGAACCGGATTTGACGATCGCGGGCTATTCTGACATTTTTGTCATCGGCGATCTGGCGAACTTTGTTCATCAAGATGGTCAATCGCTGCCGGGAGTGGCTCCCGTGGCGATGCAAGAGGGCAGCTATGTGGCCGAGACGCTCAAACGACGGCGGCGCGGCCAAACATCGCCGCCGTTCAAATATTTCAACAAAGGCAATATGGCGGTCATCGGGCGTAACGCCGCCGTGGCTGAGTCGGGCGGGTTAAAGATTTCCGGTTTTCCGGCTTGGCTGGCTTGGGTTTTCATTCACATCTGGTATCTGGTCGAGTTCGACAACAAGTTGATGGTGATGTTCCAATGGGCTATCAACTACTTTACCCGAAAGCGAGGCGCCCGGCTGATCACCGGGCAAGCCCCTTTTCCCCTAGTGGGTCACGAACCGATTAAAGAAGAAGCGGCGGAACCGCAGCCGGTTCCTGTTAGATAGTCACCCAAAAGCCCCGGATTATACACTATCCGGGGCTTTTTTTCAGCAGCGATTTTTTCCCTCTACGCTTTAGCCATTTTTCTGTTTTTTTCCGGCCGCTTACTTTTATTGCTCTACACCGGCCCGCCACCGGGACGAATGATAACATCGTTGATTTCAGCATTAATCGCGGAAAGCGGTTTGGCCGCTAACAGATCGTCAAAAAGGGGCAGCCGTCCTGTCTGCAGGGCATTCTCGGCGTACAGAAACATCGCCGCCGACCAGGCTTGCTGCTCGAATCCCATCGGGTTGCCGGTTTCGCCGTGTAGCCACTCATTGAAACCGCCGTCTTGATTGATAAAGTGTTGATTGGCTTTTGCTAGCAGATCGAGCAGCCGTTCGGCCTCGTCGAACCAGTGGTGATACACCAGCGCGGCCACATGGAAACCGCCAATCATCGGCCAGATACCACCGTTGTGATATTGGTGGGGCAGGTTGAGGTTACGGCTGCGATAATATTCACGCCAGTCGCTTTGGCTGGGGTAGATGGGCGGGTGAATGGCCTTAGTCGGGTAAGGATGGGCCATGCCGACCTGCTGCATGTAACGCAGGATATGCTCGGTGCGATGGTGGTCGGCCACGCCGGTCAGCACCGCCAGCAGATTGCCCAAGCTGTCGCACCAGTCGCCGTATTCGCGGAAGGCGACCCAGGGCAGGTAAAAGGGGCGGCTGGAGATGGTGCCGATGTTATGATAGAGCATAAACCACTCTAGCCGGATGTGTTTGAGCTTTTCCAGATGCTCGGCGAAATGCTCGGCCACCCAGCAGCGGTCGATCCAGAGCAGCAGGTTGATCCGCTTATGAATACCCGCCGCATCGATCTCCGGTTGGTGATAAGCGGCCTCTGGCGGCAGATGTTTGATCAACTGCTCGTGGGCCAGCATCGTGGCGTAGTAAAGGACGTTGTCGTACAGCACGTTATAGCGCACGGCCAGCAGATCGATCCAATCGCCCGCTTCGGGAATTTCCAGCAGGCCACATTCGTTCATGTCCTGATATTCCAGCCAGACCAGCGCCTTGTCGATCGACGGCCAGTGGCGCTGGAGAAATTCGATATCATTGGTCAGGTGAAAATAGAGATAATGGCCTAAAATGTACCACAAATTGCCATCGACCGCGCCGGCATTCTCAGTGCTGATGTAGCCGGTGTCGGGATTGACGTTGAGTTGAATCAGCCCCCGGCGCGATTGGTGGGTGCTCATCGTCTCCAACGAAGCTCGCCCGGCCGCGATGAGAGCGGCATCGCCGGTGGCAGCAGCGCCCAAAAAAGTGATCATGCTGTCTCTAGCCCAAATTTGGGGATAACCTGCCGCCAGCCCCGAGGCTCGAAAGCCGTGGCAGGTAATGCACCGGTGGAGGATGTCGAGGGCGTGTTGATGGGTTTGGTTGAGGAGGGTGTTTTTCATGGCGTGTAAATGTGAAATTTATGAATATGTGTCTTTTTTAGAAGTTACACAAAAACCAGGTGATAGTCACTTGTTGGTCAAGTGTCACCTTTGTAATTGCGTAAATCCTGTTTTTATTAGGACTTACGCAGTTGGGTGTATCGAACAAGGTGACAGTCACTTAGACGCGATAAATAGCGTTGTTTGGGCTTAAGCGAACGTTCATTTTCGGCCAAAAGTGACTGTCACCTTTTGAACTGCGTAAGTCATATTTATAACATTATACCATGTTTGCCTAAATTTCTTTAGGGGCCTAATGGTGAGATTTGCCCATAGCACCGATTTTGCCAGAGAGTTGCCAGAATTTTGCCTGGCTCAATTTTTGTTTTATGCGCTATAATAACGCTATTAAATCCATGCGGGAGAAACAAAAAAGATGAGCAGCTTGAGCCAAAATCTTCCACCAACTTACCGGGCTGATGTCGTCAACCCGGTGATGCGCCACCTGGCCGCCGGCGACTCTAGCTCGATTGTGGGTATCGGCAGCGTCGGCAAGTCGAACCTGCTGCGCTTTTTTCGACGGGAGGACGTTCGCCGCGAGTATCTCGGCGACGCCTGGAATAGTTATCTTTTTGTTTATGTCGATATCAACAAAATTCTCAAGCAATCCCGCTGGGGGTTGTTTGAATTGATGCTGCATCAATTGCTCACCGAGTTAACCAATCGGGGTACGGAAGATGTGGTTCTTAAGGCTATTGATGATCTGCACCAACGCGCTACCACCCTCGAAACACGATTTCTAACTCTCCGTTATTTGGATCGCGCTATAGGCATTGTCTGCAGCCAGCTTAAACTCAAGCTGGTCTTTTTGATCGATGAGTTTGACGATCTATGCCGCACTATGTCCGCCAGTGGCTTTGCCGCGCTCCGGGCGCTGCGTGACGAGAATAAGTATCGGCTTATGTATGTTGTGGCTACCCGACTGGAGCTAAAGCGACTGCGTGACGACGTATCGGAAATCGAGGCTTTTGAAGAGTTAGTAGTACCTCAGACGATTTGGCTTGGGCCGTATGCCAAAAATGACGCCGACTTTATGGTACACCGGCTCGGCAGTCGATACGCTCAGCCGCTCGATGACAAAATGAGACTACAAGTGCTTAAAGCCACCGGCGGTCATCCCGGTCTAATGCGCGAGGGATATGCCGTTGCCCGTGAAAACGGCTCCGGCTTCTTCGATATTCTAACTCGCAGCCCGCGGGTCCAAGACGAGTGCCAGCGGCTTTGGTTGAGTTTGCCCGGCGATGAGCAGAAAGTCATGATTAGCCTGGCCAATAATAACGCGGTTCTTTCTGACCAGCGCGAGGTGCTGGAACGCCTGCAGCGAAAGGGGCTGGTAGGTGGCCCCTGGTCTGAGCCGGATGAGATCTTTTCTGCGCTGTTTGCTCATTATATTAAACAGCAAGAGGGTACCGTCAAAACCCATGTCGTGGTCGATCATCATCGCCATTCGGTTTGGGTTGATGGGCGTAAGGTTTCGCGGCTAACTCCCCTGGAATTTAAGCTGATCAGTTATCTTGATGAAAAGCGAAGCCAGACCTGTTCTCGAGATGATTTAGCCCGCTATCTCTATCCTGAGGATATGTCGCTGGATGGCGATGGTGTGGCCGATAACCGGCTTGACTCGGTTGTCAAGCGGCTGCGCAAACGGATTGAACCCGATCCGAAGAATCCCCGTTACATTGTCACCGTTCGAGGATATGGTTTTTGTTTAGATGACAAACCCGGAGATAAATAATGGTTCCGGCATTGGATATTCCAGACAGACGACCCCACATTGGGCGTCTGTCTGGGATTTGTCAATCTATTTGATTTTTATCCGATCATTCGAGCGACAAAGGTGGTAATTCCCACTAACGCGATTAGGATGATCAAAATTGCTATCAAAATTAAAATCTCCGTTGTAATCATTTTAATCTCCCCATAATATAACTACTTAATCCCTGAACCATAATGACCAAACTAACCAACTAGCCTTATCATAATTGATTTTTCACCCTCACAAATGACAATTAAAGAGCAGCCGGCCGTCTCTTACCGAGTAAACCTGGCAAACCTGGCAAGATCCATAAAGTTAGAGGCATGTTTTGACAAACTGATTTTGTCAGCCATACTATAATTCTGTAATAGTCCGGAATTTTTTATTTTCGATATTTTTCATTAATGCACACCCAACTTCTTGATCGAACATTACTTTACAACCCCCATATAGAGGGTGATCCCTTTTTCTGGCAGAGTGGGCCGGTGGGCATTTTACTGGCGCACGGGTATACGGCGACGCCAGCCGAAGTGCTGCTTCTGGCTCGAAATCTTTACGCTCAGGGTTACACGGTTTCCGGCCCCTTGTTGCCGGGGCATGGCTGTTCGCCCGATGAGATGAATCGCTGTCGCTGGGGTGATTGGGTGGGGGCAATGGAGAACGCCTATCGGGCTCTCGCGGCCCAGTGTGAGATGGTGTTTGTGGGTGGGGAGTCGATGGGAGCGCTGTTGGCGCTTGACGTTGCCGCTAAATATCCGGAGGTTGTCGGCATCCTGACCTACGCGCCGGCCTTACTGCTGTCGCGCCGGGTTGCCTTTTTATCCTACATCCTATCGCCGTTTTTGACGCAGGTGAAAAAAAACCTGACCGGTATCCACGACAAATGGCAGGGTTACAAAGTTAATCCGGTTCCGGCTTTGAACCAACTGGTTCGTTTGCAGCGGGTAATCAAGCGCCGGCTGCCCGATGTTCACCAACCTTTATTGATTGTTCAGGGCCGAAATGACGATCACCTCGATTTGAGGGGGGTCGATCTGCTCTACCGGCAGGTTGGCTCAGATTTCAAGGAAGTGCATTGGATGGAAGAATCCAGCCATGTTGTTCTTTTAGACCAGGAAATCGACGCTGTTACAGATATCACCCTGCGGTTTATTGAGCGCGTGCTGAATGGAGATTAGCGATTGGAGACGGGAGATGGCGGTAATCTCCAATCGCTGGCTAACGATTGTATGAAAATAATTACAAGCGCCTTGATCCTATCAATCTATTTTGTCCTCTATAGTGTGGTCCATAGTTGGCTGGCCAGCGCTTCCGTCAAGGGCTGGATGCGGCGGAGGATAGGCCCATCGGCTGATCGGTGGTACCGGTTGGGCTATAACGTCTTCGCCGCCCTAACCCTGCTGCCGCTGCTGCCGCTGCTGGCGCTGCTGCCCAGCCAAAAGCTGTACCAGGCGCCGTCGCCGTGGCGCTGGTTGATGATGGGCGGGCAGCTGCTGGCGCTGCTGGCGGCGGCGATTACGCTGTTGCAAACAGGTCTATTTCATTTTGCCGGTTTGGCCCAGTTGATGAAAGATCGACCCGATCAAACCGGCTCTCTGACCGTCGACGGCTTCTACGCCTGGGTTCGACACCCACTCTACACCTTTAGCCTGATTTTTCTGTGGCTTACGCCGTCGATGAATTCAAATTCGCTGACGGCTTACATCCTATTCACCCTTTACTTTTATTTTGGTTCATTTTATGAAGAGCGCCGCCTAATCGATCAATTTGGCCCGATCTACGAGCGATACCAGCAGCAGGTTCCCCGTTTGATCCCTATTCCGGGGCGACGTTATATGACACAAAATCAAAAGGTCTAATAATGCATTCAAACAACAAGAAACGATGGCAAAAGCGTCTCGATGAACTGCCGGACAAACTTACCGAATACCAAAATGAGACGCAGTTGTCTAACCAACCCAAAAAACCGACTCGAGAAGAAAAGCGACAAGCGTTAGTCGAGCGGCTTATTCAAGAAGCTATGGACGAAGGTAAATTCGATAACTTGCCCGGCAAAGGCAAGCCGCTTCAATTTAAGGAAAACCCCTATACCGAACCGGGCCAGGCTTGGGCTTACGGTCTGCTCAAACGCAACGGGTTGGCCCCCGCTTGGATTGAACTGGATAAGGAGATTCGGCATGAGTTAGCACAATTGCGCCGCCATCTCCGCAGCTTGTGGCAGAAACGCCAAGAAAATCTGATCAGCGAAGACGCCTGGCAGCAGTCCGCCGCTCGTATGGCCGAACCTATCGCTGAACTCAACAAAAAGATCGACCGTCTCAACCTCATCGTGCCTGTTCTTTCGGCGCAGCGTAACCGGGTGCAACTCGAAAATGAATTACATCATGTGACTCAACCTGATACTGAGTAACTTCCCCTCATAACTAAGTCCCCTCTTATTTATTGGTGTAGAAAAATCTCACCCTGCCTCCTGGCTGAAGTTAAAGATTTATAACAAAACATTCAAGAATTTTTAACACCGGTTTAAAAACCCCTTAACAGCCATTTCATACAATGCGTGGTGGGATTAAGCAGTCCCCTGACCTAACCCATGATTTATAAGAGGAGAGCACATGCGACAAAAAATAGTTATTATTAAGCTGGTAGCCGTGCTGTTGTTGTTCGCAGCCTGGCCGGCTCAAGGAGCTGGAGAGATCACCCTAAACCTGCTCGGAACATATGAGACGGGTATTTTTGATGGTGGAGCCGCTGAAATTCTGGCCTACGATCCGGAGACGCAGCGGCTTTTTGTAGTCAACGCCGAGGATGTGTCTGTTGATATCCTCAATATCAGCGATCCCACCAGCCCGACGCGCGTCAACCGGATCGATGCGGCGGAGTTTGGCGGGTCGGCCAATAGTGTCGCCGTGAAAGATGGGCTGGCGGCCGTTGCCATCGAAGCCGAAACCAAACAAGACCCTGGCCAGGTGGTCTTTTTAGATACTGACGGCAACCTGCTCAACTCGGTTGAAGTGGGCGCGCTGCCTGATATGGTCACCTTTACCCCCGACGGTCAAAAAGTTCTGGTCGCCAATGAAGGTGAACCAAACGACGACTACACCGTCGATCCGGAAGGTTCAATCAGTATCATCGATATTTCAGGCGGTGCTGAGAATGCCACCGTTGTCACGGCAGACTTCACTGCATTCAACGATCAACTCGACAGCTTGACCGCGGCCGGAGTCCGTATCTTCGGCCCCGATGCCAGCGTTGCTCAGGATTTAGAGCCGGAATATATTGCCGTTTCCTCCGACTCCGCTACCGCGTATGTGACATTGCAAGAAGCCAACGCCCTGGCTGTGGTCGATCTTAACGGCGGCTCCGTTACCAACATCGTGCCGCTGGGTTTCAAAGATTACTCGGCCAGCCTGCGGACCTATGACTTTGCCAACCTGCCGGTGCTGGGTACCACAGCCGCCGGACAGGACATTACTCTGGGCGGTTTTTCCGGCCTCTATTTCGAAGGCATCAACCCGGTCAACGGCAACCTCATTTTTGTAACCCATCCCGACCGCGGCCCTAACGCCGAACCGGTCGATACCGACGGCGACGGCGTTAACGAGCGCCCCTTCCCGCTGCCCGATTACCAGGCCCGGATTATCCGCTTCG
This sequence comes from Anaerolineales bacterium, assembly GCA_020634935.1. GTDB lineage: Bacteria > Chloroflexota > Anaerolineae > 4572-78 > J111 > JAGRBY01. Next base: position 128,690 of record JACKAT010000009.1, read on the forward strand.
AGGCCAATCCGGCCACCGGTAAGGCTGAGGTCATCGAACAAATTGGCCTGACCCGCGCCGACGGCACCCCCATCACCGGCCTGCCCAACCTCGCTGGTGACAGCGGTTTAGCCTACGCCGATGAGCTTCCGACTGATTTGCAAGGCAATGTCCTCGATGATGATCCGTTCGGCGCGGATTTGGAAGGCGTTGTCATTGCTCCCGATAACACCTACTGGATGGTCGATGAGTATCGCCCGGCCATCTATCACTTTGACGCCGCCGGCGTGCTGATCGACCGCTTTGTGCCGGAAGGTTCTAACAACAGCGGGGTGGATGTCGGCACTGAAGCGATTCCGGCCGTCTTCGCCCAGCGCCGCGCTAATCGCGGTTTCGAGGCGGTGGCTTACCAAGACGGCAAACTCTACGCCTTTATCCAAAGCCCCATCGACAACCCGGATGTGGAAAATGACGCCAATTCCAAAGCCTCAATCGTCAACCGCATTCTGGAATTCGATACGGCCACCGGCACGACAACTGGCCAGTATGTCTATCTCATCGAAGGTGGCGCTAGCGACAAAATCGGCGATGCCGTTTCAATTGGTAATGGCGAAATGTTGGTTATCGAACGGGATAGCGCGGTAGGCGCGGGAGCGCTCAAAAAGGTGTTCCATATCAGCCTCGCCGGTGCGACGAACTTGAATGATTTGGCTGAAAGCATTGTTGGCCCAGGCGGTACCCTGGAAAGCCTTGACGCCGAAGGGTTGGCCGCAGCGGGCATCGAACCGGTGCAAAAGACGCTGTATGTCGATCTCATCGCCGCTGGTTATCTAGCCGGCGACAAAGCAGAAGGGCTGGCCTTGATCGATGAAAATCGGATTGCGGTTCTCAACGATAATGACTTCCAACTTATCGGCACGTTTAATGTCGAGACCGGCTTGCTCGATGACAACCCCGACCCGGTTCAGCCGGTACTGGGTATCATCACCCTGAACAATGCCTTCGATGCCAGCAACGAAGACGGTATGATCAACATCACCAGTTGGCCGGTTTTGGGGATGTACCAGCCTGATGCGATTGCGACCTTTGAGGCTAACGGCCAAACTTACCTCATCACCGCCAATGAAGGTGACAGCCGTGATTATGATGGCTTTAGCGAAGAAACCACCGTGGGCGAGGTTGAGCTTGATCCGGACGCCTTCCCTAACGCGGCAGAGCTGCAAGCTCCGTCGGCGATGGGGAATTTGAAAATTACCAATACGTTGGGCGATACCGACGGTGACGGCGACTATGATAAACTCTACGCCTTTGGCGGTCGCTCCTTCTCGATTTGGGATACCAACGGCAAACTGGTCTACGACAGCAGCGCTATGATTGAGCAGGTTACGGCCGCTGCCTTCCCCGACTATTTTAATGCCTCCAACGATGCCAACGATTTTGATGATCGCAGCGACAGCAAAGGCCCTGAGCCGGAAGGCGTCGCCACCGGCGTAATCGATGGGCGGACTTACGCTTTCATCGGCCTGGAACGGATGGGTGGTATTGTCACCGTCGATGTGACCGACCCGGCTAATCCGACCTTTGTCGATTACACCAATAATCGCGATTTTAGCGGCGACCCTGAAGCTGGAACCGCCGGCGATCTCGGCCCTGAAGGTCTCGTCTTTATTTCTGCCGAGGACAGCCCGATCGAGCAGCCGCTGCTAGCGGTTGCCAATGAAGTGAGCGGCAGTACATCCCTCTATGCGATTGATACCGCACAGCCTGAACCCGCAGCCGAGACGGAGACTGCCCCTGAAAGCACTGCAATGGCAGAGACAGAAGCCGACTCAGCAGAAGCGATGATGGATGACGCCAAGGCTGAAACTACCACTGCAGAAGAAGCGCCGGCTGAAATGGTAGAAGGCGTTGTGGTCAAAAATTTTGCGGGCAACGTTTTGACTTTTACTTTGGAAAATAAGCAGTTTACTATTCCAAACGAAGATGAAGCCGTACTGCCCCTATCACCGGGTCGGTATACTTATACAGGCAGTACTCCGGAAGGCGCAGTGTCGGGTGAGTTTATTGTTAGCACGGGGGGGCAAATTCACTTAACACTATACTTTGATGGAAAAGGTAAGCTAAATAGTTATCAAGAGAAGTAAAGTGTCATTAGCCTTGGTCGTGATGTAAAGTAAATATTTATGAGTTACGTAGTTCGAAAGGTGACAGTCACTTGGGTGTGATAAATCGACCTATTTGGGCTAAACGGACGTTCATTTTCAGCCAAAAGTGACTGTCACCGGGTTCGTTACACCCAACTGCGTAAGTCCTATATTAACTAAAAACTGAATATTGAAATAAACACAAAAATCCCCTAGTTAACTAGGGGATTTTTGCTCGTCAGCCTATCGAGTTACGAAGTTGCCAAAATCGTGAAGATACAGATGACTGGTTGAAAACGAAGCAGAAGTAGAAGTAGAAGGCGAGATCGGGATCGGTTTTGATGATGAAACTAGTTGGTTGTTAGCGGAATGAAACGGGTGCGGATGATCGAAACCAAGTTAGAATAAGATAGGCTAGAATGTGTAACAAGTCTGGTCGATACAAGTGTTGAAGTATTTGTTCCAGTACTAGATAGCTGCTTGAGGGTGCGGCTGACGGATACTACCTGTATTTATTTTTTAGTTGAGTTGTGAAGTAGTGGGGGGCAACTCAACTTTCTGTATTTATAATACAACAAAGTTGAGCCCCTGAATAGTGATAAAAGTCCCTAAATTGGAAGTGCTAAGGTACTTATTTTTTTGCCCGAAAGTACTTTTTAAAGAGGACCATAGTAATTATGACTAAAAAGCACCTGGTCGCAGAATTTTGGCTAATCGACGCTCTAGCCGGCCGCGTCGGTCTAGCTTGTGCGCTTGCATTAGAAGCCCCTCGATCAACTGCTCTCGTATCAGGTCTAGCCGAGTTGGTAATGAGGCTTGAACAACTGCGCGAATTTGTTTGAAAAGGTCTTCACCTTCGGGGGGAAAGGCAATTTCGTTTAAAATCTCGGGGTGGGCCGGCATAACCAGTGCATTGGGCAAGACTTCGTTAAAGTAAACTTGAGCCCGGTAGGCATGATAAAGATGGGTAATGGCAAATACCCTGGCAAAGTTATAAACTCGATTAATGGTTCGAACCGCGCGCACCTCTATCAAGGTACAGTTAGATTTTTGCCGCATAATTAAAAAATCGGCGGGAATACCAAAGTCCTTTATCAAGGTCGATTTAACCATGCTGGTATCGGGTGTTCGGTAGGGGCCGTGGATATCGGAGGCGACAAATATAAGATAGGGCTTAGGTTGAGGGGCGCTGTACCAGAGTGCGGCGGCTAAGGCTATTCGTCCGTAGAGTTGCTTGTTTTCCTTCTTTGTACCCTGGCGTTTGCCCATAATCAAAATACCCGACGGCTGCTGGGGCCACTTAAAATTATCTTTTTGAGTAGCAAGCATGTTATTTAAGAATGGGTTCACGAGAGACCCTCCCAGGTATATCTCATCGAACTATTTGACATGGTAGGCTGGTGACTGGCCGAACTCTTATATCATACCACTCTCCCGATTTGAAGTCTATTTGGCGAAAAGGCTGGGGATGGTTTTGATCAACGCTCACCCCTGGCGCCGGGTCGAGCAAAACTGGGGAAAGTATGAATAAGAAGGGGATGGTACTCAAGCTGGATGTAATGGTAAACTGGGTCCAAGCGATATTAAATCGGGGGGCGCTGTAGCCAAGCGGCCAACAACGATTTTACCAGAAGCAAAGCAACGATTGATTTTTGATACAAATAGGACTTACGCAGTTGGGTGTAACGGACAAGGTGACAGTCACTTGGGCGTGATAAATCGACTTGTTTGGGCTAAACAAACGTTCATTTTCAGCAAAAAGTGACTGTCACCTTTTGAACTGCCCTAAGCCGATACGGCTATCCATTCGTTCTGAAATAGCTCAGTTTCCTGTTGGTAGCCAGCGGTAGCAAAGCTGAATGTCCGGTAGAAGGTTTGGGCGCCGAAGATCGCTTGTTGTTCAGGGGTAGGCAAGGCCAGCAACCGTTCGTTGCCGGGTAATTGAGAACAATGCGCCCGCACTGCTTGCCAAACCTGGGGGACATACGCGCCGGTATCGATACGGGTGGAAACGGCCCAATCTGGCCAGGGGGTGGCCTGGCGCTCAACTCCATTAATCGTCATCACCAGCTTCCCAAAGGCAGACTGGTAGGCAGCCAGTTCGGCGGCGGTCAACACCCGGTAATATAACGCCTCAACCCGATGAGGCGGAAGCTCGTTACCGGGAGAACTGCTGGCGGCTTCAACAACGGCGGCGGTCGTGAATTGGGCAATGGCAATGTGGTCGGGGTGGCCATAAACCCCATACGGATCGAAGGTCAGGATAACCTGCGGACGAATGCACCGGATGTAATTCGCTAGCTGATGAATAATCGTTGGGGGTTCAACCTGGTCGAGTTCACCATCCATGTAGTTCAGCAGTTGAACGCTGCGTAAGTTGAGGATCTGCGCGGCGTCCCGCAATTCACCTTCGCGAATAGCGCCGAGCGCGTCAGGGCCAGGATAATCATCCGGCGCGCCGAACCAGCCGCGTTGGCCGCGGGTAGCGCAGATGAGATGGGTTTCGCTGCCCAGCGCGGCGTAGCGAGCCAGAGTTCCCCCAAAGCCCAATGTTTCATCATCGGGATGGGCCAGCACGGCCAAAATTTTCGGATGGGTCATTGTCGTTACTCCTTTACCGAAGATGAGCTGGTCTCAGTTGCCGGTCCAATTGGCGACCCATTGTTACCACAATATCGGGCAGCGCTTCAATATCCTCGATGGAGGTCCGGAAATTGACAATACACATCCGCATCACGTATTTATCATTGATGACGGCATTGGATAGGAAGGCCTCCGGGCTTGTGTGGAACTGTTCCACTAGCGCTTTGTTCAAATCGTTCAGATATATCTCGGTTGCCTCTTTGCCTTCTTTTAAATCCCGTGGCACGTAGCGAAAAGTGGTGATGCTCAACGAGTGGCTACAAGCCTCTAATTCCGGGTGGGTCTCGGCCCGCTGATAGAGGGTTTTGGCCAGGCGAATATCTTCGGCAATCATCTGTTGATAGCCCTGCCGCCCGACCTGCTGCAACGCCAGCCAGACTTTGAGGGCGCGAAAGCCCCGCGAGGTTTGCGGGCCATACTCATAGTAGTGAATCTTGTCCTGTGGCTCAAGGAAAAAATCGGGGTGGTAGGCGAAGGTATCGATGAGTACATTGGCATCGCGCACCAGAACCGCTCCGGCTTCCAGCGGGATATATAGCCATTTATGGGGATCGAGGGCGATAGAGTCCGCTTCAGCCAGCGCCGCGAACTCCGGCGGGGCGTTTTCACCTAAGACAGCGGCAGCCGCGCCGTAAGCGCCATCAACGTGAAACCACAGGTCGTATTCTCGACAGATGGCCGCAATGTCAGGCAGCGGATCAACCGCCCCGACGCCGGTTGATCCGGCGGTGCCGATGGCGATGAACGGAATATCGCCTTGGGCCAGATCGGCTTCAATTTGCCGGCGCAAAGACGTGGTATCCAGGCGCAGCTTGTCATCCGTAGGGACCCAGCGGATGGCGTCGGTGCCGAGACCCAAGAGATCGGCCGCCTTTAGAACCCACGAATGGGTTTGATCGGTGGCATATACCCGCAGCCGCCGGCCTTCACCGGCCAACAGCCCGCCCTCGCGGACGAGCCAGGGTGTTTTGGCTTTACGCGCCGCCAAAAACGGGACCAGGTTAGCCATACTGCCCCCGCTGACCAGCAGCCCGCTGCAATCGCCATAGCCGATCAGCTCACCCAGCCAGCGGATGGTTTGGGCCTCGATTTCGGTGGCCATCGGCGAAAGCATCCACCCGCCAACATTGGGATTCACGGCGGCGGCCAGTAAGTCGCCCAAACTGCCAATCGGCGCTGGTGTTCCAGCGATATAACCCCAGAAGCGGGGATGGCCTAGATGAACGGAGTGATCGAACAGCAAATCCGCGGCGCGATTGAGCAGGCTGGCCGGGTCTTGGCCCTGTTCCGGCAGCGATATCTCGCCCAGCAGCGCCCGCAGTTCGGCTGGGGTTTTGTCGGTTGCGACCGGCTTCTCAGGCAGCGCCGTCATGAACTCGGTGATGCGATCGATCAGTTGGTAGCCTAACGCCCGAAATTCCTCCGGCTGTATGTCGATGGGGGCGTGACGGGTTCTGGTGGATTCGGCTATCATTATGTCTCCTTGGAATTAATATTGAAGCGACGAGGGTGAGTTTAGGCGGAGCAACAAAGCTTGCTTGGTTAATGACAAAGTAAACTTTGTTGCTCCGGTAATGGGTTATCTAAAACAACCCTTCAATTGACAGATAGCGTTCGCCGGTGTCGTAGCAGAAGGTCAGGATACGAGCGCCTTCAGGAATTTCAGGCAGGTGTTGCTGGACGGCGGCCAGGGACGCGCCGGAGGAGATGCCCAGAAAGATGCCTTCTTCTTTGGCGGCCAATTGGGTCATTTGATAAGCGGCCGGCCCGCTAACTTTGATGACGCCGTCGAGAACATCGGTGTGCAGGTTTTTGGGAATAAAGCCCGCGCCGATGCCTTGCAGGGGGTGCGGGCCAGGTTCGCCGCCGCTAATGACGGCCGATAATTCCGGCTCCACCGCGAAAACCTTCAGGTTCGGCCATACTTCTTTGAGCACTTCCGCCGTGCCGGTAATATGCCCGCCCGTGCCGACGCCAGTAATCAGGTAGTCGATGCCTTCCGGGAAATCACGCAGAATCTCCTGGGCCGTGGTCTGTTTATGCACGTTGATGTTGGCCGGGTTTTCAAACTGCTGCGGCATCCAGGCATTGGCGGTTTGCTCGTGAATCTCATAGGCGCGATCAAGAACGCCTTTGATCCCCTTTTCACGCGGAGTCAGTTCGCAAATCGCTCCATAGGCCGCCATGATCCTGCGCCGCTCGACCGACATCGAATCGGGCATGACCAGAATGAGCTTGTAACCTTTCACCGCTGCGGCCATCGCCAGACCAATGCCGGTGTTGCCGGAGGTCGGCTCGACGATGATGCTTTCGGGCTTGAGCAGGCCGCGCGCTTCGGCGTCCTCAATCATCGACAGCGCGATCCGGTCTTTAATGCTGCCGCCCGGATTGGCGCGTTCCAGTTTGATCCAGACTTCGTGAGTGTCGGGATAGAGCTTATTGATCCGTACATGGGGGGTGTTCCCAATGGTTTCTAAAATAGTGTTGGCTCGCATGATAGTTTCTCCTTAATTACAATTTAATAAATGGTGGGTTGATACTTTGCGGGAGTAGCGTAAAATCTCCTTACTCCTTACTCCCTACTTCCTACTCCTGCTACTCCGGGGGCTTAGTTCGCACCCTCACTTTGCCTTCGTGGTAAACCTGCGAATAAGGCGGTACACTCTCGGTTAGCCACACATTGCCGCCAATGATGGTATGATGGCCCACGACCGTCTCGCCGCCGAGAATGGTAGCGTTGGCATAGATGGTCACATGATCTTCAATGGTTGGGTGGCGTTTGGTGTTGGCCATCGACTTAGCCACTTGCAACGCGCCCAACGTCACGCCGTGATAAAGCTGCACGTGATGCCCGATGCGGGCCGTTGCGCCGATGATGGTGCCGGTGCCGTGGTCGATGACCAGGGCGCGGCCAATTTGCGCGGCGGGGTGAATATCGATGCCGGTTTGGCTGTGGGCATATTCCGTCAGCATGCGAGGCAGCAGGGGAACGCCCAGGGCCAATAACTGGTGGGCCAGCCGGTAGACGGCCACGGTATAAAAGCCCGGATAAGCAACGATCACTTCGGCCAGGCCGGTCGCCGCCGGGTCGGAAGCCAGTACGGCATTCGCATCCTCCAGCAGTTGGTCGAACAGAGCCGGCAGCGCGGCGAAAAAGGCCTCGGCCACGGTCGCCGCATCAACGGCCAGCGGGGCGAGCAATCGCTGTAGGTGTTCCATCAACTCCCCATACCGCACCGCAGCCTGGCGGACTTGCTGGCAGTTGTTGGGGAACATCACCTCAAACAGTTTATCCGCAAAGTGATGAACTTCTGACTTGGCTGGAACGTTGCCCAGCAGCGTCGTCGGCAAGCCACGGTGTCGAAGTCGCCAGGCAAAGGTCTCCTGTCGCGTTTCAGTCATCGTATCTTGGGTCATTGAGTGCGATAATTGATCGAATGTCGTCATTATGATGCCCTTAGCCTGGTGGTGAAGTCACCTACGGCTGAATAACCTCAGTTCGAAAATTGCCGAAATAGACAGGATTAACAGAATTTGAAAGATATAGGCGTTACGCAGTTCAAAAGGTGACAGTCACTTTTGCCGAAAATGAACGTCCGTTTAAGCCCCAACAAGTCGATTTATCGCGTCTAAGTGACTGTCACCGGGTTCGATACAGCCAACTGCGTAAGTCCTAAGATAAAAATAAGTAAAAATCTTCTAAATCTTGCCGAAGGTTCTGTCTAATTATCGATAAGTACCGTGTTGATTAAGATGTCGCCAGTGTACCAAATTAACCATACCAAAAGTGTTCCAAAACGCGTCACAAAAATGGGAGTATTCAAAAATCTGTCTTTTTTCCACATCTTTGCTATAATCCCCTCAGGAGACGGTGGAGATACGTTGATGAGCCCCCTTAAACTCTATTTATTCGGCCCCCCCCGGCTAGAGCACGCCGGCGAGACGCTGGCGGTCGGGCGGCGTAAAGGTGTCGCGCTGTTGGTCTATTTGGCCGTGACCAACCGCTCCCAGCACCGTGATGCGCTGGCGACTTTGTTGTGGCCGGATTCCTCGCAGCGCCGAGCGCGCGGCAGTTTGCGCCAGGTTTTATCGGAGTTGAATAAGCTGCTAGGCAACGATTGTCTGCTCATCGATGGCGACCAGATTACTCTGACCCGTCACGATTTCCTGTGGCTGGATGTGACCCGTTTTCAGACATGCGTTGAAGTGGTCCAGTCCCAGGACCACCTCTCTCAACAGCACTGTGAAGTCTGTTTACCCTTCCTACAAGAAGCCGCCGATTTGTACAGCGCCGATTTTTTAGAAGGGTTCACCCTGCGCGATGCGCCTGAGTTTGACGAATGGCAGTTCTTTCAGGCCGAGAGCCTGCGCCAGCAACTGGCTTTAATCTTGAAACAGTTAGTCTACTGTTATAGCCAGATGAAAGAGTACGAAACGGCTATCCCCTACGCCCGGCGCTGGCAGGCGCTCGATCCGCTGCACGAGCCGGTGCAGCGCGCTCTGATGCATCTGTACGCCCAATCCGGTCAGGAGGCGGCGGCGCTGCGCCAGTACGAGGAGCATGTCAAGCTGCTGGAAGCCGAGTTGGGGCTGCCCCCTGAAGAAGAAACGATGACCCTCTATGAGGCGATTAAGGCCAAACGGATTCTGGAACCATTTTTAAAAGCCGAGGCGCAGCGACACAAACCTCGGGGTGAGGCCGATAAAGGATTCATCCCGCCGAAATCGATCAAACCCCCGGCCCGCCCTCCAACTAATAAGGCGGCCCCCGCCGCCCATAGCCCCCTGCCCGTCAAAATCGGGCGCTACGAACTTTTGGCCGAGATGGGCCAGGGCAACTTTGCGACCGTCTACCGCGCCCATGACAGCAAGCTGGATCGGCTGGTGGCTTTGAAGGAACTCAAGGCGGCGTGGGTAACTGGCACGGATTGGGTCGAGCGTTTCCAGCGGGAGGCCAAATTTATTGCCCGCTTAGATCACCCGCACATTGTACCCATCTACGATGTCGGCCAATGGCAGGGGCGGCATTTTATTGTGATGCGCCTGGTGGAAGGTCAAAGCCTGGCCGAGCGGCTGGCCGGGCCAGGCCGGATGACCTGGACCGAGGCCGTGGCCTGTATGCGGGCCGTGGCCGAAGGGCTGGACTATGCCCACCGCCGCGGGGTGCTGCATCGAGATTTGAAGCCGGCCAACATTCTGATCGATCCGGAACGCGGGCCGCAGTTGAGCGACTTCGGAGTGGCCCGGTTGATGGACGACGCCAGCCAGAGCCACAGCCGGGAATTGGTCGGTACGCCCTGCTACATCGCCCCGGAGGTGTGGGACGGCCAACCGGCCACGCCTCAAGCCGATATGTATGCCCTGGGCTGCATCCTCTATGAAATGTTGACCGGCGCCAAGCTTTTCGCCGGCGATTCGACGCCCTCCGTTATGCGCGCCCATTTTCAACCCTTAATGCTCCCGACCACCTGGCCGGCCGATGTGCCGGCCGGCCTGGCCGGTGTGCTTAAGCGCGTGGTGGCCGCGCAGCCCGCCGAGCGTTATGCCACCGCCGCCGAGTTGGTGGCGGCCCTAACCGAATTGGACGGAGGAACGGCTGACGCCGGCCCCACAGCCGAAGCGACGCCTCGTGACACGCCGCCGGAGCCCAGGCCCGTTAAGCCGGCCGCCGTTGCCGAGTCCACGCCGCTGCCGCGCTTTTTAAAGGAAGCCATCACCCCGCCGCCGGCCCCGGTCTTTGTGGCTCGCGAGCGGGAACTGGCTGAATTAACGGCGGCCCTGGATTCGGCCCGAGCGGGCCGGGGTCAAATTATGTTCGTGATCGGGGGGGCTGGCCGCGGCAAGACCGTGCTGACCCAAGAGTTTGCCCAGCGAGCGCAGGCCGCAATGGCTGATCTGGTGGTGGTTACCGGCTACTGCGATGCGATGACCGGCGTCGGCGACCCTTACCTGCCTTTTCGGGGCGCGTTGACTATGCTAACCGGCGATGTGGAGGCCAAGTGGGCCGGCGGGCTGATCAGCCAGGCCCACGCCCAACGCTTGTGGGAGTTGATGCCGCTCACCCTGCCGGCGCTGGTTCAGCACGCCCCCGACCTGATCGGTAACTTTATTCCCGCCCCAGCCTTGCAAACCCGGGCCGAGATTATAGCGTCGCCGGAAACGCCCTGGCTTAAATCGTTGACCAGCCTGACCACGGCTGAAGCGAGCGGCGGCTTGGAACAACAGCGCATCTTCTCCCAATATACGGCGCTGCTCAAAGCGATCGCGGCCCAACGGCCCCTCCTATTTATTATTGAAGACTTACACTGGGTGGATACCGCCTCGAGCGGGCTAATCTTCCATCTAAGTCGCCAGATAGCCGACAGCCGTATTCTGATCCTCGGCACCTATCGCCCCGAAGAAGTGCCGTTGAGTTGGAGCGATGATCGCCATCCGCTGGCCGGCGTCGTTAGCGAGCTTAAGCGCCAGCATGGCGATATTTGGCTGGACCTGGGCGACCTGACGGCAATTGAAGGGCGGCAATTTATCGATGCCTATCTGGACACCCAGCCCAATAAGCTCGACAACGCCTTCCGCGAGGCGTTATTCCGGCATACCGGCGGTTACGCCCTGTTTACGGTAGAACTGCTGCAAGATATGCAAGATCGCGGCGACCTGAGGCGAGACGAAAGTGGGGCCTGGGTTACTGCCGATGTGCTCAACTGGCGCACGCTGCCGGCGAAGGTCGAGGGCGTGATCGAGAAGCGCATTCAACGGCTGGAACCCGCCTGGCAGTCGATGCTAACGGTGGCCAGCGTTGAGGGCGAGATCTTTACGGCGGAAGTGGTGGCCCGCGTGCAGCAGTTGGATGAACGGCAGTTGGTTCACCAGTTGAGCCGCGATCTGGATAAGCAGCACCGGCTGGTCACCGCCCAAACGCTGGAACGGGTGGGCCAGCAGCGCCTGTCTCGCTACCGGTTTCGACACCATCTCTTCCAGCACTATCTGTACCATAACCTGGATGAGCTGGAACGCGGCTATCTGCATGAGGCCGTCGGCGCGGTGCTGGAATCGTTGTATGCCAACCGCACCGAGGATGTGGCGGTTCAATTAGCCTGGCATTTTCAAGAGGCTGGATTGGTGGATAAGGCCATTACCTATTTGCAGCAAGCCGGCGATGTGGCGGCGCGAGTTTATGCCCACGCGGAAGCGATTGGCTCGTATCGCCAGGCGTTAACCCTAATTGAGCAGTATCATGTTGCTCCCCAACAATTGACCGAACTCTACAGCCGCCTGGGGCGGACGCAGGAGTTGAATTCTCAATTTGCCGAGGCGCTGGCGACCTATGAAGAAATGGAGCGGGTGGCCCGGCAGCAGGGCGACCGCCCGATGGAACTGGCCGCGCTGATGGCTCAAGTCACCCTATACATCACCCCGACTCCCATTCATGATCCGGTCAAAGGGCCGGCGCTGGGCCAGGAGACGCTGGCCCTGGCCCGTGAACTGGGCGACCCGGCCGCCGAGGTAAAAACCTTATGGAACCTGGCCTTGGGCGGCATGTGGAGCGGCCACACCGTTGAAGGGGTGGCCTACGGCGAGCAAGCGGCCGCGCTGGCCCGCGAACACAACTTAACTGAACTGCTGGCTTACGCCCTGAGCGATTTGGGCATGCTCTATATGACCTTTCTTCAGTTTGAGCCATCAAAACAGGTCCTACAAGAAGCCGGCAGCTTGTGGCGCGAGCTCGACAATTTACCGATGTTAACCAATAGTATGGGCATGAAATCAGCCACCCATACGCTTATGGGTGAATTTGAGGCGGCCATCGCCCTGTCCAATGAAGCGTTTCAAATCAGCGCGTCCAGCAATAACCTGTGGGGCCAATCATTCAGCCGCATGATTATCTGCTGGGCCTATTGGGAATGGGGGCAGCCAGACCAGGCCATCAGCGTCGCAGCCGAAAGCCTGCGGGTGGGCAAGATGGCCGGCTTTGTGGCCTCGCAAGTATTGGCCGGCGGCTATCTGGCCGCTATCTACGGCGGTATGGGCGCGATTGAGCCGGGCATCAACGTGGCCCGGCAGGCCGTTACAGCAGCCGAAACTCAGTTTCCCCACTTCCGCTGCCTTCCGCTGGGCATCCTGGCCCAATTGCATCTACTGGACGGCAACCTGCCCGAAGCTGAGGCGCTGGTAGAGCAGGGCCAAAATGATCCCTATGGCCATGCCCATCCGGCCTGGAGTATGCCGGTTCATATCGCTGAGATTAAACTGGCTTTTAAGCACGGCGACTACGAGCGGACGATAGCGCTGGCGGACGAGGTGCTGTCTGCGGCGCGTCAATGTAATTTTCGGACTTATCTGCCCGCCCTCCTGCATCTCAAAAGCCAAGCGTTATTGGCGCTGGGCCAGGCTGAAGCGGCCCGGCAAGGGTGGCTCGAAGCCCAAGCCGTGGCCGAAGCAATGGGCGCTCGCGCCTCGCTGTGGCCCAGCCTGCTGGCCTTGAGCCAGCTTGAACCCGATCCGGCCGAAGCGCAGCGGCTCCGCCGGCAAGCCCAGGCCATTGTGGAGGCGATCGCCGGTAATATTAGCGATATCAACTTGCGGGATGCATTTCTCGACCTACCCCAGGTGCGGGCCGTATTTGAGGCCGCCGCCGGTAGTTACTAAATGGAGTTCCGGCGTTTTCCCCACCCAACCGCTTATTCTTTTGGACAAGACCCTCCGTTTTTTTGGCGGGGATTGGGGGATTAGGGGCTAAATTTTCTGAAAAAATCCTCAAATCGCCTCATCCCCGCTAGAAATTTTCGCGATCTGCGGCGGCGGCGGCGTAAAAACTCAAAAAGTAACGATCACGTTTCGCAGGGCGTAACTCGTAACTAAATCGGCCTGATTTTGGATGCAAAATCGCCCTTCAAAAAAAATTTATCCCTTTTTACATCAAAAATCGCCCTTTTAAAAAATGGAATCGCCGTTTTTTATCAAAAATCGGCCTCTTTTTTTTTTTAACCCCCGTTTTTTATCAAAAATCGACCTCTTTTTTTTTTTAACCCCCGTTTTTTATCAAAAATCGGCCTCTTTTTTTTTTTAACCCCCGTTTTTTATCAAAAATCGACCTCTTTTTTTTTTTAACCCCTGTTTTTTATCAAAAATCGACCTCTTTTTTTTTTTAACCCCCGTTTTTTATCAAAAATCGGCCCTCAAAAAAATTTCACTGTAGTTGTCTGCCAGGAAATCGTGCATGGCGGCATCTACACCGGCGTTGGCGGCCTAAATACCGTCGAGCCCGATTTCAAGAGTTGATCAGATAAGCTAGAACACAGGTGATGCGGATCATACCGATTTTCACAGATAGGGTAATCGTTGGTTGGAGTTGCACTTTTTTCTGAATATCAAGAAATCAGTTGGAGGGGGTAATTTCAACAGTGAAACGAGCGATTGCGGCAATCTTTGGGGATTATTCTGTTTCTGTTTTGATGGTTTGCCGTGTTTGGGGAATTAGGGCAATCAAACCGCGTAAGGCTTTATTCACCGCTTCCGAGTCAGGGAAATATTCCCGGACATCCGGCTCCAGTAAAACCGCGCCTTCTTCGAGCGTGAAATATTGGACGGTCGCTGCGCCATCGGTCTCATAAATCTTAACGGTGTGTCCCTCACGATAGGCTTGATGATGCTTACCCCGCACACCGCCGCTAAAATCATATTCGGGCCGCATATCATTATCTTCTAAACTGTTAATGTCATTCGGTTCAGGGTTTTTCTCGTTCATAACTTCTCCGCTCCGCATTTGTTGCTTTCCGGCAGCTAATGAGCCGAATATTCGATCCTCGCTCCGTATAGACGACAACCAATATTTGCCCTTTAGCCGATAGTCCAATATCAATATAACGGTCTTCGTCTATGGAATGTTCAGGATCGGCTATCGTGATAGAGAATGGATCATCAAAACCCGTTTTAGCTTCCTCAAAGCTGACATTGTGTTTTCTAAGATTTTCTATGGCTTTTTCTCGATGCCATTCAAAGGTTAGTGCCATTACAGCCTTTTCCTTTTATCTTATCCTGAATCCTACCATATTTAACAGGATTTGACCAGATAACCGACGATAAGGACCAATACTTTCAAAGTCGCCTAAAAAGATCTCTTGGCCGATTAGCCCTTCACACCGCCGATCAAGCGCCGCGAACGCCTGGGCGACCTGACCGCAGACCACCGACGATAGACCGTCGCACTTCAACGCGTACGCCTATTTTCAGCGGTCGGCGGTCAGCTAGCGGTGGTCTACCGGCTTAACGGCAAATTTGGAGGGTCATTTTGGTCAAATTGAAAGGGTGTCCATTTGCGAGATCCAAGATTTATTTTTCACCGGCTAGTTCAAACGCTCTTTCGACCAAGTTGGGAGCCAGAAAAAGTTCCTCGCTCCAAATCATCAAAGCTAGATGTTCTGCAAATACTCAACGATTTATATAAAAGGCTTGGGCGGTAGCCATCGCCGCTTTGAAAAATGAAGATCTTCTTCATCTGCCCTTCATGTCGACTTCATGCGGGTTTGATATAGTGCAGATGTCTGTCAGATAATCTCCCCTAGCGTATTGTGGCGCGATTGGCGTTACGTTTAACTACAAAGACGCCGGGAACGCAATAAAAATCGTAACCCTTATGAGTTACGCAGTTCAAAAAGTGACTGTCACCTTGTCCGTTGCACCCAACTGCGTAAGTCCTAACCCTATCAAATCAAAAAATGTAATGGCGCAGGCATGTCATTTCGAGGCGTTTTTTGCCGAGAAATTCCCCGGATATTAGGTTGCTAACCGCGACTTGGGGATTTCTCGCTCCCGCGTCGCTCGAAATGACATGACGGCTGAGTAGTTACCAAAAAACTAGAGAGGTGTTATTCATGGCTAATCACAAACGACAAAGTTCTATGCGTTGGCATAAGGCTCTACCAGCGCGGCGCACGGTTTTTCTGGCTGCCCTGATCATCATGATGACCGTTTTGGCCGGCTGCACCACCGCCGCGGCCGAAGAGACCAATACGACCGAGGAGACAGAAAGGTCAGAAGCCGAAGTCAGCCAAGTGGCCTTTGACCCGGCCAACTTCATCGACCCGACCTTGAGTACCAACGCATACCATCCCCTGCGCCCCGGTATGCAGTGGATCAGAGCCGGTACCACCGAAGTCGGTTCCCGCGCGGTGCCGCATCAGATCATCAGCACCATGACCGATGTCAAGCGCATCATCGATGGCGTGCCGGCCATCGCCATGCTCGATCAATCGACCGATTCCGGTGAGATTTCACAGGTGGGCTTCGACTACTTCGCGCTCGACAAAGACGGCAACGTCTGGATTATGGGCGGCTACACCGAAGAATTTGAAGGGGGCGAGTTCACCAACGTCGAGTCGGCGTGGCTGGGAAAGGCCAGAGGCGCAGAGCCGGGCATCCTGATGCCGGGTAAAGTGACGATGGAGACGCCGCGCTGGTTTATCGGCACGTCCGGGCCGGATGAAGACCCGTCGGTGGCCGAGCCGGTCTCCGTCGGCATCAGCACCACCGTGGCGTTTGGCGAGTTTCAGAATGTCATTGCCAACCGCGAAGGCGAGATCGAGGCCATTGACAACGAGATCAAATACTACGCGCCGGGGGTTGGGGTTGTGCTCAATGTGCCTCAAGGCGATAGCCTGCATCAGGACAGTTTCGAGCTGGTCAACCTGGTTGAGCTGAGCCAGGACGGGTTGGCCGAGGCCAGCCAGGTGGTGCTTGACCTGGAGGCCCACGCCCGCGAAGTCGCCGCCGAGGTCTATGGGGCTGCCCCCCCGGCGGAGCGTTACCCATGACCGTCCCCCCGGTTGTTCGGCTTACCGAAATTTCCAAGCGGTTTCACTCCGCTGCCGGAACCAGTATCGTGCTGCACAATGTCAACCTTACCCTCGAACCGGGCCAGAAGGTTAGCCTGGTCGGGCCGTCGGGCAGCGGCAAATCAACCCTGCTGTCGCTCATCGCCGGTCTCCTGCGGCCCGACAGCGGCACGGTTGAATTTGAGGGCGTGTCGCTGGGCAGCCTCAGCGACGACGCGCGGGCCGATCTACGCGCGCGCCGCATTGGCATCGCCCTCCAGTCCGATAATCTTATTCCCTTCCTCTCCGCGCAAGAGAATGTTGAACTGGCTTTGGGCTTGGGCCGCCCGCCCGCAGGAGCAGCCCAGGCCCGCCACCTGCTTGACCGTATGGGCGTGGCCCATCGCGCCGGCCACCTGCCGCGCCACCTCTCCGGCGGCGAGGCCCAGCGCGTGGCCCTGGCGGTGGCCCTGGCTAACAACCCGCAGCTACTGCTGGCCGATGAGATGGTGGCTCAACTGGATGAAAGCACAGCCGGCGCGGTGGTCCACGATGTTTTTGAGACCGATATGACCGTCCTCTTTGTAACCCACAACCCCGCCCTGGCGAAACGGGCCGATGTGCAGCTTTGCCTGCGCGACCGGCAGGTGGCGCCGCTATGAGCCACCTGAATACGATCCGCGTTACCGGCCTGGTGGTTGAACACTCCACCGCGACCGGGCCGCTGCGCGTTTTGGACTGCTCGGAGTTTGCCATCGCCGGAGGATCGAGCCTGGCCATTATGGGGCCGAGCGGCTGCGGCAAATCGACGCTTTTAAGTGTGCTGGCCGGATTAGCTACGCCAACCGCCGGTCGCGTGACCGTCGGGACAACGGAACTCACCGCGCTGTCCGAGTCGGAGCGGGTTGCCTTCCGCAAAAATGCCATAGGGGTGGTTTACCAGGCCGACAACCTGCTGCCGTTTCTAACCGTCGCCGAGAATATTCGCCTGCAACTGGCCCTATGCGGCCACACCGCCAACGCCGAGCGCCAAACCGCCGACCTGCTCGACCGCCTGGGGCTGAGCAACCTGGGCGAGCGCCTGCCCGACCAGCTCTCCGGCGGTCAACGCCAGCGGGTAGCCATCGCCCGGGCCATCGTCCATCAACCCGCCGTGATCCTGGCCGACGAGCCGACCGGCGCGCTCGACCAGGCGAGCGCGGCGGCTGTCGTTCAACTGCTGCTTGAAGCCCATCACCATATTCAATCGACCCTGGTCGTTGTCACCCACGATCCAGCCGTTGCCGCCCAGATGGAACGACTGGTCTTACTGCGGGCTGGGGCTGTGGTTTATCATTAGTAACTGGTAATTGGTAATTAGAGATTGAATAACCAATTACCAATTACGGCTCTCCAAAACAGGAGAGTTATTTAATTTCTATTCGTAACTACTCAGCCACAAGGCTACTTGGCGTAAATGAAGGCTGAGGCTAAGGCGAAGGCTAAGAAAAAAGCAAAGAAAACGCGCCAATTTCTTGAGAGTCAGATAGTCTCAACTGAGACGACAACGGCAATGGAAATCTAAATAGTTTTCAACTCTAAGTTGTTACATTAATTTAG
>JACKAT010000090.1 GCA_020634935.1 Anaerolineales bacterium
GGCTTGCATGGGGGGCATAGCCAGAGTTAGCCGGTACATATCGCGGACTTTGGTGAACATGCCGCCGGTGACATCCGTACCGTGCGAGCCGCCGAGCATCGACTCAACCTCCTCCCAATTGGTCCGGTCGATATCCTCAATCAGCTCCGCCTCCGGATTAACGTTAGGATCAGCTTCGTACACGCCATCGACCTGCCCGGCCAGAATAATGCGGCTGGGAGTCAACTCGCGGGCCAGGTTATCAAATAACACTTCCGTTGAAACGATGCTCATGCCTTGAGCGGCATCGACGCTGACATCGCCATAAATTACCGGTACTAAATCGTGTTTGAGGGCTTCCTTCAAGGGGAAGGTCTCAAAATACATCAACTGCTCACCGCGTGTGCGGGTGCTGGCCGACGGTTGGAAGCGGATAGCCGGGACGCCGGCCCGGCGCAGCGCGTTGACCACAATGTGGTTGAGTTCGGCGGCGGCGTGGGCGACTTCGGCAAAGCCCAGCCAGCTATCAGACGCAACCGCCCCTTTATGAGTTTGATAGCGAGCGGCCGCCTCGTGCCCAAACGAGCCTGAGCCGTGCCCAATGATTAACCGCAGATCGTCACCCCGTTCCGTGAAGGCGCTTTTTATTTCCAGAGCCAACCGCTCGATCACCTCCGGCCGGGCCGTAAACGGTTTAGTTTTGTCGGTAATGACCGATCCGCCCAGTTTTAGCAGAATTAATTCAGACAAGATATGTACTCCCTCAGAAATAAGATGGGAACGGTCAAGGCGGTACCCTAACCTATCCCTGGAAATTTCAATTAGCAGGCAATTTTACTGCAAAGCCCCCATTTTGGGGAATCGACCAAAAACCCAATTGCGGTTCATTTACCAGTTTGGCAACCTCCCCCAAAATTTGCTATAATCCTCACAAACTATGTACAAAGGACAATTCAATGCCCCTGACCCATTTCGATGACCAAGGCCGCGCCCGGATGGTTGATGTCGGCCACAAAGCGGATACGCCGCGGGAAGCCGTGGCCAAAGGGCGCGTGCGGTTAAAACCGGAAACCCTGACTCTCATCCGCGACGGGGGCATCAAGAAGGGCGACGTGCTGGCGGTGGCTCAGGTCGCCGGTATAATGGCCGCCAAGCGAACGCACGAGTTAGTGCCGATGTGCCACCCGTTGATGCTGACGCACGTTAGCCTCCAATTTGAAACCCAACCGGCCGACGACCCCAACGGTCTGGCTACCATTGAGATTAGCGCCACCGTCCGCACCACCGGCAAAACCGGCGTCGAGATGGAAGCGCTGACCGCCGTCAGCGTGGCCGGCTTGACCATTTATGATATGTGTAAAGCCGTGGATCGAGCAATGCAAATCGATGCCATCCGCCTGGTGAAAAAAAGCGGCGGTAAAAGCGGCGACATCGTCTTGGAGTAGACCCATGAAAGTAACGGTTAAACTATTTGCCCGATTACGGGAATTGACCGGCGCCGGCAGCCTGGATCGGACCTTAGCGGATGAGGCTACGATTGCCGATTTAATTCAATCGTTACAGCAAGAGTTTCCTAAATTGGCCGAAGCCGCGCCTAAAACCATTATCTCAGTCAATCAGGAATTTGCCGATCTGAGCACGCCTCTGGCTGAAGGGGATGAAGTGGCCCTGTTTCCGCCCGTAAGCGGCGGCAGCGGCGCCGAACCAGCAAAATTCGCCATCACCTTCGATCCGATCAGCCTGGATGAAATGGCTACCAGAGTAGTCAAACCGGAGACCGGCGCAGTGGCCGTCTTTGGAGGGGTGGTGCGCAATGTCTCGATGGGCAAGGATGTCGAGCGGCTGGAGTACGAAGCCTACGAAGAGATGGCCGTGACCAAGTTAAAACAGGTGGCCGCCGAAGCGCGCCAGCAGTGGCCTAAAATTGTCGATATCGCCATTGTGCAGCGCATCGGCCGGCTCGAAGTGGGCGAAAACGCCGTGGTCGTAGCCGTTTCCAGCCCGCATCGGGGCGACGGCTGTTTTGAGGCTTGCGCTTACGCGATCAATCGCCTCAAGGAAATTGTCCCCATTTGGAAAAAAGAGTTCGGCCCCGATGGAGACGAGTGGATCGAGGGCGACTACTTGCCTTCAACGGCGGATGCTCAGTAAATATGGACCAAGAGAGAGAATGCTATGCAACCCATTACCGTGGCTGAAACCGGCCTGAACCTGACCTTTAAGAATAAGGCTCTGTTACAACGCGCCTTAACCCATCGCTCTTACCTAAATGAAAACCCGGACTACCCCTTGGAAGATAACGAACGCCTGGAATTTCTAGGGGATGCCATTTTAGATTTCATCATCGGCGAATATCTCTACCACCGATTTCCGGAGATGGCCGAAGGCCGGTTGACGAATCTCCGTTCGGCGCTGGTACGAACCGAGCGGCTGGCCTATTTTGCCGGCCTGATTAATTTAGGCGATTATCTTTATCTAGGCCACGGCGAAGACGAAAGCGGCGGCCGGCAGCGAGCCGCTATCCTATGCGACGCCTTTGAAGCGCTCATTGGCGCGCTTTATTTAGACAAAGGGGTTGAACCAACCCGTGACTTTGTCTACGATCTGATTGAGCCAAGTTTGGAAGAAATCTTAAACTCAGACTCGGAGAAAGATGCCAAAAGCCAGCTTCAGGAGGTCGCCCAAAGTCATTACCAATTGACCCCCACCTATCGCACCGTTAACGAGGAAGGGCCAGACCACGCCAAAGAGTTTACCGTTGAAGCAATGATTGGGGAGCAAATCTATGGTCGGGGCAAAGGTTATAGCAAACAAACCGCCGCGCAGGCCGCTGCGCAACGGGCGCTCGATGCTCTGCGTCAGGAGTTAGGCATTTAGGGCTTCTAGCCCTATGACATTGGGGTTTATACGTCAAAGTGAACTTTGACGCTCCTCAGCCATTAAATTTGGCTACCAAACCCGGCAAACCAATCCTTTTAGATATTCTGACTCAGGGCAGGTGAGTAAAACGGGATGGTCGGAGCCTTGCGATAACCGCTCGATGATCTGGACGGTCCGGCTCGCATCGAGCGACGCGCCAAAGAGGATTTTTTGAAAGAGGTCGGAACTGACGACCCCAGAGCAAGAAAACGTAATTAAGATACCGCCCCGCTTTAGCAACTTCATCGCCAACAGATTAATATCTTTATAACCGTGGGATGCCTTTTCCACGTTGCGTTTGCTGTGGGCAAACTTAGGGGGATCTAAAACGATGACATCAAATTTCCAACCGGCTTCCCGATAAGCCCGCAAGACATCAAACACATCGGCGGCTGAGTAAACATCTTCGCGTCCGTTGAAGCCATTGCGCAGCATATTGTTTTCAGCAATCTGCAAAGATCGCTCCGATGAATCGACATTGATCACCCGCGTTGCGCCGGCGCGAGCCGCATATACGGAAAAAGCTCCGGTATAGGCAAACGCGTTCAACACCTCTTTACCGGCAAAATATTTACTGGCCCTCATCCGGTTTTCGCGCTGGTCCAGATAAAAGCCGGTCTTATGGCCCAATTTAACATCGACCTGAAAGGTCAAGCCATTTTCGATAATCTCAATCAAATCGGGCGGAATCTCGCCCCAGACCGGCCCGGTCACTGGTACCAATCCTTCCTTTTCGCGGCTATCGCTGTCGCTCCGCTCGTAGATACCTTGCGGTTCCACTAAATCCAACAAGGTATTGAGGATAAATTTTCGGTTCTTCTCCGCCGCCAATGAAAGAAACTGCACCACCAACCAAGTACCGTATAAATCGGCGATAAATCCGGGCACCCCATCAGCCTCGGAATAGACCAGCCGGTAAGCATTAGTGCTCTGATCCTGCTTAAGGGCTAATCGACCCGCCACCGCCCGGCTGATCCGTCGCCGCCAAAACTCCTCATCGATGGGGTCGTTGGGGTTCCAAGTCAGCAACCGCACACTAATTTGCGACTTTTCATTATAGATACCTCGGGCCACAAAGCGGGCTTTGCTGTTCCAAACATCAACAACATCGCCGCTCTCAGGGTTGCCTTCTAGTCGATTGATGGCTCCTGAAAAGAGCCAGGGGTGCTTGTTCAGGACGGATTTTTCTCGATCTTTTTTTAGAATGACTTGTTTGGTGATCATAGATCCTCGATGGATGCGTGACTAGGGCTGACATTCCCCAAGATAGATTATTCTTCTATCTTAACCGACTGGCTGAAAACAGTCAATTTGTTAAATAAAGCTTCATCTGTTTCACAAGCTTTGAAAAAAGAACGAACGTAACCGGACCATTAAACAGATAAGAGTTATCAAAATATAGCTCAAGTGGGTTGCTGAACTTATTCAAGTGGGTATAGGTAAAAATGCTCAGCGATGATATCCTAGAAGGCGAGACGGTTAGGTCCGGACCTGATAGAGTAATTAACATTATAGTCATATTATGATGTTAAAGATGCCGAAATTCGGTCTCTATCAGGTCTTATTTTATCAACACATTACATTTCTGTCTGGCCGTCCTGCGGAAAGGAACAATACCATATGTCAACGACTGTGATCGCTTTATTTAAAAATCTGGATGACGCCAACCGGGCGCTAAAGGCGCTCAACGAGCAAGGTATCAGTAACTCTCAAATGAGTGTGATGGCTCGTGAAAATACGATCGAAGCACTAGCTCATGAAAAAGAACTGCAACAGGAAGCGTCCGAAGGCGTTATGGCCGGAGCCATAGGCGGAGCCTCATTTGGACTGTTTGCCGGATTGATCGCCGGCGTAGGTTCGCTTTTTATTCCGGGCATCGGCCCGGTCATTGCCGGAAGTACGCTGGCGACTCTCCTGGGGAGTTCAGCCGTCGGAGCCGGAATTGGGGCTGTGGCCGGAGGGGCTTTACTGGGTGGCTTGGTTAAGATGGGCATTTCACAAGAGGATGCGCAGATCTACGCCGAAGGGATCAAACGTGGCGGCATTCTAGTCACCGTCGATGTTTCCCCTGAACAAACGGATACCATAACCCACACGTTAGCCACAGCCGGGGCAGTAAGTATCGACTCCTTGCGTGATAAGTGGCAGGGCGAAGGCTGGCAGCAGTTTGACTCCACCGCCGAGCCAACCGCTGCCTACCCGACGTTAACCATCGTATAATTGTAACGGAGGATGCTTCGATGACTATCCTGGATTTTATCTTGTTGATCATCATTGCCGCTGTTTGTGGCAGCATCGGTCAGGCCATAGCCGGTTATTCTTTAGGCGGCTGCTTGGTTTCGGCCGTTGTCGGGTTTATCGGCGCGTTGCTGGGGATGTGGGTCGCCCGGTTATTGGGCTTACCGGTTTTCTTCTCAATTTCACTAGGCGGCGAGGATTTTCCCATCATTTGGTCAATTATCGGCTCCACTTTATTCGCCGTCATAATCGGGCTGCTAACGAGAAGGCGAGGACGGTTGGCTTAACCCTGGCGGGAACGGAGGGTTACCCACCTAGCCTTTAATCGCAGCCGTTAATAAAGACGCTGGTTAACGTACAAGTTGCCGGCGTCTTTTTGATTCCACGCCTTTATTATGAAGTTGTTTGACAAAAGCAATTATTTATTAGATAATAGCAACTATTGATATCACCTCTTAGAAAAACCGCGCCGGATGACGAGCGCGACGTTCAGTCAAGGAGATGACAATGGCCATTTCCCCAGATGAGATCAATACCGTCAGACACTTTAACCGCTTTTTCACCCGGCAAATCGGCGTGCTGCGTGAGGGATTACTACACAGTCCTTACTCCCTGACCGAAGCCCGTATTATTTTCGAGTTGGCCCATCGCCCTAACTTAACCGCCTCCGAGCTTGGGAATGAATTAGGTCTGGATGCCGGCTATTTGAGTCGGATTTTGACCAAGTTGGAGCAACAAAATCTGATCGAGAAAACCCGCTCCGATGAGGACGGCCGGCAGCGGTTGATCACCTTGACCACCGCCGGGCAAGACGCGTTCGCTTTACTCGACGGCCGGTCGAGTGAGGAAGTGGCCGAGATGCTGGGCGAGTTGAGTAACGGTGATCGGCTCCGGCTGATCGAGGCGATGAACACTATCGAAGACATTCTTAACCACGGTTTCAAGTATGCCGAACCCTTTTACCTACGCCACCACGAAACCGGTGATATGGGCTGGGTGATTTACCAGCACGGCCTGCTGTATCATCGGGAGTACGGCTGGGACGAGAGCTTCGAGGCGCTGGTGGCCCAAATATGCGCCGACTTCATCACCAACTACGATCCCGCCAAAGAGCGCTGCTGGCTCGCGGAAATGCAAGGCGAGCGAGTTGGCTCGATCTTCTGCGTCAACGCCGGCGACGGTGTAGCCAAGCTGCGCCTGCTGCTGGTCGATCCGAAGGCCAGGGATTTAGGGCTGGGGACCCGCTTAGTTAAAGAGGGCATTCGGTTTTCCCGTCGAGCGGGCTACCAGAAAGTAACCCTGTGGACCAATGACATTCTGATCGCGGCCCGGCAAATCTATGAGAAACTGGGCTTTCGCCTGCTGCAGAAACATCCCCATCAGTTTTAAGACACCTCGTTGGGCAAGAGGAATTACCGCTTTACAACCGCCGGCTTTGTCTCTCTCATTGGCTCAATGGTTGTTATTCTGCCTAAATTGGTACGCTGAATCTATTTTGATCGCTATTCTGGTAACCCGGCTCATTCTATGCTATAATCAGGTGTCGTGTTGAGGTTAACTGCCTGTAATGGACCTCACCGGTCGTCTCCAACATAGCCATAGGTAGCACGAGTTACCTTCTGCCATAGGCTACCTCCTTAGACAGCATATTGAGTTACCTCTCATTTAGTCAGTACGCGCCGTCCAATTGTAGTCATCGCGCACTGGCCGAGTGGCTATCAGCATCATTGACAGCGCCAAGATGAGCTGCTCGCTACCTACCGGCAATAATGGTCTGCACCACTGTTTTTTCAATTTATCCTAGCCAAACAACTAGTTCAATATTGGTCAAAACTATTAGTCTACAATCCCCAAATGGCTAGTGGAAAATGTTGGGGATATAGTTTATAGTGAAACTGCAATTATCTCTACCTTTCTAGCATAAGGAGCGCTACAATGAAGGAACAGGATGACAAACCCAGAATACTCGTATTAGGCGGCGGCTTTGGTGGTTTAGAAACCGTCTTTATCTACGATGCGCCTGGCAACCAGGCTGACACATCACATTGGTATCAGATACATCACTTCCTCTTTAAACCTAACACTATTTATATTCCCTTTGGTCAGGATGTAGAGCGGCTCAAAATCCCGTTGGAGCCGCCGCTGAAACGACGTAACATCCGCTTTATGCAAACCCAGGCCCACCAAGTGGATTCGATCCACCGAACGGTCGGTACCGGAGAGGGGGCTGTGCCCTTCGACTATTTAGTGGTGGCGACCGGCGCCGGGATGCGGCCAGAGGAGATTCCGGGGCTGAAAGCACATGGGCATAACATCTGGACTCCGGAAGACATGCTGGCTTTGAGGCAGGCGTTCGAAACTCTGGCCGCCGAAGCTTCTGCGTCGAACAACCGCCGGGTGCTCTTTTTAGTGCCGCCCAACAACAAACACGCCGGTCCGTTATATGAAATGGCCTTTTTGTTCGATTCTTGGCTACAGAAGCACGATCGGCACGATGGCATCGACCTAATTTTAACCACCTATGAGGATAGTTACCTACAATCTTTTGGTAATCGATTTGACTCGATAATTAGTGAGGAGTTTGATCGACGCCACATCACGGCTTATAAACAGTATGAAGTCGAACGCGTTGAGCCTAACGAAGTGGTTTATAAAAACGGACAATCGGTACCCTATGATCTACTGGTTTCCTTCCCGCCCTACGTGGCCTCGACGCCGTTCCTGGGCTTACCCTCCGATCCCAGGGGGTTTGTTACCACCTATCAAGAAAGTCGCCGGGTTATCGAATGTCCCTGTATCTATGCGGTGGGTGATATTTCCAATTTCCCGGTTAAACAGGCGTACCTGGCGGTGCTGCAAGCCGATGCCGCGGCCGAGCATATTGCCGCCGATATTTTGAACACCAAACCGACCATCAACTACTCCCATCCGGTTAGCATGTATGTATTGGATGAGTTTGATACGGCCACCTTTGCCCAGATTCCTTTGGAAGTTAAGAATTTCTACCAGCAGTCGGCCGAAGTACCTGCGGGGGATGCGGAAACATACCGAGTCGGCTCCTCGCCGGTATGGCACTACGGCAAGAAATTACTAGGGATGTACCTGCCCCAACGCTTTAGGGCCGGTAAACCGCTTCACTCAGGCGTAGCTTGGCAGGGAATGGAAGCCGGGTTAAAGGTGCTGTCGCAAGTATTAACCCATTGAACGGGTTTCATCTCAAAGCGTAAGGGCTGGTGTCAGACAAACTTAGGTTTGTCCGACACCAGATCCAAATTATTGAGCTGCTCATTAAAGTTGTAGACAAAAAAGGACGGACGAGCCATGTTTAAGCGCATTTTGATCCCGTTAGATGGCTCTGACCTGGCGGAAAAAGCGTTGCCGTCCGCCATCGCCTTAGCCCACCAATTTGGCAGCAAACTAATCTTGATCCGCATGGTCGAGGTTAGCTATCCGACATTACTGTCGCCCCATCTGACTTCAGCCACGGCTGTCACTATGTCAGAGTCGTATGAACAAGCCCACCGAGCCGCAGAGGCCTACCTGTTAGCCCAACAAAAGGCTCTCCAACAGGACGGCTTAGACGTTGAGGTGATCATGTGCGAAGCCACCCCTGCCGACGGGATATTATATACCACCAGTGAGTACCACATAGATTGTATTGTCATGTCAACCCACGGCCGAGGGGGACTGGCCCGCTGGACTCTCGGTAGCGTCGCCGACAAAGTTGCCCGTCACGCGCCCTGCCCGGTTTTGTTAGTCAGACAGAACGCCATCATCGATCAAGACAATCCATAACTCTAAAAACCTCGGCCATCACGACGATAGCTCGTATTCGGAAAATTTTGGTTCCGTTTGTCTGTGAACTTCTCAATCTCCTCTTTTTCGAGATCACAACTCACCGATTGGCTCCGGCTCAGTTAAGCGTGTCCATAAAATGGACGATGTAGCTAATACGACTGCGCTAAAGCGTTATTTGCCTATTTCTAACTCTGGTTTAACATGCCTAACTTATAATCCACAATCAAGCTAGGTTTCGAAGAAAAAGGAGTTTGCCTTATGACAACGCTTATCAATAAAAAAGTGGTCGATGCCCTAAACACTCAGGTGGTTGAAGAGTTTACCGCGCAGAATCAGTATATTGCCATCGCGCTCTATTTTGATGCAGAAACGCTGCCTGAACTTTCCAATTTCTTTCATCTGCAGGCCCAAGAAGAACACGAACATGGCATGAAGCTGCTGCAATACATCACCGATGCCGGGGGGCACCCGATTGTGCCGGCCACGAATGAAGTCAAAAATCACTTTGAAAGCGTTGAAGAAGCGGTTGAATTGGCGCTTAACCAGGAACTCAAAGTGACCGACCAAATCAACACGCTGGTGGCGCTGGCCGAGGCTGAAAAAGATTATCTCACGCGGCAAATTCTGCAGTGGTTTGTGACCGAACAATTGGAAGAAGTTTCCAGTATGTCGGATCTATTGAATGTGGTGAAACGGGCCGGCGACAACCTATTTTTGGTTGAAGAGTTTCTACGCAGCAACCCTCACGAAGCTGAGGCTGAAGCCGAAGCGTAATTTACGGGCTATGGATGCCTTTAAAATCAAAACAGCCTCGGTTGTTACCGGGGCTGTCTAATTTTCAACGTAACTGGGAGAAGAAGGCTAAAGCTGAGGCTAAGAAAAATAACTTAAAATTAAGAATACCTCAACTCTACAAACTCTACGAACTCCCTAAACTCCACAAACTCTTTAATTCACCACCCACAACGCCGCTGCTAGTTCCGAGCCGATCACCTGTTCATTGCGGCCCAACTTAAGGCGAAGCGGTCCGTTG
>JACKAT010000091.1 GCA_020634935.1 Anaerolineales bacterium
GTTCCTTGCCATTCGATCTCAGGCCAGGCCAGAACAAAATATTCGCGGCTCATTAGTGGTTTGACCTCTGCTTCCGCCACTTGCCGAAACATACTGTCCGATCCAAACTGAGTCTGGTGGCAGTGGAGCGCCGTCCACTTAGCCTCGACCGTCCCGCTCACGTCCATCACGACATTAACTTGCTCATCCGGCCAGCCGAGGTCAATGCCGGTCTGTTCCTTAAAGTTATCAAAACGGCTGGTATCCAGTCCATGGGCGGCCATCTGGCGGCTCATCTCCGTGAAAGTTGAGCGTGGTATCACCGTGTAAAATAGCCGTGACGGCTGCCAAGGCGGCCCCTGCTCCGGGTATTGGTTGGCGTCTCCGGCGGCATGAAAGGCGGCAACGGTATGCCGATGGATAGCCAGATGATCGGGGTGACCATAGCCGCCTTGGGGGTCGAAGGTCACGACGACTTGAGGCTGCCTCTGCCGGATCAGGCCCACCAGACGCGCGATCACGGTCTCCGCCTCGACGTTGGCGAATGCGCGGGGATCGTCATTCTCAGGAGTGCCGGCCATGCCGGAGTCGCGATAGTCGAGAAAGGTCAGGTCATCGAAGCCCATCGCTTGGCAAGCACAGCGGAGTTCGTTTTCCCGAACCTCAGCCAGTGTCTCCGGCGTGGCTAGCGCGGGATCAGAAATTTCGCCGACCTCGCCGCGGGTGGCGCACACCAGCGCCACAGGGACGCCCCGTTGGGCATAATGAGCTAATGTGCCGCCGCTGCCAAACGATTCGTCGTCAGGATGGGCATAACAGGCCAGTAAAGCAGGGTTTTCGATCATAAGGTGGGTCTCCTATTGTAACTGTAGGTCGTAACTGTAAGTCATTGTCTAACTTTAGTGGTTATACTATAGGATCGCTGTGTGAGGCAAAAATGGGTTCTCTAATCGTTGTTGCTCTGGGTATTTGAAAGGGTCGCGTTCCGAAATTTTTTTGAAATTGACAGAAACCGGTTAACCTGCTATAGTATCGGTTAGTAGGTTAAAGAAAGTATCTGTTTGGTTTCAAAAGCGATCGCCAGATATCTGGGCGGTCGCTTTTTTCATGCAGAGTCCTCTTTGACCTTCGAATTCTATTTCAACATTTGTAGTACATACTAGGAGAATTACAGTATTATGTCTGAACGAATTATTGGGACCGTCAAGTGGTTTAACCCGAATAAGGGCTATGGGTTCATTGAACACCAGGGGGGCGAAGATGTCTTCGTCCACTACTCGGCCCTCCAGTCTGAGGGTTATCGCTCTTTAGATGAAGGTCAGCAGGTTGAGTTTAGCCTCGAGCGTGGTCCCAAAGGACTCCAGGCTAGCAACGTTGTAGCCAAGTAGTCTATTACTAAAGGAAAAATTCCTTATGAATAAGAAACTCTATGTGGGCAATCTAAGTTACGATACCACCGAAGACGAACTGCGGAAATTGTTTGTTGAGGTTGGCCCGGTTGTATCAGCCGCCCTGATTACTGACCAGGTTTCGGGCCGGTCTAAAGGCTTCGGCTTTGTCGAAATGGAGACTGAGCAGTCTGCCAAAGAAGCCATTGAACGGCTGAATAATTATGAGCTTCACCAACGTTCCCTTAACGTTAGTGAAGCCCACCCGCCGCGTGAACGCTCTTCAGGTGGCGGCGGCGGACGAGGTCGATCATCCTCTCGCGGCGGGAGTGGTCGTCGAGGCTACTAAGCCCCTATTGAGATATCAATAATATGATAATGAAAAGGCGCAGAGAAACTCTCTGCGCTTTTGTATTTGGTATGAATTTACTCATTGAAAGGATGTCCGTATCCCTTAGCTGGTTCTTTTTCAGACTAAAGATACATAATCAATCTCCTTATCGTTTCGGCTAATTGTAAAATACCCCAGGCGTTCACCCTCCTGCATCAGATCCTTGAGGCGATTGAAGCCATACACCGATTCATCGAAACCGCCGTATTTCTTGATAAGTGACCGTTTGATAGAAGTCAGCAGGATTTTGGATTGGGTTGACTCCTCAATCATGGTCACAATTTCTTGATAAAGCAGATCGATACCGTCCGGCAACTTGGTGCCGGCTATCTGCGCATCCTTTTGGGGCAGTGTGAGCCAATCACGCAGCCCGGCCGTGTTGAGCGCAAAATAGCCGGCCTGGACGCCGGCTTCAATCAAGGCCTTGAACTTTACAAAACCGTACTCGTTTTGATCAAAGCTGCCATAAGCTCGAATGAGTTTTTGCTTGACGTTAGCCAGGAGCATAGGGGCGCCTTCCTCCTGCTGTAAAGCCTGGACAATTGTTTGGTAAATCTCATCTAGCGACGATGATTGCTTGGCCTGTTTGGGGTCAGACGGACGGGCCGGGGGGGGGGCGGGATTGGGATTGACGTCCTGTTCATAGATCAAAAGAGTGTCAACCAGGTCGCCAAAACGACTGGAGGCGTTGTTGGATTGGGCAATCACCACCACTTTTTTACCAAGCGGTCGTAACGCCGTGGCGACGTGGATAAAATCGCCATCCCCGGTGACCAGAATACAAATCCCGATGTTGGGGTAGCGGTGGGCAAAGTCGATGCAATCGGTCGCCAATTTGACGTCGACATTGTTTTTGCCGCCTGCCGGGGCATGAGGTACGTAAATAGGCTCAACGCCAATTTTATACAGGACCAGAGAGTCCTGTTGAAAGCGTTGCTCACGCCAATCGGCATAGGCTTTGGCCAACACTAGCCGGCCGTAGCTTTCAGCTACCTCGCGCAGGGTGGAGATGTTGGCTTTGCCGCGTATGGCGCCGTGCATATTTTCCCAATCAATAAACATGGCCACATCGCTGTTGACGTTGGGGTTATCCGTATCAGCCATTAACCAACTCCTTCGCCGCCGACGCCCATTGGGGTTTAGTCCGGATTGGCCACGCTACTCTATTTTTTAGAATTTTTGCCATTTTAACTCTCTAATGGGGGATAGATTGCCGCGATTAAATGCCAGGTACCTCGATGTGCTGACCAAATACTTGGCAAATTTCTTTCATTTACCGGTTTACTAATTACCGTACGACATCAGCAATAGCAACGCTGCTCCGCCACTTAGCAGCAGAGGAATCACCTGGATAGTATTTTCCAGCTCTACCACTCCAGCCGGCTCGTTCTGGGCACGGTAGACTCGATATTGGCCGCCTTCTCGGCGGAGATACCCCACCGGCTCTGTCCAGGTACGGTAGATGCGGTATTCTTGCCCTTCTGATCTGATCCGGCCAACACAACGGTGGGTCTCCGCCTGGTATACGGTGTAATATCCGCCTTCTTGCTCTATCCAACCAACGTGGTCAATCCAACCCCGATAAATGTTATAGTAGCCACCCTCTTGCTCAACATGGCCTATGAATTCACTTAAACGGTTGTAGACTCTACAATTTGCCATACCTGCTAATCCCTTCTTTCAGAAGGACGCCTTAAACCTTCTGAAATCAAAAAAATCGGCTACTCAATAAAGCAAAAGTGCCAATCACTTGGATAATTACCAAAACCGATTAATTAATCTTCACGCACCGCGCCTATCTCGGCGGGATGAAAGTTAACTGGCCATATGGTCGCTTTATCATACTTAGCCCCATGCAGATTTGCTCCGCTGAGGTTGGCTTGTTTGAGATTGGCCTGTTTAAGATTGGTCTGTCTCAGATCGGCGTTACGCAGATCGGCGCTGGTCAGATCCGTGGCGCTTAGGTTGGCGCCCCGCAAATTCGCCTCTCGTAGGCTGGTTTGTCTAAAATTAGCCCCGGTGAGATTGGCCCGGCTGAGGTTAGCCGTACCCAGATTGGCCTGGCTGAGATTAGCCTGGCTGAGATTAGCCTGACTCAGGTTCGCCTGCATAAGTTTCGCCTGGCTGATATTAACCTCAGTCAGGTTTGCGCCCATCAAGTTGGCCTGATAAAGGTTAGCCCCGCTGAGATTGGCCTGGCGGAGGTTGGCTTCGCCTAAGTCGGCCCCAATCAGGTCTACTCCGTGCAAGTCCATGCCGCTGAGGTTCATCCCATAAAGTTCTGCGCCACTCAGATTCGCTCGACGGTGTTCGGCCTCGCTGATATTTGCGCCGCCTAACTTTGTCCGGCGACGTTCCGTTTCGTTGAGATTGGGACCGAGTAATTCCGGTTTTTCGCCCCTACCTCGAGCAGACGCAATTAATTGTAAAACTTGGTCTCGAGTGAGTTTGGTCATATTATCCTGGGGGAGAATCGGTTACAAGTCCCTCGATCGTCAGGATCATCGCCGCGATGGAGGCGGCATTTTCCAGCGCGCCACAGGTGACCTTGGCCGGGTCAATAATGCCGGCCAGCACCATATCTTGATATTGCGCCGACATAACATTGTAACCAATCCGATTATTCTGTTCAGCCTGCTGCTGGCGGCGCACTCTGGCCACAATAACCGCGCCTTCCAGGCCGGCATTGTTGGCAATAATACGCAGTGGTTCTTCCAAAGCCCGGCGAACGATATTTACCCCCGTGGCTTCGTCCGGGTCCTGGGTTATAACCCTATCCAGCGCACACATCGCATTAAGTAGGGCGATACCGCCGCCGGGGACGATGCCTGCCTCCACTGCGGCCTGAGTCGCACTCAAGGCGTCTTCTACGCGCTGTTTTTTCTCTTTGAGTTCGACTGCGGTCGCCGCCCCGACCTTGATCACCCCTACACCGCCGGTTAGCTTGGCTAATCTGGCTTGCAGTTTCTCCCGGTCGTAGTCATTGATGGTATGGTCGATTTCACTTTTGATCTGATCGATACGTCCCTTGATGACGGTTTCAGCCCCATGCCCGCCAAGGATAGTGGTATTATCCTTGGTGACCACCACCTTATCGCAGCAGCCCAAGTCGGCTAAGGTAACGGCCTCGATCCGGCGGCCGGTTTCCTGACTAATGAGCGTACCACCGGTGAGCACGGCAATATCTTGCAGCATTGCAGTGCGGTGGTGGCTGAAGCCGGGGGCTTTCACCGCTACCAGGTTAAAGGTTCCTTGCAGCTTATTGAGCACCAGGGTGGCCAGGGCTGCCCCCTCGACGTCGTCGGCGATCACCATCAGATTACGGTTGCTGGTTCGGACAAGCTGCTCCAATAGGGGCACCAAATCGGTGGCGGCGCTCATCCGTTGGTCGTAGAGCAGGATATTCGGCTCCTGTAGCACGGTTTCCATGGCTTCGACATGGGTGATAAAATATGGCGAGAGATAACCCTGATCAAACTGCATGCCCTCCAGGTATTGGGTTTCAAGGCCCATGCCCTGACCTTCCTCGATCGTCACCGCTCCATCCTGGCCGACTTTGTCCAGTACCTCGGCGATCAAGGCCCCGATCTCAGGATTCTGAGCCGAAATAGAGGCCACGTTGGCCATCTCCGCTCTGGTAGAGATAGGAATCGTCTGTTCCTTAAGGGCCGCGATTACGGCCGCGGTGGCTTTTGCCAGCCCGCGTTTCAGCATCATCGGGTTAGCGCCGGCCGCCATGTTCTTTAAACCCTCGCTGACTAACGCATGAGCCAAGACGGTCGCCGTGGTGGTACCGTCTCCGGCAATATCATTTGTTTTCGTGGCGGCTTCTTTAAGAAGTTGCGCCCCCATATTCTCATAAGGCTCGCTCAACGCGATCTCTTGGGCGACAGTCACCCCGTCATGGGTAATGACGGGCGCGCCCCACGTTTGGTCTAAGGCGACATTGCGCCCTTTCGGACCCAGGGTAATGGCAATGGCTTGAGCGGTCTTATCGATGCCGGCCTTTAGGCGACGGCGCGCCTCATCTTGAAAAATCAATTGTTTAGCCATTGGCTAACGCTTCTTCTTAATCATTTCGTATTTCGTATGAATGGGGTAGAATAGCCACCCGGAAGGGTAAGGGGGCCATTAATCTTCACAGATGGCTCCTCTTAGGATAGGGGCAAAAAAGCTGGCCGGCCAGATCGTGGCCTGATCATACCTTGCCTCCCTAAGGTCGGCCCCGTCAAGATTCGCATGGTTTAGAATAGCTTGTTTAAGGTTTGCTTGCCGCAGGTCGGCGCTGCTCAGATCGGCGTTGCTCAGATCGGCTCCTCTCAAATCGGCCCCTGTCAGGCATGTCTGGTTGAAGTTTGCGCCTTTAAGGTTAGCCTGTCCCAGCTTAACTTGACCCAGGTTAGCTAAACTGAGATTAGCCAGGCTGAGATTGGCCTGGCTACAATCTGCCCTGTAAAGACTCGCCTGAGTGAGGTTAGCCTTAAAAAGTTTTGCCCCGATCAAATTTGCACTACTCAGATTAGCGTTGCTGAGATTGGCCATAAAAAGATCCACGTTACTGAGATTGGCCATAAATAGGTCTGCTTCGCTAAGATTGGCCCCCACCAGGCCCGCTCCGTGAAAATCCACGCCGCCGAGGTCAACTTGAACCAACTCCGCCCCGCTGAGTCTGGCCCGGTGAAAATCCGCCTCGCTAAGCGTTGCTTTGTCCTGTTGTGCTCGACGAAATTCTGTCTGAGTCAGGTCTGCGCCAAAAAATTTCGGTATTTCACCATTTACGTGGGCAGCTTCGATGATGTGTAAAACTTGGTCTCGGGTTAGTGTTGTCATATTACTTCGGCGACGCCTCCTGCGTTGCTCGTAACAAAGTGTCAATTTCTTGGGTGGCCTCAGCAACCGATATCTCAGCCGCTATCGCCCATTCCTGGCAGAGTCTCTGCTGAGTCTTCCGGAGGATGGTCTTAGCCGTTATGCCTAACGGCTTGCGCCGGTCTGAAAGGGTCAGGTCGCGCACGACTTCGCACATCACCGGAAATGAACCTCGTTGCACGAGACGAGCCAGATCCATCGGTCGTCGCCGGGGATGATTACTATTTAGGGGAACCGGAGGACTTTTCAATAAATCGCGGTACTGATCGAGATCGCTCTTGGTTACGACCAACCGCAGCCCGACCGTGTCCTGAACCTCGACCGGTATCCAGATGGTCCTTCTGGGAAAAGCGATCTGGTAGTACAGGCATGGCTCTAACTCAGCGAATTGTTTTTTCTCAATGGCCGTGATGTGGCCCATTCTATAGACAGGATGCACGACGAAATCACCAACTTTGAATTCCACAACAGGCTCCTCTGTTACCTTAGCGGCGATTACGTCCACTTTGACGATAGTTAGGCCGGCTCCCTCGCTCTTCACGCGGTTTAGCCAGGTTGACCTTCAACTCACGTTCGCCTAGGTTGAAGCCGTTCAACAGGCTGATGGCTTTCTCGGCCTCGGTCTGGGTCGTCATCTCGACAAAGGCGAAGCCTTTAGAAATCCCGGTGTCACGGTCTTTAATCAACGCCACCGACGCGACCTGGCCTGCTCTGGCGAACAAGGTTTTTAGGTCATCTTCAGTCGTGGTGTGCCATAAGTTGCCCACGTATAATTTGACTTCCATAATTGTTTAATCTCCTTGCGCCTGCTATCATTAACTTCTACAGAAAATTTCTAGCCTTTGTCCCGCTTCAACTGCTCGAACAGTTTCGGGATTTGGTCAAATTCAGTTGATTTATCCAGAAAGAAGTCGGCTCCCGCCTGCAGGCATTTTTGCCGGTAACCCGGATAGGGATAATTAGTCAGGATAATGACCATTGGCGTCACCTCGCCCTGCTTGACCCGTTTCAAAACATCAATCCCACTGCCGCCCGGCATACGGATGTCTAAAATCACCACGTCTGGGTGGAGCTTTTGAATAGCGGTAACGGCCTCGGCCACCGTCTCCGCCTGACCTACAATTTCGATCCCGGCCAACTCATCGAACATCGTCACCAAATGTTCCCGGACAATGAGCGAGTCATCAGCGATAAATACTTTGATATTTAGGTCCGAGCATGACGATAATATAGTCATAATGGCACAAATGCGGGCTAGGTAGGGCTAATAACGCGGGAATCGCTTAGGTATAAGAATATTTTTTTAGAGTTATATTGAATATAACTCATCTTAACATGCTCTATCGCGACTTTTTTGTAAATCACACGGCTATCCTTAATTTAATAATGCCTTTGCAATCACATCCAATATATGGATTGGGGTAAAAGGCTTTTCAATCCAGCCAACGAATAAAGATTTAGCCTTGCTGTCGAGGTTTGATAAAGGGCTGCCGGTCATCAACAGAATTCGCATATCCGGCAACATATTGCGGATGATTTCGGCCAGCTCCAAACCATCCATGTCGTCCATGTGCCAATCGGTCAAGACCAGATCAAATCGCTGCTGCATCAGCCGGTTGATCGCCAAGTGACCATCTGGAGCGGTTACAACTTGATAATCGGCTCTCATCATGTCAAAAATGTTGATGATAAGTGTGCGGATTTGTTCCTCGTCGTCAACAATTAGAATACACTTATGATTAGAATTCATAGTTTGCTTCGCCGTCATAAATGGTATCCACTTGGTCAGGGTCAAAATTCACCGGCCATAAGGTATCATCATTATACTTCGCTCGACGCAAGTTAACTTCGCGTAAGTCCGTCTCGCGCAAGTCGGCATGGCATAGATCAGCCCCGTGGAAGTCGGCTCGGCTTAGTTCTGCCCGGCGCAGGTTGGCCCCCCGCAGATTAGCTCCACTGAGATCGGCCTCACTCAGGTCGCTGCCCTGCAAATTACTCTGGCTTAAACCGGCCCGGCGTAAGTAAGCTTGCCTCAAATCAACCCCTTGCAGGTTGGCTTCGCTCAGGTTAACGCACCACAGGTCGGCCTGACGTAGATTGGGCGTTTCGCCGTTGCCGTGGGCCGATTGAATTGTTGCGATAACATCTTCTCGTGTCAGTTGCATAATCGGTATCCAGGGAACTGGTCTAAACCCTTCAGTTGACCGGTCTATATGATTGATAGTAGCAAAAAACCAAACTATCTTTACAGCTTGGCTCGGGCGTACCCTTCCAGAAAGTATACCTCCGGCGCTTCGAGAACCCCGGCTGCGCCCATTGTCTCCTTCAATTCCGGGGCGGCCATGAATTTGCGGGCGTTGGTCAGGCTGTCCCACTGAAAGAGGATGAGCAAAGTATTAGGCTCGTCATCAGGATGAAAAATTTGATATGACTTCTCACCGCCGGCTCGCCGAGTTTCAAGGAAGCTATCAAAAACGGCCTTCCAAGCACGGTAATCTTTAACTTTGTGTTGAACAAACACATGGGCCATTATCTATATTCTCCTTTAGATCGGGTTATTCCGATTTATCTAATAGGGCTGATGCAAAAATCAGGTGACACGGCTCAAGTGAGGGTCACCTGAATAGATATCCATCATTATTAATGATATCCGATCCGAGGGCTGAAAACTATCAGGGGATTTCCGATTTTTAGGTAGGGTTTAGGCTAATTCGTTTGTAGGTGTTTGCCCTACACGATGGCGTGGTATTAAAGCAGCAGGGGGTGGCAGTGGATTTACTCAACCAATCCGTTCTCAAGAGCGTAACGGATGATCTCGGCGTTGGTCTTTAACTTCATCTTTTCCAACAGGCGGGTGCGGTAGGTGCTGATGGTCTTGGCGCTCAGCGACAGGGTCTC
>JACKAT010000092.1 GCA_020634935.1 Anaerolineales bacterium
TGACGGTATTTTTATCAAGGTCGGCCATGACCTCATCGGTTATGGCCGCCATGCGGGCTTCGGTGTAGCGCATCGCCGCCGGCGGGTCGCCATCGACCGAGCCGAAGTTGCCCTGCCCATCGACCAGGGGCGTTCGCATCGAAAAATCTTGGGCCATACGCACCATCGAGTCGTACACCGCCGCGTCGCCGTGAGGGTGGTATTTGCCCAACACCTCACCGACAATCCGGGCACTTTTGCGGTAAGGCTGGCTGGCGCGCAGCCCCATATCGTACATGGCGTATAAAATACGCCGGTGAACAGGTTTCATGCCGTCGCGGACATCCGGCAACGCCCGGGAGACGATAACACTCATCGCGTAGTCAAGGTAGGCTTCCTGCATCTGCTGTTCTATGTCAACTTGTCGAACGATTCCAACTTCCATTGCTTCCTCCGTGGGCGTCGGGCTATATTTAGGGTAAGAACAAGTATTCTATACAAGATATAGGTAATATTATAAACGGATTCGTATAGTTTTCAACTTACCAGAAGCGGCTAAATTTGCCAAATCTTTAGGCTGTTTGATAATGAGGTGGCGAGGAAAATGAATTTATTTGTAGAGTGGAGAGGTAAACAATGCTAATTCAAGATAGTACATTTTTAGTAACCGGCGCGGGATCGGGCCTGGGCGCAGCAACAGCCGAACTACTGGTCGAGTGGGGGGGTAACGTGGTGGTCGCCGATGTCAAAGCCGAAGCCGGCCAGGCAACGGCGGCCCGATTAGGCGACCGGGCGCAGTTTGTCGAGACAGATGTGACCGACGAGCGCAGCGTGCAGCAGGCAATCGATGTCGCTTTGGAAAAGTTCGGTTCGTTGATGGGTGTAGTGAATTGTGCGGGGATTGTGCTGGCTAAAAAAGCGATGGGGCGGAATGGTCCGCATGATTTAGCCAGTTTTGCCAAAGTTATTGAAGTCAACCTGATCGGGACGTTTAATGTGGTTCGATTGGCGGCGGCGGCGATAGTCAAAAATGAACCGTGGGCTGAGGGCGAACGGGGCGTTATTGTTAATACTGCCTCCATCGCGGCGTTCGATGGTCAAATTGGACAGGCGGCCTATGCCGCCTCAAAGGGTGGGGTGGCGGCCTTGACGCTGCCGTTGGCCCGTGAACTGGCCGGCAGCGGCATTCGCGTGGTGACTATCGCCCCCGGTATTTTTGAGACACCCATGATGGCCAGTCTCCCCGAACCCGCTCGACAGTCACTGGGACAGCAGGTGCCGTTTCCGTCACGGTTGGGGCGACCGGATGAGTACGCCGCTTTGGTTAAGCATATCATGGAAAACGTGATGCTCAACGGTGAAGTGATCCGGTTAGACGGGGCTATGCGGCTGGCGTCGCGTTAAGGTTTGGGCGATATGCCGGTTTTCCGGCAAGATATTGTAGTAGTCAACGACATATGGCCAACAATGGACAACACCGGATTGACGAAAGGCGCGAATTTTGGCTTGCCTTATCCGTTTATTTCCACAACCCGCTGTTGTTTGATCGGGGCAACATCAATTTGATCCCTACATTTTCCATCAAGATATTGACCATTACCCCAGCGTGGCCGTGGCTTCTGTGGCCAGGACCCCTTCATGATTAGCGGCCCAAAGAACGACGGTTTGGCCTTCGCGCCGGCCGTTGATGGTGAAGGGGTGGATATCGAACAGTGGGCTGACTGCGCGGAAGGAGAACTGTTTGATGGATTCGCCGGGTAGATGTTCGCGCACCAGATCGAGTAGCAGCGTGGCGACGAGCGGGCCGTGGACGACCAGGCCAGGGTAGCCCTCATGGGCGCAGTGGTCGCGATCGTAATGGATAAGATGGGAGTTGAAGGTAAGGGCCGAATAACGAAAGAGCAGGACGATGTTGGGCTCGATTTGGCGCGACCAATCGGCGTTGGTGGGGGCGGCTTTTGGCTGCGGCGGCGGGTCGCCGGGTTGGGGCGCTGCGCGGTAGACCAGCGTTTGCTCTTCGATGAGGGCGACGCCGTGGGGGCCGGAGATGGTATGGCGTACCGGGACAAAGACCAATTGCCCGCTTTTGCCTTCTTTGAGGACGACATCGACGATCTCGGATTTTTTTTGAACGGGCTGGCCAATGCGCAGCGGCTGTACAAGGTCGAATTTGCCAGCGGCCCACATCCGGCGCGGCAGCGGCACAGGCGGGATAAAGCCGCCGCGTTTGGCGTGACCGTCGGGGCCGGTTGCGGACATCGGGGTGGTGGGTAGGAAGTAAAGCCAATGCCAAGCCGGAGGGAGTTCGTCGCCATCTTGGTAAGTTTGTGGTTTATCCAGCGTAGCGGCCATCCGAGCCACCGCCGGCAGGGTGATGACGTCGGTAGTTTCTTCGGTGGCGTCGATCCATTGTTTTAGATGGGGTAGGTTTAGGGTTGTCAATTTTCTCTCTTCATCGTGCTGGCGAATCAATTTTGCATCCACGAAGTTACACGAAGGACACTAAAAAATAAACTTCGTGTAACTTTGTGTCACTTCGTGGATCGTATGCTTCTGTTTAACCGTTTTAGATCGGTATGCGACTGGCGGTTATTGTGTTCCCACAGTCGGGAACGGAAATTTCATGACACGATTACTGTCGGAGTCGGTGATCAGGATATTGCCATCGGCATCAATTTCGACGCCGACGGGAAGTTGGAACGAAGCCAGGTCTTGGCCGTACTGCCCCCAGGTTGCCAGCACCTCGCCCGTGTTACCGTTGTAGGCGATAAGGCGATAGCCTTCGGGGTCGCTAATGACGACTCGGTCTTGGTCGTCGACGGCGAGATAGGGTTTGTTGACCACGCTTTCGGTATCCCAGCCTTTGACATCCCATTGCAACAGCGGGGTGAAGTTAGGATCAAATTTTTGGATACGGCGATTCCACGTGTCGGCTACGTAGATGTTGCCCTTACTGTCGATATCGATGCCGACCGGTTCTTCAAAGCTGCCGGCTACGATGCCGCCGCCGCCGTAGGTTTGCAAAAAGTTGCCGTCGGCATCGAATTTTTGGACGCGCTTATTGCCGGTATCGGTTACGTAGACATTGCCCTGAGGATCGACGGCGATATCGCGCGGCCCCCAGAAGTTGCCGGTTTCGGTATCCGGGGCGGTTTGGACGTTGACGAAGGCGCCGATACTCTTGATAAACGTCCCTTCGGCATCGAATAGTTGGATGCGGTGATTCCAGGTATCGGCGACATAAACCGTGCCGTTCGGTCCGACGGCGATACCCCAAGGTTCGTTGAATTGGCCATTGCCGCTACCTTGACCATTGCCCCAGCCAAAGAGAAATTGGCCGTTAGGATCGAAAACCTGGATGCGATGATTGCCGGCGTCGGCGACGTAAATATTACCGTTGGGCGCTACGGCTAGACCCCGAGGGGTGGTGAACTGGTTATTGCCGGCGCCGGCGTCGCCCCAGGTTTGTAGGGCATTGAGTTCCACCCGCTTGCCCTCATACGGGTTGAGCCCGCCGGCGGGAGCGGTCAATTGAACCGGTCCGCTTTGGTAGTCCCAGACCTCGTTGAGGACATCGTTGCGAATGTAGAGGGCGAAACGATGGACAAATGGCCATTCGTTGAGGTCATAGTCCTCATAGTCGCGATAGAAAATGATTTTCAACAGCTTGCGGCGATTATCGGCGGCAATGGCCCGGCGCTGGGCTTGCCCTTCAGCCGTGTCGAGCACGGGGTCGGCCGGAGGTGGCCCGGTGACGTAAGTTTGCCACAATTTTTGTAAAGTCTGATTCTTGTAATCTTCAATCGGCCACCAGACCAGCCGATAGTTGAAGCGAGTGTACTGATCGCCCAGGTAAGGTTTGACCTTGCTTTCGTTGGCCGAACCGACAATCACAATGGGCGAGTCGAGGGCCTCACGAGTGGGATTTTCCCCGTAGTAGACTCGATTAGGATATTCGCGCATATACCATTCCAGCGGCCAGGTCGAGTCGTTATCGTAAGCCACGCGGATCATCTTATCGCCGACCGTGCGGCGGGAGATGTTGTCGATTTGATCAAGGGCCAGTTTGACATCGGGCGAGGCGTGGGCATAGACTAAAAGTTCATTGACATAATCGTAATTAACGAAGTTGAGCATCCAAGCAAAACGAATGGTTAGCAGCCCCATAAACACAAACGCGGTGATGAAGGTCACGCGCAGGGCAGCCCGCCGGCCTAATTTGCGCCCAAAGGTCCAGATCAAGCCGGCCAAAACCAACAACACGATGATCCCGGCGATGAATTGCAAGGTTTCGTTGATCGATTGGAGCGATTGGCTTTGAAACGGTTGGGCGGTAGCAATGGCGATCAGCCCGGCTGGAATGAGCAGCAGCGCGCCAGCCAGCAGCAGCCCGCCTTTTTGCCGGGCATCGGCCCAGTTGAAGCCATCCAACACCGTCTGAGTCACGTGACCACTCAGGAAGATCAACGGCAGAGTCATATGGACGGTCAGCCAGGGCATTTTTTCGCCGGCCCAACTATAAACCACAAGGGCAATAAAAGTCCAGTAAATCAAGAATATCGCAAATGTCCCGCCATCAGAGGGCCAGACGGACATCGTTTCTTCGTCAGAAGGGGCATCGCTGGGGTGGGGTGGTTCGAGATCGCTGTGGTCCGGAAATTGCCGGCGAATCAAGTAGGCCAGCCCCCCCACCAACCCGATGGCCACGGGCAGAAATTCATAAAGCGGCACCAAAAAAAGATAATAATACCAGGGCTGGCCGCCGCGCTGGACGTCTTGTTGATTAAGCCAGTAGGTGACTTCGCCAATAGTGCCGGAATAGAGGCCGCCAATGTTAGTAAAAAAGGTGGTGTGCAAGACCACAAAGACTGCCACCGCCGCAATGATGGCTTTGCCGATCTCCAGCCGCTGTGGTAGCAGGCTCTTCGCAAACATCGTTACGGGCCGATTCGCCCGGTCGACGCCGAGTTGAATCAATAAGAGACCGATTAAAAGCCCCGTTATCAAAACTAAGGTATCCATGTGGGCGGTTAGGGAAAAGGCTGATGTTTCGCCTTCGGTGGCGGTAGCGGCCAGAGTGTCGGCCTGGACAATGGCATAAACCTGAGCGGCGACCAAGATGAAGACAACTCCTAGCAAGGCGTAATTCAACGTTTGCCGGCGAGTTTTGGGCAGGCTCTCCCATAGATAGCTGGCGACGATGAATGAAAAGCCGATATAGCCGTGGATGTAAGAAATTTCTTTGGTCGACAGCATCAAGGCTACGGCGACCGCGCCAATAAACAACCAGCGGCGGCCTCGAGTGCGCATATATTGGAAGAAGGAGAGAAAAATCAGGACTGTCCAGACGCTGACAAAAATATCGTGGCGAATGTAGCGGCTGTAGTACATCAAGCCGGGTGAGATTAAGATCATCAGCGAAACCGCCAGCGCGCCGGTACGACCTAGCCAGGGTCGAAACCAATAGGGCAAAATGACCAAAATCGAGCCAAATATCGCTGTTGACATACGCGCAGTAAAGTCATTGTCGCCAAAAAGAAAGTAGATCAGCGCGGTAATGTGAAAGAGAAAAGGCCCGTGCATCAGGGGATCGTGCTGGTAGCCTTTGCCGGCGTATAAATTCCACGAGTAGAGGGTGTGCAGGCTTTCATCGTGGCTCATGACCCGCGCCCCTAACATGTAAAAGCGGGTAATCAGCGCCAGTACCAAGATAGTGGCGTAGAGAACGATTTCCCAGTTGATGACAAACAGGCTGGTGATGGGCGTATCGAGCGTAAGTTTTCGTTGAATGGAACTGCTTTTTACGGTCATAGTCAAACCTTTAGCAATTGATAATTGACAATTGATAATTGATAATCGGGGTGTTTTAGCCGGCTCCGAAGCGAAGCCACAGAACGGCTTGGTTGCCACGCTGCGGGCGTTGGGCAACTTCCCGGTAGATCAGCCAGTTAATCAGATCTTTAGCCGACAGGCCGACCGGCGACCAGACCGAATTAAGCGCAAAATCCTGGCCGATATAACTTTCGCCGAGATTAGGTTGTTGGTCGTCGGCGGTGAGGGTGATCACAGCGGTGGTGGTGGGGGGAGTGATGATCGAGCCGGTGGGGGTAACGTTTTTGAAGTGGCGCAGTTGCCAGAGCAGCGCCGGCGTCGCCCCGGACAGGGTGATATCGATCAGCCGATTATCCTGGGCGCGAATGAGCGACTCTTCGGAGAGGGTGTCCATCAGATCGATGACTTCGGTGGAGGCCGGGATACCGGCCAGCGGCTGGTAGGCCAGATTTTCCAACGGTCCATAATTGAGCCGCCAACCAAAGCCAATGGCGGCGATTAGCCCCAACCCCACGCCGGTTATAGCCAGCCCGCGCAGCGAAATACCGGCATCGTTTTGCACAAAACCAAAGAAAAAGACAATTACTAAAAATAGGGCCATCGCGGCGACGCTTTGCAGCCAGGCCAGTTGGCAGAAGCGGTCGTCGGCGCCGCAGACTCTGACCAGCCAACCGGTGAGACCAATGTAGGCGAACCCCAGGATCACTACTCCGGCGCCCAGGATGATGCCTTCGTTACCCCACTGGCCCCACCGCTGCAAATTATCGGCCAACGTACTCAAGGCTAACCCGGCTAAAAAGGTCAGCGGAATCAAACTGAGGATGACGCTACCGGTGGGCCGGCCAACCATGACCAAATCCAG
Organism: Anaerolineales bacterium; assembly: GCA_020634935.1. Lineage (GTDB taxonomy): Bacteria > Chloroflexota > Anaerolineae > 4572-78 > J111 > JAGRBY01. The sequence goes on from JACKAT010000092.1 coordinate 6,674, forward strand.
GATAAGCGCTCCAATGAACCAACCGGCTAAACTTTGCTTGAGCAGATCGCGGCTGAGAAAGGCAAAGGTCAAACCGACCAGTCCGGCGACAACAGTTAATATTTCGTACAAAGTCAACAGAAACACGGCGTTGAACCCGCCATCGAGCCGGGGTTGGAAGGTGAACCGGCCCACCCACTCCATAAACAGATTGGTGGTGACACTCAATCCGCTCAGGTTGAACATAGCCGCCGTGGACAGGATGAGCAGCGCCGCCAGCAGAAATATCCCGGCTTGCTTGAGGGCTGGGGTGAAAGGGCTCTCTTCGCCAGTTGCGTCGTCGGTTTTTGGTTCGTGATCGTTGTTGGCGGCAACCAGAGCCGAACCCGGCTGCCACAACTGTCTAAAGGCGGTGAGTTTAACCAAAATAACCACCGCAAAGATGATGATGGCCGAATAGGCCAGCGGCCCGGCGGTTAAAGTCATCGCCAACCCACCGGCCGCCAAATAGAGCCAGCGCTGCTGTCTGCTGTCGCTCCAGTTGAAAAAGCCGGAAAATATCATTAGCGCCCCGGTAGCGACCGCAATCTCACTGTTTATTGTGCGCGATAAAAAAAGCGCCGTCGGTGAGATAGCCAACAGCGCCGAGGTGATCAGGACGGCGGCCGGACCTAACTGGCGGCGCAAGGTCAGCGGCAGCAGGATAAGCCCCGTGCCAATTAAAACTGAGGCCAGCCGGGCGGTAGCGCTGCTATCTTGAAAAAGCAGAAAGGCCAGCCCGCTCAACGAAACGAGCAGCGGGCTGTAGCTGGTTGATTGAATGGTGTCGCCATCGGCGAGTTGAAAAGCGACCAAACTTTGTTGGGCTTCAATATCGGACAGAGGGTAGCTGTCCAATCGCCACAATCGCAGACCAATCCCGATGATCAAAATCAACGCGATGAGAACCATCTCTAAGGTTAGCCAGGCCAGTGGATTAGTTTCCGGCTCCACCTGGCTAACAACCTGGGGTTCTATTTCCTGGTCTCTGACCCGTGTTTTTCGCGAATTACGGGCGGCTGTAAGGGGTTTTTCCTTAATATTCATATGACAATTTACCAATTACAAAATTTAATTGCCCAAGTTGATTAATAGGCATTGCTAAGTAAGCCATCCATCTTACCACAGAATTAGCGATTTGCCTCGTAAAAATGATTCAAATTGATAGGGTCCGGCTTGAAAAAGGCCGGTTCGATGGCGTAACCTTCGGCCAACCCGTTGAGATGCGCCATGGTTACATTGGAGACGGCGACGATGGGCGTCGCCGCCAGGGTGGGGCTGGCTGCGGCGATAGACGCCTGCGGCATCACCGGCCGGCCGGCCGCCGCGGTATGGGTAGCGGTTGCTGTGGGCGTTAAGGTCGCTTGGGAGGGTTCCATTAAAAAGATGCGAATGGGTCCCATCTGTAGAATTTCGAGCATCATTGTTCGGGCCGGAGACAGGGACAGAATAACCAAAGTAACGCCGGCCGCCACCGTAGCGATCCAGATCAGGCGCTGAGCTGACAGTCGGGCGGGCTTAATCGACTGCTGGCGAAATTTAAGCTCAGCCGCCAGGTTGGGGGTTGTTGGATAAGGGAAATTCTGAGCCAGCGTTTTGATTTGAACTTCGATTTGATCAGCGGATGGATGTGCTTTTTCAGATTTCATTCCAAATGTTCCTCGATTAAGGCCGGAAAATCGATCTCGATAACCATGCGCAGCCGGTTTAGGGCGCGGTGAAGGCGCGATTTAACGGTGCCGGGGGCGATCTCGACCGCCTCCGCCGTTTCTGTTACCGATAATTCCAGAAAGTAACGCAAGTAGATGATTTCCTGATCGCTCCGGTTTAGAGTTCGAATAGCCTGCCAAAGGGCCTGGGACTGCCAGACCTGAAGGTGAACCTCTTGCGGACTCGGTTCGACCGCATTTGATTCCTGTTGGAACCAACGAGTCAAATGGGCCATGTAGCGGCCCAAACTGCGGCGGCGGTTGCGGGCCAGATTAATCGTGATCCGCGACAGCCACGGGCGCAGCGGACGATTTTGATCAAAACGATCAAGTGACTGAAAGGCCCGGATAAAAGCTTCCTGGGCAATATCTTTGGCATCATCGCCATCGGATAAGAGTAGATAAGCCAAGCGAAAAATCGGTTCCTGATGTTGCTGAATGATGGCGGTCCAGGCCGCCTCATCACCTCGGCGCGCTTGTTCAACAAGGTATGCTTCACTCAAGGGATTGGATCCTTGATAAGGTCGTTGATAGAGGTCGGCTGGTTGGTTGCCTAACGGCAGTACACTTGAATTTAGATTTGTCACGTTAAATACACCGTCTAAGTAAGGTTGGTTCCAAATTGTGATTCTAGCGCAGAAGTTCGAATAACCCAAGTTGTGACCTGCGGTTGCCCTACTACGAACCGACTTACTATTGTCAGAAACGAAGTTCAACATTACCAAAAGATACTACATTAATGGAATTAGCCGCAACGCTCGTTTAGCCAGTTCTTTTTACCTGGCACTTACTTAAACTGCTATATACGTAAATAAAACGAGGCAAAAATGAACACCTTAACCACGATTCAGCCGGCCAAAGCCGACATTTTGAGACTGATAGAATCTAATCCAAAACTGCAACCCA
>JACKAT010000093.1 GCA_020634935.1 Anaerolineales bacterium
ACCGTCAGATAAATGCCCATAATCACAATCGGAATGGTCGTGAAGGCGGCGGCCAGGGGAATGTTGCCGGCCGTACCCTGATAGCTGTAAACGGCCATGCCGATGAACGGGCTGGAGTTGCCGATGACCGACGGGATGATGTAATCGCCCAGCGTCAGCGAAAAGGTAAAGATCGAGCCGGCGACCACGCCCGGAAAAGCCAGCGGCAGCACCACGTAGCGGAAGGTGGTCATTGGTTTAGCCCCCAAATCGGTTGAGGCGTCGAAGAGCGATTTGGGAATCCGCTCCAACGAGGCATGGATCGGCAGGATCATATAGGGCAGCCAGATGTAGGTAAAGACGATAAACAAGCCCAGGCTCGAAAACGACAGCGATGGGCCGCCGATCACCGGCAGCGCCAGCACCGCATCGAGCAGCGCTGTCAACCCCAGTTTATCGACAAACCAGGTGATGATCCCTTCTTTGGCCAGAATGAGCTTCCACGAATAAACGCGGATGATGTAGCTCGACCACAGTGGCAGCAGTACGGCCAGATAGAGCAGCGCTCGGGTCTGGCCCGTGGTATAGCGGGTGGTGTAGTAGGCCAGCGGGAAGGCCAGCAGCGCCGCCGCCAGCGTAACGGCCGAGGCCATAGTGGCTGTGCGCACCACAATGCCGACATGGGATGCCGTAAACAGATCGCGATAGGTGTCCAGACTAAATTCACGCACGACCTGGCCGGTAAAGCCATCGAGATGAAAGAAGGATTGGATCAGCAGGGCCGCCAGCGCGCCGACGTAGAAGATCAGCATGTACCCCAGCGGCAGACTCAACAGCAAAATCAAAAACAGCGCCGGCCGGTTGTACAGCGCCGTCGAAAGCTGTCTGAGGAAGGAGGGTTTGGGACGGGGAGCGGTGGCGGTGGCCATGGGCTTATCCTTGCAAGGGGTTATTGGCCAACTTAGGCCAGATCAGCCGGACGCGATCGCCCGGACGCCAAACGCCCTGCTCGGCGGCGATCTGCTCGTTTTGGCGGGCGACAGTTATCTCCGCTCCGTTGTCCAGCTTTACAATGTAGCGGGTATGCATCCCCAGATAGAGAAACTCCTGTACATAGCCGTCGGCCACACACATATCGCCGCTGCCGGCCTCGGCGCTCTCATCATCCAGGCGAATCTTCTCGGGCCGGACGGCAAAGGCCGTAGGCGAGCCGGTCAGCGCCGCCGCCGCATCGCCTTCCAGCAGATTAGACGTGCCGACGAAGGTCGCTACAAAGCGCGTCTGGGGCTGCTCATATAGTTCAGCCGGCGGGCCGATTTGCTCGATCCGGCCCAGGTTGAAGACGGCAATACGGTCGCTCATGCTCATAGCCTCTTCCTGATCATGGGTCACAAAGACAAAGGTGATGCCGACTTCGTGTTGAAGGGCTTTCAGCTCGATTTGCATTTGCTGGCGCAGTTTCAAATCGAGCGCTCCCAACGGCTCATCGAGCAGCAACACGCGGGGGTGGTTGATCAAAGCCCGAGCCAGGGCAATCCGCTGCTGCTGCCCGCCCGAAAGCTGCGACGGTTTGCGCCGGTGTAAACCGGGCAGACGCACCAACTCCAGCATCTCGGCTACACGCCGTTCGCGCTCGGCTTTGGGTACTTTTTTGACCATCAAACCATAGGCGATGTTCTCACCGACGGTCATGTGAGGAAACAGGGCGTAATTTTGAAAGACGGTATTGACATCGCGCTCGTACGGCGGCAGCTTGGTCACGTCCCGGCCAAAAAGTTGGATGTGGCCGGCCGTGGGCCGGTCGAAGCCGGCAATCAGGCGCAGGCAGGTGGTTTTGCCTGAACCGGACGGCCCCAGCATCGTAAAAAATTCGCCATCGGGGATGCGGAAGCTGACCCTTTCAACGGCGCGAACCTCGTCGAAGTGGCGGCTGACGTCAGTAAACTCGACAGCCGGGGATGGATCGGTCATTAGCCGGTTGCCACCATCACGTGTTTGGTGATCTGGTAATCGCCGACGGCCTCGGCCGACAGGTCTTTGCCAAAGCCGGACTGCTTGAAGCCGCCGTGTGGCGTCTCCGAGGTCAGCGGAATGTGATCGTTGACCCAGATGGTGCCAAACTCCAGCGCCACCGATATCCGCATGGCCCGGCCGATATCTTTGGTAAAGACCGCCGCCGCCAGCCCATACAACACATCATTTCCCAAGCGTACGGCCTCAGCTTCATCTTTGAAGGGGGTAATGGTCAAGACCGGTCCGAACACTTCCGATTGAATAATCTCCGATTTTTGATCGGCGCCGCTGATGACGGTCGGTTCAAAGTAATAGCCATCGTCGAACCCGGCCGGGACGCCGCCGCCCGTGACAATCGTCGCGCCGCCGGCTTTGGCCCGCTCGACAAAACCTTGCACGCGTTCACGCTGCACCGCAGAAATCAACGGTCCCATCTCGGTATCGCCGGCAAAGGGGTCGCCGTATTTGACCCCGCGCATGGCCTCGACTACCGCCTCTTCGACATCTTTGTAGCGGCTTTGCTCGACGTAGACGCGGGTGGCGGCGGTACAATCTTGACCGGTGTTAAAGGTTGCACCGAGCGTAGCCTTGGCAGCAAATTCGGCCACATCGGCATCGTCAAAGATAATCAGCGGCGCTTTGCCGCCCAGTTCCAGATGAACGCGCTTCAAGGTGTCGGCGGCGGTTCGCATGACTTGCTTACCGGTGCGGGTCGAGCCGGTTAGGCTAACCATACGCAAATCGGGATGCTCGACCAGCGCCTGGCCGGTGTCGTTGCCGCCGGTGATGACGTTGACCACGCCGGCCGGGATGCCCGCCTCGGCCGTTAGTTCGGCCAGCAGCAGCGTCGTCAACGGCGTGGTCGGCGCGGGTTTCAAGACCACGGTACAGCCGGCGGCCAGCGCCGGCCCAATTTTCCAGACGCCCATCATCAGCGGGTAGTTCCAGGGCGCAATCTGGCCGACCGGTCCCACCGGCTCGCGGCGGAAGATGGAGGTAAAGCCGTGCATATATTCGCCCGCATGCGAACCGTGGGTATCGCGAGCGGCGGCGGCAAAAAAGCGCAGGTTATCGACCGCAAAGGGCAGGTCGGCCCCCAAGCTGGCGAATTCGTACGGTTTGCCGGTATTCTCCGACTCAAGCCGGGCAAACTCCGCCATCCGCGCTTCCAACAGATCGGCCAGCCGCCAGATCGCCAATGACCGCTCACTGGGCGTTTTCTTGGACCAACGCCCGTCGTAAAAGGCATCGGCGGCGGCTTTGACCGCCCGATCGACATCGCCGCGGGTGGCATCCGGTACCTCGGCAATGGTCTCGCCGGTGGCCGGATTTTCAATCGACATCGGGCCGCCGCCGTCGCTGTCGGTCCATTCGCCGTTAATCCACAATTTATAATCCATATTGTCCTCCATTAATCATGTTGCACCCATGCGGCAGTCCCTATCGAGACGGCACCAAGAATAAAAACCGCGTTTCACCCTCACCCCCAACCCCTCTCCCATTGGGAAAAGGGTTGGGGGGTGAGGGCTATTTTCAAAGGAGCGACAAAGCTTGCTTTGTCATACATAGCCAGGTCAAAGTAAACTTTGACGCTCCAGACCTTTACCGGTTAACGCCCGCCGATAACGGCGACGTAGTTGGTGACCCACTCGTGGTAAGGTACACACTCCTCGCCGGTACCGAAGCAATCGGCGGTGGGTGTTTTCCAGAAGCTAATTTGATCAAAGTTGTCGATGCCGTTGGTCTGGCAGCCGCTCTCACCCAGGAGTTCGTTACCTTCACAGGCCGAGGGAACCGATGGCACTGAGCCAAACCAGGCGGCTAAATCGCCCTGAAGTTTAGGGTTGAGCGAGTGATTGAGCCACATATAGGCGCAGTTGGGATGGGGGGCGTCGATGTGCATCATGGTCGTGTCGGCCCAGCCGGTGGCGCCTTCGACCGGAATGACGCTGGCAACGGGCACGCCATTAGCCTGGAGCAAGTTAACCTGGAACGGCCAGGAACTGGACGCCGCCACGCCTTCATTGGTGAAGTCATCGATCTGGATAAAGGCATCGTGCCAATAGCGGCCTACCAGGGCGCGCTGCTGGCGCAGCAAGTCGAGGGCCGCGTTGAACTGATCGCGATTCAAGGCATAAGGGTCTTCAATGCCCAATTCGGGTTGGTGATACTTGAGGTAGAGCGCGGCGTCGGCAATATAGATCGGGCCGTCAAAAGCTTGGACCCGGCCCTTGTTGGACTCGCCGTCGGGCAGGGTCGTCTCTTCAAAGACCACATTCCAACTATCCGGAGTTTCGTCGGCAAAAGCTTCGGTGTTATACATGAGGACGTTGGAACCCCATTGGTAGGGGACGCCATAATGCTTGCCATCGACCGTGTGCCACGGCGCGTCTTGCAGACGGGGATCGACAGTGTCGTAGTTGTCGATGAGATCGAGATTGATTTCTTGAAGTTGCTTACCAAAAATAAGCCGCAGGCTGGCATCGCCGGAAGCGGTGACGAGGTCAAACCCGCCTTCGTTCATTAGCGCCACCATTTCATCGGAGGTGGCGGCGACTTTGACGCTAACCTGGCAGCCGGTCTCGGCCTCAAAGTCGGTGACCCAATCATAGGCGGGGTCGGTCTCCCCACGCTCGATGTAGCCGGCCCAGGCCACAATCGACACCGCGCCTTCACCCGGCCCAATCTCCTGAAGCGGAGCGCCCGGTTCCGTAACGGCTTCTTCCACCGTTTGGGCCGCTTGTTCAGCCGCAGATTTAGCTTCCGCGGCCATAGCTTCGACCTCGCTTTGGGCTTCCTGCGCCTTTTGCTGCGCGGCCTCTAACTGGGCCTTCAGTTCCTCCACTTGACTGGAATTGCCCTCGCTTTGGGCTTCAGCCACCTTCGCCTCAGCTTCCTGCGCTTTTTGCTGCGCAGCCTCTAACTGGGCCTGCAGATCCTCCACTTGGCTGGAATTACCCCCACAAGCGCCAAGCAGCAGCCCGACAACCACCAAAAAACTAACTACGGCAAATATTCGCCTACGCTTACTCACCTCTTCATCCTCCATTAATTAACCAAAAAGTTAGGAATACAAATATAACAAGCCCACATGCCGCTTGTTTTTACCATATCATTGTCAGTAGATCGCAGCATCCTGAGTCGGCCGAGCTTATTGAGGCCATATTGAAAGGTATGTTGCAGTCTACCAATTATGGAAACAGCCGTCGTGGCTGTCGTCTTCCTGGCTTATCCTCTGACTAGGAACGTAATTGGGCATCCGCGCCCAACATATAGGCGAGGTCTAGTGCGATATCACACCGCTATACCTCAGAATCTTGATCATTTGGTAAAAATTGGTTGAGGTCTGGCTGGACTATTTAAACCGGTCCAGCCCGTATTGCTAAAATTGACACTGCCTGCTTGGGTGGCGTTTATGGTTAAGCAGGTGACGCCAGGCTTAATTACGGAAGGTATCCGGAGGTGAAATTATAAAAAAGTTCCGTAAAAAGTCTGTCCATTATAATAAGAGATGAAAAAAATGTAAATTCGGTAGAGCGCAATTAGCTTTAAGAGCCGGATAAATTGGCGCTTAAAATGATATCATGTTGCCCCACCAGGATCGGGTTACCGTTGGCATCCTGGCCCGGTTCCATCGTCATCACCAGATGACCATTCTCATTCCCCCCATCTAGAAAAACACCATCGGCGGCCAGGGATGGATCGCCGTCAAAATAGATTTGGGTGGTTAACAGTTCCTGATCGCCTTGTTTGACTTTGACGTGGATGTGACGTGGGCGCGGTTCGTAGTGGCCCGGTAGAATGGTGCGGAAGCTGTAACTGCCGTCCGCCGTGGTGATCGACTCGCCATAGAATTGAAAATTTCGATCCCGTTGTTCCGTACCGGGATCGTTGGGGTGGAGGTAGACGCCGTTGTTATCGGTTTGCCAAATTTCAACGGTCAGTCCTGCGATGGGCAGGCCGGCGGCGTCGTATACTTTGCCGGTAAACTCGATGATTTGTCCGGCGGGCGAACCGGTCGCTCCGGCCAAAACGGTCAAATCGTTGTCTTGATCGGCGAGTTTGTCAACCGGATAGTACGGTCCTTCCGTCTGGGCCGGGGTGAAATAAGTCACCTCGATCGGTGTGACCGCCACGGGTTCATCGGTTACGACGACCTCGACCGTATTGTCCGAGCCGGATTCCGCTGTTTCAGCCTCAGGTGGGGTGGTGGGTTCGGCCGGAGCCGGTGTTGGCGATGACTCTTCAAGGATGGGAACTACGGTTGGTGCGGCGGTAGCCTCGACAACTGCTTCAGCCCCCGGCGTGGCCGTGGCTTCTACCGGCGCCGGGGGAGTCGAGGTAGCGCAGGCTGCAAACAGAAATAGTGAACTGCTGATAACGATTAACAACGAATAGGATTTGAGTTTGTTCATTATTCGTCCTCCTTAAGACATCCATCTATAAGGTTGAAGTTGTACCTTTCGATAAGTTCAACGGCACAACTCCAACCTACTCGATATGGTTAAGCGCTTATTGGCGCTTAAAGCCGGGATGATAATAGGTCGCCGCCAGGACCAGAATGGCCGCCAGAGCCAGAATACCGGGAGCCAGCAGCGGACTGGTCCCACCGAGCGCATCCAGAAATACCTGGGCCACGGTCGCATTAGGGCGGATGTCCAGTTCAAAGGCCAGGTTATGCTCGATATGCTCATAGATGCCGAAGCAACTACCCAGCGCGACCAAGCCCATCACTACACGCAGCCCTAGCAAAGTCGCTCGCTGTGGGGCGATCAGCGCCGCCCCGATTGCCAAAATGCCCAAACCGGCCAGCCCAAACGGGATCAACTGAATCGCACTTTCCATGTGGTTGGTGAACCACAGTTCGATGACCGTACCGGCAAAGATAAAAATGGCTAACCCCAACAAAAACAACCGGAGACGCTTGAGAATAAGCTCCGCGCTCATTGGCTTACCAGATACCCCCCGGCCGCCGCGACTTCCGGCGCGGGAAGATATTCGGCCAACTGGGTCAGAAAAGCTTCGTTCGAGCCATACGGCCGGGCCGCCATCAGTTCATTGGCGATGGTTTCATCGACGCCCGGTATCTGCTGGAGCGTGGCCGCGTCCGACTCATCGACATCGACCGGCACGTAAACGTACTGTTCGTACTCGGCGACCTGGGCTTCATCGACATATTTGCCGATTTCCCGGCGAAACTGCTGAATGCTGATGTAAGGGCGGTATTCCAAGAATTCGCGAACCATGCGGTTGCTGAAGTTGGGGATCGCCGCCAGATAATCATCGCCTGTGGCCTGATTGAGATTGAGTTTGGTGTTGGCTATAACTTCTTCAAGCACTTCTGTTGTGGGTTCGGCCGCCATCACTTCCTCGGTGGGGACTGGTTCAGATGTTGGATCTTTTATGACGGTCTCTTCCGCTGCGGGCACTTCCTGGATGGGAGCCGGCGCTTCGACTACGACCTCTTCGGTCACAACTGCCTCTGAGGGAACCGGGGTAGCCGTTGGTTCCGTTATCGTGGTTAGGGTTGGGGTCGGGGCAGCCGATTGGCCGCCGCACGCCGCCAGTGTGAATATAACCATTGTAATAACAAAAATTCTTTTCAACATCGGATTCTTCTCCTTTTGGTGGTAGAACATAACGTCGCCAAGCCGCACCCAAAATGGAACACGGATTAGGCGGATTTAATGGGATCACTAGAGTTAGTCTAATCTCCCAATGTGCAAATGTTGCACAGAACCGCCGCAGAAATTCTATAACTTTCTTAACGACGTTCTTACCAGTTTTGTCGATGTTTATGAAAAGTCTTTTAGAAAAAGCTGAGAGAATGCTGAGGGTTTGGGGGATGGCTGGTTGGTTTGCTTGTTGGTTGGTTGGTTGGTGGGTTAATTCATTGATTGGGTAGTTGGGTGGGGGACTGGTTGGGCTAAGAGAAACCAACCAGCCTCCCATCGAACTATCAAACCAGCCCCCTATCTAACCAACTGCGGATGAAACACCGCATTGAACGCGGCGAGGTTCTCGATGTAGGGAACATGGGCGGTATTCGGGATGACGACCTCGCGATAGGAACCGCCCGCGGCGGCGTATTTCTCCAGAACAGCGCGAGTCTGGCCGAGCATCGGCTGGGGTGGGTAGACGTCCGGGCCGGGCCAGCCGGGCAGTAAACCGACGGCGCCGACGGTGGCCGGATCGGAGGCGGCGTTGTCAGACACGGCTAAATCATGACTGCCACGGATCCACAGCACATCTACTTTAGGAGTCGCAGCATACAGGCGTTTTACATTATCGACATATTTTGGCGAGAGGGCGTTGGCCGCGCCCCATCGGCCCGGAGCGACAAACGGCCAATTAGGCGACGGCACAAAATCGCCCGGACCATCCTGGTTGCCTAAATGTATCGCCAGCATGGCATCAATCAAGGCATCTTCACGGGCCGGAATAAAGGGCGGCTTGACCACCAACATTCGAAAGGCCGAACGGGGCGAAAACATACTGTCTGCGCTGCGGTCGCCGGCGGCCAACCGTTTGAGTAGTTCCGGGTTGGCCAATCCTCCGCCCGATCCGGCAAAATCAGGGTAACAGGGCGTCGCGTTGATGCCCTTGACCCCACCAAAACCATACGGCGATCCGGGCGCGATCTGCGTCACCGTCAGAAAGCGTTCCGGGCGGTCCATCAGCAGCCGCCACGTGACCGAACCACCCAACGAATTGCCGACGATATGAGCTTTTTTGATGCCCAGGTGATCGAGCAAAGCCACAGCGTCATCGGCCAAATCACCCATGCCTTGGGTAGCGTCGATCTTTTGGGCCGGATCGGCCTCGCCAAAGCCCCGCTGATCCGGAGCAATGCCTCGAAAACCGGTAGGCAAGGTAATCATCACCTCTTCCCACCACGTCGCCGATGACAAATTGCCGTGCAGAAACAGTACGGGAATACCGTCATCCGCACCGGAGAATAGAACGCGGGTGGTGATTCGGTTGGTTTTTATTGTTTTAGCGGTGACACCGTTTAAGGTTGGTATGCTCATTTGGTAAAGACTCCTTGATATGTAATCTACCCAACAAACTTTTTCTTCAAC
>JACKAT010000094.1 GCA_020634935.1 Anaerolineales bacterium
GATAGCCCTAATCCAACCAGAACCAAGGCGACCGTGTAGGGCAAGCGGATGCGTTGGATCACAATCGCCACCAGGGACGCAACCACCAACAACTCAATGATAATAGTTTCTGTTTGTAAGAATTCGTTCATTGATCACATTTCTCTTTGCGGCTTAAACATGTTCATCGCTATATCGCGGGTTGGCCCTAAAGTATATGGACTCATCTCTGTGAGGCAAACAGTTGGCCAATTTTTAAAGGTGACCGTCACCTGGTCGTCCCTCCACTGTTTTCACCTTGATTTAAGAATGTTGACTTATGATGCAAGGCAACTTGTCTTACTTTAAATAAGCAGACCGATTGAACAGACCAAAATATTTGATTTGATAGCCATCCTGTAATATGTATAATAAACAGAATACATATTTAGTTTGGCTCCTCAATAATTTTACAAGAGGCTAAAAGTTAATATCATAAATGGTTTATGATGAGTCTCCCTAGTTAATCAGGAGGAAGTTTAAATGAGCGAAACTCAAACAACGGACCCAACGGCCGAGAAACAATCACGGGAGCGATTAATTGTTATTTCGGTGCTGGTGCTGGTCGCGGCCCTGATCGGTGGCTACTATCTGGCCCCCGCTTTGATCCCTACCCCTAAGATCGGGGTGCTGCGGGTCGAATCCCAAGTGAGCGGTATCCTGGCCGAAATTATGGCGCGCGAAATTAGTTACGCGCGGGATCGCGATGATATCAAAGGGGTGTTACTGATTATCAACAGCCCCGGCGGCGGGGCGGCCTCCGGCCACGATATCTATTATCAAATCCGTAAATTGCGGGAAGAAAAGCCGGTCGTCGCCAGTATGGACTCGCTGGCGGCCAGCGCGGCGTATCAGATCGGCGTTGGCGCGAATGAGATTTATGCTAAACCGGCCTCATTTGTGGGTAATATCGGGGTCATCACCGGTTTAGGCCAGCCGGAAACGTTGAGCGAGCAGTTTATTACCACCGGCCCGTTCAAAACCACCGGCGGTAGTCCGACCAGCTTTTTGCAGAAGCTCGACCTGCTTCACGCCGATTTCCGTGACAGCGTGGTGGCCGAGCGCCAAAATGCTCGAAATCCGCTCAAGATTTCCCCCGAACAGTTAGCCACCGGCGAAATTTGGGTTGGCATTGAAGCCAAAGAGTACGGGCTGATCGATGAAATCGGCTCCGTTCTTGATGCTACGGATCGCGTGGCTGAATTAGCCGGACTGAAAAATTACGAGGTCATCGATATCCGTGAACAACTGCTGGCGGATCTGCAAGCCACGTCAGAAGCCCAATATGAAGCTATGACCGACCTCTATGCTAAGCTCGATGCGCAGCCGGAAGAGTTCGATATTACGGCAGCCGAAAGTTCTCAGTGGCCGACTTTCTACGAAATTTATATTCCGCTGGAGTAATTCATGTCTACAACAAAATGGTTCCCCTATGTTATTATTGCCGCCGCTGTGATTGTTTTGGCCTTTATCGGGGGACGGATGCTCTATTTTGGTTCCGGCAGCGGGAGCTATACCCCACCGGAGCGCGAACTGCTGCCGCATAATATAGAAGCAGCCGCCGTCCCGGCCCGGCAGGAGGTTGTTGATAATCCTGAGGTCAGCCGGGGGGTGGTTGTCGTCGATTATGCGCACGACAACGCGCTTTATATTGAGGAGTTGAACGTCCTGCTATCGAAGGTGGTATCGAGAGGCTTTAGTTACGAGGTGGTCACCCCGGCCGAAGCAGAGACGGTCAGCTTAAGCGACCGGCTGAGCTATGCCAAGGCGCTCATTCTGCCGCTACCTCGGGTTGATTATACCCCTGAGGAAATCGCTGCTATCGAACAATATGTTGAAAAGGGCGGGCGAGTTTTGATTATCGGCGACCCGACCCGCACGATTGTGGTTGAGTCGCTCAACAGTATTGCCGGATCATTTGGTATTATTTATGCCAATGATTACCTCTACAGTTTGGAGAATAACGATAACAACTATCGGAACGTTGTTTACACTAAATTCAGTGACAGTATTATTACCGATGGCCTCAGTGATGGGGACAAAGTTATTCTCTATGCTAGTGGTTCGGTCAGCGCGCCGGGGCACGAGATTGTCATGGGCGATGATACGGTTTTCTCATCGACCAGCGAAAGCAGCGGCGCTAAAGCAGCGGCGGCTTTGACCACTAACGATCAAGTGCTGGCTTTGGGCGACCTGACCTTTTTTACCCAGCCTCACGATTCGACCGAAAGTAACGGCATTCTGATCAACAATATTGCTAATTTCTTGACCTCCGGTAATCGCACCTTTGAAATAAGAGATTTTCCTTACTACCTTAACACTCAAGTCAATATCGTTTTTGACGATACTAAAGTCTTCAACAGCCAATTTGAAGACGCGGTCAAGCTCAAAGAGTATCTGGAAAATACGGAACGAACCGTTGATTTTACCGACGCAATCGGCGACAGCGGCGATGTAATTTATATTGGCCGTTTTAACACCGCCGACGCTGTCCAGAAGTACCTGGATGAAGCGGATATCGTGCTGCTGGCCCCGGAAGATATTGAGGAGGAACCGGCGGCCGGAGGCGCAGACCCGGTTGAAATTACCACGGTCCGCAGCAATCTCTCCACCGAGGAAGATACTGAAGAAAGTTTTGTCAAAGGCCGGATTCAGATTGCTGGCGTGGGCGATTTGGAACAGGGCGGCGCGACGCTTTTTTATCTTCACCATGAGGCTGATCGGAATATCCTGATTATTCTGTCGGATACGGCAGAGACCAATGCTGACGCATTCGACTTGCTACTCGATAACAAATTCAACGAATGTGCGGTTAATACGGATATCGCCGTGTGCCAGACAGCCGATCCGGAACAAAAACTGCCGCCCAGTGTACGCAGCAGTCGCATTAATAAAATTCTGGTGGTATCTGACGACGACGGCCGGCCGCGCGAAAACGGCCAGACGAGTCTGGTTGAATATACAGAAGTTTTGTCTAACTCGTACAGCGTAAAAAATTGGGTGATTTCGGAAGATGGGCAGCCTGATTTGGCTGAGCTGCAAGAGTATGATGCCATCATCTGGACCACCGGTGATTACTGGGACGACAGTATCAACGAGGAAGATACGGAACTCTTAAAACAGTACATCCAGGCGGGCGGTAACTTGATTATATCCGGGGCGTCCATTGCTTTTGACTGGGACCATACCGATTTTATGAGCAGTGTGCTGCATGCCGATTATCTCACATTTGGCGATGAGACCGATATCGAATTAGATATGCCCGATCATCCTATTGCTGAGGATTTTCCCATCGGAGCCGTGTTTACTTTTACGGATTCCGTCTCCGAGGAAGCATCGGCGATTGATGTGGTCAACTATACTTCCGACTCTCGGGTCATCTTCCGGCGCGGGCCGGAGAGCGAGTTTCCCGGCGCCCCCGCTGTGATCGCTTATGAGGATGATCGCTCGAAGATCGCTTACTTTGCTTTTCCGCTGTATCGATTACCGTCCGGTGTTCGGGCGCTGTTGGTCGACAACACCGTCGATTGGTTTACCCGCAAACCGCTCGATCTCCCGGCTGAAGCTGACTATCAACCCTTCGAAATCGAAGATGGCGGCGGTTCTGAAGAAGCCGCGCCACCTGAAGATGGCGGCGAAGGCCAAGAAGGCGACACAGGTGGTGAAGGCGATAATGGCGGCGAAGGTGATAACGGCGATAACGGCGGCGACCAGGGCGATAACGGCGGCGACCAAGGCGATAATGGCGGCGAGGGCGGCGAATCAGGCCCGTAGTCACTCCTTTAGGTGAAATCAAAGCTGTCAGGCTTATAGCCTGGCAGCTTTGTCTAAATAAGCCAAGTTGCTCCCCATCAGACCTGACAGGGTTTGGCGATACTTTTCAGAGAAAAATCAAGGTAATTCGGGTAATTTAGCCGGGTTAAGGCCCGTTTGGAAACCTGTCAGGTCTTGCTCTCGAAAAGGTGGCAGCTTGAGTTACTTAAGAAGTTAATCATTTTATGCGAGTTAATATAAGGAGGAGAGTAGCAACCAATGCGCAAAAGAAAGAGCCCAACGTTACTCATATCGATCCTGATCTTAGGTCTGATAGGTGTTTTGGGAACTGCCTGTGGGGCCGCGCCGGCTGAAAATCCCGCTCCGCAAGTGAAGGAAGAGGCCCCGGCCGAAGATCAAGCGGAGGCAACGGATGAAGCGACCGAAGCCGCCGAAGACGACCCCAATGCCACTTTAGCCGAAGCCCAAGAGGCGGGTTCGCTCAAGGCCCAAGCCCTCGAAGGCGGTATCGAAGTGGTGACCGATGAGTTGGATGTCAGCACCCCCCGCGAACATTACGGCGGCGAATATCGCGACGTGGACTCAAGCGATGGGGTCAGTTTCCATCCGTACACCACTTCAGACAGCGCTTCTTGGGCCTATCAAGGCTTAGTGTACGATAGCAGCCTGCTCCGGCTAGACCCCGACACGCTGGAATATATTCCCAATATGGCCGAGAAGTACACCATCTCCGAAGATGGGCTAACCTTCACTTTTTATCTGCGCAAAGATTTAAAGTGGAGCGACGGCGAACCCTTGACCGCTCACGATTTCGAGTGGACTTACGATCAAGTTATTAAACCGGAAAATGGCTTCCCTTATCTATCGCAGCTTGAGTTTATCACCTCATACAAAGCGCTGGATGATCACACCCTGGAAATCAAAATTGATAAAATTTATGCGCCGGCCTTGGGTCAGATGTCAGGGCTAATCACGCCGCTGCCCCAGCATATCTGGGAAAACCTGCCTTGGGATGATCCGGAGAAAAACCCGGAAATTCTCAAACCGACGGTCTTCTCCGGTCCTTATAAACTGATGGACTGGGAGCGCGATAAATTCGCGATCTTTGAGGCCAACGAAAATTATTGGTATCATGGTCGCCCCAACTTTGACAAATACACCATCGAAATCGTGCCTAGCGATGATATCGCCTTTGAAAAGATGCGCTCTGGTGAAACCGATACGGCCTACATCCCGCCCGAAAAGTTGGAAGATGCCAAGCAAACGGAAAATATCAACGTCTATGAATGGTGGTCGCCCGCGGCCAGTTGGAGCTACGTGGGCTACAACCTGCGCGAAGGCTTCCCCACTAGCGACATCAATGTTCGCCATGCGATCAACTACGCCGTTGATAAAGATTTGTTAACCGAAGAAGTCATGCTCGGCCAGGCCCGGCGCATGTGTTCGATTTACGCCGACACCCTGTGGGTCTATAACCCGGATGTCCCCTGCTACGAATATGACCCGCGCGAGTCGCTCCGGCTCTTTGCCGAAGCCGGTTATACCTTTATGTGGGATAAAACCGGCGAGCCGCTCGATGTGTCCACGCTCGATACGTTTGAAATTGATCCCAACGGCGGGCTGCTCGATCCCAACGGCGAGAAAGTAACCGGCAAATTGGTCGATGAAAAGGGCGAGCAGCTCACCCTCAAATTCATCTACGGCCCCAACAACAATCAGGTGCGTGAACTGATTTCACTCATCGTCCAGGATTACCTGGCCGACGTGGGCGTTCAAGTGGACATCGAAGCGCTGGAGTGGGCCAGTTTCCTTGAGGCTAAAAGCTCCAGTGATCCGGACTGGGATATGTTGACGGCCACCTGGGGCGGCGTCCTGGAACCGCATATATCGTTTACGCTTTTTTCTGAGGAAAATATCCCCGATCTGAATTTTGGGGCCTACATCAATAAAGACGTTGAACAACTCTTTGAAGAAGGCGGCGCTACTTACGATACCGAAATTCGCAAGGAAAAATATGGAGAAGTCCAACGCATTCTGGCCGAGGACTCGCCATACATGTATCTATTCTATAGCAAATCCCGCAGCGGTCAGAATAAGCGCATCCTGGGCATCGAGCCGAAAGTTATCGGCATTTCCTGGAATTCAAATGATTGGTACATTTCCGACGAGCCGGCAAATTAGGATTTTTCTCAGTTGGTAGTAACGGCTTCAGCCGTAACACCGCTAAAGCGATTACTACCAACTCATGATGGAGTTAAGAAGAATAAACCAGACCTGACAAGTTTCCGACAGATGTCTCGTAAAATTGGTCAGGTCGGAAGTTAAAGAGATAGGAGAAAAGAGAAGAGGTTTTTTGTGAATTTAAAATTACGTCTTAGATATTTTTCGGTAATCTCATTCATCGTTGTTGTGTCGATGACGCTGGCGGCTTGTGGGGCCGCCACCGCACCGGAGCCAGCTCCGGCCGAGGCTGAGCCGCAAGAAGAAGCCCAACCGGCCGAGGCCGGGGCGACTGAAGCGGAAGCGCCGGCTGAGGAAGACGCCGCCGCTGAAGAGACGAGCGAAGACGAACAAATTTCGGAAGCGGCCAAGGCTTCGGAAGAGTCAGATATTACCAAAGAACTGGATTTAGGCGCGACCGTTGTCAGTGACGAGGAAGTGACCAGCCCGCGCGATTCTGAATTGTTCGGCGGTGAATACCGCAGCGTCTCAACCTCCGATGCAGTTAGTTTTCACCCCTATTTGATTTCCGACTCCGCTTCGCGGGGGTATGCCAGCACCGTCTACTACAGCGGCTTGCTGCGCTATGATGAGAATACAATGGAGCTTATCCCCAATTGGGCTGAAAGCTACTCCATTTCCGATGACGGCCTGACTTTCACCTTTGTCCTGCACGACGGTCTGAAGTGGAGCGACGGCGAACCGCTAACCGCTTTCGACTACGAGTGGACCTATGAGCAGGCGATCAAACCGGAGAACGGTTATCCCTATCTGTCTCAGCTTGAGTTCATCAAGTCGGTTAAGGCGGTCGATGACCGGACGCTGGAGATCAACTTGGCCGAAGTCTACGCTCCGGCGTTGGGGCAGGTCGATTTGATTACGCCGCTGCCCAAGCATATCTGGGAAAAGCTGCCTTGGGATGATCCGGAGAAAAATCCCGAAATTCTTAGCCCTAGCGTGGTTTCCGGTCCCTACAAACTGGTCGAGTGGAAACGGGATCAGCACGCGATTTTTGAAGCTAACGAAAATTACTGGTATCACGGCGCGCCGAATATCGAACGCCAGGTGGTCGAAATTGTGCCTGATGGCGATGTGGCTTACCAAATGTTCAAATCCGGCGAGATCGACACCACCGATATTACCCCGGAAAACCTGGAAGATGCCAAACAGCTTGACAACGTCACCGTCTATGAGTGGTGGTCGGTTAGCGCCAGTATCAGTTTTGTCGGCCTGAATATGCGCGAGGGTTTCCCCACGTCAGATATCAACGTCCGGCATGCGCTCAATTACGCGCTCGACAAAGACCTGCTCACCGAAGAGGTGATGTTAGGCCAGGCCCAACGGGTGTGCTCGATCTACCCCGAAACCTCCTGGGCCTTTACGCCCGATGTGCCTTGCTACGACTATGATCCGGATCAGGCCGTCGAACTGCTGGCCGAGGCTGGCTACACCCTGCAAGACGATAAAATGGTCGATGAAAACGGCGAACAGTTAACCCTGAATTTGCTCTACGGCCCCAACACCAACCAGACACGAGAGTTGATGGCCGTGATCATTCAGGATGAACTCGGCAAGATCGGGATCAACGTTGAAATTCAGGCGCTTGAATGGGCCAGCTTCCTGGAAGAGTTTCGCTCCGCCGAGCCGACCTGGGATCTGGTGCTGCTCAGCATCAACTCGACGCCTGAGCCGCATACCTCGTTCCCTTGGTGGCTGGAAGAGAACATTCCGGAGATGAACTTCTCGGCCTACATCAACAAAGATGTTGAGCGCCTGTTTGATGAAGCCGGCGCTACGTATGACCTCGACGTGCGCAAAGAAAAATATGGCGAGATTCAAAAGATTATCGCCGAAGACTCGCCCCGCATTTTCCTCTTCTTTAGCAAATCTCGCAGCGGGCAGAACAACCGCATCAAAGGCATCGAACCGACCCGGCTGGGTATCGGCTGGAATGCGGAAGAGTGGTATATCCAAGAAGAGTAGGCGATGAGGGGTGTCTCGAAGTTTGGGACGCCCCTTAATTTATCAATCGTATCAGGTGACAGACAATCACCTGTTCTTAAGTGTATCTATAGGCTGGTGAGATGTTAGCAAGATACATCATTCGACGTAGCGTCCAATCCTTTTTTCTGATCTGGTTATCAACCCTAATTGGTTTTATTATCTATCAAGCTGCGCCCGGCGGCCCGGTGCAATTTTTGGAAGACGATCCCAAAGCCACCAGCGCCGATGTTGAACGGCTGGCCACTTTATACGGGGTCAACCGGCCTATTGTTATTCAGTACATCGCCTGGCTGGCCGGCGAGGATTGGCTGCCGCACACTGAAACGTGGCGCAGCGGCCGCTGTCTGGCTGATCCAGATCGGTGCGGAAAGGGCATTATCCGGCTGGACTTCGGCAAATCCTTTTTCTTCAAAGGCCAGCCCGCTATCGATGTCATTGTCGAGCGGATGCCGGCCACCTTCATCCTGAGCGCGGCCAGCCTGTTGCTCAGCGTTATCGGCGGGCTGCCGTTGGGGGTTTACGCCGCGCTCAAACGGGGCAAGTTACCGGACCATATCATTCGCATTTCGACGGTACTGGTTAATACCGTGCCTCACTGGTGGTTGGGGCTGCTCCTGCTCATTTTCTTGGGCGGCTATTTAGGGCTGGTGCCGCTCAGCGGCATGTACACCATCGGCGACGGCTCGCTGCTCGACCGCCTGCATCACTTGGTCCTGCCGGCCACGGTCAGTGCGATTGGCGGCTGGATCGGTTTCTCCCGCATCCTGCGGTTCGAGATGTTGGAGGTTCTGAACCTGGACTATATTCGAACTGCCCGGGCCAAAGGGCTGTCGGAAAAAGCGGTCGTTTACGGCCATGCGCTCCGTAACGCCATTATGCCGTTTGTAACCGGTCTAAGTGGTATTTTCTTACTGGCGCTGTCCGGCTCGGTGCTGTTTGAAACGGTCTTTTCTTGGCCGGGGATGGGCCGGCTGTTCATCACTGCCGTCAACGCCCGCGAT
>JACKAT010000095.1 GCA_020634935.1 Anaerolineales bacterium
TGGTGAGCATATCGGGCACCAAATCCCCATCCTCAGACGGCGAGCCGTTGGTATACGCGCCGTTGGTCGGGGTGGCTTCCGGGGTGGAGGCGGCGGGGGCCGGTTCCGATGCGGTTCCAGTCTCGGCCGATGCGTCGGCTACGGCTTCGGCTTCCTCCTCGGCCGAGGCGGTGCGGCGCGGGCTGACATCATAACCCCATTTTTGCAACTCCACTGTGAGCTTAAATTTAAATTTGAAGGTCAGCAGATCGGTCGCGGCCGATTGCAAGAAGTTGTACAGATCCGCCGCAATCTGATTGCAGGCGACCACGGCCTCTTCGCGTTGGTTCTGACCGGCGGCTCGGATATCGAGCTGCTGGCGCAGGTCGTCGCGAACTCGAATGACGTCGGCCAGGTTAGGGCTGGTAAACCGCTCTTCTTCCGGCCGGCTCTGTTCTTTGGCGATATATTTGTCTAAGAGGTTGAGATGCTCTTTGCGGGTTTGGGGCAACAAAATATTCTTGGTGGATTTCTTGGCTTCAAAGCCCCAGGCCTTGGCCCGAGAGGGGTTGGTGGGGAAAGCGGCATCAATTATTTTACGTATGGTGCGAACAACTTCAATCATCTCGCGATCAAGCCGCTCGATGGCTTCGGCGGCTTCGGCGCGTTGTACCTCGCCGTCCAGGCGCTTGGCGTCGGCCGCATCCCAGTCCGTCACCAAGGCCGCCATATAGGGCGTATGCCTTAGCTGCTCTTCCGAGGGGAGGCTTTGCTCATACTTGATCAGGGCGCGGGACGAGTTGACCGTATCGGCGGGACGGTCCCTATCGGGGAAATTGAGATGCAGTTTACTGGTGGTGTCATACTTGGTCGTAACCATGTTCTAGCTCCTGTAGATAATTGTATTTGATTAGAAGGGTACTCTGGTACGGCGTTGCCTTAAACAGACGTATTTTCCAGTATATCTAACTCTTTCTAACTTGTCGAGTCGGGGAAAAAATTTTTGGCGCACGGCCAAAGAGGCGCAAAGCGCTCCTGGCGCGAATAGAAACCCGCGATTGGCGGCCAATCGCCTCTCCCGACTAGTAGGATGCCTTCATTGGCCGCCAATCGCCTCTTCCGACTAGTAGGACGCCTTCATTGGCCGCCAATCGCCTCTCCCGACTAGTAGGATGCCTTCATTGGCCGCCAATCGCCTCTTCCGACTAGTCGGACGCCTTCATTGGCCGCCAATCGCCTCTCCCGACTAGTAGGATGCCTTCATTGGCCGCCAATTGCCTCTCCCGACTAGTAGGACGCCTTCATTGGCAAAAAAAGGTTGTCACCGAAATGAGACTATGATAGAATGAAATGAATATAACAAAAGACTTCGCCTGGGGGAGGCCGGGTATAGGTTTAGTTCTTTAACCCATTGACCCGGCTGCATCGTTGTGGCGATCTTATTAGGAGCGGAAACGCTGTCCGGGCATGGGCGGCGTTTTTTTTGTTGGTTCGTCAGTGGGTTGGTTGGGTAGTTGGTTGTTGGGATGGTCGGTTCTAAAGGTGACAGTCACTTGAGCAGTTAAACCGGCCGGTCTGAGCTACCTGACGGCTTGATCTACCATCATCAAGTGACTGTCACCTGATTTGCAACTCCTCCAATTTTATAAATCCGGCCAGATTACCTGGCCTTGCTGCCGTTACGGCAACAAGGGGGCGATAGGCTGTAGACATCTTAACCCTGGAGGTGTCTACAGTGGGACGCAAAATCAATCCATTGCGACGAACGGAAGTTATCAAGACCGTGGGCGAGCATCACGAACAGCTTACAGCCGGAGGTATTGCAAAAAAGTTGGGCCTGCACCCGCAGGAAGTGGCGCGGGTGTTGACCGCGCTGGAGGATGAGCCGGAGAAGGTGGTGCATGAAGACGATGGGGGCTTTTTGGGCCTATTCAAATTTTGGTAGCCCGGCGATCACGGTATGGGGCAACAAGGTGTGGTACGCTGTTGCCGTACTCAATTATAAGCGGCGCGATGGTCTTGGTTGAGATAACCAAGACCATCCACGCGATTTTTACCCTCACCCCGTCGCTAACGCGACTCCCCTCTCCCTCAGGGAGAGGGGTTGAATAAGGCCCCAAGCTTTCGAGGCCGGCGAGCATTCTACCCCCTCCCAGCCTCCCCCTGCTAGGGGGAGGAGCCAATACTTCCCCCCCAGCGGGGGGGACCGAGGGGGGGAGAATGTTCGCTAACCCAAACTATCCGCCCCTGAACCCTGAGGGAGAGGGGTTGAGGGTGAGGGCTAACTTCCCAGGAGCAGGATCATGACTCGTTCTATTCACGATGATGATTTAGTTGAAATGTACACCCGCCAGGGCCGGGGCTATTCCGACCAGGAACTGGCCGACCATTTTGAGGTGGGCCGCGACGCTATCTTCAAGCGGCGGCGAAAGTTGGAAAGCCGCTACCCGTTCAAAGAAACGGAGCGGGGCAAATATCGCATCGATACCAACGCGCTGGTCTCTAATATTCCGATCAAACCGGCGGAGGCGCTGGTGCTGTACGCCTTTCTACGGCGATCCGGGCGCAGCACCCCTTTCCCCAAAAAACACGTCAAAGAGGCGCTCAGCAAGCTGGCCCCGGCCCTATACAAGCCCATGACCGAAAAATTAGGACAAGCCGCGGCCAAAACGTTGGAACACCCTGATGACGCCGCCCGCGAAGCGATTTTGGACAAAATTCTGGTGGCCTGGACCGAAAAACGGGCCATCCGCCTCAAGTACCAGGCCCTGGAACGCCGGGGCGACCCGATTTGGCATACCGTCAGCCCCTATCTGATCGAGCCGTCGCCCTGGAGCGACAGCGTTTATCTAGTGGGTTATAGCACCACCAACCGGAGTATCGTCCCTTTTAGCCTGGAGCGTATTGCCAAGGCGGTGGAAACTTCGGAACCCTTCCAGGAGTGCGACCCGCAGACCGAACAGCAAATCCTAAACCATGCTTGGGGCATCTGGCACAGTGACCAAAAACCGGAGCGGGTGCGGCTTAAATTTAGCGGCTACCGGGCCGTCCGCCGCCTGCGCGAGAGCGTGTGGCATCCTGAGGAGTCGGTGGCAGGGCCGGATGACTACAGCACCGCCATCTGGCAAGCCGACATCGCCGAACCGCAGGAGATGCTGCCCTGGATACGGGGGTGGGGTGACGCGGTGATCGTGTTGGAACCGGAGGAACTGCGGGAGGAAATTAAAGGGCAAATATGGAAATCGGCCCGAAATTACGAACTGGCAATCCAGGCCACCGACCTTGACTCACGCCTGTTAAGGCTGTGGGGCAAAACGACGGCAGACCCCGACCGGTTTCATCCGGCGCTTTATCATCTGTTTGACGTGGCCCACGTGGCCTGGCAGCTTCTCAGCGCCCGCGCTTCCTCGCGGTGGCGGCGGGTGCTGGCCGAAGCGCTTAATACCGAGGCGGAAACCTTAGCGGAATGGCTGCCTTACCTGATTGCGCTGCACGATATCGGCAAACTGTCGGTACCTTTCCAAATCTTAAATACCCGGCAGCACGCCCGCTTAATGGCCGAAGGCTTTGTGTTTGGTAAGGCCGGCCAAAATGACGGACGCAAGCTCCACCATTCGATTGTAGGGCGCATCGTGCTGAAGGAAATGATCGCCGATTGGCCGGATAATCTGGCGGCGGCGTTTATCGAGATGGTCAGCGGGCATCACGGTATCTTCCAGGCTGATAGGCAAAGCCATCGCCGTGATCTGAAATGGATGGATGAAGCCGAGGAGTGGTCTCACCTGCGCCAACGGGCGATACGGATATGTCAAAGCTATTTGCTGCAACAGTGGCCCGACCCGCTGCCCCAGCCGGCCAATCAATCGACGGCGATGATGGCGCTCAACGGCTTTTGTATCTTATGCGACTGGTTAGGATCGGATGAAACCTATTTTAGGCCCGAACCGCATACGCCCCTGTTAGAGTACATCCCCAAAAGCCGCCAACGCGCCCACAACCGGGTGCGCGACGCCGGTTTCTTTCAATTGGCTCACAGCGCGGCCCCAACCCGGTTCGCGCCCCTATTTGGTTTTGCGCCGCGCCCGCTACAAGCCGCCATCGACGCCATTCCCGACAGCTTGCTAAACCGGCCCACGCTGACCATCATTGAAGCGCCAACCGGCGAGGGTAAAACCGAAGCGGCGCT
Source organism: Anaerolineales bacterium (assembly GCA_020634935.1). Lineage (GTDB taxonomy): Bacteria > Chloroflexota > Anaerolineae > 4572-78 > J111 > JAGRBY01. Next base: position 4,166 of record JACKAT010000095.1, read on the forward strand.
GGCCCTGGCGCGGCGCATAGCGGCCCTACGTCATAGCGACGAGATGTACCTTGCCCTGCCGACAACCGCCACCAGCAACGCCATGTTTCAACGGGTTCAAACCTATTTACAGGAACGGTTGGGCTTGCCGCCCGAACTGGTCAAACTGGTTCACGGCCAGGATTTCTTGGTTGAAGATGATTTGCGGGTGGAGCCGACCCGGACTATTGAGTTGGATCATGAGCCGGAGCCGCCGTCGTTGGCCTGGTTTTCGCCCAAGAAAAAGGCGCTGCTGGCTCCTTTTGGCGTAGGCACCATCGATCAGGCCGAGTTATCGGCGCTGAATGTTCGCCACAATGCGCTGCGGATAGTGGGGCTGGCCGGCAAGACCATCATCCTGGATGAGGTTCACGCCTACGATACCTATATGACCACCATCATCAAACGGATGCTGACCTGGCTGGCGGCCTTGGGCAGTTCCGTTATTTTGTTATCGGCCACCCTGCCCCAGGCGCGGCGGCAGGAGTTGGCCCAGGCATTTACCGGCCAACCCTTAGATACCGCCCTCGATTTAGAGGCTTACCCCAATCTGCTAACGATAGGGGCAAGAGGGTATCATCACTGCCAACCGCAGGCGTTTCAGCCCGGTAAAACCATAACCCTCCATTGGGTAGCCTTGGCTCACAACGACGCGAAGGCCAAAGCCCAATGGTTGCTGGATCAAGTAACGGCAGGCGGCGGCGCGTGCTGGATGACCAACACCGTTAAACGCGCCCAACAAATTTATGCCCACTTGTTGGATATGGCCCCGTCCGATGTGGCCCTGGATTTACTCCACGCCCAGTTTCCACTACGGGAGCGGGAAAAGCGGGAGAAAAGCATTAGGGATAAGTACGGTAAAGACGGTCAACGCCCAACCAAAGGCATTGTGGTCGGGACGCAGGTGCTGGAGCAAAGTCTTGACCTTGATTTTGATGTCATGATGACCGATCTGGCTCCGATTGATCTGGTTTTACAGCGGGCCGGCCGGCTGCACCGGCACGAACGCGAGGCCGGCGCGCGCCACGCCCATACCACCCCCCACCTCTATGTGAACACCCCGCTTGAGACCGCCGACAAGAAAATTTACGGGGAGTATATCTTGGCCCGGACGCTGGCCGCGCTGGAAACACGCGCCTTCTTCGCGCTGCCCGAAGATTATCGCCCTTTGATAGAAGCCGTTTATGACGAAACGCCGCCGGACGCCGGCGATCCGCTCTATGCCGCCTGGCATACGTTGGAGTCCCAGCGCATAAAACTGGAAGATGAAGCGGAACTACGCCTCATGGACGCGCCCGATCCCGACTATCCTTTCTACCGCAGCGCCAAACCCCAAGGATTTAAAGAGGATGAAGACAGCAGCGGCTGGCTGGCGGCCCAAACCCGATGGGGGCAAGAAAGCCTCACCGTTATCCCCCTCATCCGTGAGGGCGAGACGGCCCGAACCCCGGCAGGCGATATGACCGCGCCGCTCAATCAGGCCGCGAAGCGAGAAACGCAGCTCAACCTGCTGCGCCACAGCCTGCGACTATCCCACCAGACGTTGGTCAAGTATCTCAAAACTCAACCGGAGACGGCCCCCCTATTTACGGAGTCGGCGCTGCTGCGGGCGTGTACCCCGCTGTGGCTGGAATCGGATGCACTACCGGTCGCCGTCACGCTGCATCCTGATTTGGGGCTGGTGATCGGGGCGTTGGTTGAGGAGGAAAATGATGATTGATGATGATTGAGCCACACCCCCCGCTCCGCGATAAATCGCGGAGCTATCGAACCGTACCGGATAAATCCGGTTTCTATAAAACCCCATTTATGGGGTGCTACTTAATAGCACGGCGATAAATCGCCGTTGCGGACACCGGGATCAGGCGGGTTATTTAATCATGAATAACCGATAATCTGCTAATAAACATAGAAGTTACGCAGTGGGAGATTAGCCCTCCCTAAATCCCTCCCACAGGGAGGGACTGGCCTGGTCCTCCCCCCTTTGGGGGGAGTTAGAGGGGGGCTAAACAGGCCAACTGCGTAAGTCATAAAACATACATGATCTTTTGGAGGTAACATTTATGACCCAAGCCCATTTAACACCCCCTTCATTCAATTTATGGACGGAGCCGTGGATTACGGTCGAGCGGCCCGACGGGAGTTTGGATGAATTGAACATCATCCAGACTTTATTGGAAGCGCCCGCTATCCACGCCTTGTATGAGCCGTCGCCGCTGGATATGGTGGCCGTTCACCGGTTATTGGTCGCTATTTTGCAAGCGGCCTACCGGCCTCAACGGGCGGCCGACTTGGCGGCGATATGGCGCAGCGGCCGTTTTGCGGAGGCCGCTCTGCAAGCCTTGGCTGAGACTTACGCCCACCGGTTTGATTTGTTTGCGGAGGATATGCCGTTTATGCAGTCGGCGGATTTACCCTTACATTCAAGAAAAGGGATAAAGATTAAACCTGTGGGAAATTTATTTCATGAGGAACCACCGGGAACAACGGCCTATTTCTACAATCACAAGTTGACGAAGTTTCAAACCTGTTGCTCGAAATGTTTAGCCAAAGGCCTCCTTGTTATCCCCACACATTCGACCTCGGGAGGGCGCGGAATTCGGCCCTCGATAAATGGTGAACCTCCCATCTACATTTTGCCAGCTGGGGAAAATCTCTTTCATAGTTTAGCCGCATCTTTAACCACTCCTCGATATCAACCCGGCAGGCCAGAACATGACCTTCCTTGGTGGGAGCGTAACAACATCGTACCACAATATTTAATTGCTCACCGCGTGGGTTATCTTCATAGCCTTACATTTCCAGCACGTCGAGTACGTCTTTATCCTATTCCAATGGCACTCCCTTGCTCACGCTGTGGCAGTTTTACAAACTGGGGGGTAAAAGACATTGTATTTGATATGGGCGAGAGTCGTCCAAAAGATGCCGCTTTTTGGCGCGATCCCTTCGTGGCCTATAGTAAACCCAAAGGTAAAGAGAAGGATAAGCCTACGCCTATTCGTCCCATTGCAGGACGGGCTATTTGGCGAGAGTTTGTAAACCTGTTCCTGCCTACACACCCCGATGAATATGGGTTACAGCCATTGCGTCCTGCGGTACTTAACCAGTTGGAAGATCTACAAATACAGTTACCGTTTAATGAGGATGCACCTATTCCACTTCGAGTAATTGGCCTACGTAGTGAAAAAGGACAAATGAAGATCTACGAATGGCAGGAAAGCGGCTTCGCCCTGCCACCCCACTTATTAAGCGACATTGATAGTGCAAAAACCATTGAGGAGAGTATTGCATTTGCTGATAAATGTAATGGCATTATTAAGAGCACTTTCCAGGATTACTTTGGCGGAGACCGTCTTAAGACCGTCAAGGCCCAGATGAGCCGGCGTTATTGGCAGCAGCTAGGCCACACCTTTCACGGCCATATTCAGCAGTATACCGCCCCGGCGGATGCAGCGGCATTGCTGCATATATGGGTTCAAACCGTAATTGATCAGGCCCAGACCCTATTTGAAGAAACCGTCGAGACGTTACCCGATGACGGGGCCACCTTGCGCCGCCGCGTCGAAGCGATCAACCATTGTCGCGCTAAATTATGGAGCCATCGTAATAAAACATACCCGCAGGAGAAACCATTATGACCGAGACCAAAGAAAAAACTTTACCCCAACCGATTATAGATTTTGTGGACAATCTGGCTCGGCTGGACGCCGGCGACCGGGCCAGGCTCAAGCGTAACGCCGGCAATCGCCTGAGCGAGGCCAACCGGGCGGTGGGCCTGTTTTACAACAAGGTGCTGCCTTACGGGGTTAGCCGCTGGGCTGAAGACAGTTACTTTTTAGTGGCAACCCTCTACCCGTTAGAAAAGGTCGCGTCTGAAACGCCGCCGCCGGCGAACCTGGCCCTATCGCTGCGCCGAATACGCAACGCAGACAACGAAAACGGGTTAGACCGGCGCGTGGAACGGCTGCTCGACGCCGATGAGCAGCAGCTTCCTTTTCAATTGCGGCAGGCGGTTCAGTTTCTGGCCGCCCATCAAGGCCGGGTTGATTGGGGCCAACTGGTTTATGACCTGCTGCGCTGGTCGCTGCCGACGCGGTCGGTTCAGCGGCGCTGGGCGCGGGCCTACTTTGCCGGAGAAAA
>JACKAT010000096.1 GCA_020634935.1 Anaerolineales bacterium
CCTCGGTAGGTTCATTTATAAGGTTGGAGTGGCGCCTTTCGATAAGCTCAAGGCGCCACTCCAACCTGCGCTATATGGTTAAGCGCTTATTGGCGCTTAAAACCGGGATGATAGTAGGTCGCCGCCAGGGCCAGGATAGCGGCCAGGGCCAGAATACCGGGGGCCAGCAGCGGGCTGGCTCCGCCGAGCGCATCCAGAAATACCTGAGCCACGGTCGCATTAGGACGGATGTCCAATTCAAAAGCCAGGTTGTGTTCGATATGCTCATAGATGCCGAAGCAACTGCCCAGCGCCACCAACCCCATCACGACGCGCAGCCCCAGTAAGGTCGCTCGCTGCGGGGCGATAAGCGCGGCCCCGATGGCCAAAATGCCCAGACCGGCCAGCCCAAACGGGATCAACTGAACCGCACTTTCCATGTGACCGGTGAACCACAACTCAACGACTGTGCCGGCAAAGATAAAAATGGCTAACCCCAACAAAAACAGCCGGAGACGCTCAAGAATGGTCTCCGCGCTCATTGGCCCACCAGATAGCCCTCGGCCGCTGCGGCTTCAGGCGCGGGCAGGTAGTCGGCCAGCTTGGCCAGAAAGGCCTCGTTGGAGCCGAACGGCCGGGCCGCCATCAGCTCATTGGCGATGGTTTCATCGACGCCCGGTATCTGCTGGAGCGTGGCCGCGTCAGACTCATCGACATCGATCGGCACATATACGTACTGTTCGTACTCGGCTACTTGGGCTTCATCGACATATTTGCCGATTTCCCGGCGAAACTGCTGGATGCTGATATAGGGCCGATATTCCAAAAATTCACGCACCATGCGGTTGCTGAAGTTGGGAATTGCCGCCAGATAATCGTCGCCCGTGGCCTGATTGAGATTGAGTTTGGTATTGACCATCACTTCTGCAACCACTTCTGCCGTAGGCTCGTCCGCCATGACTTCCTCGGTGGGGACCGGTTCAGATGTGGGGTCTTCGATCACCATCTCTTCTGTCGCCGCCGGCGCTTCGACTGCGGCCTCTTCGGTCACAACTGCCTCTGCGGGAACCGGGGTAGCTGTTGGTTCCGATATCACGGTCAGGGTCGGGGTCGGGGCGGCCGACTGGCCGCCGCACGCGGCCAATGCGAATATGACCATCGCGATCACAAAAATTCTTTTTAACATGTATTCTTCTCCTTATGGTTGTAAAACTTAGGACGTGGCCCGTAATATTACATTTTACGGGCTACGTCTGACATCATGGGTCAATGTCATCGACCTATTTAACGACGACAACGTTAGTTTAATCACTAAATGTGCAGATTTCGCACAGAACTGCTGCAGAAAAACTATAACCTTCTTAATAACGTCTCTACCAGTTTTGTCGATGTTTATGAAAAGTTTTTTAGAAAAAGCTGAGAGAATGCTGAGGGTTTGGGGGATGGATGGATGGTTGGTTGGTTGGTTAGATGGGTGACGGGTTGGACTAATAGAAACCAACCCCCACCCATCAAACTATCAAACCATCCACCTAGCCAATCAACTGCGGATGAAACACCGCGTTGAACGCGGCGAGGTTTTCGATGTAGGGGACATGACCAGTAGCCGGGATGACGACCTCTCGATAAGAGCCGCCGGCGGCAGCATATTTCTCCAGTACAGCGCGGGTTTGGCCGATCATCGGCTGGGGTGGGTAAACGTCCGGGCCAGGCCAGTTGGGCAGCAAGCCAGCGGCGCCGACGGTGGCCGGATCGGAAACGGCATTGTCGGACACGGCCAGATCGTGGCTGCCGCGTATCCACAGAATATCGACCTTGGGGGTGACAGCATACAGCCGGTTGACATCATCAGCATATTTTGGTGAGAGGGCGTTGGCTGTACCCCATTGGCCCGGAGCTACAAACGGCCAGTTGGGTGACCGGGCAAAATCGCCCGGAAAGTCTCTGTCGCCCAGATGCATGGCCAGCATCGCTTCGATCAGCGCATCCTCGCGCTGGGGAATAAAAGGCGGCTTGACCACCAACATCCGAAAGGCCGAGCGGGGTGAAAACATGGTGTCAGCGCTGCGGTCGCCGGCGGCCAACCGTTTGAGCAATTCCGGATTGGCCAGTCCCCCGCCTGATCCGGCAAAATCGGCGTAACAGGGCGTCGCATTGATGCCCTTGACGCCGCCAAACCCATACGGCGATCCCGGCGCGACCTGGGTCGCCGTCAGAAAGCGCTCAGGACAATCCATCAGCAGCCGCCAGGTAACCGAACCGCCTAGCGAATTACCGACAATGTGAGCCTGCTCGATGCCCAAGTGATCGAGCAAGGCCACAGCATCATCGGCTAAATCGCCCATGCCTCGGGTAGCGTCGATCTTTTGGGCCAGATCGGCCTCGCCGAAGCCTCGCTGATCCGAGGCAATCCCTCGAAAGCCGGGGGGTAGGGTGACCATCACCTCTTCCCACCACGTCGCCGATGACAAATTACCATGCAGCAACAGCACCGGAATACCGTCTTCCGGGCCGGAGAATAAGACGCGGGTGGTGATTCGGTTGGTTTTTATGGACTTGGCGGTAATGCCAGGTAACGTTTGTATAGGCATTTTTAACTCCATTGGGGTTAGTTATTTGGTTTGTTGGGTAGTTGGTTAGCTATCCAACCAACTACCCAACAAACTTTTTCTTCAACTCTGTTTTCATCACCTTGCCATACGGCGAGTAAGGCAGCGAGTCGGTAAAGATGAATTCTTTGGGAATTTTGTAGCGGGCCAGATGCTGACCGCAGAAAGTTTGTAGTTCTTCCGGGGTGGTCGATTGGCCGGGCTGGAGCACGACTACCATAACCCCGATCTCCCCCCATTGCGGGTGGGGCTTGCCGATCAGGGCGGCTTCGGTCACGGCGGGATGTTCGCGGCAAACGGCCTCGACCTCGGCGGCATAGACGTTCTCGCCGCCGCTGATGATCATATCTTTGAAGCGGCCGGCGATGTAGAAATAGCCGTCTTCGTCCATGCGGGCCATATCGCCGGTGTGGAACCAGCCGTTCTCAATCGCGGCGGCGGTGGCTTCGGGGTTGCGCCAATAGCCGGTGCAGACGTGCGGCCCGGCGATGAGCAGTTCACCGACCTCGCCCACTGGCACATCGTGCCCATCAGTATCGGCTAAACGCATGCGGCTGTGAAAGATCGGCTTGCCGACCGAGCCCAGTTTCGTCACCGAATCTTCGTCGGTCATCGAGAAACAGTTCGCGCCGACTTCGGTCAGGCCATAGCCCTGCCGGAAAACACCCCCCTTAGCCGCTACCCAACTTTCCACCAGCGACTCCGGCAGCGGCGCGCCGCCGCTGATGAAGAAGCGCACACTCTCAAACGTGGCATCTTTAAACGCCGCCGTATTCATCCACATTTGAAAGATGGTCGGTACACCGAGGATGACCGTACACCGCTCATCCTCGATAATCCGCACGGTTTCCTCCAGTTCGAATGTCCGCGTTACAATAACGCGCCCCCCCCCATAGAGCAGCGGCGTCAAAAAGGCAAACAACCCTCCGGCATGAAACAGCGGAGTAAAAACCGGCGAGACATCGTATTCGGTCAGTCCCCAACTGGCGATGGTGTTGATGCAGTTGTAAACGACCTGCCGGTGGGGAATCATGGCCCCTTTGGGGCGGCCGGTGGTGCCGGAGGTGTAGAGGATGGCCCAGGTATCGTCATCATCCAGCGGCGGCGACGGCGGTTCGGCCTCCGGCGCTTGAGCCACACTCGCTTCATACGACATCGCGCCGTCAATCTGCGCGCCCTCTAAAGTGACGTAGTGATCGATGTGGACATCGGGTCGAAACTCCGCTACCACATCGGCAAATTCCGGGCCGACAATGAGGACGGCCGGCTCGCAGTCGTTGATAATGTAGCGCAGTTCGTTCGCGGCCAGCCGCCAGTTGAGCGGCGCGAAAATCGCGCCTAACTTGGCTAATCCGTAAAAACAGTCGATGTAGGCCATACTGTTGTGAGCCAGCATCGACACCCGGTCGCCTTTACGAACACCTAACTCGTCGTGGAGCCAATTAGCCAGCCGATTGGCGCGCGCGTTGAGTTGGGCGTAAGTATATCGCTGTGGTACACCGTCGCTGATGAAGACTAATGCTTCGCGGTCGGGCGTTAGATAGGCCCGTTTGCTCAATAGATTTACCGTTTGCATGGTTCCTCCGTTGGATGGTTTATTTGATGGATAGTTGGTTAGGTGAGTAGGTGGTTGGTTGGGAAGATGGTTAGTTGATTAGGGCTTCGCTTTCGTCTCAGCCTTACAAATGGGAATGAACGTTAAGTTGGTCGATGAGTTGGTGGTTGAATAATCAGAATGGTTCGTATATTACCAGAATTATAGAAAATGGGCATCTGGGGGACGATGAAATTTGTAACCCGGCTAACGGATACAGCGAGAAGGGGAGAGAATCATAAAACTCCGATATTCCGAAGGGGACAGGACATCAGATGAAAGTACTCTCTCGCTTCAAAACCCAGAGCAGTGTAAAGCTTTTTAGCTCGCCCGTTGGTTCTGGCAACTTCCAGATGGAGGGCAATGATACCGCGATGAGTCGCTTCAGCCTTAATCGTGGCCAAAACTTCCCGGCCAAGGCCTTGACCGCGCGCCGCCGCCTCAATAAAAAATTCATCGACAAACGCATCCCGCCCACCGAACTCGATACTGTAGCCGAAACACAGCGCAATATAGCCGACCACCTGCTCAGAGGATAGGATTAGCCAGATTTGCCCCAACGTATTTTGACCGAGCAGCGGCGAGAAAGCCTTGATCCGGTCTGCATCAGACATCTCGATCTGTTCGAATTCGTGGTACTGGCGCACCAGCGGCAGCAACACATCAACATCGGTGACTTCGGCAATTCTCAATTCCATGCAGGATATCCTTATGAAATATTATCCGGAATTTACCGTTAAATAGGCGGATAGGGTACATTACGGCCCAGGCGGGCCGTGGGATAGCGGCGGGTGGAAACCAGGGTTGACACTCGTTTCTTGAGGGCTTCAATTTCACGCGAGGTCAGGAAGTCGCCCAGAACGGCGCATAGTTCAATACCGTCCATCAGCGTATACAGATGGTCCAAATCGGCCATCAGTGCGTCTTCTACGGGCTGATCGCAAAAATCCCAGATGACGGTCCGCAGTTTGAGATCGGTGTGGAAGGTCAGGCCGTGATCGATGGCCCAGATCGTTCCGTCTTTGCCTTTGAGGCAGTGGCCGCCTTTGCGATCGGCGTTGTTGGCGATGAAGTCAAACAGGGCCATTCGCCTAAAGTCTTCCATAAAGGCGGGCATATCGCGCAGGTTGAAATAGTGGGCTTCATAGTCGGCGTCGACAAAAAGTTGTAGAGAGCCAAACCCGTGCGGGCCGTTTCGCAGAACCGTGGTCGGGATGTTGGGCCAGCCCAAAACCTGGCTAATCAGATAGCTGGTAAACTCTCGCTTCGACAGGCTACGATCGGGAAAATCCCACAGCGGGCGTTCACCTTCGCCAGGTTTGTAGATGCCCATCAGCGTTTGGCCGTCATTTGTATTAAGGTTAGCCAGGAAGGTGTAATTCGAGCTCCAGGGCATCAAGCCCTGGAGCTCCATTTTTCCGTTAAGCAGCGCCTCCAGACAATCGGCATCGCAAGGGCTGCTGCGCCCGGATTGAACTAGCGCTAATTTTTGAGCGGACTGAATTTTTTCTAAAATCTGGTTGGGGGTAAGTCTCGATTTGCTGCTCAATTCCACTGCACCCTTTCAAATCCATTACTCTTTGGACAAAAGTGACCATCGGGATCGATCGGCGACTCGCACAGGGGACAGATCGGCCGGCCCTGATTAACCACCTCCAGCGTATGCTCACTCAACGCTTTCATTTGAGAGCGCGTAGCCCAAAAGCGGACGGTCGCAACATCCTCGTCGGCGTCAGCCTGGATTTCCTGCACCACCAAAACGACCATATCCTGGTCTTGATCGTAGCCTAAGCCGATTTGCCCGACTACAAACTCAGGCTCCATCGGTTCACGCAGCATCAGATCGGAGGTTAGCGGCCGGTCAACTTTGGAGAAGGAACGGGGATATTTTTCATCCAACTCATCCAATAACTCCGTAGTGCTAACCGCCAGGACGCGAGCCTGTTCTTTTTCGATCTTTAGGGTCACATTAGAGCTTGTCTGGCTGGCTTGCAGCAGAAAAATTCGTTGGCCCGGTTCACCCACCGCGCCGATGGTAATCCGGTTAACAGGATTAAGATCAGTTAATTTTCTAGCCATATTTCACTCCTCGAACTGTTGCTATTTCTCTTCCTGAGGAGGAGGGGGATTGTGATTAGTATCATTGACACATACAACACGCGGTCCCATAAATGTAAAATTCACCGTAGTCAGCGAGGCCGTACTGATGACGATCCGCTGGAATAAGTCGAAATGGACGCCCAGGTAGTGGGCCACCGCCGCCTTAATCAGATCGGCGTGGCCAACGATGGCGATCGTTTGTTCAGGATGCTGGGCCACCAGGGCGTTGACCTCTTTAACAAACCGGGCCTGCATTTCGTACATAGTCTCGCCGCCAGGAAACCCGGCGCCGCTGGGATAGAACTGAATTTGAGACCAGGATTTTTCTTTGGTTAACTTCTTAATCTCTTCCCCGGTCCATTCCCCGTAATCGACCTCCAACAGCCCGCTGTGCGGCTTGACTTCAAGATTATGATGGGTGGCAATAATCCGGGCCGTTTCTACGGTTCGCTCTAAGGGGCTGGTGTACAGTGCATCGATTTTCTCTTTAGCCAGTCGCTCACCCAAAGCTTCGGCTTGTTTGCGGCCTTGCTCGTTCAGATAAACGCCCGGCGTCCGGCCGGCTAACTTGTTTGATTTCGTCCACTCATTCTCGCCGTGCCGAATAAAGAGGACGGTAGTCGGCTTTTTCTCCTGCTTTGGCTCTTTTTCGGTATCTTCGGACACGCTCTTTTCCTATGGTTGTGTGTGAATAGTAATATAACCTATCCTGAGCCTACAGTCAAACAATTTCAAAATTAAGAGGATAGGTTGTGTCTATAGAGAAGGTGAGGGGGGTAATTCTTACCAAAGCATCGTTTGCTAATAACTTTATTCGGAGGGCGAGGGTAGCAGAGGCTTAGAAGATTGAAGACGAAAATGGGTCGTTTTATTTTTGTTTACTCGTAATCAAGACCCGGCGGCAAAAACCACTGGCGCTGGCTAAATATTTCAAAGCCCAAACGGTGAAACAGCGAAAATCCCTGCGCCGTCGAGTAGACCATCACCTGATCGCAGTCAAGTTCGCGGGCATCGGCCAGCATGCGATACGTCAGCGTGGTGGCCACACCTCGGCCCCGGTAATCATCGATCGTGACCAAGTTAGTAATCGAGGCCGCGCCATTGGTCCGTAATAAAGCCCCCGCGCTCACTGGCTGCTCATCTAAAAAGGCCAGATAAAGCCCAATCCGGTCATCTTTAAGATGACTGACCGAATAGAGTTTAACTATATCTCTTAATGGAAAGTCAAACACCAAATGCATCAACGTGCAGAATGCCGTCAGCGACGGCACGGTATCGACCTTCTCAATCATGACCTCTGCATTCCGATCGACCTCATTCGGCTGGCCGCTAATG
>JACKAT010000097.1 GCA_020634935.1 Anaerolineales bacterium
TATCGTTACCGAAGTTAAGCGCCAGTCACTCGATCTGTTAAATAAATATTAAATCTTTAACTAACCGTTAGGAAATATCGTGGCAAAGAAAAACGATACAGGCGTGGGCCTGGAATTGGATCAACAAGGTGTTAACCGCATTCGTGACATTGTATTCGGCCCTCAGATGAGAGAGTACGAGCAACGCTTTCAACAGATTAAGAACGACCTGGAGCGAATGCAGCAGGAAATGGAACGACTGACGGATAAGTTAATTGACCAGGATGCCGAACAACTGAAAAAAATGCAGGCTTTGCAGCAAGACATGCGCAAGAATGATGATAGTTTGCGTAATGAATTGCGTGAATCGGCTCAGAAGTTGACAGATGAAAAAGTGGACCGCATGACGTTAGCCGAAATGTTTATTGAACTGGGTAATAATATCAAGAATGGCGGCTCTTTACAGGATTTAATTGGATTGCTTGCCCAGGATAATGAAAAATAAGGAGGTCGTTTCGGACACGTCGACAACCCCGGACGAGGACCAAACGGAATTGATCGAACAGCGCCCCGTTGACTCTCAATCGGAGTCTACCTTAGAATTGCTGCGAGCGATTATACTCGGTGAGGATCGGCAACAGATTGCCGATATGGAAACGGAACTTGAGCAACTTGAGCAGCGGGTTACCGATCCGGACAAACTGATTGCCATTATCACCCCGGTCATGAGCCAGGCGATCCGGCGAACCATTCGCGACTCCCGCGAGGCGATGATCGAGGCCCTTTATCCCATAGTGGGTACGCTCGTGATGCGGGCCGTGGCCGAAGCTATTCGTGATCTGGCCAGAACGGTTGACGCGCAAATGCGCACCTCCTTCGACTTTTCTACCCTATGGCGCCGGTTTCAGGCCCGACTGGGAGGGGTAAAAGCGAGCGAGCTGACGCTGCGTGACGCGTTGCCTTTTCATGTTTCCGAACTATTCCTTATTCACCGCGAAAAAGGGTTACTTCTACTCCATTTGTCCAGCAGTCCGGATATGACGCCTGATTCTGATTTAATCAGCAGTATGTTAACCGCCATCCGTGATTTTGTGCAAGACTCGTTTGGGCAGGGCAAAACAGGGCAACTCAATGAGATTCAATATGGTGAACAAAGTATTCTGCTTGAAACAGCCAGCCACGTTTATCTGGCGGCGGTGGTTGACGGCGTAACGCCCACCGGTTTCCGAACAGCCATGCGCGAACGGGTTATTGAAATAAGTCACGCCTATGAAGATACCTTGCGCAATTATGACGGCGAAGTGAAGGCGCTACAGAATACGGCGCCGTCGTTGCAGTCTTTGATCGAAAACCACTACTCTAAACAACACTCAAATCAGGTGCAAAAGCGAGTTCTGGTGGGGGTGATGGGGCTGCTGATCTGTGGGATATTGGGCTGCGTGCTGGGAGGCTGGGGTTGGCAGCGTTTGGCCAGCCCGCCGACCCCAGTGGTGGTGGTCGTAACCGCTACTTCTACAGCAACCCCGTCACCCACACCGCAACCCACCGCTACGCCGACCTTCACCCCCTCGCTAACGCCGACACCAACCTCCACGGCCACGCCCACGGCCACCCCTACCATGTCGCCAACGGCTACACCCATCATGGTTGTGGCTGGTACGATGGTGGGCAGTGCCTGGGTCCATGTGGCGCCCGGTGATGATACGGAACGATTGACGGTGGCGTTAGAGCGCGATCTCTCGGTTGAGGTGTTGGGGGCTTTTCAGGATTGGTATCGGGTGCGTTGGTCTCCGCAATCCGGCGCTGAAGTCGTTGGCTGGGTGCCGGCTCGATGGGTTGAAACCGTTGATCCCATCCCGCCTGAATTGGTGACGCCCGATCCCAATTAATAGAAAGGAACGATGTTTGACTTCATTCAGAAAGAAAATCTGTTTGCTGGGAGACTATTCGGTCGGTAAGACCAGTCTTATCCGCCGGTTTGTTCATAATCGCTTTGATGACAAATACATCAGCACGATTGGCGTAAATGTTAGCCGTAAAACCGTGAGTGTATCGCCGGCGGGTAATGTGGTTGAAGTCACCATGATGATCTGGGATATGGCCGGGGGCGAGGAATTTAGTCAGATGCAGGGCAGCTATTTACGCGGAGCAGACGGCGCCATCCTGGTTTGTGATCTCACCCGCGCTCACACTTTGGAGCAACTGGAAACCCATGCTCATAATTTTCTGCGGATTAATCCCGCGTCTAAGCTAGTCATCGTGGCCAACAAAAAGGATCTGGTTAATCAAGTGCTGTTGACCGGCGATCAATTAGATACGCTGGCCGTAGCTTTCGACACGCGCTATTTTCGGACCAGCGCCAAGACCGGCGATGAGGTTGAGTCGGCCTTTCGTTTTTTAGCCCAATTATTAGTATAGGTTAAGACCGTGGATACTCATCTTGCCCACTTAATTCTGGCAAATCGCCAAATTGCCTATGCCCTCACCGACCGCGAGTTGATGGTGACTCAGGTCAGCGGGTCGTTGCCGTTGGGAGTCGGCCCCCATTCTGACTGGGTCGGACATTCACTGCTAGATTTGGTGCCTGAATTAGTGGGCAGCGAAAAAGCACTGGCTGAAATTCTGGATGGTCAGGCCGACCATTTGCGGTTGCTGCTGGTCAATCGGGAAACAGCTGAGGGCGCTACGGTTTATATGACCATGGAAGTGCTGCCTCATCCCGACCTGTCAGGCCAAATTATGGGTCTGGTTTACCTGGTACAGGATGCGACAGAGTGGGGCTTATCGGCCCTGCAAGTTACTCAGCACCGCAATGAATTGGGCCTGCTGCGTGAACAACTTGAACACCAAAATCAGGTGTTAAAAGCCTCTAATGCCGAACTGCAACAATTGTCTGCACTAAAATCTCAATTTGTTTCCATTGCCGCCCATGAACTCCGTACCCCGTTGACAACCCTCTACGGCTACCTGGACTTGCTGCTTATGGAGGATTTTGGGCGGTTGAATGAACAGCAGCGCCGTTTCCTGGAAATTGTCAGAAACGGGGCGCACCACTTGACCAAAATCACCCACGATCTGCTCGATACCTCTCAGATCGAAGCCGGGCAGGTGGAGCTGCTGCTAAAACCGGAAAATTTGCAGGCCTTGCTGGAGACGGTGGCGGCTGAGTTGAAGCCGCAGATCGACGCTAAACAGCAGCGGTTAACGGTTCACGCGGCGGACGATTTGCCGTTGGCTCTGTGCGATGATATGCGAATAGTCCAGGTTGGCACTAACCTGATGAGTAATGCCAGTAAATATACCCCTGAAGGCGGCACGATCGATGTCTTCATTACCTTGGCCGCTGAGGAAGGATTTCTGCAAGTAGCCGTTACTGACACCGGCGTCGGCATTGGACCCGAGGATCAGGCCAAATTGTTTACGCGTTTCTTTCGAGCCAAAACCGCCTCGCTAACCGGCGCTTCCGGGACGGGGTTGGGGCTTCACATTACGCGCAATTTAGTTGAATTACATGGGGGCCGCATCTGGTTTGAAAGTGAACTCAACCGGGGCAGTACCTTTTATTTTACCCTGCCGGTAGCCGACGATCTGCTATCCTCCTGGAGTAATCCCGATGAGTTTTCCAGAGAAATATAAAATATTGGTCATCGATGATGATCCCGCCCTATGCCAATTGATCAGCTTTACCTTCAGCAGCCAGGGTTTTCAAGTCTATTCAGCCGCTACCGGCTCAGAGGGACTGCGGATGTTCTATGAGCAGCGACCTGATTTAATTATCCTCGATATTATGATGCCTGAAATGGATGGGTGGACGGTTTGCACTCAAATCCGGCAGCTATCCAATGTGCCAATAATCGTGCTGACCTCGCTGGGTTCCGAGCAGGATATTGTGAGAGGGCTGGAATGTGGCGCGGTCGATTACGTCGTTAAGCCGTTTAGCCCTAGGGTATTAGTGGCCAGAGCCAGAGCCAATTTGCGCCAGGTCTTTCAGGCGGCCATTCCCCCCAAGACAACCATCTTCAGTGATGGCTACCTCACCATTGACCTGGTCAAACGTCGGGTGTTAGTGAAGAATGAACCGGTTAAATTGAGCGCCACCGAGTATCGCCTGTTGGCCTATTTGGTTCAAAATGCCAACCAGGTACTAACCACCGAACAAATTCTAGAAAATGTCTGGGGCCTGGAGTACCGGGAAAGCAGCGACTATGTCCATGTCTATATCTCCCATCTGCGCCGCAAGATCGAAGCAGACCCCAAGCAGCCGCGTTATATCCTGACCGAATACGGCATCGGCTATTATTTTGAAAAATAGCTAATTTTCTCTCCTTTCAAAACATCATCTTTACCCCCACATTAGACGTAGTATCTCATCTACGAAATACGCACTCGCACCTAACCTCGATTTGCCCCAGCTTTTAATACCGCCTGATCGCCAACCACCGACGATAGACCACCGAACTTCAACGTGTACGCCTCTGTTGCGGTGGTCGGCGGTCAGCTAGCCGTGGTCTATCAGCTTAACCCCAAATTTGGAGGCTTATCCCGGTCGAATTAAAGGGTATCCGTTGCGAGTACCAGTTTTAAGAAGCTTTTAAGAAGTTTTTACGGAAATTTCAAGAACTACTTGATATCATTATGAAACGAGAGCAAAGCTTCGTTCGCTCAGCAATGAAAAACGGAGGAAAATTAACAACCTGAGGAGCCGCCCGTTATTAAGACCTAAACCGTTGGTGTAATGAGCCCAATGACTGTCACCTCTTGAAGTTTGAATCTCTCCCAATTATCGATTATCTGCCAAAAAAGAGCCAATATATATTGGATAATACCTTAGGAGAAAAGAGGTAGGGGATGTTGATTGTGGATAAACAAAAATACCTACCCTATATTCCACTTGATTGCCCGGTCAGTGGCAAGCGGATCTTGGTAAATATTTCAAAATTAGTCGATCTGTCTGAGGAAAAAGCCGTTTGGTGGCCGTGTGGTAGCTGTAATAGTTGGCATGTTATTACTGAACCGTCTAAATACTTGTGGATAATAACCACCGTGGGTAAATTATAATCTGGTGGAGCCACAACCTGTTGACCCTTGAAGACACACAAAGGAACACGAAGTCCCCAAACTCTTCGTGTCCTTTGTGAATTAATTACTTTGTCTGCTGTTTTACCCTCTCAACTGGGCGCCGATCTCGTGTTCCAACCGCTTGACAATTTTTTGCTGCTGTTTGGCGACAACTTTGTCGGTTAGCGTGGTTTCTTCCGATTGGAAGGTCAGGCTAAAGGCCAGGCTCTTTTTGCCCGCGCCAATTTGCTCGCCTCGGAAGACGTCGAACAGGCTGGCTTCGGTCAGCAGCGGCCGGCCGGTTTGCATGATCAGGTGGTAAACCTGATCGGCGGGGACGATGTCGTCGACGACCAGGGCGATATCTTGCTGCACCGGCGGGAAGCGCGGGACGCTGCGTACCGCATATAAATCAGGCGTTTGAACCAGCAGTACATCCAAATCGAAATCGGCGGCGAGGACAGGCTGGTCTTCTTCAATTTGAATGTCGTACGCCTCGACCACGTACGGGTGCAGTTGCCCCAGCAGCCCGACGGATTGGCCGTTGATTTCCAGATTAGCCACGCGGCCCGGATAGAAAGCGTGATGCTGCGCCGGTTTGAAAGCCACCTGATCGAGATGCAGCCCATCCAGCAGCGATTCGACGACGCCTTTTAAATCGAAGAAATCCATCAGTTCGGCGTCGGTCGGCAGCCAGCTCAGTTCGCTGCGCGGGCCAGTCATAGCGATGACCAGCCGCCGTTTTTCATCGGGCAGGATGGCCGCTTCGCCAACGCCGTTGGGATTGGGTAAATAAACATGGCCCACTTCGAAAAGTTCCACGCGAGCGTGGCGTTTACTGTTTTCGGCCACAATCTCCAGCACGCTGTTAAGCACACTATGACGCATCACCGACCGCTCCGGCGTTGACGGATTGGCCAGGGTGACGTACGTGGCCTTTTCCACGTAATCTTTCCCCAAAATCCGCGCCTCAACTTCGGGTGTGGTCAGCCGGTAGGTGATGACTTCCTGCAAACCGGTTTGAATCAGCAGGTCGCGGGTGCGCTCTTCCCGCTCGAAGGGCCGGTTGTTGCGCTGCGGCGGCAGTTCGTCGGTCAGTTCGGTTACGGGTACCCGGTCGTAGCCATAGACGCGAGCGATCTCTTCAACCAGATCGGCCCGGCCGGTCACCGGTTCGGCGGAGATGTCGAGGCGGTGGTCGGGAACGGTGACGTGGAGGAGGGGAGATTGGAGATTGGAGATTGGAGATTGGAGATTGGGAGATTGGGAGCCAGTTATTTCGACCTGGAATTCAAGGGATTCTAGAATTTGTTTGATTTCCTCGACGCTGAGTTCGATGCCGACGAGACGGGTGACTTCGGCCTGAGGTAGATCGACGGTGACGGTTTCGGCCG
>JACKAT010000098.1 GCA_020634935.1 Anaerolineales bacterium
TTCTGGTTCCATTATCGTCTCCTTATTGAGGTGACTGGCATTTAATTAGGGTAATTGCAGGGTTGTATTCCGCTAAAGTGCCAGTCACCTGTTAATTACATCCGTGTCTTCTAAAAAGCGGCTTTGATCTGCCCGCCATCAATCGGAATGGAAACGCCGGTAATAAATCCGGCACGCTCTGAGGCCAAAAAAGCCACCAGCGCCCCAAACTCTTCCGGCCGGCCAATACGACCGACCGGAATGGGATTAGCCAGCCCGGCTAATACTTCATCGGTACTTCGCCCACTTTTTTGGGCATTGACTTCAACCAGTTGTTTTACCCGATCTGTTTCAGTATAACCGGGCATGACGTTGTTGATGGTAATTCCGTCTTTCCCTACCTGCGCGGCCAGTGTTTTAGCTAGCCCATGCACCGAAGCCCGAATCGAGTTCGATAGCACCAAATTGTCAATTGGCTCCTTGACTGACAGGCTGGTAATGTTGATGATGCGACCCCATTTGGCCTGCTGCATATACGGCAGCGCCGCTCGAATGAGGCGAACGCCACTCATCATCGATAAATTGAAGGCATTCTCCCATTGAGCATCATCAAAATCCATAAAATAACCGGCCGGCGGCCCGCCGGCATTGGTCACTAAAATATGCAGCCCGCCGAAATGATCGACCGTTTGCTGCACCACGTTGGCGATATCTTCCGCGTTGGTCATATCGGCATTGACCGCCAAAATCTCCGCGCCGGTTTTAGCCGCGATGCCGTCCCTGGCCGCGGTCAGTTCTGCCTCGTTGCGAGCGCAAATCGTGACTTTAGCCCCTTCCTGAGCCATCGCCTCTGCGCTGGCCCGGCCTAATCCCTTCGATGACGCTGCCACCAGGGCAACTTTGTCTTTTAAGCCCAGATCCATCAGTGATCCTTTCTAAAATTGAAATGTATTATAATTAAGTAGAACGTGGGACGTAGGACGTTAGACCATAAAGAAAATACTACGTCTTACGTTCTATGTTCCCACATACTTTGCATATAACCCCCGCGCGACGCCCTCATCCTGGGTACCTTTAATAATGGCTCGCGCGTCGGCGAAGACGGTCAGTTCGTAATCATCGATCGTGAAACGCAGCAGAAAATCGTTGCGGGCGGTGATGTGGCTGACTTCGCCTACTCGTTCAGCCAGTTCAGCCAGCGGAATGCGGCTGCCCGGCTGGCGAATCTGGATGGCATTCCGCCCGCACAAGCTAACCATCTGCGCCCCGATCTCCTGATTCAAAAATTCAAAATTATGCTGCTGGCAGGCCGGGCAATCGAAACGAGGACCGGCGCTGCCGAACTGCTCAAAGCTATTGTACCACACATCAAAATGAATAATGCCGCGATTGAGGTCTCCCTGTCCGACAATCAGCTTGATGGCCTCGGCGGCGCTGATGCTGGCCACCGCCGCCACAATCGGCCCGACCACCCCGGCCGTATCGCAGGTGGCGGCGGTTCCGGGCGGCGGGATATCAGGCGACAAACAGCGTAAACAGGCGGTCTCGCCGGGGATAATCGTCTGGCTCATCCCATACGATGACACCGCGCCGGTGTAAATCCAAGGGATATTGTGCTTGACGCAGGCATCGTTGAGGATGTAGCGCGTCTCAAAATTGTCGGTGCCGTCCATCACCAGGGTGGCTCCCTCGATCAGTTTCTCGATATTATCGGGGTTAGCGTCGGCCACGACGCCCTGAACCTCGATCTCCGAATTGATCGCCCGCAGTTTACGCTCGGCGGCAACGGCTTTGGGCAGGTGATCGGCCAGATCTTGCTCATCGAACAATAGCTGCCGCTGAAGGTTATTTAGCTCGATGAAATCGCGATCGACGATGGTCAGCCGGCCCACCCCGGCCCGCGCCAAATGGTTAGCCAGCACCGTGCCGGTTGCACCACAGCCGATGATGGCGACCCTGGCCGCCAGCAGTTTTTGCTGGCCTTCGGGGCCGATGCCGGGGAAGATCGTCTGGCGGATGTAGCGGCTAGAGACAGTAGGTTCACTCATTTTGGCTCAGGCTTCCAGTTCCGCCGCATCGACAATTTCAAGGGCGACCCACTCGAAGCGCCTCACGCCCTCATCGGCCAAACGCCAGACATTCGTATTGAGCGGCATGCCCTCATGCACCGAAGCGATGAGATAGAAGATCTCCTCCCAGGCGCTTTCCATATCGGTCTGAGAAGGAATCGGCGGCCAGTCGGGGTGGGAGTGGTAGATGCCGATGATGTCCAGTTCAGCCTCGTCGGCGGCGAACTGGGTTTGGGCGAACTCTTCCCCGCTGATGACGAAGCGGTCGGTACGCTCTTGGTTTTGGTTCGTAGCCGGCCGTACCTCGCGGACAAAGCCGCCGTCGTCAAAGTAGCCGAGCAAGAAACCGCAGCACTCGTGCGGGTAGGTTTCTTTGGCATGAGCATAGATTTGTTTGAGTTGGGCGTCGGTTATTTTCATTCTCGGGTTTAATCGTCTTGTTTCTGAGTAGATTGTAATACAGTCAAGAAATTCTTTGGACTCAAGATGGTGATTTCACCGTATTCGCCTAAATCGAGCAAATGGGAGTCGCCGGAAACGATATAAGTTGCTTTCCCGGCAACCGCACATTCTACAATGCGATCATCATCTTGGTCTTGGTCAATGACCCTTAACGTTAATTGTGGGTCAACAATTATCGCTACAATCATTAAGTGTTCGATAAATTTTTCGATATCTTCAGAAGGTAGGCTCAGATATTTGCGAACACGAGGATAAGTCAGCGTTTGTTTAAGTTCCGTTATTAGAGTCTGGGATGTGATGACTGTAAACTCACCGGCTTCCCAATGCCGGATGATTTGGGCTGGAGCACCTTTTGATGAGAGCAGCGCACTAACAATGACGTTTGTATCTAACACAACGTTCACAGTTTATGAGTGACTGGTCGATTCTCGAATAGCAGCAATCGCTTCTGCGGCTATTTCCTCGGCTAGATCAGAGTCCAAATCCGCCTGTTTCTGTGTCTGGCGAAATGTCTCGAAAAAACTTTCTTTTTGTTGTTTCCACAATTCATAGATTTCAATGGGAACAAGAACCGCCGCTGCTTTGCCATGACGCTGGATGATGAAAGTTTCTCCCCTACTTTTTACCTGATCAACAATAGTGTTAAGCTCACTTCTAGCCTGGGTAACTCCAATTACTTTTTCCATGATGGCACAGCGCTCCTACCAAGAAAGCCAGTGTTATTGATTAGGGGATTTTAGTTTCGCTCAGGATAAAAAGCAAGATAGACTGTAAAATGTCAAACCAATTTCGCTTACCGACGCGTCGGCCGTCTGGAGGTGCGGGTTCGAGTTGTATTGCGAGTAGGCAAGCCGCGATAGCTGGGAGCCAGGATCTCAAAGGGGGTGCAGCGCCCCACGTCCAAAATGAGCGACTTAAGGCGCGGTTTCATATCGACGTCTTTGGCCATAGTGATGACGGTCGGCAGGCGGCCGTTGTAGCGATGGTTGAACAGTTGGTACAGCTTTTCCTCGGCCCAGGGGGTGGCGCTTTCCGTGCCCAGGTCGTCGAGGATGAGCAGCGGGGCTTTGCGGACTTCGTCGAAGCGTTTGTCGTAAGGGGTGGGGCTGTTGGGGTTGAACGCAGCCCGCAGGTGATCGAGCAGGTCCGGCACGACCACAAAAAGGGCCGGTTCGCCGCGCATGGTAACTTCGTTGGCGATGGCGGCTGCCAGGTGGGTTTTGCCGCAGCCGTAAGTACCGGAGAAGGCGATCCAATCGCGTGGTTGGGCGGCAAAGTTGCGAGCGAAGGTGAACGCGCGTTTGAGGTTTTCGGCCTTGTCACGGTCGAGTTCATGTTCGCGCGAGTCGAACGCGTCGAAGGTTTGATCGGTGTGCAGCGACAGACTGGATAGTTCCGACGCGCCTTGCGCGACGCCGCTCTGCCGGAAATCTGGGGCCAAAATGGTGATGATGCGCGATAGGTCGGGATCGATCAGCCGCGAGCGGATACGGCGGTCAAGCTCTTCCAATTCGTGATTAGACGTGACCACAGTGGGTAGTTGGGCGTTGTAGCGGTAATTGAAAATCTGGAACAACTTCTCCTGCGCCCACTGCGTCGAACTGTGCGCGCCCAAATCGTCTAAAATCAACAACGAGGCGTTGCGAATTTCTTCAAAGCGCTGGTCGTAGGTGGTGGGGCTGCTGGGGCTAAACGCCGAGCGCAGGTGATCCAGTAAATCCGGCGTGACCACAAACAGGGCCGGTTCACCGCGAGCAATGACCTGGTTGGCAATGGCAGCGACCAGGTGGGTTTTGCCGCAGCCGTAGCCGCCTAATAAAACAAGCCACCCTTCGGGGTTTTGAGCAAAATCGTAGGCCGACTCATAGGCCATCCGCAACGTTCGCCGCCGATTTTCGGTCAGACCGATGCCGTCGGGCATGAAGGTGTCGAAGGTGAAACGGCTCATCATTTCCATATTGCTGATGCGCCGGAGTTTGCTCAACCGCTTCGTCTCCTGCTCTCGCAACCGGCAGCGGCACGGAATGAGCTTGCCAAAATCGGGGTGACTGACCGGCACATCCTGGCGCAGGTAGCCGATGCCGCCACAAATGGGGCATAACCACTCTTGTTCGTCGGCGTGGGCTTGATCGCCATTGGCTTGAACCGCCTCGTTTTCAGGCGGCGGGTTATGCGGTTGGTTGAGAATATCATCCAAACGTTTCAATGTTGAATCAGCTCTTTGAATTCTTCATCGGTGTACCACGATTTGGCCGTGGTTTCCGGTTTCGGCTGGCCGGTCTCTTCGCGGCCGGATGTTGCCCAACGTTCCAAAATGGCGCGAATATAGCTCCACTTGCGCACATTGTTTTCAACGGCGATTTTAAAGGCGTCTTCGACCCACTCCGGCCGGTAGTTGATTTCGGCGTCTTTTAACTCGTCGGCCAAAATCGGCGAGATCAGGCCGATATTGTCCTCGTACAGCTCAAAAATGTTGGGCCGCTTAGTCGGCGGGGCCACTTCCACCCCACTGACGGCCACCACCCCAATTTCGCCCTCTTCGATTTTGGCCCGAGCCAGCCGGCCCCGTTCGCTGTTGAGAAAATAGAGATCGTACCCACCCTCGGGGGTTTCAATTTCAACGTGCAGCAACGTCCCCCGCTCGACCGCCCGACTAAGCCCCAAGGTCAGGGCGTGCTCGACATCCTCATCAATCAACGCCAGGCTTTCGACCAGCGTTTCGTCGGTCAAGAGTTCATTTTTGGCGATAGCTTGTTTGGTCTGCCGGTAATGCACCCACAGGAAATGCAGCGTCACTTTTAGCTCAACCAGGCTGTCGATTTGCGGCAGCAGGCGCGCAAAGAACAGATCCGGTACGGAGGTGAATTTAAGTTCGCCGGCGGGAAATCCTTTGAAATGCTCCATCGCTTAATAATCCAACGCTTGCGTTCTAACTTCCAAATCGACAAACTGGGCCAGATGCTTCT
>JACKAT010000099.1 GCA_020634935.1 Anaerolineales bacterium
CACGCCACTTCAACCGTAGTCGGCGACCGGGCCGAGACCCAGGTGCTGTATCTGGCCCTGGGAGACAAGGCCGAATGCATCCCCGTGACCGCTATCAAATCGGCCATCGGCCATCCACTGGCGGCGGCGGGCGCGATCCAAGCCGTGGCGGTGGTCAAGGCGCTGCAAGCACAAACGCTGCCGCCCCTGCTCAACTTGGAAACCCCCGACCCGGCCTGCCACCTCAACTTCGTTGTCGGGCAGACACAGCCCACGCCATTAGACTATGTTCTCTCCAATTCCTTTGGCTTCGGCGGGCATAATGTCGCGTTGATTTTCGGCTCGATGGATGATGACGTCTGATGGTCGATAGATCAAAAACAGTGTTGAAAATTCGAAGAGCCTAAGCGAAGTACGCCTTACATTCCACGTCTCACACGCGGGGACATTACCATTAAGTTAGTAACATCCCGAGTTAGGTAAGCGCAGCGAAACTGTATCGAGGGGGCGAGGTCATCGATTAGTACAAAAGGGGTATGGGATGGCTCCGAATCGTCATTATAACCGCCCCCTTGATACGCGCTCCACTCCGTTCCGCGCTACTTAGGGATGCTTACACTGCTTAACTTCATAAGTAGTGCGCTTTCAATATTCTGTTGTTTGGCTAGGTAACTTCTATTAGATTTATCCTACGGCGGTTACTCCAGGCAACGTAAAATAGAAGGTGCTGCCGTTACCTACTTCGCTTTCAACCCCAACCTGACCCCCTAATTTTCCTACAATCCGCCGCACAATGGATAAGCCTACACCGTAGCCTGGCGCTTGCGTTTCGTTGAGGCGCGTGAATTCGGTAAAAAGTATGGCTTGTTCATTCGGGGTGAGACCCGCCCCGTTGTCCCGCACCCAAAAGCGAACCATTCCATCAGCTTGAGGCGTTGCCCCTAATTCAAGATAAGGTGGCCGGCCCCCATATTTCAACCCATTACTGAGATAATTAGCCCACACTTCCTCTAGCCAGGGCGCGTAGCCCACAGCCAAGGGCCAATCGCCCGGCATAACAATCTCGGCCTGATAGGCTTCAGTCATGTGCGACAAGCGATTTTGCGCCTGGGCTACAATATCGGCCATATTTAAGGGCGCTAATTTGACGTTATCTTGGCGAACCCGCGCCAATAGTAATAACTCATCAATAATATTGGCCATTTTGTGTCCGGCCTGCAAACTGATTTTCAGCACTTCCTGCATATCATCATCCAAAACCGGCCCGGCATAGTCCTGCAAAAGCGTGAGGGAAGCCGTTATTTTGGCCAATGGATTTTTAAGATCATGGGCAACGGTGTGGGCAAACGCATCCAGGTCTTGATTTTGTTTTTCAAGCTGCTTATTTTTCTCTTGAAGTTGGCGGCGCATCATTTGTAAGCTCAGGTGGGTATGCAGCCGAGCCAGCACCTCTTCCATTTGAAAGGGTTTGGTGATGTAATCCACACAGCCTGCCGAAAAAGCGGTCATTTTATCTAAAATTTCATTCAGAGCACTCATAAAAATTATGGGAATATTTTGGGTTTCTGTGGCCTGCTTTAAATGATGACAGGTTTCAAAACCGTCTAGAACCGGCATCATCACGTCCAGTAGAATGATGTCCGGTGAAAATTCCCGGGCCAAGTCAAGGGCTTCCTGACCGTTGAGCGCTACCAGAATGGTCGCGCCGGATTTGTCCAGATGGGCGACTAAAACATCAATATTTTGAGGCTGATCTGGTCATCAACCACTAAAATGGTTGCTTTTTCCAGTGCGGAAGTGGTCATCATTTAGGCCCTTTCAGGTGTGTTTCAATGAATTCGGCCAGGGGCTTAAACTGATACTGCCCGGCCCATGTTTCAATCTGAGCGGCGAATGGGGTAAATTGCGGGGTCTCTGTTTTTAGTTGGGTAACCGCCTGGCGCAGGCCGGTAATGTTGCGCATCCTGGCCAGTTTCAGCAGCGCCTCCAACGTCTCCTGCGGCGGGATGTTGAGGGGCCGGGGTTCGGTTTTTGGCGTGGGTGGGAGCGGTGGTTCATCGTAAATCCATTCCAGTTTCAAATGATGTTGCAGCCGATCCAATAATTCATCCAGATTGAAGGGTTTAGTGATAAGGTCATGGCAGCCGGCGATTAAACTTTCCTGCCGTGTTTGCTCAAACGCGCTGGCCGAAATCGCTATGACCACCACCTCTTTCAAATCAGGATTTTGCCGGATACGACGGACAACCTCCAGCCCGCCCAGTTCCGGCATCACCAGATCTAACAGCACCAGGTCTGGTTGCAACGTGACGGCGCGATCCAACGCTTCAACTCCGTTAACCGCCTCGACAATTTCGAAACCTAGCGGGCGCAGGATGGCGGCAAGCAGCTCGCGGTTTTCAGGGTTATCGTCGGCGATCAATATTTTGAGCCGCTGGCCCTGATAGCCAACAATGGGACGTTGGTCAGATTCAACCGGCTCGATCCGGTTGGCCGCCTCCGGTAAATTCAGATCGAACCAAAAGAGGCTGCCAGGCCCGCCGGCCATTGCGTCTCCGCCAGCGAGGGACGCGGGCGGACTTTCTACGTGTAATTCACCTCCTATTAAATTGACCAGACGCTAGCTGATGGCCAGGCCCAGCCCCGTCCCCTGAGCCTGGAAACGCGGCTCGCCGACCTGGTGGAACGGTAAAAATATCTCTGCCCGCTTTGCCGGAGGAATGCCGATACCGGTATCTTCCACCTCAAAGCGTAACCGCTGGGGCGCTGACCGGCTGTCCGGCCTTTTCACTCTGAACGTAACGCCGCCCTGCTCGGTAAATTTGATGGCGTTGCCCAATAGATTTAACAATACTTCACGGAGACGAATTTCATCGCCCCGCACCCCGGTGGGTAAATCGGGCGCCGCATCGTAAATAAGACAAATCCCTTTTTGCTCGGCTCGAATTTGCGACATTTCGACCAGGGTTTTGAGGAAGTGGGGTAGATGGAAGTCGGACGGTTCCAAATCTACTTTCCCGGCCTCAATTTTGGATAAATCCAGAATGTCGTTCGTTGATCATGGTTAGCAGGTGTTCGCCGCTGCGGTGAATCGTATCGATGGGCCTGCCGTAGCTGGCCATCAGATGTCCATCGCGCTTAAAAATTTGGGTGTACCCCAAAATCGCGTTGAGCGGCGTGCGGAGTTCGTGACTCATGTGGGTCAAAAAGATGCTTTTGGCCTGATTAGCCGCTTCGGCCTGATTGAGCGCGACGATGGCGGCTTCTTGGGCCTGCACCGCCGTTTCTTTGGCTTGCTGCGCCTGATTAAATAAGCGAGCGTTTTGGACGGCAATCGCCGCCTGAGCGGCAAAGGCGGTCGCCAGCCGGGCATGGTCCTGGGTATAAAAGCCGGCTTCTTTTTTGTCCAACGTAATCTGGCCGATAAACTGGTCGCCAAACAGCAAGGGGTTGCCCATCCAGGCCCGAATATTCAACTCGGTGTGGGGATCAACCTGAAACTCGGGATGTTGGCTGGCATCCGCCAGAATGACCGGTTGTTGGGTTTGCATGATCCGCTCGTTAAGCTCAGACGTTTTCACACCAAACCTTAGCCCAATGATTTTTGATGGATCAGGAAAACCCACCCCATTAACCACCTCGGTGTAGTTGCCCCTCAGCTCCTGAACCGAGGCGCTGTCATAGGGCACCACGTGCCTTAACTCCGTCAAGATCAGGTCGAGTACCTGATTTAAATCCATCGTCGCACTCAAGGCCAGCGAAGCCGCATAAAGCTTTTCGGCCTGTTCCAGCGCCGGCGTAGGATCAACCGCATCACAGACCGGCATAGGAAATTAGTCCAGAGTGGAACTTTTCTAACCATTTTGAAATGTTCGAGAGTCGCTTTCGTGGTATAATATATCCGTTAGAGGATGTACCTCGATATCGCGATTAATTCTTTCCCAGAACATTGACAGGAGAACAGTTTCATGGACGGTGTGGTTTATGCCTGCGACATTGGCAGCGTAAAGTCGGGATCATTCGCCTGGGCGCGTAATACGTCACCCCAGGTCACCCCGGTTGCCTCAACAGAGATTGAACATCTCATCTCAAGCATTATCAGCGATGCGGAGGCTGGTTTTAGCATCGCTTTGGGCTTTGAAGCCCCCCTCTTTTTACCCGTACCTGAGAACAGCAAAGATTTAAATGTCGGTCGACCAGGTGAATCCAGTCGTTCCATATTTGCTCCGGCAGGCGCTGCGGTAACAACCATAGCCGTGCAACAGACGGCCTGGATTCTAAAGCAGCTCCATTCCCCATTGTCTCACATTCTGTATATGTCGCGGGACTGGCGGGCGCCTTGGCACGCTTTGCCGCAGAAGTTATTTATTTGGGAAGCATTTGTGTCAGCAACAGCCCATTCCGACACCCACAAGCGTGATGCGACGACAGCGGTGCAATTCTTTCTCGAAAACGAAGATCATCTGGCTGACGTAAATGCCGTAACGTGCGACGATCCCTTATCGTTGATTGGAGCGGCGGGGTTGTGGTCGGGCTGGTTGCGGGATAAAGCCGTTCTTCATTCGCCGTGCCTGGTGTTGCGTCCTGATGAACCATACAGTGGACCTATTAACCCGGCCTAACCTAAGAGAACGGTAGCCCCGCTGCCCATCTAACTTTCCATCCAACACCACAAACGCTATTAAGGCCACAAACTCCTCCACTCTTTCAACGTCCGCAGCAGCGGATCGACGAACTGCCGCACGACATTGGCCTCCGTCACGCCCGCCCGGTCGCTCACACCACGATAGCGCTCGACGAGCTGTTCGATGCTGGCTTTGGCTTGGGATTGGGTTGACATGGGGTTATGGTTCCTTTAAAATGGCGGTCTTTAGGTAATCTTAACTCCAGTTGCTATTTGGGTCATTTACACACCTGGGTGTCAACGTTTACACACCTAAGTCGAGACATGGGTACACCCAGGTGACCATGTCTGCACACTAGCATGGTCAGGTTGAGTCACCCTGGTGTACAACTCCGCTCACTAGTCTGCTTTTTGGCAAACACCCCGGTCTTTATAAAAAAACACCTGGGTCTTTTGGATTAAACACCCAGGTGATGGCCGGCGGCTAAACGCCTCTCAGCCGGTCAAGCCGGGTACAAGGCTTGCCAGAGCTGCTGCGCGCCTTCAACCAGGTTGGGGCCGGGGGCGTTGAGCAGGATTTCGTTCACGGCCACCACCCGGCCGGATCGAACGGCGCTGACGTTACTCCAACCGGCCCGCGCCAGCACTCGCTCCGGGTCCATCTGCTCGATGCCGGCCCAGCACAGGATAATGACTTCCGGGTCGGCTTCGATCACCTCTTGATCGGTCACCTGGCGGCCCGTCGGCTGCGGCACACAGTCGCCGCCCAACAGCTCGACCAACTCGGCAATCCACAGCCCGGCGGT